>JBNLDM010000112.1:0-21599 GCA_050304335.1 Pontiella sp.
GGCGAGCTGCTCGATCTGCTTGATGAGCTGGGCATCGCCGACAACACGATTGTCATGTATTCAACCGACAACGGCCCGCACTACAACACCTGGCCGGATGCCGGAACGACCCCCTTCCGATCGGAGAAAAACTCCAACTGGGAGGGCGCATACCGCGTGCCGGCATTTGTACGCTGGCCCGGCCACTTTCCCGCAGGAGTAACGCTCAACGGCATCGTCGCACACGAGGATTGGATGCCTACATTTGCCTCGGCAGCAGGAAAATCCGACCTTAAGGAAGACCTGCTCGACGGATATGATGCCATTGGCCGTACATACAAGACCCATCTCGACGGCTACGATATGAATGAATACTTTACCAACGCCGACCAGTACAAGACCATCGATGAGAACATAGCGGCTTCTCCCCGCAAGGAGTTCTGGTACTTCAACGACGACGGACAGTGCGTTGCGATCCGGCTCGGGGACTGGAAAGCCGTGTTCCTCGAAAACCGAGGGCAAGCGTTCGGCGTATGGATGGAGCCTTTTACCGAGCTGCGCGTGCCGGCCGTTTTCAATCTGCGCCGCGACCCGTTCGAGAAGGCGCAGCATAATGCCAATGTCTATTACGACTGGCTGCTGGACCATGCCTTTGTGATCGTACCGATGCAAGCGATGGCGTCGGAGTTTGCCAAGTCCTTTATTGAATATCCGCCGAGCCAGAAACCCGGCTCGTTCAATCTTGAGGGTGTGGTTGAAAAACTCAAGGAAAGCCAGGGAGCTCGCTAGTCGTCCAGCCCTTTTTCCATGGATGCAGGGTTGTGGTGTACGTTATTAAGGAGTGTTGATATGCACCATCTGATTACACACTGCACGCTGGCCGTATTCGGCCTGCTGGGGCTGGCACAGGCCGGCGCCCCCCTGCCCTCCTGGAACGATACGGCTTCGAAGCAGTCCATCGTGTCTTTTGTGGAAAAAGTCTGCGATGCGGATTCGGACACCTACATAGCGCCTTCGGAGCGCATCGCGGTGTTTGACAACGACGGCACGCTGTGGGCCGAACAGCCCATGTATTTCCAGGCCCTGTTTATTTTCGACCGGATCAAGGAACTGGCGCCGCAGCACCCCGAATGGAAGGAGCAGGAACCGTTCAGCTTCGTCCTGAAAGGCGATCTTGAGTCCGCCCTGGCGGGAGGCGAACACGCGCTCCTTGAAATGGCCATGGCCACCCATGCCGGCATGACGACGGAGGCGTTCGAAGCCGTGGTACGGGACTGGATTAAAACCGCCAGACACCCGAAGACGGACCGACCGTATACGGAGATGGTCTACCAGCCCATGCTCGAACTGCTGGATTACCTGCGGGCCAACGGATTCAAGACGTTTATTGTTTCCGGCGGCGGCATTGACTTCATGCGCGTGTTCGGCGAGGAGGTGTACGGGATCCCGCCGGAGCAGGTGATCGGCAGCAGTATTAAATGCGAATACAAGGTGGTCGATGGGAAACCGATCATCATCAAACTGCCCGAAATGAACTTTATCGACGATAAGGAAGGCAAACCGGTCGGCATATACGAGCGTATCGGCCGCCGGCCTATCGTCGCCTTCGGAAATTCCGACGGCGACTTCCAGATGCTGGAATGGACCACAGCCGGCGATGGCCCGCGACTCGGCGTTTATATCCATCATGATGATGCCGAACGGGAATGGGCCTATGACCGCGACTCGCACATCGGCCAGCTGAAGCGGGGCCTAGACGAAGCCGGCAAACGTGGATGGCACGTGGTGAACATGAAGTCGGACTGGAACACCATCTTCCCCTCTGCGAAGCAGTAGAGCTGCCCGGGAAAAAGATGACAGATCGGGCGCAGTCTTCCTTGCCTGCTTTTACTTTTTCAATGTTGTACCCCTCATAAAGAAGAGCAAAAAGAGACGTCACTCGGCAAGCCAACAGGTACAGCCGGATTTTGGACCCGTATGACCGGGCGCCCGCCCGACCGGTGAACAACCAGTGAAGAACAGATGAAGACGACAAGACTGGAAGCCTTTAGCGACGGCGTGCTGGCGATCATTATCACGATCATGGTCCTGGAGTTGAAGGTCCCCCACGGGGACGATGCCGCAAGTCTGATGCCGCTGCTGCCTCATGTACTGACCTAACTCATGAGCTTCGTCTATCTCGGGATCTACTGGAACAACCACCACCACATGATCTACACTGTAGATAAAGCAACCGGCGGAATTCTGTGGGCTAACCTGCATCTGCTCTTCTGGCTGTCACTCATACCGCTGGCTTCCGGCTGGATGGGTGAAAATCTCCCGGCGCAACTGCCCACCGCTTTCTATGGGATCATCCTGCTCATGGCCGCCGTCGCATACTTTATCCTCCAGACTGTGATCATCCGCGCGCAGGGCAGGCAATCGATCCTGGCCAGAGCGGTCGGCAGGGATGCAAAAGGCAAGGCGTCCGTACTTCTGTATGCAACGGCCATTGCAATGTCGTGGGTACAGCCGTGGATCGCCATCGCACTTTATATGGTGGTTGCCATGCTCTGGCTTGTTCCGGATCGGCGTATCGAGCGCATTCTTTCAACATCCGATATGTAGTCCCGTATCGAATTCGGAATTCTTTCCGGTTTTCACATCAGCCTCGCCCCGCTATTCTGTGCCGTTCATGAAGAAGAATGAACAGATGCGTCATTCGGCACGCAAGCGTATCGAGCTGGAGTTCCACTGGCCCGATCCACCGTTTAATATCGTGCTTGTGGAGCCGTCGATTCCGCCCAACACCGGCAACATTTCACGCCTGTGCGCGGCCACGGGCTCCGTGCTCCATCTCGTGGAACCGCTCGGTTTCGACCTCTCGGAAAAACAGCTGCGCCGGGCGGGGCTCGACTACTGGGAAGCCGTTCAACTCCATACCTGGCCCGATTTCGACACCTTCCTGGATGAGAATCCGAACGGACGTAAGTTCTTTTTCAGCACGGCCGGCAAACGGAATGTCTACGATGTAGCGTACCGACCCGGCGACTGCTTCGTCTTCGGCAACGAGACGGTCGGACTGCCGGATGCCCTGCTGGAACAGCACCCGGACCAGGTGCTGAACATCCCGCTGAAACTCGATGCCGTACGTTCGCTCAACCTTTCGAATTGCGCCGCCCTCGTACTCTACGAATCATTACGGCAATGTAATGAAAGTTTTTTGAACGTGCATAAAGGAAGCGAGTCATAAAACCCATCAATTCTTAAACTATGGAGGATGCCACATGGCGGGAATCGAATTAATCAACCAGAAGGTGCGTGAAGAAAGCTCCTTTGTCTCGACCCTGAAATCGGAAATCGGAAAAGTCATCGTCGGCCAGGAATATCTCATTGACCGCCTGATCATCGGCATGTTGTCCAACGGCCACGTCCTGCTAGAAGGCGTACCGGGGCTTGCCAAGACCCTGACCATCAACACGCTGGCCCAGGCGCTCGACACCTCCTTCCAGCGCATCCAGTTTACCCCCGACCTCCTTCCTGCCGACCTCATCGGCACCCTGATCTACAATCAGAAGGACGGCGCCTTCGTCATCAAGAAGGGTCCCGTCTTCGCCAACGTCATCCTGGCCGACGAAATCAACCGCGCCCCGGCCAAGGTGCAGAGCGCCCTGCTCGAAGCCATGCAGGAAAAACAGGTCACGATCGGCGATGAAACCTTCAAGCTGCCGCGCCCGTTCCTGGTCATGGCCACCGAGAACCCGATTGAACAGGAAGGCACCTATCCACTGCCCGAAGCACAGGTTGACCGCTTCATGCTCAAGCTCAAGGTCGGCTACCCCACCCTAGAGGAGGAACGCCGCATTCTCGACCGCATGGCCCACTCCGTCACCGAGATTCCGGTCAACCCCGTGCTGCACCCCGATGAAATCATCAAGGCCCGCGAGGTCGTTGATGAGATCTACATCGACGACAAGATCAAGGACTACATCCTCTCCATCGTGTTTGCCACACGCGAACCGGTAAAGTACAACCTCGATATCGCCGACTATCTGCAGTATGGCGCATCGCCGCGCGCGACGATCTTCCTGACCATGGGTGCACGGGCCCATGCCTTTATGCAGGGCAGAGGCTACGTTACACCGCAGGACGTCAAGTCCATCGCACCCGATGTGCTGCGCCATCGTATCATCGTCTCCTACGAGGCGGAGGCCGAGGAACTCACGTCCGAAATCCTGATCGAACGAATCCTGAGCGAAATTCCGGTCCCGTAGGAACATGGCCACACTCGATCACAAAGAGCTGCTGAAAAAGGTTCGTCGGATTCAGATCACGACCAAGCATGCGGTCAACGACGTGTTTGCCGGGCAGTACCATTCGACCTTCAAGGGACGCGGCATGGAGTTCGACGAAGTGCGCGAATATGTTCCAGGCGATGACATCCGATCCATCGACTGGAACGTAACCGCGCGCACCGGTTCGCCTCATATCAAGAAGTTTGTCGAAGAGCGCGAAATGACCGTCATGCTCGTGGTCGACGTCAGCGCATCGAACCTGTTCGGCAGCGGCGGACAGATGAAGCGCGATCTCGCGGCTGAAGTGGCCGCGGTCCTCGCCTTTTCGGCCATTCGCAACAACGACCGAATCGGACTGATCCTGTTCGCAGAGGAGGTCGAAAAATATATCCCGCCCAAAAAGGGCACCCGCCATGTCCTGCGGCTCGTGCGCGAGATGCTCGCGCATCAGCCCCGGGGAAAGGGCACCCGGGTGGTCCCCGCGCTCGACTACCTCAACCATGTGAGTACGCGCAAGAACGTCACCTTCCTCATCAGCGACTTCATGTTCCAGGACAGTTATGAAAAACTGATAAAGATTACAGCCCGCCGCCACGACTTCATCAGTGTGGTCGTCGGCGACAAGCGCGAGGTCGCATGGCCGGATGTCGGACTCCTCAACTGGCATGATGCTGAGACGGGCGAACACATACTGGTCGACACCTCCAGTCGCAGGGTTCGTGAACAGCTCGCCCTCGACCAGACACGGCGCGCCACGGCCATCGACGACCTGCATCGCAAAGCCGGCATCGACACCATCCGTCTCTTTGCCGGCGAACCCTACGACAAGGAATTCATTAAGTTTTTCCGCCAGCGCGCCCAACGACGATAATGAACATCACGAAAACAGAATACGCGCGCAAAGACGCCAAGACGCTAAGGTACTGTAAGGGGAACTTGGCGGCTTGGCGCCTTTGCGCGATCATTCTCATACTGGCCCTTGCGGGTTGCGAAAAGAAAACGGCGAAGAAGGTCCCTCAGGATCGGCTGACGGTGGAGTATACCATTGACCGCGACACCCTCATGGTGGGTGATCCCGCGGAACTGGTGGTGACCGCGTACTATCCCACCAACGGCGTTTTGGAAATGCCGGAGATCGGCAGGGAAAAAGACGTGGTCCTGTTGAAGCGCACCTGGGCGAATGTTCCACGCGAGGACAATCTGGCCCAAGCCGAAACCCGTTTTGCACTCACCTCCTTCCGGCTCGGCGACCACGTCGTGTCAACCAACAGCATCACCTGTACGGTCGGTGACCGGACGTTCACCACCAACTTCCCGCCCGTTGTACTGCACGTGAAGTCTTCGCTTTCGGACGATGCTGCATCCGAGCTCGCGGACATCAAACCATCCCGCAGGCTTCCCGGCCGAATCCCACGCTGGATATGGATCGTACTGGGCGCCGCCGCCGTGGCCTTCGTGGTGGGACTGATCACTTCCAGGCTGTGGAAGAACAGGGAGAAACTGGTTCCGGCGACACCGCCCGTTCCACCCCATGTGATTGCCCTGCAGGCCTTGCAGGCCCTGAAGAACAAGAACCTGCTCGAACAGGATGAGTGCAAGCCCTTCTATACAGAGCTCTCTCTGATCCTGCGTGCGTATCTGGAAGGGCGCTTCCACCTCAATGCGCCAGACGAAACCACCGAAGAAATCGTGGATGAGATGAGCCGGTCGCCCGAGCTGAACGGCGCGCAGCGCAACATCCTTCAGGAGTTCATGCGCCAGGCTGACATGGTCAAATTCGCCAAGGGTCATCCCGACCGCAACACGATGGAAGCGGCATTCGACACGACCAAGCGTTTTGTGGAAGAAACGAAACAACCGGAAGAGACGAAACCTGAAACCTGAAATGATTTTGCTGATACTAAAAACTGAACAGATGTAACCCGATGCGACTTGCTTCTCCATATTTTCTGCTGCTGTTGCTGCTGGTTCCCCTGCTGGTCTGGTTGAAGTATTTCTTTGCCGGCAGACAGTCGATGCAGTTCAGCAGCACCGATGCCTTGCAGGGTTTACCACGCACGTGGCGGATGCGACTGCAACCGCTCATCCCCCTCTGCTTCGCCCTGGGGCTGGCCTGCTGGGTAATCGCTCTCGCCCGACCGCAAAAAGGATTGTCGAACAGCCGCGTGCGAACGGAAGCGGTCGACATCATTCTCCTGCTCGACTTGTCGGAATCGATGGATACCCGGGACTTCGTCGAATTCAATCAGCGCATCAGCCGGCTCGATGCATCGAAGGATGTGATCACGCGCTTCCTCGAAAAGCGCCCCGATGACCGGATCGGAATGGTGGGCTTTGCCTCCCTCCCCTATGCCGTCGCCCCCCTCACCCTCGATCACGAGTGGCTGATCAAGCGCATGGATGGGCTGCATACCCGCATGCTTGATGGGCGTCGCACTGCGATCGGCGACGGCATCGCATCAGCAGTGAACCGCCTGCGCGAGAGCGAAGCCAAAAGCAAGATTATCATTCTGCTGACCGACGGTGCCAACAACTATGGAACCCTTTCACCGGAAAACGCCGCCAGTGCTGCGGCGGCGCTTGATATCAAGATCTATACCATCGGTGCCGGCGGTGCAGGGGCAGGTTTCATGCTGCAGCGCAACGAGGTCGACGAAGGTACGCTGCGAAAGATCGCGCAGACCACCGGGGCGCAATTCTACCGGGCGCGCGACCTGAAGACGCTTGATGCCGTCTATGACCAGATCGACCAGCTTGAGAAAACGGAAATCGAGGTTGAAAGCTATACCCGCTACGAGGAAACCGCCATGAACTGGATCCTCGCAGGCATTATCCTGCTCGGTGTGGAACAGGTTTTAGGACTAACGAAATTAGGAAGGTTACCATAAAGACTGTCTGCTTCGTGCTGCGTATTCAGGTCACAGGATCCGATTCGTAGTAAGCAACACGCAATACGAACTATGAAATGGAACAATCCAGATACGCTGCTATGGCTGCTGGCGCTGATCCCGCTGCTGGTGCTTACGGGCCTGCTGATTCGCCGGCGCAGCGCCCTGCTGGCGCAGATCGCGGATAAGGATCTTTGGTCCACCATGCTCGCCGGCTTCTCCACGAAACGCCGACGCATCAAGAACCTCATTCGCCTTCTGGCGCTCGCCCTCGCTTTCGTCGCACTGGCGCGCCCCCAATGGGGATTCAAATGGGAAAAGGTACAGCAACGCGGCTTGAGCATTCTCGTAGCACTGGACACCTCCAAAAGCATGCTGGCGCAGGACATCAAACCCAACCGTCTGCAGCAGGCCAAGTGGGGGGTGCGCGACCTGCTCAAGCAGCTTCACGGCGACCGGATCGGTCTGGTGGCTTTTGCAGGCGATGCCTTCCTGCAATGCCCGGCAACCGTCGACTATGCCGCATTCACGATGATGCTCGATGATGTCTATGCCGGCATCGTTCCTGTTGGAGGAACCGATCTGTACGAAGCACTGGACACCACGCTGGAGAGTTTCGAAAAATCAGAGGAGGGATCCGCGGACAAGGTGATCATACTGATTTCCGACGGCGAAGGTCACACCGGCGATCCGCTGTCCCTGACACCCCGTCTGAAAAAGGAAGGGATCCGCGTCTTCTCCATCGGTGTGGGGACGAAACAGGGGGAACTGATCCAGACATCCGACGGCTTTGTGAAAGACGAAAACGGAAATGTGGTGAAGAGCGCACTGAACGAAGGGATTCTTGAGCACATCGCTATGGAAACCGGTGGCTTCTATGTCCGTTCCGCACCCGGCGACTTCGGACTCGAGCGCGTTTATGAGCAGGGCCTTGCCCAGCTCCAGCGCGAACAGCGCGAAGAACGCATGTCCAAAATCTGGACCGAACGTTTCCAATGGTTCCTCGGCGCGTCGATCCTGCTCCTCGTTGCCGAAACAGCGATCCGCCCGACCCGAAAAAGGAGCCACGGATGACCACGGAAAAACACAGATTTATCAACAGGAAATCAGTGTTGATCGGTATGGTTCTGTGGCTTGCTGCAGTCGCGACCGTCCACGCGGAGGAAACGCCGCGCTCGGCGATGCGTAAGGGATTGAAAGCGTACGCCTCCGGCAACTACACCAATGCCGTCGAACTACTCGAAAAGACCGCACTCGAGTTTCCGGATATCGGAAACTACAACCTCGGCAATGCCTACTACCGGCTGGGTGAATACGAAAAAGCGGAGGAACACTTCAACGAAGCATTGCGAACAACGGACCTGGACCTGCAGGAGCAGGCCTATTTCAACCGGGGGAACGCGTTGCTGGCCCGCACCACCACCATGACCGGCAACGAGCAGATCGGCTTGGCTATCGAATGTGCCTTCCAGGCCATGGACATGTTCGAAAAGGCCATTCTGCTTGACCCGGACGATCTTGCCGCCAAACAGAATTACGAACGCGCACAGCAGCTGCGCATGAAACTGGAGTTCAATCTCGGCAAGTGGTACTACGACCAGGCGGAATCGCTGCTGTCCGAGTACAAGGCGAAGGATGCGCAGACCAACTACCGCAAGGCGAAGAAGCAGTTTGAACACATTCTTGCAGACATTGATCCAAACCATCGTGAATCCGAACAGTATCTTCCGAAGATCAATGAACGGCTGGACATGCTGCACCGGGCGGTCGAGGATGCCGAAACAGACCTCGCCACGGCCTTGCGCCAGATCGATGAATACCAGTACATGCTGGCCGCACAGCGGTTGACATCCGGGACCGATGAACGAAAATACGCCTTCGATATCAAGCCTGATTTGAAGAAGCGATACGAAGAGACGATCCAGAAAAACCAGGAGGTTCTGAAGATCATCCAGGATCTCACAACGCTGAACATCGCAAAATGAAACTTATTGCAGTCAGTATGATACTTGTTGGATTGGCGGGTGCTGCCATGGCGGATACGCCGGATGTCGATGCCACCTATTTCCATCCGGCGGCGAGCATGTATATACACGGCGATACGGCGGCAGCCAGCAATCTGGTCGCAAGGGGGTTGAACCTGTATCCGGATGATGGAAAGCTGAAACGATTAAAGGAACTGATCGAGCAACAGCAGCAGCAGAACGAGAATCAGCAGGATCAGCAGGATCAGCAAAAAAATGACCGGCAGAATCAGGATCAGCAGCAGAACCAGCAGCAGAATCAACAGCAGAACCAGCAGCAGGATCAGGAGGAGAATCAGGAAAACAAGGACCAGCCGGAACAAAAGGATCAGAACAAAGAAGAACAGGCTGATCAGAACCAGGAACAGCAGCAACAACCTCAACCTCAGCGTGCCGAGGAGATGAGTCAGGATGAAGCCAGGCAGCTGATGGATTCCATGAAGCAGGAAGAAAAAAACAAGCGCATGCTGCTGCGTCCCGTAATGGGACAGCCCGTCAAGGTTGACAAGGATTGGTAGGAGGAAACGAGTAATCCGCAATGCGTAACGCCCTGTACAGAATCGTGATGACCGCCGGCATACTGGTGGCCTGCCATGCCTTTGCGGCGGATGTCCAGATGTCGCTCGATCATCAGCTGATCAGCCTGCTGGACCGTGCGGTATTGAAGATCGAATTCATCGACACCCAGGGCGATGCTGTAAATATCCCATCCGTCGACGGCCTGAACATTCAGTATCAAGGCAAGAGCACTGAAACCCGCATCGTCAACCTCAAGAGCACCACGAAGGTCGTACACAACTATCTCGTCACGCCAACCAAGGTCGGCGACTACACCATCGGTCCGGTACGGGTTAAGTTCAAGGGAGGCGAAAAGGAGCTTGCGGCCAAGTTGCGCGTGATCAAAAAGGCGGATGACCAGGAGGCGCAGCAAATCTCGGAAATGATGTATTCCAGAATCAGTTGCAGCCACCCCTCGCCATTTGTTCACGAACCGTTTGACCTGCAGGTAAAGCTGTTCATACGCGACGGGGTTCAGATTGCCGACAGCTTCAGCCTGACTGGCGGCCTGCCGGAACAGGGACTCGACGGGGAGCTGGAGTGGGAGGTCGGGCGCCGCGGCAGGGAAGAAATTGACGGAGTCATCTACAACACCTATATCCTGCACACCACCGCCAAAACACTGACGGCCGGCACCTTCTCCTTCCAGCCCGGGGTACAGATCAACGTGGTCGTGCCGCGTCAGCGCCGCCGTTCGTATGGATTCGAGGATCCGTTTTTCGGGGATTTTTTCGGGCGGCAGGAAACACGGCCGATAGTGCTGGACTGCAACAGGCTGGACATTGATGTAAGACCGATCCCCGTCGAAGGACGTCCTGATAGCTTTACCGGCGGGGTCGGCAAGATGGACTTCGATGTCAGCGTTGGTCCCGACAAGCTGAAGGCGGGTGAACCGCTTACGGTTAAGATGCGCATCACCGGAACCGGCAATCTCGAGAAGATCATGCCTCCGCATCTGAATGAACACCAGGGCATCAAGCTGTACGATGTGCGCTCCGTTCCTTCGGACCATCCCGATGAAGTCTGTTTTGAACAGGTTGTCATCCCCACGACGGATTCCATCCATGAGCTGCCGTCCATATCGTTTTCCTATTTCAATACCCAGACGGCCGACTTTCGCACCATCACCAAGGGTCCCTTCCCCATATCGGTCGAGGCATCACCGCAGCAGTCCGCCAGAGTCCTCACCGCCGGCGCACCGGCCCGCCCCAGGGAGACCGAGGTGCTTGGGCAGGATATTGCCTATCTTAAACCCGCACCTGCCCAGTGGCACAGGAAGAACGCAACGCGCTTCTACCACAGAAGGATGTTCCAGGTCGGCATGCTCTTCCCGGTCCTGCTTGTAGCGGTCACGGGACTCGTCGTCATGCGGCGCAGCCGCCTGGAGCAGAATGTGGCGCTGGCCCGGCGCCAGAAAGCGCCGCGCGCCGCGCGCCTGAACATCCAGCAGGCTGAACAGGCCATCAAGCAGCGTGATACAGGCCGCTTTTACGAAGCCATGTGGAATGCCATCACCGAGTATTTTGGCCATCGGCTCAACCTCGCGCCCGGCCAGATCACACTGCAGTCGGTTCTCGCGAGGATTCCCGATGAAAACGATTCGATCCAGCAGTTGTTCAACACCGTTGAACAGCGTCGCTACGGTATCCGGCGCGAGGCCGCTGATCCGCAGGAGATGAAGAACCTGCTGAAGCAGCTCGTCGGCGTGCTTAAAAAATGCGAAAGGATGAAGCTATGACGCGGTGGTTCTTCATTCTGGCCATCCTGGCTGCCGGGTTTAACGCGCGCGCCTCCGACACCTTGTTCCATCAAGCCCAGTCGGCTTATGACGAAGGGCGCTATGAGGACGCGGCTCAATGCTACGAATCCATACTGAGCAACGGGGTTGACAATGTGGAAGTGCATTACAACCTGGGGAACGCTCTTTTCAAGGCCGGCGACCTGCCCGGCGCCGTTTGGCACTACCGGACCGCCTGGTACGATGCCCCGCGCGACCCTGATATCAATGCCAACCTGCATTTCGCACTCAACGCCGCCGGCGCGATCGAATCCCATCCCACAGTGATTGAACGCGGTCTGACCTCCCTGTCATCCAGGGAATGGATCATCCTGGCGGTTGGAAGCTATCTGGCACTTTTCATTCTGCTGTTCCTGGCACAGCTTATTCGAAACGCGCGGAGTGCCCTGTTTAGGCTGTGCCTCGTACCGGCACTTCTGCTGCTGATTGCAACGGGTGGCTGGTGGTATTGGCGGTCGTTCCGCTTGAATCCGGAGGTCGTTGTAACGAAAGCGGGAATAACCGCACTGTACGGGCCGGTGGAAGGTTCCACCGCGCACTACAAGCTTCCTCAAGGCGCCCTGGTACGGCAATGCGGCACCGATCCGAAAGGATGGATCGAAGTCGAATACGACAGCAAGAAGGGATGGATAAAGGCGGATGATATAGTCAGCCTTTGTCCTTGATTCAACCGCCGGTTTGGCATTCAATGCGACATCTTTTATGAAAGCTAAAAAAGGCCCCTTTAATCCTAATTCGATGCTCTGGTGGGTGGCAATCATCGCCCTGGTTGTGTCCGGATTCCTCTATTATCTGCTTGGTGAGCAGGCAGAAGTTGATGTCAGCCTGCGCCAGCACCGGATGATTGTCCCGGTCATTGGTATCATAATCGCCGGTGTCTGTCTGATTGTCGGGACGGCAGGCCGCTGGTTCTACCCCAAATAATTACCGCCACCCCTTCAACGGCTCGAGGTGCCGGTGAAGGCAATGGAGTTGCTTCGTGAAGCGAGACATCGAGTGGGTTGAAAAACTGGATAACGGCATCAAGCGCAAGGTTCGCGTCAAGTTCCCCGGCCACGGCAAACTCAAGTGGCAGTTCAAACGCTCGGACGATGAGCTTTGGGACTACGACAGTCCGCCCACCGACGAGGACTGGTCAACCCTCGAAGAGAAAATCGACGCCCTCTATCAGCGCCGGCGCGCGCCCTACAAGGATCTGCAGCTCGTGCAGCAACTCCGCAAGGAGGCGGCTTCCGCTTAAGCCATGCAGTTTTCAATCCGGGATGAATATATCGAGTTGTGCAGCCTGTTGAAGGCGGCCAGCCTCGTCATGTCCGGCGGCGAAGGCAAGGAGGTCGTTGCTCAGGGACTTGTACGGGTCGACGGCCAGGTGGAACTGCGTAAACGATGCAAGATCCGACCGGGTCAGGTGGTCGAGTTCGAGGGCCATGAAATCGTGGTGGTCGAAGCATAGTTCTGGAGTGCCGACGACCTGTCCGGTTTTCATCCTGTAAACCCCTCCAAGCGGCACCAACGAGTCGTACGCCGAATACCGCCCTACTGCAAATGCGATCTGCGGCCCTTGCCGATCGAGTAAACCTCGAAACCCATATTGAACAGTGCATCGTGGTCAAGCATGTTGCGGCCATCGAACAGAAAGGCGGGTTTCTGCATCCCGTCGAAGATGCGCTGATAATCGAGCTCCTTATACAGCTTCCAGTCGGTGAGGACGGCCACGGCATGGGCACCGGTGGCGGCCTTGTAAGGGTCGGGCTCGAATTCGATAAGGTCGGCAAGCTCCGGGAGATCGAGCCGGGCATTATCCAGCGCCTGGGGATCGGAGACCACGATGCTGGCATGTTCAGCCGCCAGCTCGCGACAGACCTTTATGGCCGGGCTTTCGCGGGTGTCACCGGTGTCGGCCTTGAAGGCAAATCCCAGCACGGCAATGCGCTTGTTGGCAATGGTGTTGAACATGCTGTGAAGCATGGTCTTCACAAAGCGGGTTTCCTGGTATTCATTCAATGTGACCACCTGGCGCCAGTAATCGGCCGGTTCCTTGAGTCCATAGGTCTCGCAGAGATAGACCAGGTTGAGGATGTCCTTTTTGAAGCACGATCCACCGAACCCGATACTCGCTTTCAGGAACTTGGGTCCGATCCGGCTGTCGGTACCGATGGCGCGCGCTACTTCGCCCACATCGGCTTCGGTAGCTTCGCAGAGAGCCGAGATGGCATTGATGGAACTTACGCGCTGCGCAAGGAAGGCGTTGGCCGTCAGTTTCGACAACTCGGACGACCAGACGTTGGTCGTCAGTATGCGATCGCGCGGAATCCAGGTAGCATAGATGCTGACCAGCGTCTCCATCGCCTTCCGGCCGCTCGGGCTATCGTGACCGCCGATAAGCACCCGGTCGGGATTTTCCAGGTCGGAAATCGCCGTGCCTTCCGCCAGGAACTCCGGATTGGAGAGCACCTCGAAATGAATCGGATTATCACCGGCTTTCAGTACGCGATCCATGGCTTCGGCCGTCCGGACCGGCAACGTGCTCTTTTCAACGATGATCTTGTCGGTAGTGGAGACTTCCTTGATACGACGGGCGCACAGCTCCCAGTATTGCAGGTCGGAGGCGCATCCGGCACCTTCACCGAAGGTCTTGGTAGGTGTATTGACACTCACAAATACAATGTCGGCTTCCCGGATGCCCTGATCGACGTCCGTGGAGAAAAACAGATTGCGGCCACGCGCCTCCTGCACGACTTCCAGCAGACCGGGCTCGTAGATCGGCAGCGTGTCGGACTGCCAGGCGGCAATACGCTCGGCATTGATATCGACTACGGTCACCTGTACATCAAGGCATTGCTTGGCGATCATTGCCATCGTAGGACCACCGACATATCCGGCCCCGATACAACAAATCTTAATCATGGTCTTTCTCCTGGGATTATATTCCTAGATTGCTCAGCGATGTCACGACCTGGTTGATCAGGGTTGTGATCCGGGAGTGCTCCAGCTCGAACTCTGCGGCTTCGCGCTGCAGGGTCCGGACCAGATCCTGGATGGCCTCGGGCGTGTAGCGCTCGATCTCCTGCCTGGCTTGTTCGAGTATTTCCTCAAAATGGCCGGTTTCCTTCGGGGTTTGCTCCAGCTCCCGTTTCAGTTCGCCAATATGTTCTTTCAGTTCTCGATGAGGCATGGACATCCCCTTTTTGTTAACGACTTGAGCCGTGTAATATGCTGTACGAAATGCGCATTCTCCAGCCTTTATAACGACTTTTGCCCTAACACGATATTAATGATTCTGCACGCGGTCCCGATAGATTTCGAGCATCCGTTCAGCAATAACCGACCAGTCAAACCGGGCTTGCACGGTCCGGTGCGCCTGGTCCGCCAGCCCGGCACGAAGCATCGGCTGCTCCGCCAGCTCCGTCATACCTCCCAACAGTTGGTTTTCGCTCCCCGGCTCCACCAGCAGCGCGGTCTTGCGGTCTTCGGCGAAATCCGGAACCCCGCCGACCCGACTGGCCAGAACGGGCACGCCGGCCGCCCATGCTTCCAGAACCACGATACCGAAAGGCTCATGCACGGATGGCAGTACAAACAATTCGGCCGCCTTGTAGGCGGAGGGCAGCAGCGGATCGTCTGGGAGCAATCCCTCCACAATCCTGACCTTGCCCTGCAGACCCAGCCGTTGTATCTCGGCAACAATTTGTGCGTGGTAGGCAGCAACGGCGATCGATCCCACCAGCACCAACCGGTGGTCGGTATGGCTTTCAGCAAACCGTGCGAAGGCCCGGACCAGCCCGAGCTGGTTTTTCTGCGGATCGATGCGCGATACGCAAAGCACGATCCTTTCATTGGCAGCGAAGCCGTGGGATTCCCGGAATGCGCGCCCATCCGCTTCGCTGAAACGCTGCACATCCACCCCGTTCGGCACCAGGTAGACGGACTTGTCGGGGAACCGCTGCCGGACCAGGTCGTATTCGCTCCGGCCGACGCAAATAATCCCGTCGGCGTCGGCGAGTACCCGGCGAGAGCCGAACAGTGCCCCGAACGCCTTGCCCCACTCCGGCCGGCCGGCAAACGGCACCCGCATCGAGTCGATCTGTTCCTGCGGCAGGGTAAAGTGCCCCCCATGCAGGCTGACGACATAGGGAACCCCTTTCAAGCGTGCAGCGGTACGGACCATCCCCCCCAAGCGGTGCTGCACATGCACATGGAAAATCGAAGCGTTTTTCTCCCGCAGCAGCCCGTAGAACAGCGGCAGCGAGAGCGGACTCCCGCCCTTCAACGCCATAGCGTTCTTATCCGCAGCGGAAAGGCCGAACCAGGGAAACACGTAGCGGTGGCGATGAATGGACAGCGACCCAATAGACGTCAGGCCTGGTGGTGCAAGCATGGCGGTGCAGTGCAGCACATTCTCAATCCCCTGCCGCGACAATTCGCACGATATCTCATAGGCAACGCGTTCCGTGCCGCCCCACGCCTCCGGCACGAACCGGCGCAACACATGTACGACTTTGGTTACTTCAGGCATATCGTATGCTTTGTAAGGCATATACCCGCCGCATGGAAGTACAAGTTCATCGCAGGGCATTCCTGCGGGGTTTTTGTTTGCGCCCCGGGATGCTCATCCTATAGTGCCCACATTCAGCGCGCCTGTGTCGATGAACAGCATGTACGCCAACCATACGAAATGAAATACAAACCGAACCATATCGAGGGTTCCGCTTCATCGGAACCGATCCCCGACAGTGACGACCGGGCGCATCGATTCTGGGAAACCAAACAGCTCCACGAGCTGAATCCTGCCGAGTGGGAAGCCCTATGTGACGGTTGCGCCAAATGCTGTGTACATAAGCTCGAGGACGACCAGACCGGCGAGATTCACTATACCTGCGTCGCCTGCCGCCTGCTAGACGTAAACACCTGCCGCTGTACAAACTACCCCAACCGCCATGCGCTCGTGCCCGACTGCGCCGTCCTGTCCATCGATCATCCCGAACACTTCGCATGGATGCCCGAAACCTGCGCCTACCGTCTAATGTACGAAGGCAAGCCGCTTCCCGACTGGCACCCACTCATCACCGGCAATCCTGCCAGCGTCCATATCCACGGAGCGTCCGCGCGGAAGAAACTCATCCCCGAATTCCTTGCCGACGAAGACCACCTCGAAAAATACATCATCGATTAATCAGATTTCCTGTGCAATGTGGCCGCTTCGGCACAACTGCAGCCGCGATCGGTGATCGCGGACTCGAATGAAGATGTCTTCCATATCGGCCCCCCGCCTTACGAAACGACAAGCAGCTGCGTTTGTTTTAGATGTTCTGGAGCATTTCGGTTTTGTTTGGCGCAGGCAAAGGTAGGGCGAACTGTCCCTACCGCAGTGCAACGATAATCAATGCGGCAAAAAATAATCTAAATCTGCTCTAGCCCTCGCTGACCAGTGCATCCAGCTTGGCGGCGCAGATAAAGTCGTTTTCCGACAGGCCGCCGATAGCGTGCGTGCTGTAGGTCACGGCGCAGGTCTTGTAGCTGACCAGCATGTCGGGATGATGATCCTCCCGGTGCGAGACATAGGCGGCCGCGTTCACGAACGCCATGGTCTGGTAGTAGTTCTTGAAACTGAAGGTTTTTGAAATCTCCGTCCCGTCCCGTTTCCATCCATCCAGCTCTTCCAGCATGGAATCGGCGATATCATCTCCCATCGGCGCAACCCCTCCTTCGCAAGGTTTGCATTTACGGTCCGTAAGTTTGCAATCATTCATGGCTATTCCTCCGTTGATTCACGGAAGGATACCACTATTTGATCAGCTTGAGAAGTTCCTTGAATCGCGGATCGGCGGCATCGCGCAGCAGCGTGAAAAGCACGCTTTCCGTGGGCAGGATCGTTGCCCCGGCATCGCGCATCGCCTGCAACGCCAGTTCCTTGTTTTCTGCCGCACGCGACGAAACGGCATCGGCTGCCACGTAGACCTCATACTCGGATTCCAGCAGGTCCACTGCGGTCTGGTATACACAGACATGCGTCTCGATACCGACCAGAATCGCCTGGCGCCTTCCCAGCGCCCGCAACTGGGTCAGGAACTTCAGGTCGCCGCAGCAACTGAAAGCGGTCTTCGGAAGCGAGATGGCATCCGCCATCAGCGACCTGAACGGCTCGCTCGTCGCTCCAAGCTTTTCAGGAATCTGCTCCGTAACCAGCGTCGGTATCTCAAGCAGCCGGGCGCAACGAATCATTCGCTCGAGGTTCGCATCGAGTATCTTCTTCTCATGCATGATTTCATGCAGCTTCCCCTGCACATCGATAAACAGCAGAACAGCGTCTTCGGCTTTCAACATATCCACCCCCCGGGTTGCGTAGTGCGTAATGCGTAATGCGTAATGCGTAATGCGTAATGCGTAATGCGATGGTAGTTCAGATATACCAAAGGTAAAGCATTACGTAGTACGAACCAGGCAATACGCTCTAATTAATCCCATACTGGTTTAGTTTGCGGTGCAATGTCCGCCGGCTGATCCCCAGTTTTTCGGCAGCCTTGGTACGATTGCCACCGGTCTTCTCGAGCGCCTGGATGATCATTCGTTTCTCCATTTCATCGACGGTCAGGTCGGCATCGATCCGCACTTCTCCGCCTTCGCCTTGCACGGCGCCTCGCACCTGCGCCGGAATATCCTTCACATCGATCACATTACCGCGGGCCAGAACCACCATGCGTTCCACCAGGTTGCGCAGCTCACGGATGTTGCCCGGCCAGGCGTAGGCCGACAGCATCTCGTAGGCCGCCGCAGTAAACCCTTCGATCTGCTTGCTGTTTTCTTCGTTGAATACCGCCAGGTAATGATTGAGCAAAAGCAGAATGTCATCCTGGCGATCCCGCAGTGGAGGCAGGGTAATGACGACGACATACAGCCGGTAGAAAAGGTCTTCGCGAAAGTCGCCCTGATCGACCATATCCTTCAGGTCACGGTTCGTGGCAGCGATCAGCCGCGTATCCACATCCACTGGTGTATCACCACCGACTCGTTCAATCTGCCGCTCCTCCAGCGCCCGCAGGATCTTGACCTGCACCGCAGCGTCAATCTCGCTGATTTCATCCAGGAACAGGGAACCGCCATCGGCCTTTTCAAAACGGCCGATACGCCGCTCCATCGCACCGGTAAAGGCGCCCTTCTCATGGCCGAACAGCTCGCTCTCCAGCAGATTTTCCGAGAGGGCCGCACAGTGTACCGCAATGAAAGGGCCCTTGCTGCGCGGACTCAGCTGATGGATTGCCTTGGCAACCAGTTCCTTGCCCGTACCGCTTTCGCCCTGGATGAGTACCGTCGCTCGCGAGACGGCCACCTGCCGGATGGTATCGAACACCTCCTGCATCGCGGCAGAGCGGCCAATGATGTTCTCGAGCCCGTATTTGTCGTCGAGCTGCACCTTGAGACGTTCGTTTTCCAGTTCGATCTTCCTCGCCTTCAGGACACGGCCGAGCACCAGTTCGAGCTTGTCGAGATTGATCGGCTTGGTCATGAAATCAGTTGCCCCCTGCTTCATCGCCTCAACAGCAAGATCCACATCGCCGTATGCGGTCAGAATGATGCAGGTCAGTTCCGGCTGGTTCGCCAGCGCACGCTGCATCAGGGTGATGCCATCCATACCCGGCATGCGGACATCGCTCAGCAGCACATCAATGCCCTGGCTGGACAACACCTCCAGTGCGGCATTGCCGTTTTCCGCGGCCAGTACGTTGTAATCGCGCCGCAAAGCGCGCACGAGACCATCCCGGGCACTCTTTTCGTCATCCACTATCAAAACAGTCGGCTTCACCATATTCACTCCAGTCTTTTCCATAAAAGGCACAGGATTCTAAATATCAGCCCTTCATCATAGTCATGTGCGCTTTGTGCATCTTGTGGCTACATCCTCTCCTGAGCCGGCGCTTCAAGCAGGTTGAGCCGCGAATCTTCGCGCGGAAACCTGAGTGTAAGCCGCGTTCCACGCCCCGGCTCCGAGTTGATTTCGATCTCACCGCCGTGATCGCGCATGATGCGCTGGACGATCATCATGCCGAGCCCCGTGCCATCAGCCTTGGTGGTGTGGTACGGCTCGTAGATCGCACCCAGTTTTTCGGCATCGATGCCCGGTCCGTTGTCTTCCACGATCACACTGACAAAGCGGTCGGACATCTGTGTCTCGAGCTTCAGGATGCCGCCGTCCTCCATCGCCTGCAGCGCATTCTTGATGACATTGAAGAAAACCTGCTTCACCTGGGTTTCGTCGACCGCCACCGCCGGAACATCCTTGTCGAAATCCGTTTCCACGAGCATACGTCGATCCTTGATCTCATGCTTCATTACTTCGAGCGTATCCATGACCAGGTCGGCCAGCTTATGCGGCCGGCGCTCGGGCATGGATGGACGCAATGCCTTGAGAAACTGGCGAATGATGGTATCGAGCCGGGCGACCTCCTTGCGCGACACCTCAACCAGCTCGCGCAGCTCGCCGCGCGTCTGCTCGTTTTCCAGATAGCCGATTTCGCGATCCAGCAGCTGCAGATGGATATTGATCGAGTTGAGCGGATTTCCAATCTCATGCGCCACGCCTGCAGCCAGCAGACTGAGCGCATGCAGCCTTTCCGACTCGATCGACTCGGCCGTCGATTCCCGCTCCCGGGTTACGTCACGGAAAATAACGACCGCCCCTTCCTCCTGTTCATCGACGGCGGCCAGCGGCACAACATAGAATTCCATGAAACGGTGCTGCGGGTAGGTGATCTCGATTTCGCGCCGGACCAGCTTGCTCCATTCATACTCATCGAGGTTGAGTACCAGGTCCCAGTGGATATCCTTCAGATACCGCTGAATTGAAATACCCAGCGCGGTCTCCAGCCTGAAGCCGAGAAACGATTCGGCAGCCCGGTTGGCATAGCTGATCTGCGCCTGCGGATCGAGCACGATGATACCCTCTTCAAGTGCCTGGAAAATGGTCTCCATCAATCCTTTTTCCTTCGCCAGATGCAGGAAATAGGATTGCAGACTCCCCTTATCGAGATGATCGAGCCGATCGACCAGCTTATCAAAGAAACCCGGTTTCATAGGGTGACTGTGTCATAACGACTCATAAAAGGCAATCGTATTTGCGGACCACAAAGCTGTGTCGTTGTGGCACTAAGCTGCAACTCCCCAGACACTGCTTCCCGTTTAACCCAGAGGCCGTCACATTAGATTTAAACCAGATAAAACTTGTCTTTCCTAGCGAATTTACATAGTCATAATTCTGGTGTTTAAAAGATAATGCGCATAGCAACAAGGGGGGAAAACATGAAGACGGGGTGTGGAATTCTGGCGGTATGCCTGCTGACTGTACTCAGCGCCGGCGCTGAGACTAAGTATCATATATTCACCGATGACCAGGGGCGCTCCATTGAGGCCAAGATCGTCCGCTACGACGAAGTGCAAAACAAGGTCACCGTCCAGCCTAAGGGCCGTGCCGCCATGACGGTTCCCGTCTCCGCCTTTTCAGAAGCGGATCAGGCCTATATCGTGGAGTGGGGTCTAAGTCATGCGTTCCTGGACGAACGAAAACTGTGCGTCGATATCAAACGGATCAAGAAGAGCGACGGCACCAGGGGCCAGGGTGGCTATTCGATGGAGTATAAATACTACAACCATTATTTCACGATCGGTCTCGAAAACAAATCAACGGTTGATCTGGATAACGTCACGATTGAATACGTGATTTTCTACCAGCAGGAAAAGCACATCAACGGCAACCGGGACAAGGTCAATCAGGAAGGTACGCTCTACAAAAAGAGCACGTTCAGCCTTCCTAGCAAATCGGACAAGGAAATCGAAACCGACCAAATCTGCCTGAAACGCTACCGGGAAAGCGGATTCGTCAACAGCGTATGGCCCGACCTCGACGGCGAAATGGATGGGATCATTCTCAAGCTGAGCATGACGACCAAGGATGGGGAAACCATCACCCGTCAAATCACCTACCCCGACAACCTCAAGAAGGCCTGGACGACCAAGACAATGAATGTCCAGGGAGGATAGCAACGCCGTCGTGGGATCGGGATTCATCCCGATCCCCAAATCCGGC
>JBNLDM010000113.1:0-65310 GCA_050304335.1 Pontiella sp.
AGGTTTTAGGTGTTAGGTGTTGGGGGCTGGGTGTTAGGTTTTAGGTGTTGGGGATCTTGTGGAAATGGCGGCGGTCGTCTGGAGAGGTATTGCGTCAAGTTCTAGGTTGCATTTCGACGTCCCTTTTTGAATGGTATGCAACCTTCTTGGTCGCCCCGGTAGCTCAGCTGGACAGAGCACAGGATTCCTAATCCTGGGGTCGGAGGTTCGAACCCTCTCCGGGGCACCATCTTTTCATCGTTTCTGATGAAACTTCGGCTCTCCTCCAAAGGTGGCACTTTCCTCGAGTGATCATGGGGCTGGAAGCGTTTCACGGACTAACTTTTCCAAAACAAGTACGGTAGTCAGATGCATGCCTGCCCGTTTCCAATCAATTTTATGATATTTGCTGCATATCCCGCAAAAAAAACAGTGAAATGATGCTGTACAGAATGGGTAAAGATAGCTAAAAGAAAGAAATTAGAAAGTAAAGGGAAATCAAAGGATCAGGAAAATGACTGTATCAGTATCAGAACGCAGGGAGGCAATTCTCGAAATACTCGCCGAGGAGAGCCACGCCACTGTTGCCGAACTGGCCAAAAAACTTGGCGTTACGGTTGTCACGGCGCGTACCGACCTGGGAGCGCTGGAAGAGGAGGGCCTGATTGTCCGCACCCATGGCGGTGCGATGCCGGCCTACCATCCCAAGATTCTCGAGCGCATGCGCAAGGATAAGGACCGCAAAGGAGCCATCGCTAAAGCGGCCGCCGCCGAAATCCAGAATGGCGACACTGTTATCATCAGCGCGGGAACCACCACGGCGCTGATCCCCAAATACCTGCTGGGCAGACGCGATGTCCACATCGTAACCAACAACACCTTGCTGCTCACCTATGCCCGCACCAATCCTCAATTGCGCGTTACGCTGGTCGGCGGCGAATTCAGGGCAGCGGAAGAGGGCATCGTAGGTCCCATGGCGCTGACCGCCATGGATCAGTTTCATGTCTCAAAAGCGTTCATCGGCATCGATGGCGCTTCCGTGAAGCAGGGCTTCACCGCCCACTTTGTCGAATCCGCCGATCTGGTACGCAAGATGTCCGAGCAGGCAGACGAAGTCATCGCCATCGCCGATTCCGGAAAATTCGGCAAACCGGGCTTCGCGCGCATTCTGCCGTTTGACGGCGTCGATGCACTGGTAACCGATTCCGATTTGAGCCCGGACGATGAGCAGGAATTGAAGACCGCAGGGGTGCGTGTTGTAAAAGCATAGTTTTCGTATCGAAGGAGAATATCATGGCCACAGAAGTATTAATGCCGAGACAGGGACAATCCGTTGAATCCTGCATCATTATCGAATGGAAAGTGAATGAGGGCGACGTCGTAACTGAAGGTCAGGCGCTTTGCGAAGTAGAGACCGACAAGGCAACCTTCGAGGTCGAAGCGACTGCCGCCGGCACCATGCTCGGCATATTCTATCCTGCTGATTCAGACGTAGAAGTTTTGAAAACCATCGCCGTGATCGGCGAGCCGGGAGAGGACATTTCAGGACTTCGACCTGAAATGTCGGAGCACAGCCAGCAGAAGTCAGAAGACAACTCACCGGTTCAGGAAGCCAAACAGGAGTCCACCCCTCAAGCTCCAGCCGCAAGCCTCCAGCCGCAAGCCGCATCAAAGGGTGCTTCCCCCCGCGCCAGGGCCCTCGCGTCCAAGAAGGGTGTTGAGGTGGCTTCCATTGCCGGTACAGGCCCGGGGGGACGTGTGATCGAGCGTGATGTGGCTGCTGCTCCGGCCGTAACTCCGGCTGCCGCCGCCAAAGCCGCCACCGAAGGACTTTCGATTCCGGCAACCGGAACCGGCATGGGCGGACGCATTGTTGCTGAAGATCTGCTGGAGGTTGCACCGGAAGCAATAGGGCAGGCCATCGCATCGCTGGTGTTCCCCGGCACGGTTACCGAAATCCCGGTCAAGGGAATCCGCAAGGTGGTGGCCGGCCGGATGCTGGACTCCCTGCAGAATACCGCGCAGCTTACACTCAACACTTCTGCCGATGCCCGTTCCATGCTTGATTATCGCGCAAAATGCAAGGCCGCACCGGAAGAAGCAGCTGTGGGAGGAATCAGCATTAACGATGCTGTGCTGTATTCAACAGTCAAAGCCCTTGCTGAGTTTCCCGAACTCAATGCCCACTGGCAGGGAAATAAAATGGTTCAATTCGAGAACGTCCATCTCGGATTCGCGGTCGACACGCCGCGCGGCCTGATGGTGCCGGTCATCCGGTTCGCCAATCTGATGAGCCTGAAGCAGCTTTCCGCCGAAGCCAAGCGGCTGGCCAACGCCTGCCTGGATGGCTCCATCGATCCGGATTCGCTTACGGGCGGTACGTTTACGGTGACCAACCTCGGAGCGATGGGCATCGAAAGTTTCACACCGGTACTGAACAAGCCGGAAGTGGGCATCCTTGGAGTCTGTGCAATCCAGCCGAAGCCGGTTATGAAGGGGGCGGACGTCGAATTCGTTCCGCACATGGGACTTTCGCTTACCTTCGACCATTGCGCAGTCGACGGCGCTCCGGCCGCCCGCTTCCTCGCGGTGCTGCGCCAGAAGCTCGCAGACTTTGCTTTTGAATTAACGTTGGTCGGTTAGGAGTTTTTATCATGGCGACAGAAGTATTAATGCCGCGGCAGGGCCAGTCCGTTGAGTCCTGCATCATCATTGAATGGAAGGTCAAGGAAGGCGATGTCGTCTCCGAAGGCCAGCCGATATGCGAAGTGGAAACCGACAAAGCGACCTTCGAGGTCGAGGCGACTGCCTCCGGCACGGTGCTCGGCATTTTTTACCCGGCCGACGCCGACGTCGAAGTGCTCAAGCCCATCGCGGTCATCGGTCAGCCAGGCGAGGATATCTCGTCATTGAGCCCTGCGGACGCTATGCCGATGAAACCTGAAACTGGAAATGTGATACTTGAAGAAAAGGCAGAAACACCTGTTTCAGGTTTCAAGTCTCAGGTTTCACGTTTCGTAAAATCCGGCAACGCCGAATTTGATATCATTATCATCGGTGCCGGCCCGGGCGGATACGAAATGGCCGAACGCGCCGGCCACAAGGGACTGAAGGTGCTGCTGGTTGAAAAACAGTATCTTGGCGGTGTCTGCCTCAACTGGGGCTGTATTCCCACAAAAACACTGCTTAATTCCGCCAAGCACTATGTACATGCCAAGGAAGCACCCGAATTCGGCGTCAACGTCGGCGACGTCCAGTTTGATCTGGGCAAAACCATGGCCTGGAAGCAGGACGTTATTGAAACCCTGCGCGGCGGCGTGGCCGCCATGATGAAAAAAAACAAGGTCGAGGTGCTCTACGGCACAGCCAGACTGCTCGGATCACGCAAGGTGGAGGTCGACGGCACGGTGTACGAAGGCGACAACGTGGTGATTGCTACCGGCGGATCGCCGTTCGTGCCACCGATTCCCGGGGGCGACCAGCCGCATGTCATGACCAGCAAGGAAATCCTCAGTATCGAAACGATGCCGAAGTCTCTGGCCGTGATCGGCGGCGGCGTGATCGGCATCGAATTCGCGAGCTTCTTCAGCAGCCTCGGCGTGAAGGTCGACGTCATTGAAATGCTCGACGAGATCATCCCCTTCATGGATGACGAGCAGGCGGCCCAGTTCCGCAAGGCACTCAAAGGCAAGGTCGATTTCAACCTGGGGTGCCGCGTGACGGCCATCGACGGACATGACGTCAGGTTCACCACCAGGGCCGGCGAGGAAAAGTCGATCAACGCCGATATCGTACTGATGTCGGTCGGCCGCGCGCCGAACCTTTCGGGTATGGGCTTCGAAGAGGCCGGACTCGACTTTGACCGCCGCGGCATCAGGACCGACGACCAGCAGCGCACCAACCTGCCGAACGTCTACGCCATCGGCGATGTGACCGGCAAGTCGCAGCTGGCCCACTCGGCCACCCGCATGGGCGAAGTGGCGCTGAACACCATTCTCGGCCAGAAGGACCGTTTCCGCACGAATGCCATACCGTGGGCGGTGTATTCACTGCCGGAAATCGCCGGCTGCGGCCTGACGGAAAAGCAGGCGAAGGAAGCCGGCCACAACGTCAGAAGCGCTTCGCTTCCGCTGATCATGAGCGGTCGCTTCCTGGCCGAAAACGGCAAGCGCGGACCCGGGTCGGTAAAAGTGGTCATCGATGCCGATACCAAGGCCTTGCTCGGTGTGCATATGTTCGGCGCCTACAGCTCGGAAATCATCTGGGGTGCGGCCGCCATGATTGAGTCCGGCCTGCGCGTCGAGGACGTGCAGGAGATCGTCTTCCCGCATCCCACCGTTGGCGAAGTGATTCGCAGCACCCTGTTCAGTTTTTAGTTGAATTCAAAAGGAGACAAGTCATGCCAAAAGATCAAATCATCAACCCCGACGAAATCCGCAAGCCGGGTGAAATTACCTTCAAGCCGATTCCGATAAACCAGTACAAATCTGACTATGCAAAGGAAGAGCAGAAATACGGCAAAGAGCGCCTCGTCAAAATGTACTACGACATGCTGGTGATCCGCGAGTTCGAAACGATGCTGAACCAGATCAAGGTTCAAGGATCCTACGAAGGCATGGAATACAACCATCCCGGGCCGGCACACCTTTCGATCGGACAGGAAGCCGCGGCTGTCGGACAGGCCGTCCACCTCGATACCGACGACTACATCTTCGGCTCGCACCGTTCGCATGGAGAAATCCTCGCGAAGTGCCTGTCTGCCGTCTACCAGCTGGACGATGACCGGCTCAACAAGATCATGGAGGAGTTCTTTGATGGCGCTACGTTGAACGTGGTCAAGGATGGCTCGCATGAAAGCGTCAAGGATCTGGCGGAAGACTTCGTTCTCTATGGTACACTGGCCGAAATCTTTGCCCGTGAAACCGGATTCAACAAGGGGCTTGGCGGTTCAATGCACGCCTTCTTCATTCCCTTCGGCTCCATGCCCAACAATGCACTGGTCGGCGGCTCGGCCGATATCTCCGTCGGATCGGCCATGTTCAAGCTGATCAACCGCAAGCCGGGTATCGTCATTGCCAACATCGGAGACGCCGCCATGGGTTGCGGCCCGGTGTACGAAGGCATCTGGATGGCTGCCATGGACCAGTATGTAGAGCTGTGGGACAAGGAATTCGGTCATCCGCCGGTGCTCATCACCATCATGAACAACCAGTATGGCATGGGGGGGCAGACGGTTGGCGAAACCATGAGCTACAAATTCGCTGCGCGTATCGGTGCGGGCATCAATTCGCTCCAGATGCATTCGGAACGGGTTGACGGATACAATCCGCTGGCTGTTGCCGATGCCACGGAACGCAAGAAAAAAATCCTGCTCGAAGGCCAGGGGCCGGCGCTGCTCGACATCGCTACGTATCGCATGTCCGGGCACTCTCCGTCCGATGCCTCGTCCTACCGTTCCAAGGAGGAGATGGAGCTGTGGGAAGCACAGGACTGCGTGCGCACCTTCGGCGAGTACCTCATCGAAAACGGTGCGCTTACTGAAGTCGAAGCTGAAACCATGAAGGCAAAGGTGGTCGGGAAGGTCAGCAAAGCCATGAAGCTGGCGATCGATGCAACCGTCTCTCCGTATTCCGAAGTCAAGATCATCGAAGACGTCATGTACTCCAACGGCAAGGTTGAAAAGTTCGATGACCGCGAACCGGAAGTGCTGCTGGCATGGGAAGACAACCCGCGCGTCCAGCAGTTGAAGCGCAAGGAGCGCTATGCGTTCGACGGCGACGGAAAACCGTTTTCCGCCAACAAGCTGTACACCTACCGCGACGGTGTGTTCGAAGCGATGATGCACCGCTTCTATACCGACCCGACCATGGTGGCATACGGGGAGGAGAACCGCGATTGGGGCGGGGCATTTGCCTGCTACCGCGGTCTGACCGAGTCGCTTCCGTACCACCGCCTGTTCAACTCGCCGATTTCGGAAGGCGCCATCGTCGGTACCGCCTGCGGATACGCCTTGAGCGGTGGACGCGTGTGCGCCGAACTGATGTACTGCGACTTCATGGGACGAGCCGGCGACGAAATTTTCAACCAGATCGCCAAATGGCAGTCGATGTCTGCCGGGATCCTGAAGATGCCGCTGGTACTGCGCGTATCCGTCGGCAACAAGTACGGTGCGCAGCACTCGCAGGACTGGACCTCGCTGGTGAATCATATTCCCGGTCTGAAGGTGTACTATCCGGCCACGCCGTATGATGCCAAGGGCATGCTCAACCAGGCACTGTCGGGCACCGATCCGGTTATCTTTTTCGAATCGCAGAAAACCTATGGTGTCGGGGAAATGTTTGAAGCCGGCGGCGTACCGGAAGGCTACTATGAAGTACCGGAAGGAGAACCGGCCGTCCGTCGCCAAGGCAAGGACCTGACGCTGGTGACCGTTGGGCCGGTTCTGTACAGCGGCCTGAAGGTGGTCGAGGAGATGCGGGACATGTACGGCATGGCAGTCGAGCTGATCGACCTCCGCTTCATCAATCCGCTCAATTACGATACCATCGTCGAATCCGTCAAGAAGACCGGGCGCCTGGTGCTGGCTTCCGATGCGGTGGAACGCGGCTCCGCGCTGCACAACATAGCCTCGAACATCACCACCTTGTGCTTCGACTTCCTCGATGCACCGCCGGTGGTTATCGGCGCTAAGAACTGGATCTCTCCGGCGGCCGAGATGGAAAAGGAATACTATCCGCAGGCCGACTGGATAATCGATGCGGTTCACGAGCGCGTGGTTCCGCTGCCCGGACATGTCGTAAAACATAACTACACAAACGGCGAGCTGGTGCGGGTTTCGCGAAAGGGTGTGTAAGGTACCGGGTATTGCGTGCTGCGTATGGGTTCGATTCAATGCGCAATACGCAGCAGGTAATACGGAGTATAACGATGGCACTGGAAGTTAATAATCACGTTCACTCGACTTATTCATTCAGCCCCTATACGCCCTCGGATATCCCGGTTAAGGCCCGGGAAGCCGGACTGGGAACGGTGGGTATCATGGATCATGATTCCGTATCGGGCTGCGAGGAGTTTCTTGACGCCTGCAAGAAGGTGAACATAGCCTCTACGGCCGGTTTCGAGATGCGCGTAAACATGAACGGTACTACCGTGGAAGGGCGCAAGACCAACAATCCCGACGAACCGAATGTGAGTTATATTGCTATCCACGGGATTCCGCGCAACCGGATCGCCAAGGTGAAGGAATTCCTCAGGCCGATCCACGAGGCGCGTATCGCCCGAGATCGAAAGGAAGTTGAAAAGCTCAATGCAGTATTGGCCGAACGCGGAGCCCCGACACTCGATTTTGATCAGGACGTTGCAGCGATTTCCGAGGCCGCCAACGGTGGCTCGATCACCGAGCGTCACATTCTCTATGCGCTGTCGCTGAAGCTCATCAAGGAGTACGGCAAGGGAGCAGGACTGGTCGGCTTTGTCGAGAACCAGATGAAAGTGACCCTGGCCGGCAAGCTGAAGGAACTGCTTCTGGATGAAAGTAATCCGCATTATGCCTACGACCTGCTGGGGGCGTTCAAGTCCGATCTTGTGCCGGCATTCTTTATCCGTTCCGATTACGACGAGTGCATCTCGGTTTACGATGCGGTCCGTTTCGGAAATGAGATCGGTGCCATTCCGGCCTACGCCTATCTGGGCGATGTAGGCGAATCGCCGACGGGCGACAAGAAGGCCGAAAAATTCGAGGATGAGTATCTCGACGACCTCGTACCGGAGTTGAAGAAGATCGGCTTTAAGGCCATCACCTACATGCCGCCGCGCAACACCAAGGAACAGCTGCTGCGCCTCCAGAAGCTGTGTCAGGCCAACGGTCTGATGGAAATCAGCGGCGTGGATATCAACAGTTCACGGCAGTCGTTCAACTGTCCGATCCTGCTGGAGCCTGAATTCAGGCACCTGGCCGATGCCGCCTGGGCGTTGATCGCGCACGAAAAACTTGCCGCGGCGGATGAGAAACTCGCACTTTTCAGTCCGGACAATCCGATGGCGAACAAGCCCCTGGAGGAGCGCGTGGCCAAATATGCCGAGATTGGAAAACAGATCGATCATTCAAATCCAGAAGAAGCGATCAACCTGACAGGAGATTTAAAATGAACAAGAAGGTTTTGGAAATTGCTCCGATTCTGCGTGGGCTTAGTTTTAATGGCGAAAAAGGCGACATCGTGGTCTTCAGGGACCAGCTTGAACATGCCGACCTGGTCTGCGCGGAAGAAGAGCTCGTCGAAAAATTCACCAGCGGAACCCGTTCAGTGCTGCTGGAGGGCATCGGTGGGTTTCTACTGGGCGAGGACTATGATGATGCAGTGAACGGTACTGAGAACGCTCCTGTTGCAACCGGTCGTGCGGCGGTCGTGAACAACAAGGTATGCGTGGTAACCGGTGGCGCGCAGGGTTTCGGCGAAGGGATTGTCCGTGAACTGGTGCGAAACGGCGCGCTTGTGTTTATCGCCGACATGAATGTGGACGGCGCACAGAAACTTGCGCAGGAACTGAACGGAGAAGCAGGGCGGACGGCAGCCTTTGGCGTATCCGTCAATGTAACCGATGAATCGTCTGTAAAGGCGATGATTGATCAGATTGTTGCGACGGTCGGCGGCATCGATCTCTTTGTCAGCAATGCAGGCGTTTTGAAGGCCGGCAGTGTCAAGGAGATGGCACTCAAGGATTTCGAATTCGTAACCGACGTCAACTACATCGGCTTCTTCCTGTGCACCAAGCATGTTGCACCCGTGATGGAATTGATGAACTCACCGCACGGCAACTACTACACCGACATTATCTGCATCAGCTCGAAATCGGCGCTGGAAGGATCGAATAAGAACGGTGCATACGCCGGTTCCAAATTTGGATCGGTCGGCCTGGTTCAGAGCTTTGCCAAGGAACTGGTGGTCGACAACACCAAGGTGAACACGATCTGTCCCGGCAACTTTTTCGACGGGCCGCTCTGGTCGGATCCGGAGAAGGGCCTCTTTACGCAATACCTGAATACCGGCAAGGTGCCGGGCGCCAAAACTGTGGAGGATGTGCGCCGGTTCTACGAAGCGCAGATTCCGATGGGCCGCGGGTGCGATGGCGCGGATGTCACCAAGGCCATCCTCTATTCGGTCGAGCAGAAGTATGAAACCGGCCAGGCCATCCCCGTGACCGGCGGGCAGGTCATGCTCAACTGATTTTTGACCGGATAGCAGGATGGTCAGGATTAGGTAGGTATCCAGTAAATCAAAAAACAACATCACAGCCTGAAGGAGGTAGAAAAGGAACAAAAGGAACTGACCGAGAAGATCATCGGATGCGCATATCAGGTATACAACAGAATGGGATTTGGCTTTTTAGAGTCGGTATACGAGAAATGCCTGATGATTGAACTCAAGAAAGCAGGACTGCATGCGGCATCTCAGGTGCCGATCAATGTGGAATATGAAGGTGAAAACGTTGGAGAATTCGTCGCCGATGTTTTGGTTGAAGGATCAATTATTCTTGAATTGAAGTCGGTTAAGCGGATTGTTCGGGCGCATGAGATCCAATTGGTCAATTATTTAACCGCGACCAGAAAGGAAGTCGGTCTGATACTGAACTTTGCGGAGGAAAAAGTAGAAGTGAAGCGAAAAGTGCGCAGTTTGAGACGTCTTGATCAACAAGATTAAATAAATCCGGATCATCCTGTTATCCGGTCAAAATATTTCGAAGGAGAAGAGTATGAGAACCAAGGCAGTAAGATTGTATGGTGAAAAAGACCTGCGGCTGGAAGAGGTCGAACTTCCACCGATCAAGGACAATGAGATTTTAGCGAAGATCATATCGGATTCCATCTGCATGTCGTCCTACAAGGCTTCCTCGCAGGGAACCAGGCATAAGCGGATTCCCGACAATGTCGCTGAAGCGCCGATCATGATCGGTCATGAATTCTGCGGCGAAATTGTCGAAGTGGGAAGCAAGTGGGCCGGTAAGTTCAATGCCGGGGACAAATTCTCGATTCAGCCCGCGATCAATTATGCGGATGGCCCGGTGGGCATCCTGTCCGCACCGGGTTATTCCTACCAGTATATCGGCGGCGATTCGCAGTATGTCATTATACCGGCGGAAGTCATGGAGCAGGACTGCCTGCTTTCCTATGCCGGAGACGCGTTCTACCTTGGTTCGCTGGCCGAACCGATGTCGTGTGTCGTAGGAGGTTTCCACGCCAACTATCACACCAGGCCCGGCAGTTATGTTCATGAGATGGGGATCGTCGAAGGCGGAGCGATGGCGCTGCTCGCCGGTGTGGGCCCGATGGGGCTGGGGGCCATCGACTACGCGATCCACTGCGACCGCAAGCCGTCGTTGCTGGTAGTGACCGACATCGATTCCGACCGTCTGGAGCGTGCCGCATCCATCTTTACGATTGAGGAAGCAAAGGCCAACGGTGTTGAGCTGCTCTACGTAAACACATCGGAAGAAGGCAAGGGTGTGGATTATCTGAAGTCGCTTACGCCCAAGGGAGAGGGATTCAACGATGTGTTTGTCTATGCACCCGTGCGACCGGTGGTTGAACAGGCGGACAAGCTGCTCGCATTCGACGGCTGCCTGAACTTCTTTGCCGGCCCGACCGATCCCGCCTTCTCGGCCGAATTCAATTTCTACAACGTGCATTATGCCGCCACCCACGTAGTCGGAACCAGCGGGGGCAACACCGATGACATGATCGAATCGCTTAAGCTGATGGAGGAGGGGCGCCTTAATCCTTCTACCATGATCACGCATGTCGGCGGTCTGGATGCGGTGATCGAAACCACGCTGAACCTGCCCAGTATTCCGGGTGGCAAGAAGCTGGTCTACAACAACATCAGCATGCCGCTGGTGGCATTGGCCGACCTGAAGGACAAGGAGGATGAGCTGTATCAGGCGCTGGCCGGTATCGTTGAAAAAAACAACGGGCTTTGGAGTCCGGAAGCCGAAAAGTATCTGCTGGCCAACGCGCCGGCCATTTAGGGAAGATTTGTAGGGCTGGAATGGTCGTAGACCTTCCAGCCTCGGCGGGAAGACTTTCAGCCATTCCCGCCCTTCAAGGAGAACATCGGTATGCAAACAATAGGGGATGGGAAGATGGCGAGGCATTATCTGGCAGTTGATCTGGGGGCATCCAGCGGGCGCACGATCGTGGGTACGCTGGAGAATGGAAGAATTACCCTCAAGGAGATGAACCGTTTCTGGAACGGTCCAACCGAAATCGGCGGAACATTGTACTGGGATTTTGTCCATCTGTTCCGGAGCATCCAGGAAGGCATTGCGCGTGCAAAAAAGGAATACGGGGCTGGTTTGGCTTCGATGGGGATCGATACATGGGGCGTCGACTTCGGTCTTATCGACGAGGATGGCCGGTTGCTTGGTAATCCGGTCAACTATCGCGACAGCCGTACGGCAGGCATGTTCGAGAAGGTGTTCGAACGCGTGCCGAAGGAAGAAGTATTTTCCCAGACCGGCATCCAGTTCATGGAGCTCAATACGCTGTACCAGTTGATGGCGCTCTCGCTGGAGGATTCCTTCCAGTACCGGACCGCAGCAAAGATGCTTTGCGTTCCCGACCTGCTGAACTATTGGCTGACCGGAAAAATGACAGCCGAACGGACCTTTGCCAGTACAACGCAGTTCTATAATCCCGTTGCGAAAGACTGGGCCTATAACCTGCTGAAAAAGCTCGGCATCCGCGCCGATCTGTTTGCCGAACTGATTGATCCGGGAACGGTGATAGGTGACGTCGATGGCCTACCCGTGGTAGCGGTCGGCAGCCATGATACAGCCAGCGCGTTTGCTGCTGTGCCGGTGGTGCAGGATGAGCACTGCGCGTTTCTGAGTTCCGGTACGTGGTCGTTGCTGGGCACCGAATTGCAGGAGCCGGTGATCAATGAAGATTCACTGGCGGCCAACTTTACCAACGAGGTCGGCGTGTGCGACACGATCCGCTTCCTGAAGAACCTCTCCGGTCTGTGGATCATCCAGGAGCTGCGCCGCGTCTGGAATGAGCAGGATTGCGACTATTCGTGGGCCGCCATGGAGCACATGGCGCTCCAGGCCAGGCCGTTCGAGTTTTTCCTCGACCCCAGCGATGAAATCTTTCTCGCACCCGGCGACATGCCGAGCCGGATACAGGATTACTGCGAGAGAACGGGGCAGGCGCGTCCGGAAACCCATGCACAGATCCTGCGGGCCGCCTATGAAGGGCTGGCACTGCTCTATGCGGATGTATACGGCACGCTCGAAAAACTGACCGGGCGCAAGCTGGACATGCTGCGGATTGTGGGCGGCGGGTGCAAGGATACGCTGCTCGATCAGCTGGCCGCCAACGCCACCGGCCGCAAGGTAGTGACCGGCCCGATCGAAGCGACAGCGACCGGCAACCTGATCATACAGATGCTGGCCATGGGCGATATCGCTTCACTGGCGGAAGGGCGCGAAATCGTCCGCAATTCCTTCGCCGGGGAAAGCCGCGTATTTGAGCCGCAGGATGTCCATAAATGGCAGTCCGCGTTGGAGAAGTGGCGTTCAGTGGTTGCCGGCTAGGTGGGCGCCGGACCAATCGCGATCTGGTTTCTTAGTAGCCGATGTCTCCCATTTTCTTCGGGGCATTGATCTGAACTCCGAATACAGGTCCATCCAGCGTTATCTCGTTTGGATCTATCCCCATCTGAGGAATGAGTTTTTCATCCACAGGAGTTGTCTTGAATGCGGGAAGCACAGGCCGTTTTCCGGCATCGCATTGTACCATCTTGTACTCTTTGCCTTCCTGCTCGACCAGCAGACGGGCCATGAATTTGCCCCCTGGGATTTCTCCGATCAGGATGTCGACATCTACGACCTGCCCCTTCTTCAGGCTTATCCAATCTCCGATCACCATGCGGGAAGAGAGTTCGAAATAGCCTGCTGAGTATGGTTCGCCGTTCATACGCAAATTCCTTATTGCCGCACCCCAGACGACGGAGCCATTGTAACCGCCCGCTTTATCGATTTGAGCGTAGATGTCGTTAAAGTTGACTCCCCCGCCAAGACCACGGTTATCCAGCGGAAATCTTCTGTTATTCTCATCGCGGGCATCCCACGATGTCATCTGCCCAATCAGTTCAGGCCAGCAGGCATCCAGAACCACCTTGCGGGCGACACGCACAACCAGCACATCATCACCCAGTCCGCAGAACCGGTAGCGCCCCGTTTCCGGTGCAGCCATCTGGCCCTTGTAGTGGCATAACCAGTAGCTGGGTTTTACCTGATCCTGCACACCAAAAGCCGTTGGAGCAGCATTGGCATCCATCGTGGGCATCATGAAGACCGTGTTGTATTTCAGTTTCGGGGCTTTGAAATAATCCTTCATCCTGCCTTCGTTGAAGCCGGATCCGACGAAGCCCTTGATAATCTTGCATGCCAGCAGTTGGTTCCCTCGGGCAAACGAATCTTTGGCAGCAGCTTCCCCGATATCGGTCAACGTTCCGTCAGGACCCTGCTTGAGGTCGTAGAAGGTTCCTATGAACTCGTTGCCGGTGCCCCGGCTGCTGCCGAACAGGTCCATGTCGAACCCGAAGCCCAGTCCGCCAAGACCCTGACCCGCGCCGTAGGTGCCGCCCGGCACACCGATGACTTCCGGCATCTTTATGGCGACATCCTTGAGTTTGGGTTTCGCGACAATGTTGTGCCGCAGTTTGGGTGCCTGCGTTCTTTTATCTTCTTTCACCGGTACCTGCAGCTTTCGCAGATTCATTTTCGGCCGCTTCACATTCTCGGTTACAAAGATCTGTTCGGGTTTCACATAGACCGTGACGGCGACAAATGTGATGGCGATGATGATGAAAAAGGCGTGGATGGCAACGCTGACAACGAGAGCACTCGATTTCTTATGGCTCAGGAAAAATCTTTTTTTCTTGGGTTCGCTCATAACATCAATCTCACTCGTTCATTTCACTCACTCATTCTGTTTTCTATTGTAATATCCGTCCTCTTATGCACCAAGGGTGTATAAGTAGCATATCTATCAATCAGTAAAAGCATAATTGCAGTTCAATGTTTAAAAATAGGGGTGAAATGGGGTGGGCAGCGCGTGGTAATCGATGTTCGAAATCTCGCTGGAAAAATCCCGGGAATTCAAGGTGTTCCAGTAGAGCACCACCTGATCATCCAGCCCCCCGCCACGAAGGTCATGCAGCAAAGCGGCTGCCGTCTTGCCCGTATAGGTCGTTTCCAGATAGATGCTTTCCTCCGCGCTGAACAATGCCACCGCCGCCTCTGCCTCCGGAGTTGGAATACCATAATTTGCTCCAAAGAATTCATCCCGGATGATTATATCGGAATCCTTGACCACCGCTTCAACGCCGATCCTGGAACAGAGTTCTTCGCAGAGCTGAAGGATATGACGTTCCTGTTTAAACTGCGGATGGGTGACGCGCACGGCTTCAACGCGCGTGGGCAGGCCCGCCAGCCGGAGGCCTGTAAGCAGTCCGGCGTGGGTGCCGCCGGTACCCATGGGAATGTAAATTACATCCGGCACGATTTGCTCCGCGAGTTCGTATGCAGCGTTCACAAAGCCGAGGGCGCCCGTGGCATTGGTCCCGCCTGCAGGAATAATGTAGGGTGCACACCCGTCTTCCTGTTCGCAGCGCGCCGACACTGTATGGGTGGCTTCTGGAAATTCCGTGTAGTGTGAGCACAGATGCAGCTCCGCGCCGGCGGCATAGCCCATGAGAATGTTTTTGCGGACGTGGTCGTTCGTTTGCTGCGGTGCCAGGATTGAGATTGCCCGCAGACCCAGTTTCCGGCAGCAGATGGCCGTTGCCAGTGCATGGTTTGAACCGGCTGCCCCGTAAGTAATCACACTCTTGCGACCCTGATCCAGCGCCTCTCCCAGCAGGAATTCAAGTTTCCTGATCTTGTTTCCTCCATATTCCGGACCGCTGATGTTATCCTGCTTCATGAAAAGGGAAGGATGCCCATAGCGTTCAGATATACTGAACAGGGGAGTAACCGGCGTCGGCAGGATGGCAAGATGTGCAATCGGAAATTGGTCAAGCAGTTCGTTCATCCAGCAGAAAGTACCAAAAAACGCTCCGACCGGAAGAAGAAACAAAAATGTCGATGCGTGTAAGTCGTCCTTTTATCGGGAGTTAAATTACCTAGCTATTGGTTCTATTTTATTTTTTCATTTTTTTTCTTCACATAGAATACTGACAATATATTGTGCGGTAGTTTTTGGGAGAGCACTACATATTGTGTTTATTGTCATTAATCCGCAACATCTCCCTTCGCTCGACAATTCGCTAATCGATTTAAAATGAAAGGGGTATATGAATGGTAATCAAGGTAAAGAAGCGCGATGCTGCGACTGTCGACTACGATGAAGCCAAGATCTACAGCGCCATTGAAAAGGCCGTTAAAAGTTGTGTTGAAACCGAGGGCGATGTTCCTCCGCATCTGCTGACCATCGTCAAAGATATAACGTCCAAGCTCGACAATATTATCAAGGGCTACGAACACCGCGGCATGGACGAGGTGGATGTTGAGCAGATTCAGGACCTTGTTGAACAGCAATTGATGGGGGCCGGTCTGTATGATGTCGCTCGCGCCTACATTCTCTACCGCGAAGAACACAAGAAAGCCCGCAACCAGCGCCTTCGTCCCGATGCCTCCGCTATCCAGGACTACATGCTGGTCAGCCGTTATGCCCGCTTTCTTCCGGAGCTCGGACGGCGCGAAACCTATGCCGAAGCAGTAGGGCGCGTTCGAGATATGCACTTGCGCACCTTTGCCGGAGCAGAAGAGGATATCCAATGGGCCTTTGATCAGGTCATTGAAAAACGCTGCCTGCCTTCCATGCGTTCCATGCAGTTCGGCGGTACCGCCATTGAGAGTAATCATGCACGCATGTACAACTGCACATTCGGCATATGCGACCGCATCGAATTCTTCAACGAAGGACTGTTCCTTCTGCTGTGCGGAACCGGTGTCGGATTCAGCGTGGAATTCGAACATGTTGAAAAACTTCCGCCGCTTGCGGCATCCGTTAACGAAGGCAATGTTGTACACTTTACCGTGCCGGATACCATCGAGGGCTGGGCCGACGCGATGTATGAGCTTGTCAAAAGCTACGTTGAAGGCTATCTGGTGGAGTTCAACTACTCAAAGATCCGCCCGCGCGGAAGCCTGTTAAAGACCTCCGGCGGCCGCGCACCCGGTCACGTGCCGCTGCGACGCGCGCTGGAACGCTGCCGCAACATTTTGGACGGCGCACTGGGACGGAAGCTCAAGCCCATCGAGTGCTACGACATGATGATGCATGCCGCCGACGCGGTCATTGCCGGCGGTGTCCGCCGCAGCGCGACGATCTGTCTTTTCTCGCCGGACGATGGGGAGATGATGAATGCGAAACGCGGAAACTGGTTCCAGGAAAATCCGCAGCGCGGCCGTTCAAACAATTCCGTCAAACTCATCCGCAACGAAACATCCAAGGCCCAGTTCCTGCGCATCTTCCAGAAGCAGAAGGAGTGGGGAGAGCCCGGATTCTATTTCTCGAACGACCTGTCACACGGATGCAATCCCTGCTGCGAAATCGGATTGAATCCGCATCTGGAGGTGAAGGATGCCGACGGCAACATCACTATCGAGTCGGGCTGGCAGTTCTGCAATCTGACCGAGATCAACGGCTCCAGGCTGCAGACCGAAGAGGATTTCCGGATCGCTGTCCGGGCCGCGACTATCATCGGCACGCTGCAGGCAGGCTATACAACCTTCCCGTATCTCGGCGAGACGACGGAAAAGCTGTGCCGCCGCGAAGCCCTGCTGGGCGTATCGATCACCGGCATGATGGACTCGCCCTCCGTCACGTTGGATCCGATCATGCAGCAGAAGATGGCCAAGTATGCCATCGAGGTGAACCGCGAGATTTCGCTCAAGATCGGCACCGAACCCGCCGCGCGCCTGACCTGCGTCAAGCCGGCCGGCTCCACCTCGCTGCTGCTGGGAACCGCATCCGGAATCCATCCCCGCCACGCCCGCCGCTACTTCCGCCGGGTGCAGGCCAACAAGACGGATCCGGTGTACAAGTTCTTCAACAGCCAGAATCCGCATATGTGCAGTGAATCCGTATGGAGCGCCAACAAGACCGATGATGTGATTACCTTCTGTGTTGAAGCTCCGGATGAAGCCATTATCCGCAGTGAGATGTCGGCGATCGACCTGCTGAAACATGTGCACTCCACGCAGCAGAACTGGGTGATCCCCGGCACGGCCCGTCCGGAATCCAATCCCGGCCTCTATCACAATGTATCGAACACCCTCACGGTGCGCGATGCGGAGTGGGATGATGTTGCGGAATACATCTGGGAGAACCGGGCCGACTTCACCGGCATCAGCATGCTGGCGTCATCGGGCGACAAAGCCTACGCCCAGGCACCTCACGAAGAGGTGGTCTCCGCGCAGGACGAAACGCTCTGGAACGAGTTGATCTCAAAGTTCCAGTCCGTCGACTACACCCAGATGCATGAGCGCGACGATGCCACCAACCTGCAGGGCGAAATAGCCTGCGCGGGCGGTGCATGCGAGCTGGTATAGTTCTTGATTGCAGGCACTAACCGCAGGTAGGTATTCTTGCCGCTTCGGGCGGGGTCCATGACCCCGCCTTTTATTCGATCAAAATTTGGTGTGGCCATTTAGGTGAATCTATACCAAATTAGTTCCAATTCAATCGAGAGGCCGCAGCTATGAGTGAATTTGTTCAAAAACGCATAACCGATGCCGAAGCGCTGCATATGCTCCAGCATATGCCCACCGCCGAGCTGATGGCGCGTGCAGATGCAATCCGCCGGGCCCGCCACGGAAACAAGACCTACTATGTGCACAGCCACAACCTGAACCCGACCAACCTGTGCGTCGTGAAGTGCAAACTGTGTTCCTTCTGGCGTCCCGAAAATGCCCCGGATTCCTACATTACAACCCTCGACGATGCGCGTGAGAACCTGAAACGCGCCCAGAACTGGAACCTGACCGACCTGCATATCGTCGGAGGCATGATTCCCGAGTTGAACATCGAGTATTACGAAAAGTTGTTTTCCCTTGCCCGCGAGATGCTGCCGGGCGTGTTGCTGCAGGGCATGACCGCCGTGGAAATCCACTGGATTGCCGGCAATGCGGGTATATCCGTCAAGGAATGCCTTCAACGCCTGCATGCCTGTGGTTTTGGATCAATCTCCGGCGGCGGCGCGGAAATCTTCCATCCGGACATCCGCAAGAAAATCGCGACCACCAAGATCCTGGCCCAGCATTGGCTCGATGTGCACCGCGAAGCCCATGGCCTGGGGATCCCGACGAATGCCACAATGTTGTTCGGCCACATCGAGGAAGATTGGCATCTGATCGATCATCTTTCCCGCCTTCGCGAACTGCAGGATGAAACCGGAGGATTCCAGGCGGCCATTCCGCTGCCGTTCCAGACCAACGGCACCGCGCTCGGATTGAAATACAGTCCGTCAGGGAATCGCCAGGTGCGCGTTGCGGCTATCACCCGCATCTACCTCGACAATTTTCCGCATGTCCGCATGCTGGTGAACTACATGGACCGCAAGTTGCTGGGTGTTCTGACCTATAGCGGTGTCGACGATATCGGCGGCACCAGCCTCGAGGAGCGTATCGCCAAGGAAGGCGGGGCCCCCCAGAGCCAGAAATTCTTTTCCGCCAAAGAAATGGAGGATTTTCTGTCCAATCTCGGACACACCCCGGTTCTGACCAACAGTGTATACGCCCAGGTGGAAGGCCAGCCGGACGTGGATGCCATCCCCGAGGTGCCGGTGGTGTCGAGCCGCTGGAAGACCATCCTCGATCGCGTAGAAAAACACGGCGCGCGAATCAATGCCGAAGACGCTGCGATCCTTTACAACGATGCTCCGTTCCAGGAACTGGGGCGCGTGGCCGATATCTGCCGTCACCGTGCGGTTCCCGGCGAGCTGGCCACCTATGTGTTCGACAAAAACCTGAACACGACCAACGTGTGCGTGGTGGATTGCAAGTTCTGCGCATTCTATACCAAGCAGGAAAAAGAAAATGCCTATGTGAAGAGTCCTGAGGAGATTGTCGAACAGGTCAAGGCTGCCGCCGCGGCGGGCGCCACCCAGATCCTGATTCAGGGTGGACTGCATCCCGACTTGAAACTCGATTACTATGAAGCGTGCCTCTCCGGCATCCGCGACAATGTCGACATCTGGATCCATTCGCTTTCACCGACTGAAATCGAATTCATGGCCAAGATGGAACATATCTCCATCAAGGAGTGCCTCCAGCGCCTCAAGGATGCCGGGTTGCAGTCCCTGCCGGGCGGCGGGGCAGAAATCCTCAACGATGACATCCGCAAGCGGATCAGCCCGAAAAAGACGCGTTCAAAGGCCTGGTTGGACCTGATGGAGGACGCGCATTCGATCGGGCTGAAAACCACGGCCACCATGGTCTATGGATTTGGCGAAACCTACGAACAGCGGATCGAGCATCTGTTGAAGGTACGCGACCTGCAGGACAAGACCGGCGGGTTTACGGCCTTCATACCGTGGAGCTTCTCGCCGGACCACACCGATCTGGAATGTCCCCGTCTGCAGAACGGCGTCGACTACCTGAGGCTGATCGCGATGGCACGCATCATTCTCGACAATGTGCCGCATCTGCAGGCCGGATGGGTAACGGAAGGGCCCGATGTGTCGCAGCTGGCGCTTCAGTTTGGCGCCGATGACTACGGCGGTGTACTAATGACCGAAGAAGTCGTAAGTGCCACGGGTGTGGACTACAAGGTCGATGAGGATCTGGTAGTGCATCTCATTCGCGAGGCGGGCTACGTGCCGGCCCAGCGCACCACGCAATACGACATCATCAAGGTGTATGGCGAGGAAACGGTCGGGGCGTAGTTTTACGTACTGTTTATTGCTTACTACGTACTGGATTGCAGGGGCGATTACGCGTTCAACATGCAATGGCAATACGTAGTAATTAATAGGATTTATCCATGGCAAAGAATGTTCTAGGAACGGATCTCATCAGCTGCAGCACGGACCCGATGACGGGTTTCTTCCGCAACGGAAAATGTGATACACGTGCCGATGACCATGGCATGCACACAGTTTGCGCCTTGATGACCGATGAGTTTCTGGCATTTTCCAAGGCATACGGAAACGATCTGTCCACGCCCATTCCCGAGTTTGGCTTTCCCGGCCTTAAGGGAGGCGACTACTGGTGTTTATGCCTGTCTCGCTGGATTCAGGCCTATGAGCACAACATGGCTCCCAGGGTTAAGCTCGAAGCAACCCATGCCTCGGTATTGGAGTTCGTAGAACTGGAGCGTTTAAAGGAATACGCGGTTCACCCCTGATTTTCCTGTCTGGAGTCTCCAACTGCCGCCCGTATCTTCGGGGTGCGAGGCGGTCGACCCGGATGCGAGTGAAGGCGGATAGCTTTGTTCAGAACAGCCCTGTTACCTTGCCGCTCTCCACGTCGACATCGATGCGCCGGAAGCCGGGATTGGAACCGGTTCCGGGAAGCAACTTGATGTCGCCGGCCACCGGAACAATGAATCCGGCGCCTTTGTAGATCAGTACGTCACGAATCGGCAGCCGCCAGCCTTTGGGCGCACCCTTGAAGTCGGGATCATGCGACAGGCTCAGGTGGGTCTTGACCATGCAGATGCCCATTTCAGCCGCTTCTTCGTTGCTTTGGAGGCTGACGATCTTCCTGTCGGCCTCCGGCGACCAGTCTACGCCGGCCGCACCATACAGCTGCGTGGCAATCTGGGCCACACGCTCCTTGAGGGGCATATCCGGATCGTACAAATAGTTGAACTGGTTTTCCTCTTCACAGGCGGAAACCACCGCGCGTGCGAGATCCATGGCCCCTTCGCCTCCCTTAAGCCAATGTTCGGAAACGGCGCAGCGGGCACCATGCTCTTCGGCAATCCGTTGGATGAGATTGTGCTCGGCATCGGTATCGGTATGGAAACTGTTGATACACACGACGGGCTTGGAGCCGCTGCGCCGTACGATCCGTATATGTGCGATCAGGTTGCTGCAGCCTTTCTCCAGCAGCTCGAGATCTTCGGTCGTGTAGGCTGGATCGAGCGGTTTACCAGGTTTAACCACCGGACCGCCGCCATGCATTTTGAGTGCACGGACGGTGGCAACGATCACAACGGCGTCGGGCCGCAGTCCGGAACAGCGGCATTTCAGGTTCCAGAACTTTTCAAAGCCAATGTCTGCACCGAATCCGCTTTCCGTTACGAGGTAGTCACCCATGCGAACACCCAGCATGTCGGCAATGACTGAACTCTGCCCGATGGCAATATTGGCGAATGGACCCGCGTGAACGAGAACCGGATTACCCTCGATGGTCTGGAGAAGGTTCGGATTCAGCGCTTCGAGCATGATGGCCGTCATGGCACCGTCCACTTCTAGGTCGGCCGTGGTCACCTCCGCGCCGCTACGACTGTAGGCGACCACCATTTTTCCGATCCGTTCACGCATGTCCTTCAAACTGTTGGACACCGCCAGGATCGCCATCAGTTCGCTGGAGACGGAGATCTGGAAGCCGGATTCCATTTCATAGCCATCCATCTTCCCGCCTTTGCCGATGGTTATGTTGCGCAGGGATTGCGCACAGAAATCGATGGCCCATTTCAGCTGTACCTGCTCCGGGTCGATATCCAGCCGTTTCAGGCCGATGGATGCGAGCCGTTCATCATCATAGTTTCGCTCGTGCTGCATGCGGGCCGTCAGCGCAACCATGCAAAGGTTGTGGGCGTTGGTAATGGCGTCGATGTCACCGGTGAGACCGAGGGAGAAGGGGGCCAGCGGTATGCACTGGGCCAAGCCTCCGCCCGCCGCGGAACCTTTGATGTTGAAGGTGGGGCCTCCGCTGGGCTGGCGGATGGCGCCGACCGGTTTCTTTCCTATCTTTCCCAACCCTTCGACGAGGCCCATCGTGGTCGTGGTCTTGCCTTCGCCGAGCGGAGTGGGCGTGATGGCAGTGACATCGACATACTTGCCGGCGGGCAGATCTTTCATACGCTGCCAGGTCCTGGTGTAGTCGATCTTGGCAACGCTGTGCCCTTTGGGTATCAGTTCATCCGGCAGTAAACCGAGTTTTTCCGCGATCTGTCCGATCGGTTGCATGTTGCTTTCAGCCGCCTCGGCGATCTGCCAGTCGGCCATTGATGTTGGATCGAGTTTCATTCTACCCCGCCTGTTGTTCGATGAATGACTGCATACTGAAAAATAGTATTATGTGCTCCAGCCTGAACCAATTAAAAAGATGCGGCATAACCACATCTGTAATTTCCTGCATCCCATACATCATCACCGGGCGAGGTGCGATCAGGATGCCGATGCCTTAGCTCGAAGGATGCGTTCCTGCCGGTCGCGCAGGATCTCCTTGTTGGTCCAGACTCCATGGGGATCACGGTAGGAAAGCCCCCGGGTGGTTTCGCGAATCATTTTCAACTCGTAGGTGGGGAGGGGGATGGCGATGTCCTCCATGCGCATCGCGGCAATCGTCCCGCCGCGTTGACGCCCGACCGGATCGGTTTCACCGACATGGAAACCGGCTTCCATCAACCCGGCCCGCACAGGGATGGCGGCGCAATAGGTCAGCAATACGGCGTCCGGCTTCATAATCTGCTTAAGCATCTTAAAAAAATCAACGGTCCATAACTCACTGTTGCGCTGTGTGGAAAAGGCGTCGAGGAAGACGAGGTCGAAAGAGTTCGGATCGAACTTGGTGATGGTGTATCGCGCATCGCCCCAGTGCATGTTGATGATGGCGGCGGCCTGCAGGCTGTAGGCTTGATTCCGATACAATTGGGACAAGCAATCCTTCCAGTCAAACGTATCGGCGTCTTCCTGACGGATGTTGTCGGCTGCCGCCCGAACGACACGGCGATCCATTTCCAGGGCCGTAACTGTTAACAGAGGCGGGGCGGCCTCCTTGTCGTCCCGGGACGGGACAGAGCCCTTCCCTCCGGTCGCGATGTTCATCGCCGAGAGACTGTTGTATCCAAGACCGAAGCACACATCCAGTAACTGCACATCGCCCTTCGCCAGTCGCTCCATCAGCTTGCCGGGTACGATGTATTTTTCCATTGCCTCCAGCCGGGCACCGGCTGGCGTGTGGTAGTGCTCCTTGTACTCTTCGTTCCAGAACGTCATGGATCCGTCTTCGGTGGAAACGAGTTGTGGATTCCAGCTGCCTGTTTCCTGCTTCAGGTTTCCAAACAGATCACCTTGCTTCCATTCACGGCAGCGCATCTGATTTATGACGTAGTCCTTGAACTGACCCTTGGCCATGTGCCACTTAGGGGCGATAAGTTCTTCATCAAGCGTATCGGTCGTCAAGCGCATGATGGGTATGTCCGGCGGCATGCGGCGGATAAAATCCATCAGGTGTTCGGCAAACTCGTATTCCATGAAAACGGGCAGGGGGGTCAGTGCATGTTCCAATGCCAGCGTGGTACCTTTTTCAATATGCAGGTTGTGGATCTTGACGGCGTCGATCGGCAGGGCCGCCAGCGTGGTGGCCGTTGATTGAAAATCATCTGCGGTTTCCCCCGGCAAACCAAGGATCGCATGGACGGCGACCTTGATGCCGAGCTCATGCAGTCTGCGGATGGCCCGCTCGCTCGACGCCCAGTCGTGCCCCCGGTTAACCCGCTCGAGTGTACGGTCATGCACCGTCTGCACACCCAGTTCCACCCAAACTTCGATGTGTTTGTTGAGTTCGAGTAGGAAGTCGTAGGCCTGGGGTGTCAGGCAGTCGGGGCGGGTGCCGATACTGACCGCAGTAAAAGCGAACGCATCCAGCAGGTCGAGGTACATTGGCTGCTGGCGTTCGCCGAATGTGGCGGAAAACGCCTGGATATAGGCCATGAACTTCTTTGCGCCGTAGCGCTCGCGCGCAAATCGAATGGCCTCGCGCATTTGCTCTTCCACAGTTTCCGCACCCAGCGTCTGCACAGCCGCCGAGCCGCGCACATTGCAGAACGTACAGCCGCCGGATCCGTCGGCCTCGCGGTTGGGACAGCCCAGGTTAAAATCGATCGGAACCCGGAAAAGCGGCACGCCATACCGCTCTTTCATATATTCCTTGTACTGGAGATAGGGAGTGCTCATATGGCATGCGGTACCGCATGACGGCGGTATTACGCTCGATTAAACAAAAGTCGCTGCCCGCGTACATCCTCGTCGAGCTGGCCATCGAACCAAGCAACCTGACCATTGACGAGCGTGGCGGCGATCGATGAATTGAACGTTACGCCTTCGAAGGGCGACCAGCCGCATTTGTACAGAATGTTTTCCTTAGTGACGGTATGCGGAGTTTCCATGTCGATGAGCGTGAGGTCGGCCCAGTAGCCCTCGCGAATGAATCCACGGTCTTCGATCTGGTAGATTCGCGCGGGATTGTGTGCCGTTTTCTCGGCCACGGTTTCCACCGGCAGGTATTCGAGGGCGGAAACGATCGCGCTCTGGATGACCGGCATGCCGGATGGAGCGGAGCCGTAGGGATTCTGTTTTTCCTCCCACAGATGCGGTGCGTGGTCGGTGCCGATGGTGTCGATCACATTATCCACCAGTGCCTGGCGAAGCGCCGCGCGGTCGGCCGCGGTCTTGATCGCGGGATTGCACTTTATAAGCGCTCCCTTGGATTCGTAGTCCTCGTTAGAAAACCAGAGCATGTGCGGGCACGCCTCGGCGGTGATCTTCTTTCCATCCACGGTGCCGGCCTTGAACAGCTCAAGCTCTTTGGCGGTGGTCAGATGCAGCACATGAATCTGTGTATCGTATTTCGTGGCAAGCTCGACGGCAAGGGCGGTGGATTGGTAGCACGCCGCTTCGGAACGGATTTTCCAGTGCTCTGAAAAGGGTATATGCTCGCCATACTGTTCGCGTGCGGTTTGTTCGTTTTCGCGGATCGTATTGGTATCCTCGCAATGCAGGGCAATCGGAACCTTGATCTGTGCGTATATGTCTTCGAGCTGCTGCCGGCGGTCGACCAGCAGATTGCCGGTGGAGGCTCCCATGAACAGCTTTACGCCGCAGACGGTTCGCGGATCCATGGCCAGAAGCTCGTCCAGGTTGCTGTTGGAGGCTCCGAGGTAGAACGAATAGTTGGTGAGGCACTTGGTGGCGGCCAGCGCATACTTTTCCTCAAGAATCGCGTTGGTGACGGCGGCCGGCTTGGTGTTTGGCATTTCCATGATGGAAGTCACTCCGCCGGCGACAGCGGCCCGGCTTTCGGAATGGAGATCGGCCTTCTGCTCGAGTCCCGGCTCCCGGAAATGGACGTGGCAATCGATCATACCCGGCAGCAGGTATTTGCCAGCGGCGTCCAGGACCACATCGGCCGACTGGTTGGTGAGATCAGGGGCAATGTTTTCGATGCGTCCGTGTTTGATAAACACATCGGCCGCAGTGGTTTTGCCCTCGTTTACTACCTGTGCGTTCGTAATCAGTATTGTTTGCATGCGGGGGAGACTATTTAAAGCCCGAGCCCGATGCAACGATCAGTAACGCGTATTTAACGGTTTCAACCATTAATCAATGATCAACAAGGCCAGCCATGGAACAAGCACGAAGACGATGAATACGACCTTGTAAAGGCCCAGATAGCCATACAGGATTGCCTTGAGGGCCTCCGGCGAAATACCGAACATCCGTCCGTGCATTCGAACGATCAGGTCTTTAAGCAGCATGCTCAGAACCGCCGACAAAATGAAGATGCCCAGATTGATCACCGTCATCCACATGAAGCATTCTTTGAGCAATTCAATATTCATAACCCACCTCCCTGCACCTTTAAAATAGGCTTCTTTCGAGGCCGTTTCAATGCATAAGTTTCTTATATAAACAGATTTATACCCAATGCACAGGATCTCGACGGGTAAATGGAGCACCTGCCGCGGTGGTGGATGACCATAAATCGCGAACCGGAATCGACATACCGCTTCAACCGCCTTAAAGTTCTTTAATTATGGCGTTTATGAATGATCGTATGATCCGGGCAACCGGAAAGTTGACCAGGGCCGTTAAGCCTGCACCAAAGCTGGTCGGGGTGTCTGTTTGCATCGCCTGCTGTTTTTCCGGTTACGCTGAATCCATGCTGCTTGATGGGGAAACCAGGGCCGTGTCGACACTGCAGAATGACCGGATCAAGATGCAGGGACGCTCCGCGCTGTACATCACAGGCAGGGGATCCCCTGTGCAGAACTGCAGGATTGATCTCGATTCCGAGGATGCCTGGATCTTTATGGACCACATGCGGCCGTCGGAGGTTGCAGGATCCATCCTGAAGCAGATCAAGGTGAACGGGCAGGCGGCATCACTCGGTGAAAACGTCCGGGTGGTTCAATATGGCGAGGGGGCTGTCATCATGCCGCATCCGGACGATTACAAACCGCTGGAACTCTTTACCGGCAGGAGTTTCACCGGAGTCTCGCGCAAGCTGGAACAGTACACGAAATACGACATGAACCAGCTCGGGCCGCTCTCATCCACCGCCGCCTCCTTTGTGCTGAAACGCGGCTACATGGCGACGCTGGCGCAGAATGAAGACGGCACAGGCTACAGCAAGTGCTATGTGGCGCAGGACTTTGATCTCCAGGTGGCCAGTCTGCCCGCGGAATTGCGGAACAACGTTAAATTTGTTCGCATTTTTCCGTGGCGCTGGACCAGCAAGAAGGGCGGGGCCAATCTTCGGAACGGACTGAACCTGGGCTGGTGGTACAACTGGAACCTCAACGAAGACTCCACCCTGGATCTGGAATATGTAGCGATCAAGCAGAAGCGCTGGTGGCCCGGGCTTGATCAGAACTGGCAGCAACGCCGCATCAACCATCTGCTGGGTTATAATGAGCCGGACAAGAGCGACCAGGCCAACATGAGTGTGGATGATGCCATTGCCGGATGGCCGGAACTGCTGAAAACCGGCTTGCGGATCGGAAGCCCTGCGGTTACGGATGGTGGGCGGGACCGATGGCTCTACCCATTCCTGGATAAATGCAGGGAAATGAACTACCGCGTCGATTATGTGGCTGTCCACTATTACTGGGGACGCGATCCCGGTGATCCGCAAGGGGCCGCCAGCCAGTTCCATGATTTCCTGAAGTCGGTTCACGACCGCACCCAGCTTCCGATCTGGATTACCGAATGGAACAACGGCGCGAACTGGACCAATAACGGCGATCCCTCGGAGGCCCAGCAAGAGAAAGCCATCGCAGCGATGATCAGGATGCTGGACGATACGCCGTGGGTCGAGCGCTATGCGATCTACAACTGGGTGGAGGATTGCCGGCGGGTCCAGTGGAACGATGGCTCGCTGACGCCGGCGGGGGAAATCTACCGCGACAAGGTTTCGCCCATCGCCTACCGGCAACCCCCACCGGAACCGGGACTCGGCCCCGAGGCTGTCTATCTGTTCAATGGCGACTTCAGCGACGCTTCCGGCAACGGTAACAATGCCATGGCCTGCGGCGCACCCTCCTTTGAAAAGATGGGGGGCGGCATGTCGGTGGGCTTTGATGGTAAAAAGGATTATCTAAAACTGCCCCGCCGAACCGGCAGTGCTTACAGCGCGGTGGGCGCCCTTAGCTTCGTTGGCTGGATCCGCTGGGATGGCGGCGATAAAAACCAGCGTATCTTTGATTTCGGTAACGACGAAGGAAAATCCATTCATCTGACACCGCGCTCAAAACGGGGCGATCTTGAACTCGTGGTGCAGAACGGGGATGAGTCAGAACATCTCGGCGGCGCACAGCTCACGCCCGGCACATGGACGCATGTCGCTGCCAGTATTTCAGCTAAAGGATCCAGGCTCTTCGTTAATGGAAAGCTGGTCAGGGAATCCCCGTCGGTTGCGCCTGATTCAGCCGGTTTTGAATCCACGCAAAACTATATCGGCCGGGGGCAGGCCGACGCGGGTCCGCTGTTTATGGGCCGGCTCTTTGAGGTCCGCTTTCTGGATCATGAGCTCTCTGAAAAGGAAGTGGAAGGACTGGCCGACCGTGCGATGCTCAACTTCGACGACAAGCAGCTGGCGTTTGGCGTAACGGCTGGCATGACGCTCTCCGGCTCGCTCGCAGATCGTGCAACCGGTGGCGTTGGCACGCTGACCTATGCCAAGACCGCCGGACCGGATTGGTTGACGATTCATCCGGATGGGAAGCTCGAAGGACAGCCGACGGAAGCGGATGCCGGTGAAACAAGGTTTCTGGTATCGGTGCAGGATACAGCAGGGCATTTGGATGCGAGATACCTGACCGTTGAGGTGCGTAAGCGCTAGGCACGACGCCCGCTTCGCAGCAGATTGAACCGTTGCGGCTGCAGGAACTCGTCAAGCAGTGCGCTCGCATCGGCGGATGCGACGGGGCCGGCTGTGGTCTCGGCCAGATCCTGGTAGATGCCCAACAGACGGTCTCCATACGCCTTCAGGCTGTAATGCGTCTGAACGATGTTGCAGTTGTGCTCAATAAGCGATGGATCCTGCGATGTTTCGAAAGAGGGCAGTCGATCGCGGTCTTCCGGTGATTCGATCAGGTGACGGATCACATTTCGCTGAAGCGCTTCGTCCAGAATACCGAAATCCACATTGCCGTCGACGATCATCGAAGCCCTGGCCTGCTCGAAATAATCGTCGTCCCACGGCTTTGAATAGTCGGCGTAACTGCATTTCATGGCGTCAAGGAGTGTCCGGCTGAACTGTTCCTCGCCGGCCCATTCGATGGGTACCGCCAGGTAATCATAGAGCGATGAAAGATTGAGTCCCTGATCCGTAAAATCGTTTGTGATTTCCGGCAGGTTGCGGCCCAGCAGCATTTTACCCTCGAGCCAGGGTTCAAGAAAGGCAAGTCCAAATCCTTCGGCAATGCTGGTGGACATCAACGCGGCCGCGTTCTGTACGAGCCCGGCAAAGTCGTGCCTCCGGCCGGCGTCGAACTCGACCGGCAAATCCTGTTGTTCTGCGAAGGCCACCCAATCGTTGTAGTAGCCCAGCCACTTCGGATTGCCGGGCGCGAGCGTACTTTGGAATCGATAACCTTCCGGCGCCAGAAGACTCCAAAGCAGGAACTCGCCCATGTTCTTGCGGCGGATGGCACGGGCGGGATAGACAATGGTCTTCGACGGGGAACCGCCAGCCATATGCGGATGGGCCGTTACGGCATTCGGAAGCGCGCGTACGTGATCCAGCCCGATCCGTTCAAGAAAAGCTTTGTCGCGAAAATTGATGGGTGCATACCAGACATGATCAGCCACTGGATAGAGCAACCGGTTCATTTCCTCGCCAAGCTGACTGCGCAGCAGGCGGTAGTTTTCCGGTCTCCCGTCCTCGGCAAAATCATGCGGCTGCAGAAGCAGGCGGCAGCCGGCCCGTGCCAGATGCCCGACCAGGCGCGGCGTAAAGCTGTTTTTACCCAGCGAGTGATTGTGAATATGCCACACATCGGGATCGCGACCAAGCAGGCTGCGGGCGGTGAACCGCAGGTCCTCGGCCAGCAGCTTACTGTCGGGTGGTGCGGTCTCCGCATAGGCGAGCGCCTCATAAGGCTCCATCAGCGGCGTTAGTATGGCCGAAGGTTCGGGCGCTTCACCGGTCAGTATGAGAAGGTCCACGCGGTCGTTCAGCGATTCGACCGCACGCTCGATCACCCGCGTCACACCGCCCGGCCTGAGATGATAGTGTACAATAACTACCGCTAATCTCTTCATAGGTATCCCAACCACTGATATTCACTGATCCGCACAAACCATCAGTACTGATTAGTGCAGCTTAGTGGTTTCTAGCGTATACCGAACTTTTTCCTGTATTCAGGCAGTTCGATCATGGGGGGGCGCTCTTCTTCAACGATCTCATACAGCACCTGCTCGAACGTTTCCTCCTTGGCCTGGAATTGCCGCAGCAGGGTGCTCAGGTCGGGGAGTTTGCCAATTACCCCCAGGGCTTCGGCCCGGAAGAGAAATGCGCGCAGGATGCCGAAGGCCATCTTGCCCAGATCGCGGGTCTCCTGATTGCGGTGGACGCGCTGATCGAGGTCTACCTGCGCAATGGCCTCCATGCCCCATTTTTCATAGACATCGATCAGGTGCGATGTCTCGACGCCATAGCCGATGGGGAAGGGGATTTTATCCAGCACCTCGCGCCGGACGGCATACTCTCCGGACAGCGGCTGGATGAGTCCCGTCAGATCGGGGAAGAACAGCGAGAAGAGCGGTCGGACCAGGATTTCCGTGACACGGCCTCCGCCGGAGGGCCGCACGCCCTGAGAGAATGCGAGCGGACGGTCATAGAACGCCTTCACATAGTGGACTTCAGGGCGGTAGATCAGCGGAGCCACCAAACCGTATACGAATCGTGGATGGATGTTCTTAATGTCGGCATCGACATACACGATGATGTCGCCGGTCAGTTCATATACAGCCTTCCACAGGTTTTCCCCTTTCCCTTTCTTTTCGCCGTACTGCGGTAGAATCTCTGCGGAGAGATAGACGTCGGCTCCGAAGGTGGATGCGATCTCCCGCGTGCGGTCCGAGGAGCCGGAGTCGATTACTGCGATTTCATCGATCAAGGGATAGCGGTCGACAATCTCCGATTTAAAAATCACGATCTCTTTGCCGATCGTTTTTTCCTCGTTGAGCGTCGGCAGGCAAAGAGAGATTTTCAGGTTCTGCTTCTCTTTTTCCTCCACCAGCTTTTTCAGATCCCAGAACTGGGAATGGTGCATGGTGTTTTTCTGGATCCAGTTATTCAGGTTCATTGCAGAATCCTCCGTCGATTGCCATCAGCACAGCCAGCAGCTGGGCCAGTCCGGTATAGATCGGTTTGATGCGGATGGTTTCGTTCACGTCGTGTAGATTGCTTGCTTCCGTGATGCCGAGCGTGACCGAGGGAATGCCATGGCTTATCAGTTCGGATACCTCCGACATGCTGGGCAGGATAGTGGGCTGCAGATGCAGCGCCTCCATGATCCTGCGGCAATTCCGTACCAGCGGATGGCCGATAGTGATTCCTCCAGGCTCCCGGCTGGAAACCACGTTGAACTCGAACTCGGCCCGGTGGGAGGCTGTGGCGTGCGCGATGATCTCCTCGATCTTGTCGCGAATGCTCGCAACCATATCGGCGCTTTCACTGCGGACCTCGAAACGAAGGCTCGCGTGCGTGGCCATAACGTTGTAGCTCTTTCCCCCGCGGATGGCTCCCAGCACAATGGTGGTACGCGGGCGGCGGGGAATCGGAATCTCCAGAATCCGGTTTACAATGTCGTTTATGGCTATGATCGCACTATGTTGGCCGACCATTTTCCAGTCAAGCTCCTCCGGTATGCTGCAGGAGATGTGGCCGCGAAACATGCCTTCGGCACTGTAACTCAGCCGGCCGATCTGGGCGCCCTCCACACAGATGCCCGCCGTGAACGGCATGGAGTTGTTTTCCATGAAGAAGCGCAGGCCGTCCAGATTTCCGCGGCCAAGCCCTTTGGTGCTGCTGAGAAGGATGAGGTTGGAATTGAACTGCAGCCCGAGCCGTTCAATGATGTTGGGCAATGTGATGAGAGTCGCCATGCCCAGGCTGTTATCGGCCACACCGGGCCCGGATATTTCGTCCGATAGAACGGAAAGCGAATGATCGGTTTTATCGGTATAGACGGTGTCGGCATGGGCGACCAGCAGGATGTTCCGCTCAGGATCCTTTCCGCGGATGATGCCGACTCCATTGCCTGCCTCGTCCGAGGATACATTTTCAAGACCGCTTTCGACCATGCGCTGCAGGAACAGTTTAATGCGATCACCCTCTTCGAAGGTAGGCGCCGGAATCTCTCCAAGCATGATGAGATTGGCTATGAGCGTTTCCTGGACTTTAACCAGTTCATCGGGCAAGTCCTTAAGCGACACCAGAATTTCGTTGATGTCCTTGAATTCTGTTTTCATAAAAACCCTTGGTTGTCGTTGCTCCTGCGTAACAGTAGCAGAGCCGGAAAAATTAGCAAACGGTCAGCCTGTTTATGTTGGTCGTTATTGGTCAGCAGAAAATACTTCACATGGAGAAGGGGCCCGCTATGCTTCCCCGAACAACAGCGAGGCGGGCATGAGCGAAAATATCGGATTTGTTTCAACGCGATTTGCCGGAACCGACGGGGTTTCGCTTGAAAGCGCAAAATGGGCTCAGGTCCTGTGGGACTTTGAACACCGCAGTTTCTGGTATGCAGGCCGACTGGATCGTGCGGAGGAGGTGAGCTACTGCGTACCCGAAGCGCACTTCGATCATCCTGAAAACATCTGGCTCAATGAACGCATCTGGGGCCGATCCCTCCGCGACCCCATTGTCAGCCGACGCATTCGCGACACCGCCGAGTATCTGAAAACCACTCTCTACGAATTCGTCAACCGCTATGATCTGCGCATCCTGGTTTTTCAAAACGCGCTCACGATTCCGATGCACGTGCCGCTGGGGGTCGCCATTACGGAGTTCCTCGCCGAAACGCGCCTGCCGGCCATCGCCCACCATCATGACTTCTACTGTGAGCGCGTGCGCTTTTCCGTAAACGCGGTGCCCGATTATCTCGATCTGGCCTTCCCGCCGCGTGATGACCTGCTGCAGCATGTCGTGATTAATCAGGCGGCGCGCGAAGAGCTGTCGTGGCGCAAAGGGCTCTCATCCGAACTGATCCCCAACGTATTCGACTTTGAAACGCCGCCGCCGGCACCCGACAGCTATACCCGGGATCTGCGCGCAGATCTTGGCTTCGCCGAGGATGACATCCTCGTACTGCAGCCCACGCGCATCGTACCGCGCAAGGGGATCGAGCACTCGATCAAGCTGGTTGAATCGCTGGACGATCCGCGCATCAAACTGGTGATCTCGCATTCGGCCGGCGACGAAGGATACGAATATCAGTACATGCTGCAGGAGCTGGCCCACGACTCCGGGGTGGATCTCCGGATCATCGACGACCGCATCGGTGAGCTGAGGCAGAAAAACTCCGAGGGGAAGAAGACCTACACGCTGTGGGATCTCTACCCATTCGTCGACTTTGTCACATACCCGAGTCTTTACGAGGGCTTTGGCAACGCCTTCCTGGAAGCGGTCTACTTCAAGCTGCCGATCCTTATCAACCGCTATTCAATCTTCGCCCGCGACATTGAACCTAAAGGATTCCGCGTCCCGCTCATGGACGGCTACCTCACCAAGAAGGTCGTGGATGATGTAAAACGCCTGCTGGAAGATGAGTCCTATCGCCGATCCACCGTAGAACACAACTATGCCGTCGCCACGCGCTTTTTCAGTTTCGCCGTCCTGCGTCGAAGCCTGCGCACGCTCATCACGAACATTCGGGGGTTGGAATCATGATCAAGAACCTGGACATCCATGCATTGGAACGGATGCGGACGCGTTTCAACCGTCTGTATGGCCCGAACGAAGTGGAACACCTGATGGAGCGGATGGTGGCGCTGGTCGGACGTTACGGCATCGGGCTCGAAGGCTACAGCCATGAGGACCGCTGGGACGAGCGCACGGCGGTGCTGATAACTTACGGGGACATGGTACAGAATGGCGAGGAGCCACCCTTGCGTGTCCTCAAGCGGTTTGCGGATCAATACCTCGCCGGCGCGGTCAACACCATTCATATTCTGCCGTTCTGCCCGTATTCATCCGACGACGGATTCTCTGTGATCGACTACCGCGTTGTGGATGCCAAGCTGGGCGACTGGGCCGATGTTCAGGAGATCGGGCGCGAGTTCCGTCTCATGTTTGACCTGGTGCTCAATCATTGCTCCCGCAAAAGCAAGTGGTTTGCTGATTACGTTGGGGATATCGCTCCGTACCGGAACTATTTCATCGAAGCCGATCCCTCATCGGATCTATCGGCCGTCACCCGGCCCCGGGCGCTGCCGCTGCTGACACCGGTACATACACGCCATGGAGATACCCATCTATGGACCACCTTCAGTGACGACCAGATGGATCTCGACTTTTCAAATCCGGATGTGCTGTTCGAATTTCTTGACATCCTGCTGTACTACATCGCCAAAGGGGCATCCATCATACGGCTCGATGCCATTGCCTATCTCTGGAAGCAGGCGGGGACCAACTGCATTCATCTGGAGCAGACGCACGAGGTCGTCAGGATGATGCGAGATCTGCTCGAAATGGTTGCTCCCGATGTCGTGCTGCTGACGGAGACCAATGTGCCGCATGAGGAAAACATTTCCTATTTCGGCAGCGGCGACGAGGCCCACATGGTGTACCAGTTCAGTCTGCCGCCGCTGCTGCTGCATGGGCTGGTGAACGGCAACTCGAGCTATCTGACGCAGTGGGCGGCCTCACTCGATGAACTTCCGAAAACCTGCACCTTCTTCAATTTTACGGCCTCGCATGACGGGATCGGGATGCGGCCGCTGCAGGGCATTGTCCCAGACGATGAAATCAGCAAGCTGGCTGCACATGTGAAAGCGCTGGGAGGGCATGTCTCATCCAAGACGAACAGCGACGGAAGCGAGAGTCCGTATGAACTCAACATCACCTACTTTGATGCCATGGGGGATGGCGCCGACAGCGTATCGGATCTTCATATTGACCGTTTTCTGTGTTCACAAACGATCGCCATGGAACTGTGCGGGGTGCCGGCGCTGTATTTCCACAGCCTTACGGCAACGCGCAACTACACGGAAGGAGTTGCGGAAACAGGCCGGGCCCGTACCATTAACCGCCGCAAGTGGAAGGAGGAGGAGCTCACGGCCGTGCTGTCCGATGCCCGGTCACCGACGGCACGCGTACTGAAAGAGTGCCTGAACCGACTTCAGCTTCGCTCCCAGAACAAGGTGTTTCACCCGGGCGCAAAGCAGCAGATCATCAACCTCGGTCCGGAATGGTTTGTTGCCATACGTGAACGCAGACAGGCGCGGGTTGTATGCATCAGCAACTTTACCGGGGAATACCGTGAACTGAAAGTCGACGAACGCCTCTACCGCTTGAACCGTGCCGATTCCTGCTCCGACATTCTAACGGGCAACCGCTACATGGGCGATGGCAAGGTCATCCCGTTCGCCCCCTACCAGACCGTCTGGCTGCAGATTTGAGCCGCTGGCCGATTTTTACGCCGTAAAAAGTTCCAGCCGCCCGGATAATTCTGCTAGGTTTCCGGCCTTTGAACGCAGAAAGGGTTTTGGATGAAAAAGGCGGATTTGATTGTGGCGCTGGACGTGCCGAATGCAGCGGCGATGGAGGAGAAGCTCCAGCAAATGCCGGACTTTATAGAGTGGTACAAAGTGGGACTGGAACTGTTCTGCGCGGAAGGGCCTGCCGTGCTGGAACCGCTGAAAAGGCGGGGCAAAAAGATATTTCTCGATCTGAAGCTCCACGATATCCCCCGTACGGTCGGCAATGCCGTAAAAACTGCCGCGGGACACGGGGTCAACCTGATGACCGTCCATGCAATCGGCGGGCGCGCCATGCTCGAAGAAGCCGCAAAGGCCGCCAGAGAGTGCAATAATCCGCCGAAGCTGGTGGCCGTTACCACACTGACCAGCCTGAGCCAGGATGACTTCCTGGATCTCGGCATCGATCGCACCGTTTCGGAACAGGCCGTCGAGCTGGGCCGTCTCGCTATTTCATCGGGTATCGACGGCATGGTTACGAGCGCCCATGAAGCCAGGGTACTGCGGGACGCCTTTCCGGAAGCCCTTCTCGTGACCCCCGGCATCCGCATGCCGGAAGGGGATGTCGGCGACCAGAAGCGCGTGGCTACACCCTCGTTCGCCGTGGAGCAGGGCGCCACGCATCTCGTGGTGGGACGTCCGATCGTCCAGGCGGATGATCCGACTGCCGCCGCCACCGCCATCGTTGAGGATATAAACGGATAGTTTTGCCGCGAAATGGCACAAAGGGCACAGGATATTCAAAAATCCTTTCCTTGTGAGCTTTTGTTAATCTTGTGGCTGAAAATCAAGTGGAGCAGGAAGAATGAATAAGCCGAAGGTTTTGATTATTACGGGATACGGGGTGAACTGCGAAGCGGAGTCGGCCCACGCATGGAGACTGGCCGGTGCCGATCCGCAGATGGTGCACCTCAACGACCTGCTGGACAACCCATCGCAGCTCGACGCTTTCCAGGCGATGATGTTCATAGGCGGTTTCTCCTACGGCGACCATATGACCAGCGGCCACGTGTTTGCCCTGCGCGTGAAGCACCATATGCAGGCCGAGTTGCAGAAGTTCATAGACGACGGCAAGCTGATCATGGGCATTTGCAACGGCTTTCAGGTCATGACCAAGATGGGGCTGCTGCCCGGCCTTGACGGAAACTATTTTGAACCCACGGTTTCGCTGATGCAGAACGACTGCGGCACCTTCCAGAATTTCTGGGTTGATGTCCGTTTTGAAGAAAATTCACCCTGCGTGTTCACCAAGGGTCTGGGTACGCTTCCGTTACCGATCCGTCACGGAGAGGGCAAAATCTTCACACTCGACAGCGCCTTGCTGGAGCGCATCGAGGCGGAAGGCTGCGTGGCCGCACGCTATGTGGACAAGGGAAACAATCCCACCCGCGAATTTCCTGCCAATCCGAACGGCTCGCTCAATGCCATCGCCGGGCTGACCGACCCGTCCGGCCGCATCTTCGGCATGATGCCGCATCCGGAAGCCTATCTATTCCCTGAAAATCATCCCAACTGGGACAAACAGAAGCTAGACGGAAAGCTTCCAGAACAGGGCCTTGGCCTCAAGCTGTTCAGAAACGCAGTCAGCCACATTACCGGTTAAGCGCATCGTCATCCCTGCGCGGTATCCGGCTTGTCCCTGGTGTCCGCATGCTTTCCGGTACGGCGCACTATGTGATGCTGTTCGCCATGCTGTACATGCGCCTGATGGATAGACAGCCGGCTATCGTCCCGGTCCCATGCCGCCGGACCGAATCCCGTCATTGAGGCTAGATCAAGTTTTACTGATTTCCGCTTCATTCTACCCGCTCCTTTCTCAACCAGCCGGTTGCGGGGAAGGGGAGTGTTCCACCTGAAAATTCTCAAATAAGCTCAACGCCCCTTCTATATATAGGACGTTGAAACAGGGCAAATCGTGTAAAAATTACACCCGTTTTGAGACGCTTTTTACGCTCTGCCCGTGGGCAGGGGGTTGATTTATTTAAGCAAGTCAATCATCCGCCCTGAATGGCAGTAAATGTTACTTCACATGTAGTTGCCTGAGATGCTCCAAAGAGTACATTACGAGTACAGGGAGATGGGGTTATGGGGAACGCGGAGAAACAACATAGAGTTGCTCCTGACTCACCCAGCGAGGTGATACGCATTCTCTTATCAAATGAGCTGAAGGGTGCCGATGCGACAAATGCTCTGATTCCTCTGGTATACAATGAACTGCGCCGGATGGCGGCATATCGTCTTGCACAGGAAGAGCCCGGGCAGACGCTCGAACCAACGGCCCTGGTCAATGAAGCCTACCTGCGGTTGGTCAAGAATCCCAATGCCCACTGGGAAAACAAGCGCCATTTTTTTGTCGCAGCCGCCGAAGCGATGCGCCGTATTCTTATTGAAGAGGCCCGCAGGAAAAACTGCCGGAAGCGCGGGGGCGACTGGCGACGCACGGAGCTGGATGTCTGCGAAGTCGGCTGCGACTGCCCCAAGGATGAAATCCAGCAGGTTCACGAAGTGCTCGATCAGTTTGAAAAAATCGATCCCGAAAGCGCAGAATTGGTCAAGCTGCGCTTCTTTGCCGGACTCACCCAGCAGCAGTGCGCCGATATTCTCGGTATCTCAAAACGAACCGCCGACAACCGCTGGGCCTTCGCCCGCGCCTGGCTCTACCGGGCCATCAGTGAGTGATTCTGATTGTCTGGTTCCTGGAATTTCCTCCTCATTGTCAGAAGCTGATCTTTCGGAATGGAACTGTTTATACGTCTTCCTGCTTATATATTTTTTACCGGCCAATAATGGCAGTAGACAGGGCAGCGGAATTTCTTTTTTTACCAATCCCTCCTCGCAGTCGTTTTGCGGATGCTTGCGTTGAACCGTATGGTGGTCGTGATGGTGAAGTTCCATGTGTTCTTCCACAAACTCGATATGTCCGGGGATCGGAGGATGCATGCTCATTTTCTGCGAATCCCTTTCCCAGGCTGCCGGGCCCATACCTGCCATTACTGCTGTGTCCGTATCGGCTTTGTTTAGATCAATTCTCATGGCGCACCTCCCTGGCGGTATCACCGCATGTCAGGGGCAAAAGACAGGAGCATAAAGTGCAAATCGTCCTTGCTCCGTTTCATGGGCTTTTCGTTGCCCGTCCTCTATAATTCAAGGCGTGATCCATCCACGGAATGCGCAACATTTTCAGCAACAATTTAGGCATCTATGCAGCACACCCAACTCAAGCGATTGAGGGCCTGCCAAAGAATATCGGCCTGATCCTGGGGTTCCAATCCAGACGACTCAAGGAATGGTGGTTCGCAACACAGTAGCTGTTCCGTCCAGGGTATAGGCGGGCAGGGCGGCGGGAACGAGGATGGAGGTGCCGGCGGATACGGATAAGGTTTCGTCACCCCATTCAATAACCACATCTCCTTCAGCAACGAAGAGGGCGTGGAAGGTGGTGCCGTTGAGCGGAACTTCGAGGGGGGCGGAAAACTGCAGTTGTTCGAGCTGGAAATATTCGCACTTCAGGACTTCCCAGCATTTAAAGTGGTCGGTGTCGACCAGCAGTTCGGGATCAACCAGCGGATTCGCAGTGTCGTTCCAGTTGATCACATCGATGGCCTGGTCGATATGCAGCTCGCGCGGCTTGCCGTCATTGCCCATGCGGCCCCAATCGTAGATCCGGTAGGTGGTGTTGGAGTTCTGCTGTATCTCAAGAATCAGGCAGCCGGCGTCGATGGCATGGACCCGTCCGCCGCGCACAAAAACGGCGTCTCCTTTTGTGACCGGCACGGTCCGCATGGTGTCGCCGCTGGTGCCGTCCTCCACCGCCTGCAGGAAACTTGCTCTGGTGACGCCGTCCTTCAGACCGCAGAAAACCTGCGTATCGTTGTCGCCAAGCAGATACCACATCTCGGTCTTGGCTTCGCCACCGAATTCAGAGGCTGTCTTGTCGTTGGGATGCACCTGCACGCTCAATTTCTGCTTCGCATCGATTACCTTGATGAGCAGGGGAAATCTCGATCCGTCAACATTGGATCCCAGGATGGCCGGAGCGTTTTCCTGCAGGATTTCCTGAAACGTTTTTCCAGCCAGGGGGCCGTTGGCGATGATGCTCATGCCGTCGTCGCGATCGGAAATTTCCCACGATTCAGCGTAAATGCCCGACGGTAGGTCACGGTTGAAGGTTTCCGGAATGCGCGTCCCGCCCCAGGGATAATCCTTGTAGACAGGCTTGAAAAGCAGGGGATACAGGTCGTTGTTCATGCTTCGAAGGGTAACCATTTATTCAGGCGGAATAACAGGATTTTCAGTCCGTTTATGGTGTTTATCCTGTTCTCCGGCCTACAAAACCTTCCTGGAGGGAGAGAGACGTGTTTTTGATTTTGAATCAACGCTTGTTTGTGGCTCAATTCAGCGCATGGAAGATCCGAGATACAGCAGGCGCAATGGTGCACGATGGGCTATCGACAAGGTGCGCTATCATCTGGACAAGCCGCTTGCCCCGCAGCGGGAAATCCGACGCCTGGACAGTGTGCTCAAGGATGTCGTCGAAGACCTTGAAACCCCGCAGTGCGAAAACATCCTGGTATTGCGGGATGCCTGGCCAGCGCTCGCCGGCCGGCAGATCGCAAGCAAGAGCGAGCCGGCGATTTTTGAATACCATGTGCTCACGGTAAACGTGAACCACCCGGGCTGGATGCCCGAGCTGGAGCGGATGAAGCGGATGCTGCTGCACAAGCTTCAATCCCGTTATCCGGATCTGCGCATCCGTCAACTTCGTTTCGTGCTTACGCATCGTTGAAAGCGTTGAACCGTTAAAACCGTTGAGCCGTTAAAACCATTAAAACCGTTGAACCGTTAAAACCGTTAAAGGCGTTCAAACGTATAAATCGTTCAAGACGTTGAAGCGTTAAATCGTTGCGAAGCAGCCATTCATCAGTGCTTACAAGAGGGTGCCCGCCAGGTCCGCCAGTTCCGAGCGCTCACCCTTGGTCAGGTTGACATGCGCGTAGAGCCGTTGCCCCTTCATTTTTTCGATGAGATAGCTCAGGCCGGTGGAATGGCTGTCGAGGTAGGGGTGGTCGATCTGGAAGATGTCGCCGGTAAATACGATCTTCGTTCCTTCCCCGGCGCGCGTAATGATGGTCTTCACTTCGTGCGGCGTGAGGTTCTGGGCTTCGTCGACAATGAAGAAGGTGTTTACGAGACTGCGGCCGCGAATGTAGGAAAGCGGCTCGATAACCAGCTTTTTCTCCTCGAGCAGCTTACCGACCTGGCTGCGTTTGATGTCGCCCTGACCCTGCGCATGTTCGATGACCCCGAGGTTGTCGAAAAGCGGCTTCATGTAGGGATCGAGCTTCGACTGGATATCGCCCGGCAGAAATCCGATGTCCTTGTTGCTGAGTGCAACGATCGGGCGTGCCATGAGAATCTGGCGATAGCTTTTCTTGCGCTTCAGCGCTCCTGCAAGAGCGAGCAGGGTTTTGCCGGTCCCTGCCTTTCCGCTCAGACTGACCAGCCGGATCTTGTCGTTAAGGACGGCATCCAGGGCATAGGTCTGTTCCGCATTGCGCGGCGTGATGCCGAACGCCGGGACCTTGTCGACATGCTTGATCATGTTCAGTTCGTCATCGTAGACCGCCAGTGCCGATTTGCGTTCGCCGCGCAGGATCAGGTATTCGTTGGGAAGCAGCGGGATTTCGAGTTTTAAGTTATCAGCCGCAAATTCATAGGGCGGGGCATACATCATTGAAATCAGTTCAGGTTCTACGTTCTCGGCGATGCGCGTGCCGGTGTAGAGCTGCTGGATATCGCGAACATGGTCGTTCTTGTAGTCCTGAGCAAGCAGGCTGACGGCCTTGGCCTTCATGCGCAGGTTGACATCCTTGGTGACCAGACAGACGACGCGGTCCGGATTGTCCCTGGCCACCTGATAGCCGATGTTCAGAATGTGATGATCGGGTTTCCTGGTGGAAAAATTGACCGCAAGATTCTCATCGAATGCACGGTCGAGCTTGATGCTGATTTTCCCGCGACCCGGACCGATCGCGACACCGCCGTTGAACAGCTTGTCGCCACTCAGCGAATCCAGAGTGCGCGCAAACTCGCGCGCATGAAAGTTGAGTGAATCATTTCCCTTTTTGAAATTGTCGAGCTCTTCGAGAACAGTGATGGGAATTACAATGTCGTGTTCGCCGAACTGGTGTATGCAACTGCTGTCATGGAGAATTACATTGGTGTCGAGGACGAATATCTTTCTTTGACTCTCGGTCATATTCTGGAAGACCCTTTCATGTTGTTGCGGACTTTCTTCATTTCTGGTTCGGATGTGCGGACGTAGCAGGCCTCCTTTCAGGTATCCGTCGAACATACCTCCGAGCAACCAGAAGATAAATGCACGTAAAACGGAATTATGGTGCTGAAATGCAGGGGTGTGGTCAATCTGTAAATTGTATGATCGTGCCGGCAAATACACAAGATGTTGTGGTTGAAACACCTGCATGACGGAATATTTTCATGGTCATATTTCAGCGGTTTCAGGTTCATGGAAGTGCCAAACTACTTGGTGCCAAACATTGCCCTTCTCTTTCGAATATTGTAAATTCTGTTCGTCAGGAACGGATATGCATACGTATGGAGGCGGAATGAAGGCGATAGCCATTGTGATAGCGTGCGGCAGGGAAGAGGAAGTAGCGTCCGGCGCAGAAGCTGGATTCCTCACACTGGGAGGAACTCCCATGCTGGTCCACTCGTTGAAAACCCTTGAAGCTGTACCTTCGATCGACGGCGTTATCATTGCCATCCCGAAGCATCGGGTCGATACGACGGTTCACCTGGTCAAGCGCTATGGCTTTACAAAGATAAAGGGGGTCGTGATTGGCGGGGTCAACCGACACAGTACGTTGAAGACCGTACTCTCCAAGCTTCCCGAACGAACCCCGGTCATTGTCGTACACGAGGCTTCGCGGCCATTTGCCGCTCGGGAGGTTTTTGAGGAAACCCTTAAGGCCAGTAAACGGTATGGTTGTGCCATTGCCGCACACAAGTTGCCGGATGCCGTCAAACTGTCCCCGAAAGGCTTCAAGGCGTCCGACACGCTGAGCCGCAACACGGCATGGGCAGCGGAAACCCCGCAGGCTTTTAAAACAGATGTGCTCGATAAAATCATGCAGAACAAAAGCGCCAAGATCATTGATGACGAGTCGGCATTTGTTAAAAAGCCGATGGAAGTTCATATGGTGGAAGCCGGCCCGTTGAACATGAAAATCCGCAATGCGGAGGATCTTGCCATCGCGACGGCACTCATCAACGCGAAGGTCGTCTAGCCATTAGACCGACTAGCGCCCGTAATCCAGCCGCAATGCGTTTCGGAACGGGAGCCCCGCCGACCGGATTTTCTTTTGCACCGCGGCAATGTCATATTCCACGCGTCGCAATGTCACGGTTTGCGCTTCCAGATCATAGATGGCATAGGCTGCTTTGGGGTTGCGGTCGCGCGGCTGGCCGACGCTCCCGACATTAATGAGATACTTGTACCCGGGCTCGATGTTCAGCGTTTCGTAGAATCCCTTTTCGATGTTTGCGCCTTCGCTGACGAAAGCCAGCGGTACATGGGTATGCCCGAAGAAACAGACACTGGTAAACTGGTTGCGGAAGCTGGATTCGGCCGCATTGCGCTTGAAAATATAGTTCCATCGATTCGGATTGCTCAGCGAGCTATGGACCAGGGTGAAATCTTCCACGTCCCTGACCATCGGCAGCGAGTAGAGATATTTGCGGTCCAGTGGCGTCAGCTGCTTCCGGGTCCAGTAGATGCTTTTCTGTGCCATCGGCGTGAACAGATCCATGGATTCGTTGCACCCGGCATAGTAGTCGTGATTACCCTGCACCACTTCACACTTCAATCCGCGCACGATCTTAAGGCAGGCCTTGGGGTTGGCGTTGTAACCCACGATATCGCCGGTGCAGGCATAATGCGAAACCCCGTTCTGTTCGGCGTCGGCAAGGACGGCCTGCAGGGCTTCAAGATTTGCATGGATGTCACCGAAAATGGCGAATTTTTTCAAAACGATACTCCAAACTGTTCAAACTCTCCGGTGGGTTTTTCCCACGTAACCATATCCCGCACAATGTACTGCTTTAACTGCGAGTTGCGAATCTGCTGCAGGAAATCGGACAGGTCATGGTCTGCACCTTCCGCGACGATCTCCACATCGCCATCCCATAGGTTTCGAACAAACCCGGTGACATCCAGATTGCCTGCAATACGGCACACCGCGAAGCGAAACCCGACGCCTTGAACCCGACCGGAAAAGAGCGCGTGCATGCGCGTCATGTCTTTATCCGAACCCATGCTGACCTTATAGCGCAACAGCATGGGTACAGCAAAGAGCCAATAGACGGAAAAAATGATTTGCGGAGCAGCCCGGACTTGCACTAATCAAGAGATATGAAGGGAGGGCGGGATGTCCGAAAATCGATTTGAGGAACGTTACCTATCGGGCGAAACACCGTGGGACCACGGTATGGCGGACCACAACCTGATCGATGCGGTTTCCCGACATGGGATTGCTCCCTGCCGTGTGCTGGATATCGGATGCGGCACAGGTGAAAACGCCATCTGGCTGGCGCTGCAGGGATTCGACGTGGTGGCGTGCGATTTCTCCAAGACGGCCATCGGACAGGCGCGGGAAAAAATGGCCCGGGTCGATGCAGCAGTCCTGTTCCTTGTGGCAGATATCCTATCAGATACCCTCCCGGACGCCCCGTACGGTTTTGTTTTTGATCGGGGATGCCTGCACTGCATGGACGGCGATCCGGAACGAAAGCTATTTGTGCGCAAGGTTTTCAGCCTGCTGGAAAACGGCGGCCTTTGGCTGTCGCTGATCGGCAATGCCGACGAAGGGGAGCGGGAGGTCGGCCCGCCGCAATTGACGGCCGAGGAACTGGTTTCCGTGGTGGAGCCGCATTTTGAGATCCTCTCGCTCGTCTCCGGCCATTTTGGTTCCGACCAGGAAGATCCGCCAAGAGCGTGGATCTGCCTGATGCGAAAACGATGGCTGTCGGGCGAGGGATAGTTCAAGCCTTTGCATCCGGACGCGTAAAGACCGGTTTGGAGGGCGTGGAAAGTCCGCGATTATAGGTATATCCATCCGCTGCAAAGTCCAGCACCCCTCTGGCGTCCGTGATCCGGTTTTCAATCAGGTGGCGCGCCATCGAGCCGCGCGCCTTCTTGGCAAAGAAGCTGATGATCCTGAATTTGCCCTTCTTCTCGTCTTTGAAGACCGGAGAAATGATCTCCTTGTCCAGCTTACGGGAATCGATGGCCTTGAAGTATTCCTGCGATGCCAGGTTCACGAGCAGACCACCCTCCTCGGCATTGAGGCTTTCAGTGATCGTGTCCTGCCAGAATCCGTAGAGGTTTTTCGCTCCACGGGTTGCCAGCGGCCGGCCCATTTCGAGCCGGTAGGGTTGAATCAGGTCCAGCGGACGCAGGAGTCCGTATAAGCCGGATAGTATGCGCAGATGTTTCTGCGCGAACTGGATGTCGCTTTTTTTGAGACCGGATGCATCCAGCCCCTCGTATACATCGCCCGTGAAGGCAAACAGGGCCTGCTTGGAATTCGCAAGGGTAAAGGGGCAATTCCAACCGCGAAAACGTTTGCGGTTCAATTCGGCCAGCTGTTCGCTGATTTCCATGAATTCCATCAGCTTGCCGGTGGAGAAGCCGCGAAGCTTTTTGACGAGCTTTCCGGCACGATCCATATGCTCAGGCTGCGTATAATCGCCCAGTTCAACCGGTTCCATATCCATGCTTTTCGATGGCGACAGGACAATGATCATCTTGGGTCCCCGGCTTATTTTTCGAGCATGGTTCGTATCGCTTCGGAATAGAGATCCGGTTCAAGCAGGAAGGAGTCATGCCCCTTCTCCGAGTGTACCGTGAGGTATTCCGATTTGACGCCGGCGGATTGCAGATAGCCGTGTATCTCCTCCTGCTCTTCGGGATAGAAACAGACATCGGAATCGATGCTGAACACCAGGTATTCCTGGTTCCGGCAGCGTTCAAACAACGCCTGATAGCTTTCAAAACCCGTATCCGCCTTCAGGTGGAAGTTGGTCCATGCGGCCACCAGATAGAGATAGGTGTTGGCATCGAAGCGCTTCAGGAACTTGCGGCCCTGATGAAGGATGTACGATTCAAGCGGTGTTTTAATCTTGTACCACGAGAAGTCATCTTCCTCCTGTTCGCACCGGTCGGTCATGCGCTCCTCCATGTCGTGCAGCGACACAAAGGTTTTGTGCGAAATCATGCGGGCCAGCGCCAGTCCGCGCAGCGGCGCCGGACCGTCGTAGTAGTGGCCATTGTTGAAGTTGGGATCGTTCTCGATCGCCAGGATCTGTTCCAGGTTGTGCACCCGGGTCAGGGTGGTGGAGTCGAGGCCGCACGCCACGGGTATGACCCGGTCTGCCTTCTCCGGATAGCGCGTGGCAAAGTTCAGGGCCAGCATGCCTCCCAGCGACGACCCGATCACGGCATGGAATTTTTCTATGCCGAGGTGGTCGTACAGCGGGAGCTGCGAATCCACGATATCCCCGAAACTGATCGCCGGGAAATCGCCTCCATATTCCTTGCCGGTTTCCGAATTGGGTGATGAGGGACCGGTACTGCCGTAGCATCCGCCCAGATAGTTGGCGCACACCACGAAGAACCGGTCAGTATCGATCGTTTTGCCGGGCCCGACAAAATCGTCCCACCATCCTGTCTGACACTCGCTGTTCCATTTCGCGCCCACGCCGGGAACTCCGGGATTGTATCCGGCTACGTGCTGCGAGCCCGAAAGGGCATGGAATATCAGGATGGCGTTGTCCTTTTTTTCGTTCAGGTTGCCGTAGGTTTCGTAGGCCAGCGTAACCGGTCCGAATGCCTGTCCGTCATGGAGTACGAGACGGCTTTCGGGATCTTCACCGTATGTGAAAAACTTGGTTCTTGTCTGCATTGCATCCTTCAAGGCCATCCCCGGAGGGATGGCCGGTTTTGTTTCCTATACGCTGGCCAATGCCTGATCGATATCAGCCAGAATGTCGTCGATGTGTTCAAGCCCGACCGACAGACGAACAAGATCCGGCGTAATACGCCCGGAAGCCTGCTGCTCCTCGGTAAGCTGCGAATGCGTCGTGGTGGCCGGATGGATCGCCAGACTGCGAGCGTCGCCAACGTTGGCCAGATGCGAGAACAGCTGGAGCTGCTCAATAAACCTGCGTCCGGCTTCCGCACCGCCCTTGATGCCGAAGATGACCATGCCGCCCGCACCATCGGGCAGGTATTTCTGCGACAGCTCGTAGGAGGGATCGCCTTCCAGCCCGGGATAGCGCACCCATTCAACCTTGTCATGCTGCTGGAGGTGTTTCGCAACCGCCAGGCCGTTTTGCGAGTGGCGCTCCATCCGCAGGGGGAGGGTTTCGATACCCTGCAGGAACATCCATGCATTATCCGGAGAAATGCAGGAACCCAGATTGCGCAGCGGAATCACCCGCATCCGGAGAATGTAGGCGAGCGGGGCCAGGTCGCCCAGATCATTGGCGAAGCTGATGTTCCAGTAGCTGGGTTCAGGATCGGAAAGCTGAGGGTGTTTGCCCGTGGTCCAGTCGAACCTGCCGGAATCAACCACAATGCCGCCGATGCCCGTTCCATGGCCGCCCATCCATTTGGTCAGGGAATGTACCACGATATCGGCCCCATGCTCCAGCGGGCGCAGCAGCGCCGGAGTGGAGAAGGTGGAATCGACAATCAGGGGCAGGCCGTGCGCATGCGCAATGTCGGCGATGGCCTGGATATCGACGACGTCCAGCAATGGATTTCCGATGGTTTCGCAGTAGAGCGCCTTGGTCTTTTCGGTAATGGCCGCTTCAAAGTTTTTCGGATCGATTGGATCGACGAATTTCACATTGATGCCCATTCCGGGAAGGATGTCGTTAAACTGGGTGTAGGTACCGCCGTAGAGGTTGTTCGCCGATACGATTTCATCACCGGACTTGGCCAGATTGATTATGCTGTAGAATATGCCGCTGGTACCGGAGGCGACCGCCAATGCCGCCGCACCGCCTTCCAGGGCAGCAACGCGCTGTTCAAGTACGTCGGTGGTCGGATTCATCAGGCGTGTATAGATGTTGCCCAGTTCCTTCAGGCCAAAGAGGTTGGCAGCGTGTTCAGTGCTGTCGAAGCGGTACGACGCCGTACGGTATACCGGTACACCGTGCGAGTGTGTTGTGGGTTCGGCTGATTCATAGCCGGAGTGGAGGCATTTTGTTTCCAGTTTGCTCATGGTTTTATCCCTTTCTTTTTTAATAACAGTCTGCCGTGCCCGGCACTATACGGAGGGAGGGTACTTTGAGGAAAGTCACCGAACATTTTCCCTCTTCGGGAACACATCGTTGCTTTGCGCTGCAAAGCCTGGCCTTGGCACCTTTTTGTCCAGGTTGCCGGGCGATCAACGGGCCAGATCCCTCACGCCGCTCTCAATGCTTCAAATGAAGAGATAAAAGGTAATCTATCCCGCCTATTAGTCAAGCGGCATTTGGCGACTTTGTTGCTGCTGCGCCCGCTATTTCGAACTGCCTTTCGTATCGGCAATGGCCCGGCGCAGCAGCTTCAGTTCGGACGGCCTGGCCGGTCGCCATTCGCCCGTTTTGAGATCGTCCATGCGCAGCGGCCCGATGGCGATGCGCATGAGCCGGAATATCTTTTTTTCGAAGAACTCCATCATGCGGCGGATGTGGCGGTTCCTGCCTTCGCCGAGCACAATGGTGTATTCAACGCCCTTGCGGGTGGAACGATCTTCCGTGACGTCGAGCACCCGCAACGTTTCTCCCTTGCTGGGAATCCCACGCTTCATCTTCTGGAGTTGATGGTGGCCGAGCGGTGTGTCTATCCAGAGTTTATAGGTTTTTTCAATGTGGTGCTTTGGATGGGTGAGGGCATGGGCGAGCTCGCCGTCGTTCGTGACGATAATCAATCCTTCGCTCATAAAATCGAGGCGACCCACGGTATAGACGCGCTCAGGGAGATCCTCGAGCAGATCCAGCACGGTGGTTCGGCCCTTGGGATCGCTGGAGGTACAGATGATCCCGGGCGGCTTGTTTAGCAGGATCGTAACCGGCGCTTCCCGGCTGACCGTCTTTCCATTGCAAACAACCTGCTGGGAAGGCTTCACTTTGGTGCCCAGCTCGGTCACGACCAGCCCGTCCACGGAAACCCGTCCGGCTTCGATCAGTTTCTCGCAAAACCTGCGGGAACCCATGCCGCAATCGGCAAGGTATTTCTGCAGTCGTACTGGTTCGTGTTCAGCCATTAAACAAAAAGCACTCCCGGCCACGCCTGGAGTGCTTTCCAAATCATACCCGTCCGGTAATTAGGCTTCGGACTTGGTTTTTGGAAGATTGAATGCGCGGTCGCCTTCTTTCCATTTTCCATCCTTTTTGAGGACTTCAATGCGTTCGAAGCGCTTCAAAACATTCCGTTTCGTGCGGATTTTGGCCGCACCCTTGAGGCTGCTGTGCATGGACATTATAATTCTCCGTCTATGATTCCCTAAAAAACGATCGCGGAAATTAAACGCTGGACCGGGGGATGTCAAAGACTAAGCGGTGCTTTTTTGCGTTGTCTCCGGACCGCATTTCGCGGGACTTCACCCTGCAAACAAGGGCTTCCCTGAAGGAAGCCCTTGCCGAAATCAGCTTGGCGGTCGGTTATTTCTTTTCCTGCAATGTAAGCTTTTTACCAGAACCAAGCCACTCGGTCAGGATGACCTTGCAGTACTTGCTGGTAGAAAGGTGCATGGAGTTTGCACGTTTTTCCAGCTCATCAGCCATTTGCTTGGACATGTTAATGCCGATGGTCTTTGTATTTTTACCAATAGGATTTGTTGCCATATGTTATACCTCGCTTTTTGTTAAAGAATATGTAGGCTATAACCCATGTGGATTTGGGGTGCTAGTAAAAATTACTAAAAAAAGCAGATGGAGGTGCTTTACCGCGTTCATTTTCTTTGAAAGTGTTCAGCCTGTACTGAAGCGAATGGTGTGTGTTGTCGAGGGGCAGTTAAATGTGGTCGTTATTCTTCAAGAAAAAAGCGGTGGAGGAAAAAAGCTATTGGAAAGAGGATTTTTCCGATTGTGTGGCGCTGGATTATTTACCCGACTATTCGATCTGCAAGTGCAAGACAAGCTACAATTGCCGCTATGTGGCCCGATATTCACGTGTCGTGCTCTGCAGTCATCCCGACCATAAATCCTTCATACCCGAAGACTCGGAGCGCTTTGACCCGCACAAAGACCTGATCTAATCTGCACCAGCCCGTACTTGCCATGTGCGTTCATGTACGTCTATGTTCCGCGCATGCCCATTTCAGAAGCATCCAATAAACGCGGTCGCGTAGCGGTCGGCATGAGCGGCGGAACCGATAGCTCGGCGGCAGCAGCCATGCTCGTCGACCAGGGCTACGAAGTCATCGGTCTGACGGCGCACATGTGGAAGGATGGATCACGCTGCTGTTCCCTGGAGGATGTGGAACGCGCCCGCCGCGTATGCACCCATCTTAATATCCGGCATTATGTTGTGAATGCGCAGGACATCTTTGCCGAGAAAATCGTCGATCCATTCGTAGACGCGTACGCTTCAGGACGAACCCCCTCGCCATGCATTTACTGCAACGTTTTCGTGAAGTTCGGCTTCCTGATGGACCGGGCACTGCAGCTAAATTGCGATCATCTGGCAACGGGCCATTACGCGCTCGTTGAACAGCAGCAGGATGGACTCTATCACTTGCGCTGCGCTAAGGATCCTTCCAAGGATCAGTCCTATTTCCTGCACCGTCTGAACCAGAAGCAGCTTGCGTTTCTGCTGTTTCCACTGGCAGCCCTGCCGAAGACCGTGGTCAAGGCCTACTCGAAGGAACGCGGACTTCCCATCGTACCCCGGGGCGACAGCCAGGACCTTTGCTTCGTGGAGGAGGGCCGTTTGCCCGAATTTGTCGAGCAGCGGGATCCTTCGGTGATCCAGCGCGGCGAAATCCGGGACCAGGACGGCAATGTGGTCGGTCATCACGATGGGCTGCACCGGTTTACGGTAGGGCAGCGGGGCAAACTGGGTATTGCACTGGGGGAGCGCATGTATGTCAAACGGCTGGACCGGGAAAACAACGTGGTCGAGGTTGCGCCCCGTCCCGGCGTCATGAAATCCGAATGCACGCTTACCGATATACACTGGATATCCGGCGATCAGCCTGCCCCGCAGATACGTTGCGAGGTGCGGCCGCGCTATCGAAGCAATGGGGCAATGGCGACCGTTACCATGTCCGGCGCAAACGAAGCCGGCATCGTATTCGATGAAGCGCAGTTTGCGCTGACGCCCGGCCAGGCGGCCGTCTTTTATGACGGCGGCGAAGTGCTGGGCGGCGGATGGATCGACCGGATTCTCTAAGGTCGCCCCGGCAGGCCGAAGCAACCCTTGTTAGTATTCTGTAAGCGCTCATTATCTGTTGGTACCTATCAGCCGAACGCGGTATAGCCATGTCGGTGGAGGCGCTGCATGAAAGGTGAGGCTGACATTCTCGGACTTGGAATGCGATTCGATATCGAATCGCCCCATACCGGGCATGTCGCCAAACTGGCGCTTGATCTCTTCGACGGATTCTCACCCATTGAAGGACTGTGCAAACGGGATCGACAACTGCTTTTCGCCGCCGCCCATCTCCACGACATCGCCTACAGCATCAATCCGGAAGACCACGTCATCGAAGGCGCACGCGTGCTGTCCGAAAATCCGCTTGATGGTTATTCTGGAGATGAATGGCTGATGGTGATCGGTATTGCTTTACTCCACAAGCGCGACTGGCGCACCGTGCTGGAGCATGAACTGTTTCCCGAGGTAGGACGAAAAACGCTGAAGCGAATCAAGCAGATTGCAGCGATTCTGCGCATCGCGGACGGGCTCGACCACGGACATATCCAGGATGCAGAAATCATTTATTGCAGGCGCGGAAATAAAGCCGATAAGGTCGGCGTCGTGTGCGATTGGTATCAGGGAAACATTCCCTGGGCGGAGTCAAAAGCCGATCTTTGGGAGTCCATCTACAAGCGTCCGTTCCGGTTCGAGGGTCGGCTGAACCAAAGCAAAAAACTATTCAAGGGCGTCGTACACAGGAAGGACTCGGCTTATTCGGCAGCGCGCCGCATCCTCTATTCCCAGTGGTGCGTCATGCGCGACTGTGTTCCGGTCCTGCTGGAGGGTCGCTCTGCAGAACTGCACCAGGACTATTGCGCCGCCCTGCTGCGTTTCCTCGATGCGCTTGAAATGTTCCGGACCTTGCTGGACGGGTCGTCCGCCGCGGTTCTTGGAAGACGACTGGACAGCATGTCCGAAAAGCTGAAACCCGTTTGCAGTTCCCATGCCGGTCTGCACTATCTGCAAACGCTTGTGCCGCCGGAAAAGCATGATTCGGCGTGTATTAAACAGGCGGAATTGCGCGCCACCGAAGATGATAAAATCATGCAGGAACTCTTACGGTCCGATTTCTGCCTGGAGACGGTTCAGCTGGCAGGCCGCGTCCTGCGGATTGAACTGCCGAAGCTGGAACGTGACTTCAAAGAGCCGCTCTTTACGGACTTTGCCCTCACCAACCTGGAGCCGACGCTGAATGACCTTTCCTGTCTGGATCTCAGGGATTTGCGTAAAATGAATCGTACGCAAATGCTGGATGTAAAAGCCCGCTGCCTTCGGGGTCAGCATTTTGCTGAATTTTCGGCGCCCGTGCTTGGCAAGCAGGCGCAGCGGGCCGCCAGACGTCTAAAGGCAGTCTGCGTAGGATTGGACGAGCTGTTCATCCTCGAAGAACTTGCACCGCTTGATCTTCCCATTACGATACGACCATACGAAAAGGCCGCATGGCTGCGCGTTTCGAACCATTGGCAGAAGTTTGTCGAAAAGTGAGATCGGTTGCATTTGTTATAGATGGCGGATAGGGTAGTGCCGTGATCGCTTGAAAGGAACCATGGCCAGAGAATATTCAGACACCGGCATCCAGAGCTCCTATTCACTACGGGCTGTCATTGATGTGGGCTCTACATCGATCCGTATGGCCATTGCCCAGATTCACGAGGACGGGCGGTTCCAGACATTGGATTCGCTGCATCAAAGCGTGGCCATTGGCAGCGACACCTTTACCCGCGGAAGCATTTCCAGAGGTACCATCAAGGATGCCGTCAAGGTACTGGGAAGTTTCGCGACGCTCTTAAAGGAATACAATATCGACCTGCGGGAAGGAGTCCGTGCCGTTGCGACGAGTGCCGTACGCGAAGCCCGCAATCGGGACGAGTTCCTGGATCGCGTCTACATGGCAACCGGCATCAATGTCGAAGTGATCGAAGGCACCGAGGTTAACCGTCTGACTTTTCTGGGCATTCGTCCGTTGCTCAAGCGATACGAGACGCTTCGGAAGGACCGTGTACTGGTCGTCGAAGTGGGCGGGGGAAGCACGGAACTGCTTGGATTGGATGATGCCAGTGTATCTTTTGCGCACACCTATCGACTGGGTTCCTATCGGTTGCGCGAGACGCTGGACGAGATCGAAGGCTCCAACTCCCGCAGGGCGGATGTACTCGATTCGGAGGTGGATACGGGCGTGCGCCATTTCCGCGACGCTGTAGGCAAGGGCGGCGGCCAGCCAACGCTGCTGTTGCTGGGTGGCGAGGCCCGCCTTGCTGCCCGGCTGCTTCTCCACGAGTGGAATGAACAATCGCTGGCCCGGCTCAAACTCCCGGAACTGGCCCGGCTGGCTCTCACCATGTCGGCACTCGATGTGGAGGAGGTGGTGCGTCGATATGGTCTGTCTTTCGAGGAGGCTCAGGCGCTGGCACCCGCGCTTCAGATTTATGTGAAACTGGCCCGGGCCTTTGGTTTGAAGCAGGTCTGCGTTTGCGGTATCACGTTGCGTGACGGCCTGCTCGCCGAAGCAGCGCTGGGCAATGCATGGTCCGAGGATTTCGTACGTCAGATCCTCCATTCGGTTCAGGAGACGGGGAGGCGCTATCAGCTCGACCAGGCACACGCCGACTGCGTAACGAATCTATCACTGGCCCTGTTTAGAGCGTTGCAGGCGGAACATCGCCTGGACTATCGATACGAGGTCGTGCTCACCGTAGCGGCTCAGTTGCATGATGTCGGCATGTATATCAGTGCCAGCAGCCATCACAAACACAGTCAGTACATCATCAAGAACAGTGACATCTTCGGATTGGGCCGGAAGGATATCTTACTGACAGCGCTGGTGGCCCGCTACCACCGCCGAGCACTCCCGCGTGCCACGCATTTGGACTTTGACGCCCTGACCCGCGAAGACAGGCTCGTGGTCAACAAACTGGCCGCCATACTCCGGGCCGCCGACGCGCTCGATCGATCCCATACGCAGGCTATTCGCGATGTGCGGATTTCAGTCAAGGACGACCAGGTCGTCATCCAGGTGCCGAGCGCCGGTGACTTTGCCGCGGAAAAGCGCGCGCTGATCACCAAGGGCAGAATGTTCGAACAGGTATACGGTCGTACCGTGGTGCTCCGATCGAAACGCAGGCAGGGATAAACCATGGCTTCAAAAAAATCATTGCCGTATATAAACCGCGAATTGAGCTGGCTTGAGTTCAACCAGCGGGTGCTGGAAGAAGCAAAGGATCCCGCAAATCCCTTGCTGGAACGATTGAAGTTTCTAGCCATCACCGCTTCCAATCTGGATGAGTTTTTCATGGTTCGCGTGGGCGGTCTTTCGATGGCCCGGAAGGCGGGGATCCGCAGGAAGGACCCCTCGGGCCTGACCCCGCTGGCGCAGCTGCGCGCCATTGAGCAGCGAACCCGCCAGATGATGGAGGAGATGCATCATTGTTTCAGCGAGGTGGTGTCGCCGGCCTTGTCGGAGGGGGGAATCAGGCAGGTAGCAATGGACGAACTTTCCGTCGAGCAGGAAAGCGTGCTGTTTGATCTGTTTCGGGAAGAGCTGTTTCCGGTAATCACCCCGATTGCCGTAGCACCGGACTGCCCCTTCCCGCAATTAGCGAATCTGGCACTTCATCTTCTGGTTCAATTGCGGCCAGACAACACAAGTGACGATCAGGAGGATTGTTTCGCGGTCGTATCGCTGGATCGCACGGGCAGTCGCATCATCCAGCTGCCGGCCGAGAGTGGTTACTCCTACGCCTTGCGCGGGGATGTTGTGAAAAAATATGCCGCAAACTGGTTTCCGGGATACACGGTCAGCGAATCCGCGCTTTTCCGTATTACGCGCAATGCTGATTTTGCTGTGCGCGAGGAGGAGGCCCCCGATCTGCTCTCCGGCATGGAGGACGTGCTCGAGGCGCGCAAGTACGGGGAGTGTGTCCGGCTGGAGGTCGAGGCGGGCATCTCGCAGGCATTATTGAAATTCCTATGTGCACGCATTCCGCTGGAAAGCGGCCAGGTGTATCCCATTAAAGGCACGCTTAACCTGAAGGACTTCATGCCAATGGCATTTATGGAGGGGTATGATGCACTGAAGGTGGAGGCCTGGCCACCGCAGCCTTCCCCGGCTGTTCTGCCGAATGAACCCATGTTCGACCAGATCGCACAACGCGACCTGATGATGAATCATCCCTACGAAACCTACGATCCGGTGGTACGCTTCATCGAGGAAGCGGCCGTTGATCCTGACACGATGGCAATCAAGATGGTGCTCTATCGCACCAGTTCGGAAAGTGCCATCGTGGCTGCGCTCGCGCGCGCGGCGGAGCGAGGGGTGAATGTGACCGTACTGATGGAGCTGAAAGCACGCTTCGACGAGGCCCGCAACATGGAATGGGCCCGTGACCTCGAGCAGTGCGGGGTCCAGGTGGTTTACGGAGTCAAGGGCTACAAAACCCACGCCAAGATTTGTCTCGTGGTGCGCCGTGAACCGACCGGCGTCGTTCGATACTGCCATTTCGGTACGGGCAACTATAACGAATCAACCGCCAAGCTGTATGGCGATATCAGCTACATGACCTGCAACCCGGATCTAGGCTCCGATGCCTCGGCCTTCTTCAATGCGCTGTGTGGATATGCCCAGCCGAAACGCTTTCACATGATAAGCATGGCTCCGGTTAACATGCGCGATCGCCTGCTTGAGCTGATCGAGTTCGAAACCGATCGCGCAAAGAAGGGGAAAAAGGCGCAGATCCGCGCCAAAATCAACTCGCTGGTCGACCCCTTGCTGATCCGGAAACTGTACGATGCCTCCAAGGCCGGCGTTCGCATCGAACTCAATGTGCGGGGGATCTGCTGCCTCCAGCCGGATGGAAATATTATAGTGAAAAGCATTGTCGACCGCTTCCTGGAGCATGCGCGCATTATCCACTTCCACCATGCAGGGAAGCCCAGGGTCTTCATTGCCAGTGCCGATTGGATGCCCCGCAATCTCGACAAACGCCTGGAGCTGATGATTCCGGTTATTGACAGGATAAGTCGCGATCGTTTGATCGGCATTCTCGATATTTACATGGCCGACAGCGAGAACGCATGGGTGCTGCAGAGAGACGGTATCTACCGTCGGGCCGATTCCAAGGGGCGGCAGAAAATCCGCAGCCAGAAAACCCTGTACGACCAGGCGTGCAATGCCATCATCGAAGCGCGGCGGTCTCCCCGTACGCGCTTTGAACCCCATCACGCCGTAAAACACTGATCTGTAAACCCATCGGTTTTGTCGTGATCGTCAGGTAATTGCATGCTATCAAAAACCCAACAAGTTGCATGAGGATTGAATGGCTGGAAGCAAAACAAAATGTATCGGAATCCTGACGTCGGGCGGGGACTGCCCCGGCCTGAACGCGGCCATCCGCGGTGTAGCCAAGGCGGCCCTGCAGCAGGGCACCAAGGTAATCGGTATCCAGGACGGTTTCCGCGGCCTGGTTGAAAACCGGACGATGGCGCTCGATGACAAGGCTGTCAGCGGCATCCTGACCCGCGGCGGCACCTTTCTGGGATCCAGCCGGGACAAGCCTCACAAGATGCCCATGGGCGGCAAGGTGATGGACCTGACCGATGTGGCGGTCGCCAATGCTAAGAAAAACCACATCGACTGCCTGGTTTGTCTCGGGGGCAACGGCACGCAGAAAAACGCCATGCGCCTGCATGAAGCCGGGCTCGACGTGCTCACCCTTCCCAAGACGATCGACAACGATGTGGCGGAGACCGACATTACGTTCGGGTTTGATTCGTCCATGGCCATTGCCACGGAAGCGATCGACCGGCTCCACACTACGGCCAGCAGCCACCACCGCGCCATCGTTTGCGAGATCATGGGCCACAAGGCGGGCTGGCTGGCCCTGGGTGCGGGCATCGCCGGCGGAGCCGACGTCATTCTTATCCCGGAAATACCGTACGATCTGGAGCATGTCGTAGAACACCTGCTGGCACGCCGTCATCATAACAAGCGCTTCTCCATCATCGCCGTTGCCGAAGGGGCCGTTGCGAAGGGTGGAGGGGATTCGAAGAAAAAAGAATCCAGCCGGAAGCCGCAGGTAGTCGAGGAGCCGATGGCCAGCCGCATTGCACGGCAAATCCAGCATGCGGCCAACATCGAGGTGCGCTATACATCGCTGGGTCATGTTCAGCGCGGCGGCACACCAACGGCCACGGACCGGTTGCTGTGTACCCGCATGGGGACCAAGGCCGGAGAATTGCTCGCAAAAGGTACCTACAATGTGATGGTGGGTGTTAAAGGCGACACCTGCGTTGCGGTTCCGTTATCGAAGGTGGCCGGAAAAACCAAGCTGGTGCCCATGGGGCACCGCTGGCTGGAAACGGCCGCCCTGGTGGACACCTGCCTGGGCGCGAAACTTGACTTTAACTAGGAACGAACCGGAGCTTCCCATGGGATGTAAAAAGGGACAGTCCAAGCATAAGCGCAAGCCTGGCCACTACGAATGCAAGAAATGCGGGGCCGTCGTTAAGAAAAAGGACAAGGTCTGCAGCGCGAAAAAGATCAAGGACGACGACGCTTAGCTTCCCTGATTTACCGCTACGTTATCGAGGCATGCCGATGCTAATCGTCGCAAGGCAATTCCCGGACGGTCTGTTCCAAATCAAGTGCAATAGCCCGCGCGTTTTCCTTGCTGGATTGACGGTCTGAAAAGGTTCTGGAGGCTCCGATACTTAGATGGATACGGACGGGTTTTGGAAAAAGGTGGTTTTTCCCCCAGGCTCGGTGGCAGCCAGTGAGCTTGCAGGGTATAATGGGAATGTCCAGTCCGGCGGCGATCAGGCCTATACCGGGTTTAAAGGAGTGGATGGTTCCATCGACCGAACGCGTACCCTCGGGAAATATAATGAGCACGTTGCCGGGGCGTTCCAGCAGGGCCCTGCAGAGATAGATACTTTGTTGGGGCGCGGATTTGCGCTTGAAGGGAAGGGCATTGATGAATATGGCGCTGAACAGGGTGCGCCTGATGTTGTTGAAAAAATAGTCCTGGGCCGCCGCCGGAAAGGCGCGTTGTACGCGCCGCATGGGAAGCGCACTCAACAGGCACAGGGCATCCAGATGGCTGCTGTGGTTGGCAATCAACACGAACGAGCCCCGGGATGGGAGGTTTTCCCGACCTGAGACCGAATAGCGGTGGTACAGCTTCAGCCAGCCTCGAAAGACCAACATGGCCATGGCGCGCAATCCGTACACGAGCATGTCCGGTTCCCTGGGAAAATCCTGCAGACGTTCCCTGATTGATTTTTCCAGATCCGGCGTAGGCTCGTATTGCCAGTTGGAATCAGTAGAGGTCATAGAACCAGCGTACCATGTGAAAAAAGAGCGGGGCAGTGAAGATCAGGCTGTCGACGCGGTCGAGCAGCCCGCCGTGGCCGGGAATGAGCGCGCCCATATCCTTTACGCCGATGTCCCGTTTGATCAGACTGATCACCAGATCGCCGAATTGCCCGCCGATACCAACGATCAAACCGGTCAGCACCTTCTGCAGCGGGCCGAAGTGCGGGAATGAAAAGCCGAGCAGCCAGGGCATGGCCATCGAAACCACCACGGCTCCTATCGAACCGGCGACGGTCTTGTTGGGGCTGATTTCGCTGCATAGCTTCCGGCACCCGAAAAGCTTTCCGCAGGTGTAGGCCGCCACATCGTTTATCTCGACGGCGAATATCAGGTACAGCAGGTAGCCGGTTGCATGTTCGCTATTGGCCAGAAAGGCGAGGTGGCCGTACATCCAGCCCAGGTAGATGAACCCAAGCAGGGCCAGAGCCACAACCTGCAACTGTCCCTTTGCACGATTGCGCAGCACTGGAAACACCAGGATCAACCCGACCATGTAAACCGGCAGGCCCATGAACATGCCGTACCATCCCGGCGTTCCTTTACGTGGATCCTGCATAAGCGCCAGAACCATCAATGCGACGATGCCTGCGTAGACCAACCCGACCATCCCCCAATCCCTGTAGAGCCCTGTCGCACGCGCGTATTCCTTGAAGGTGAAGATGGCCAGCAGCATGATGCCGATAATCATACCGGCACGAGGAAGCGCCACCACCAGCAGAATCATCGGGATCATGATGAGCCAGCCCCGGTAGGTGGTCCATACCTTGGTCATGTCCTTCTGTTTGACCTTGTCGAGGAACCCCAGGATGAGACCCGCCGTGATCAGCAAAGCCAAGGCCACCAATGCGTAGGTCTGGTAGATCGGGTTTTCTATACCGGGCAGGAGACTTATCGGGGGCAAAGCCAGAGCAATCATGATGCGGCCTTCAGTTTCCGCGACGCGCGAAGGGTGCGTCGGATCATGGTGATGCTGGCACCGAGGGTGACGACCACGCACAGCCATCCCGCCGGGCCAAGCCCGCGGTATCCAGTCTGCCATGCACCAGGCGTCACCATCATGTACAAGCACAGCATGGTCACCAGAAACATCCGGTGCGGCTTGGCCATTGGCCCGATGTAATGCTGTCCACCACCTGCCAGAGCGCACTGCACACGGACATAGGCGGTGGCCACGGATGTCAGAGCCGCCAGCATGGCCCAAACGATCTCTCCACCCGCGGCGAGGCCCAGTCCGATAAAGATCGCCATGTCCGATATCCGGTCCGGCATTTCATTGAAAAGCTCGCCGACCGGAGAGGCCTTTCCTGACTCGATGGCGACCATACCGTCAAATAGGTTTGCCAGCAGCCGGAGTTGTGCGAACAACGCCGTGCCGAGCCACAGCATCCGGGCCGTAATGCCGTCGCACCACCCGGTTCCTGCTGCGCAGGCTCCCGCCGCTAAACCAAACACCGCGCTCATGACCGAAATACCATTAGGTGAAGCGCCGTGCTTGGCTAGCCACGAAGCTATCCGTCCGGATATGGCCAAATCCCGCGTTGCTATAGGCCGACGTTCCCCTGGTTGATAGGTATTGTTCATGTCCGCTTACCTTCCCATGAAATACATGCCAAGCACCAGCAGACCCATGCCCAGTACATGCACACCGCGAATCGGTATTTGGTAGGCCCAGCAGGCGATGAACGCCGCCCAAATGAAAGTGCTGGCGTATATCGGATATAGGACGGTCATGGAACCGCCCTTTCGGAATGCCGCGACAAAAAGCACCATGACCGCTATGTAGCAGACCACACCGCCAAGAATGCGTGTATTGAGTATGTACCCCCTGAACGTGCCGTCGGCGAGGTCCGTGCCGGACTTGTACAGGAATTGTCCAACCGCCCCCAGCAACGCAGCGGCGATAAAAAGAACAACCGATATAAGAGGGGTCTTTTCCGTCATGATCACCTTCTCCCCATCGTCCATGTTTATGTATGTCTTTGCATTTCCATTTTTTATTTCTACAGAAGCCCTGACGCAATGGCGACCCCAATTTCTTTGTGAATCCGGGGCGATAAGGGAGTCGTTGGTTTGCTTTTCGGCGTAAATAGAATGGAAATCCTGAAAATCAGTGTAATCTCTAACTCATGCAATGGAACTAATCCATTATCCTTTTTGTTTTGTTTTTACCAGGAAGGTCGTTTTATATACGCGCCTTTTGAGGACAGACCATGGCTACAATCGAAGAGAGAATCCAGGAACTGAAAAAGGAGCGCGGTGCCATCATCATTGCGCACAACTACCAGCCCGACGAGGTCCAGGCGATAGCCGATTTTACAGGCGATTCACTGGAGTTAAGCCGCAAGGCGGCCGAGCTGGATGAAGAGGTTATTGTATTCTGCGGCGTCCATTTCATGGCCGAAACTGCCGCCATTCTCAGCCCTGAAAAGACGATCCTGCTGCCCGACCGTTTCGCCGGCTGTCCCATGGCGGATATGATTACCGCTGAACAGCTTCGGGCCAAGAAGACGGAACATCCCGGGGCCGTGGTCATCAGCTATGTCAACAGTTCCGCCGCCGTCAAGGCCGAGTGCGATCTATGCTGCACCTCATCCAACGCAATGAAGATTGTGAGCTCCGTACCGGCGGACCAGGAGATTATCTTCGTGCCCGACACCCACCTCGGCCACTATGTGCAGGAGGAACTCGGACGCGAAATGATCATCTGGGACGGCTTCTGCCCGACGCACTCCAGGATTCGCGACGTCGATATCAAGCGTGAGCTGGAAGACCACCCGAATGCCAAGGTCATGGCGCATCCCGAATGCCCGCTGCCGATCCGCGATCTGGCGGACTACCTGCTTTCGACCGGACAGATGTGCAGACATGCGCAGGAATCCGATGAAAAGGAATTCATCGTCGCCACGGAAATGGGCCTGCTCTACCGGCTGCGCAATGAGAATCCGGACAAGAAGTTCTATTCCGTCAGCGACCGTGCACTGTGCCCGAACATGAAGAAGATCGATCTGGAAAAGGTGCTGTGGGCGCTGGAGGACATGCAGCATCAGATCACGGTTCCCGAAGAAATTGCAAACAAGGCGCGGCGCTCCATCGAACGCATGCTCGAGCTGAGCTGATTTAACATAAGATCGCAAAGAACGCTAAGAATGACCGATGCACCCATTGTATGAAAAAGCTAGTGAGCTAAGTTATCGCGTGATCGGTGCCGCACTTGAAGTTCATCGAGAAATGGGTAGCGGGTTGTATGAAGCGATCTACGAAAAATGCCTGATGCGAGAATTGCAGCTTCAAGAGATACCTGCCAACAATCAGCTGACTATTCCTGTAGAGTACAAGGGATTTACTTTTGAGGAACCACTTCGCCTGGATGTGCTCGCTGATGACTGCCTAATATTGGAACTGAAATCCGTCGAGACGGTGATGCCTGCCCATAAAGCCAAACTGTTAGCGTACATGAAGCTAATGGACATACCTTTAGGCCTGGTGATCAACTTCCATGAACCAATTTTGAAAAATGGCATTTCACGAATGATTCTTCACGGAGCAGATCAATAAGAATCCTTCGCGTTCTTTGCGGCCTTCTGTTAGAATAGCAATCGCATGAAAACACCCGTATACGTCGACAACAATGCAACAACCGCCGTTGCCCGCGAGGTTGCGGAAGCCATGCTCCCGTTCTTCCAGGAGCACTGGGGCAATCCGTCCAGCATGCACACCTTCGGCAGCAGGGTAAAACGGCATCTCGACACCGCCCGCGAACAGGTGGCGGCGCTGATCGGTGCGCAGCATCCCAGCGAAATCATCTTCACGAGCTGTGGATCGGAATCGAATAACATGGCTATCCGCGGTGCCGTTGATGCCATGCAGGGCAACGCGCACATCATCACGACGCAGGTCGAACATTCGGCCGTGCTGGGCCCGTGTCGTCATCTCGAGGAACGCGGGTGCCGGCTGACGCTGCTCGGGGTGGATGCCGGCGGGAACCTCAACCTAGAACAGCTTGGTGAAGCGGTCGGAAACGACCGGAAGACCTGTACCTCTGTCATGTGGGCCAACAACGAGAGCGGTGTGATATACCCGATCCCCGAGGTCGCTGAAAAGGTCAAGGAGGGCGGGGGTATATTCCATACCGACGCCGTCCAGATCGCCGGAAAGCTTCCCATATCGGTGAAGGACCTGGCGGTCGATATGCTATCCTTATCCGGCCACAAGCTGCACGCACCGAAGGGTATCGGTGCGCTGTATGTTCGCCGCGGCACACGCATCACGCCCTTGCTGCTGGGCGGGCATCAGGAACGCGGACGGCGAGCCGGAACCGAAAACGTGCCCTATATCGTGGGACTGGGAAAGGCCTGCGAAATCGCATTGGAATGCATGGAACGAGATGCCGCGCATGAACGCAGGCTGCGCGATCGCCTGGAAGCCGGAATCCTTCAGTCCTGCAAGGGTGCCCGTGTCAATGCCGCTCAGTCCACACGTCTTCCCAATACCTCAAATATCAGTTTTGAGTTTCTTGAAGGCGAAGCCATCCTGCTCATGCTGGACGACGTTGGCATCTGTGCATCGACCGGATCAGCCTGTGAATCAGGCTCGATTGAACCCTCGCATGTGCTGCGTGCCATGGATGTACCCCGTTCGATGGTACATGGCTCCATTCGCTTCAGCTTCGGTCGCTACAACACCGACGAGGATGTCGACTATATCCTCGAAAAGCTACCGCCGATCATTGACCGCCTTCGCGCACTCTCGCCTCAAGTGAAGGAATAATCAGAATCAGCGGCTTCCCCGGATTTGCGGAATTCCTCTGGGGTTCGTATGAGCAATCTGTGAAATCTGTGGATTACCCAGGCTGTACTTGCTATCTTTCTCCATCCTAGCAATGGAGAGAAACATGATACCAAAGGATTTTATAACCGGATTAAAGGTCTACGAACCGGGCAAGCCGATTGAAGAGGTGGCGCGGGAGCTGGGATTCGACGATATTAGTGAAATCGTCAAGGTCGCTTCGAACGAAAACGAGCTGGGGCCGTCGCCCATGGCGGTCGAGGCCATGCAGGAAGCCATTCCCGATATGCACCGCTATCCGGACGGCGGCGCCTTCTATCTGAAGAAGAAGCTGGCCGGCAATCTGGATGTTTCCCCCGACCAGATCCTTTTCGGCGCCGGCAGCAACGAGCTGATTGTCTTTCTTTGCCATGTCTTTCTTGAAGAGGGCACTAATCTTGTTATGGGGGCTGAGGCCTTCGCCGTCTACTTCCTTGCAGCGGCCATGTATCATGCCGAAACGGTCCGTGTTCCCATGCCCGGCCACGTGCATGATCTCGACGGCATGCTGCAGGCCATCACGCCCGAAACGCGGCTGGTGGTGCTCTGCAACCCCAACAACCCGACCGGCACCATGGTAACGCCGATGGCGCTGGATGATTTTATCCATAGGTTGCCCGATCATGTAGTGGCGATCATCGACGAAGCCTATTTCGAGGTCATGCCCGAGGATTCGAAACCAGATGTACTCAGGCACATCCGGAATGGACGCCAAAACATCGTATTGCTGCGCACGTTCTCGAAAGCCTACGGGCTGGCCGGCCTGCGCATCGGTTACGGTGTGGGACACCCCGAACTCATCAACCTGCTGAACAAGGTGCGCCAGCCCTTCAACGTCAATGCGATGGCGCAGGCAGGAGCGATGGCCGCACTCGATGATATCACCCATCTGGTAGAAACCCGCGAAATGGTGGAGGAGGGGATCCGCTTCTTCGAACAGGAACTTCCGGCGCTTGGTGTTGAAACCACACCCTCGGGTGCCAACTTTATTCTCTGCAGAACCGGCCGCGGCAGAGAGGTGTTCCAGGAATTGCAGAAACGCAAGGTGATCGTTCGTCCGATGGACCCCTACGGCCTGCCTGACCACATCCGCATAACGATCGGAACACCCGGGCAGAATGCAAAAGTGCTCCAGGCTCTCAAGGAGGTATTGGCATGAGTACACCTTTCAAGGAAAACGATCTGATCCTGTTTACCGGTGACAGCATAACCGATTGCCACCGCGATCGCGAAAACCCCGATTCACTGGGGATGGGTTACGTGGCGATGATTTGCGGCCGTCTGGGGCTTGACCATCCAGGATTGAACCTGAAGTTCCGCAACACCGGTATCAGCGCCGAGCGCACCTGCGATCTTTTGAAACGCTGGGATCGCGACTGCATAGCACTTCAGCCAAACTGGGTATCGCTCCTCGTTGGCGTGAATAACGTCTATTACCGTTACGACCGGGACGACCCGACGCCTATCGATTCCTTCGAATCCGAATACCGGCAACTGCTGCAGCAGATCAAAGACAACACGGCGGCCAGGTTGATCCTGTGCTCCCCGTTCCAACTGCCGATCAACGACTTCGTAAAAGGCATGCGTGAAGATCTGGATCCGAAAATCGCGGTGATCAAGAAGCTGGCAGCGGTATTCGATGCCATCTGGGTGGACTTCGATGCTGCCTTCGTCGCCGCCCAGCAGCGCCACATCCCATCCTATTGGGCCGATGACGGCGTGCATCCTTCGATTGCCGGCCACGCCCTGATGGCGGAAACCTGGCTCGGCGTCGTCGGCGATTGATTAACACCAAAATCACAAAAAATTACCAATTAGGTCGATTTTCCTTCGCGAACTTTACGACCTTCTGTTTAAAACCCGTCATACCGCTCCTTCAGATCCTGTTATCCGGTCAACGACATTCCACTGCCGCGGAAAGAGGGTTTTCTTCAATTTTTGGTTTATCACCACTTGACTCGAAAACGGGAATGGGTACTATGTGCGCTCCTTTCGGGGAATGGGCGGCTAGCTCAGTTGGCTAGAGCATCTGGTTTACACCCAGAGGGTCGGCGGTTCGAGCCCGTCGCCGCCCACCATTTTCTCTTAAAGTCCTCACATTGTGGGGACTTTTTTTATGCCTAGACCCCGGGTTGGTACACAAATGGTACACACCGACCGCCCACCATGCGCTCCGCAAGGAGAAAAGAAGCATGAAGGTAGACCTGAAGTATGTGCAAAAAAGGGGCAATGGGCTGTTTTTCAGGATTCGGATTCCGGAGGAACTTAGAGAATCCCATTACCGCAGCCTATCCCGAGTACACCCGGGAGGTGAAGAAACATCTGCGCTGGCTGGAGAAGGAGATCGAGAAGCTTGATCACCGAATCGAGGAAACGATCCTGGCCGACGAGTCCATGAGCGAAAAGGCCGGACGCATTCG
>JBNLDM010000114.1:0-19373 GCA_050304335.1 Pontiella sp.
AACCGTAATGCTCTCTGCCGTCTGGGGGACCGGTTTCATGGTGCCGTCATCGTTGTAGTAGAGGTAGTCGACGCATACGCTGCGGCGGCCCGTGGTTCCCTTCTGACCGTTCAGCGTGAGCGTGGCGTTGTGGTAGAACAGGTACCACTGATCCTTGAACTCAACGATGCCCGGATGGATCGTGAAGCTGTTTTCGGCATTGCCCGTCAGTTCGCCCCGGCTGGTCCAGGGTCCGGTGATTTTTTCTGCCGTTGCATAGCGGATATTTTCCGAACCGCCCTTGAATGCCGCGTAGGTCAGGTAGTAGAGATCGCCGCGCTTATGCAGCCAGGGCCCTTCTACATAGCTTTCCAGTTCGATTTCCTGAATTTCGCCGTCGATCTCGATCATGTTGGGCTTGAGCCTGGCCATGAAACAGGTCCCGTTTCCCCAGCACATCCAGGCGGTTCCGTCGTCATCGATCAGCACTGTCGGATCGATATCGTTCCATCCCCGCTTGTTCGGCGTATCTGAATCGATGACCAAGGCTTTTCCGATGGCATCTTTGAACGGTCCGGTCGGGCTGTCGGACACGGCCACGCCGATCGCCTTGCCCACATGGGGTTCCCCGTGCTGAGCTGTCGTGTAGTAGTAGAACTTCCCATCCTTCTCCACCACCTGCGATGCCCACGCTTCTCCGGTGGCCCATTTGAAGTCTGTCGGCTTCAGCACAGAACCATGCGACGTCCAGGTTTTCATATCCTTCGTGGAGTAACAGAGCCACTCGGTAATGTTGTAGTACGGCCCACCATCCTCCGCCTCGTCGTGACCGACGTAAACGTATAGCGTATCCCCTACCACCAGCGGGGCCGGATCGGCCGTGAATGCATCGCGGAAAATTGGATTTCCCTCCAGTTTAAATGTAGTGTCCTTCGCGGCACAGGTGCCGCTGCCCAGCACAATGACAAGCAGGCAGACGTTTAATGTTCTCGATTTCATGTTGTAGACCTCACTGGTTATCCTTGATAGGAAATTCATAGTTGTCATGCATTCGGTTGATCATGGTTTTATATCTCCCCTTCAAGCCCGGATTGCGGGCTGACATTATTTTTCGCGGGTTGATTCCGGCGGGCCGAAATAGGTGCCGGGGAGAGGCCGCCGGTGCACGATCAGCCGCTGCAGCACAACTGAGGAGTCGACCATGGTGATCTTCAGGATATGCCGGCCGGGCGTTTTGATTTCATGCGTTGAGCTCAGCGTCCGAGCATTGTCCTGTACCGAAGCCGCCCAGCTGCCGTAGTTCTCCGGGATCTTTGGGAAGGCATCCAGTACTTGCGGTTGCTCGTCATCAAAGGAGACGGCAATGCGCAGACCGCGGCCGGGAACAAGGTTGAGCGTCGGGCCGATGATGACATCCACGTCCACCTTACCGGCTTCGGCGATGTAGACCGGATATTCCAGGTACGGTGCCGGATTCGGCGGGAGAATGCTGTCCGCGGTCGATGGGGAAATCTCCATTCCCGCACTGTAGCGGCCATAGTCCGGGATCTTCTCCCAGCGAACCCCGCTCACCGCCTTGTTTTCTGCAGCCTCCTCCGGAGCGATCGCGATGGGTCCAACCACCCCTCCGAAGCATCCCTCGGCCAACCGTTGGTCCTGTTCAACGGCCCGGTATGCAACGACCTTGACGGCAACCGATTCGCTTCCGTTATGGATCGTAATTGCCCCGTCTAACTTTCCGACCGGAGCCTTTGCCCAGTCAATCGTCACCCAAAGCCGGCTGTCATTCGGATTTTCAGCGGCTTCCTGCTTCACGTTGATCCACGGATCGCTGGCCAGAACCTTGAAATCGATGGGACGACGGCCGCGCCGGAACACATCGATATAGGAACGTTGCCGGTTGATGGAATCAAAGGTTGGAAGAATCGGCGTTTGATCGCTCCCCGGCCAGGCCTCGACGGATCCGTCGATCGCCACACCAAACGCATCGCTATCGGGTACTTCGAGCTCCTTGACGTCCGGCATAATGTTTTCCTTGGGATCGTTCCAACTGGTATAGCCGATGCGGGTCTGGCTCATCATGTGGTTCCACTTCCCGCCCGCCAGCTCGTGGTTGTAGATTTCGCTCAGCGTCTGATCTTGCTGGAAGAGCGTACGTACCATTTCCGCTTCATCGTTGGCCGACGCACGTCCCTGCTCCGCATAGAGGTGATTTCGGCCGGCTGCAATATACATATCGACCACAGTAGCCACGGCCTTGACGGGATAGAGCACCAACTCAAAGTAGGCATCTTTTTCATCGGCGGGAAGGGTTTCGTTGACCTTTTCCGCCCGGGCCACCAGTTCATTCCATGCGGAGGAAACCCGTTCCGCCTCGCGATAATTTATCAAGCTAAAGGTATCGGGCTCCAGCAGCTCGGGCTTGCGCCAGCCCACCTGCTTGCCGTATTTCGCAACGATGTCGGCGATCTCATCGGCGTATTCCGGCCCGAATTCGCGTGCAGCCCATTTCCGGGTAAACTCGCCGATTTTTTCCTTCGGCAACGCCTTCGGATTCCAGGCCATGCGCAGGAAAAACTCGATGGGCAATTCCATGGGCTTCAGGTCGCCGACGTTGACAATCCAGATGCGCGTGGCGTCGTATTCATAAGCGAGATTCATCTGCTCCCAGATCTTGGGAAGCGGATTGGTGTTGAGCCATTTGTAGCTGCGCGGACCGCCGACATAATCAAAGTGGTAGTACACCCCCGCCCCGCCGCTGCGCTTGCGTTCCTCGGGCGTGGGCAGCCTGCGGATGTTCCCCCAGTTGTCGTCGCACCAAAGCAGCGTCACGTCATCCGGAACCCGCATGCCATGCTCGTAATAGTCCATGACCTCCTTATAGAGCGCCCACAGCTGCGGAATCCTGGTAACATCCGGATTCATGTATTCCTTCAGGATCTTGCGCTGATCGTCCACGATCTTTTCCAGCAGCTTGACATTGTCATCCATGTTGCCGCCCTTGATCATCGCCTCGTCGCCGTCGCCGCGCATGCCGATGGTCACGATGCTTTCATAGTCCTTGTTGCGCTTGATGCCATTCGTCCAAAACTTCTTGAGCCCCTTTTCGTTGGTATAGTAGTTCCATTCGCCGTTCCCCAATTCGCCCCGGTGGTTGTGCCACTCCTGCTGGGCGCGGATCATCGGTTCGTGATGCGAGGTGCCCATGACAATGCCATACTCGTCGGCAAGTACGGGATTCATGGGATCATCCTCGTTGAACGCCTTGCCCCACATAGCCGGCCACAGGTAATTGCCGCGCAATCGCAGCAGCAGCTCGAACATGTGCGTGTACATCTTCGAATTGATCCCTCTGAACTTTTCACGCGCCCAGGGGCCAAAGGCCGGTTCTTCGTCGTTGATGAAGATACCGCGGTATTTCACCACCGGTTCGCCGGAGGCGTAGCGGCCGGGCACAACGTAGGCTTCGGCGCGCTTTCTGGGCGGGACATCAGCCCACCAGTACCATGGCGAAACGCCGAGCTGTTCGGAAAGTTCGTAGATCCCGTAGATCGTGCCGCGCTTGTCGCTACCCGCAATCACCAGCGCCTGTTCCACGCCCGGCACCGGATCGTCGACGGTGGCGATGACGAAGCTTTCCCATTTCCCCTTCAGATCGGAGTCGTCAAGCTTGCCATTGGCTATCAAGGCATCGATCAACGAACTGTGCCCAAGCGTTCCAATAATGATCGGTTTCGTGCTGGCTGTCTTGTTCGTGTCGATCATCGGCTTCCGATCCGTCACCCGCTCGACATCCGCCTGCAGATCGCCGATCGCACGAATTACTCCCTTGTAGTCGGCGGCATCGTGCCACAGCTCGGTGGTCTTTCCCCTGGCTACCACCGGAAATGCATTCGCTGGCGTCGCCGATTCAACGACCATGTTCTGAGGGAGACCAAGTCCGGCAAGAACTTGACCGGCTCTCAGCAGGATCACCGCCAGCACCATGGATACGCGATGCACATTCAATTGGGGAAAAACTCCATGTTGCATTTCAATGCGTCCTTAAGTCTATCTGAAGATGAGTTGTGAAAATTGATACAGCCCCCTCCGCCAGGACTGCCACTCATGGGCCGTCTGCGGGGATTCATAGTAGTGTGTATTGATGCCGGCGGCTTTCAGCGCATCAACGTCAGCCTTGCCTTTGGCACCCATTCCACCGCTGACCTCCTGGCTGCCATAGCTGACAAATACGAGTTTAATCTTCTGTTTGAATTCATTCATGTCGGGAATATCGGACGGGGCGATGCTGCCGCCGCTGAAAATTCCGATGGCTGAAAACGTGTCGAGGTTGGCCAACGTGATGGACCGCGTCTGCATGCCCCCCATGGACAGCCCCGCCATAACGCGATGGGGTTGATCGGCCATGGTCCGATAGGTTGCATCGATGTACGGTATGAGATCTTCAATAAGCACATGGGCAAACGCATCAAAGTTGAACTTGCGTCCTCCCGGTCCGTCGATTGCGCGCGACAAAGCGGATTCCTTCACCTCGGTGGGAGGACCGAAGGGGTTGGGAGCGCCGATGTTTCCATTGTCCATGACGATGATGAAAGGCGTCGCCTTGCCCTCGGCAATCAGGTTGTCCATGATGAGTCCGACATGGCCCTGGTTGCTCCATCCGGTTTCGTTTTCGCCCATGCCATGCTGCAAATAGAGCACGGGATATCGTTTGGATGCGTCCTGTTCATAGCCGGGCGGGGTGTAGACGCGACAGTGCCGTACCGAGTCCGTGGTCTTGGAAAAGTAGAGGACATCCCGCACCTGGCCATGCGGCACATTCTTCAAGGCATAGAAATCCTGATCATGGGCCGGAACCTCAACACCGCTGCCCCAGCGACCGGCACCGTAAAAGTACATGCTTCCGGGATCCGGGACAAAGGCACCGTCGATGACGAGCTGGTAATAGTGAAACCCCTCGTCTTGCGGATTCGAGTCGCCTGTCCATACCCCTTTTTCGTCTTTGGTCATTGGATATTTAACGCCCCCGATATCGAGTAGGACGCTATGGGCCTCCGGAGCCTCAATCCGGGCCCGCACCCTCCCCTCGGAATTGACCTGCGGATATTCACGGCCCTGCTGATTGCAGGACGAAGGATTGAAGTCGTCGAGCGGGCTTGCCTGAATACATCCAACGGCCGAAGACAAAGCCACCGCGGCGTAGAAAATACTTCTGCCTTTCACTGCAACCTCCCGGTTTTCATATTCCCATGCTTCATTTTGTGAACAATTCCAGATCCACGGATTCCGCCAGCATTTTATAGCCCTCGTCGCTCAGATGCAGATGATCGCCGCAGTCGGCCGTCGGCAACAGGTTTTCGGGCTTGGCGGGATCGCGCACCACGGCATCCCAATCAAATACGGCATCGAAGGCGCCGCTGGTCCGGATCCATTCGTTTGCCTTCTGGCGTTCCGCTTCCACCTCGGGCTTGTAATAGAATGAATCGCCGCAGGGCGTAATGGTTACGCCATAAACCCTGAGACCACAATCGCAGGCCCGGGCAATGATCTGTTTGTAGGAAAGAATCAATTCCTCGGCCGTGGTCTTTCCTCCCCCCAGGTCGTTGATTCCCTCCATAACAATCAGCCACCGGGCCCCGGGCTGCGAAATCACATCACGTTCCAGTCGTTGCAGCGCGGTTTGTCCAATTCCACCGCGCCACAGTGCATTGCCACCAATGCCCTGGTTCAAAACTGCAATGTCAGCGGTTTTTGAATTCTTCCGCAACCGCTGCGCCAGCAGGTCCGGCCACCGGCGGTTTTCCCCTTCGGTCGATCCCTTGCCGTCGGTAATTGAATCTCCTAGACAGACCAGCGCTGCGCCGGATGCGGGGGCGAGTACATCCACGCCGCCCAGATAGTACCAGCACGTACTCCGCTCCGCGGAGGACAGTTCCTTCGCGTCAGCCTTGTCGCCCTTTTCAAGGAAGGCATACTCTCCCCGTGCACTGCGATGACCCGAAATCTTTTTTGTCGCGTCGTCCACATGCATCGTCACAACGAGATCGGCACCCGCCGGCAGATCAAAATCGACCGGATCGGAAACCATCAAAACGCCATATGGAATCGTTACGTCCGCGTTGCCGTTGAACGTCACTGGCTTCAGTGTTCTGGCCTGGATTTTGTCATCCTTATCGCAGAGGGCCACGTTGACTTCGCTGATTTTGAGATCGTCGCTCCAATCGGCGAACGCATTGGAGAGCCGCACGCGCAGTTGCTTGCCGCCGATCGATACATGCACCACTTGGCGAATGGTGGTATCGTCCAACGATGCGAAATCTTCGGGAACAAGCTTGTGCTCCACCTCCTGCACCGACGCGCTCCAGGTACCCACCCATTTCATCGAGCCCCCGGCATGTGCCGTGCAGACCGCCAGCGTGAAAACCGACAGTATCAGACCAATTCGCAACAGCCTCCAACTCGTTATTCCGTGCTTCATATCCAGTTTCCTTTGCTTCAGCGAGTGACGGGAGATTACAGGATGCAAAGACTGAAAATACCGCATGTGGCAAATTCATCAACCGCGAAAAATGAATGCAACATACCGACTTATGAAACTCCTTTCCGTCTGAACTTCCACGTCCGGCGGGAGTGTTGACAGCCATCGGTATCCGATGGTGATCCATGGCGGACGGCAAAACACACGGGGTTTCAAAACAGCCAATTCCGAGTTCAACATTCACGATACCCAAGGCCATGGGTGAGGCGTATATCTATTCGTTGTATTTTTGGATTTCGTCCGTTTCAGCACTGCCATGTGGAAAAAGAAACGGAATTCATAAACAAAAAAAAGGAGAGGTAATGAAAAAAACAGTACTACATTTGGTAACCGCGTGGTTGGTTGCCGGATCGGGTGCGGCGTTGGCCGTGGACTATACCTACGATGGCGCCACGAACAGCTACGATCTTGGCTCTGGCGATACGCTAACCTTCGATGTCGCAAGCGGTAGTGGCTCAATAGCAGGCGGAACGATCGCGGGAACTTCGGCCACCGTGGTAAAGACCGGCGACGGTGAGATGCAATGGGGTGCTGGATATCCCACGCGCCAAACCATTTCACTGGATGCCGACAGTCTCATCGATGTGCAGGCGGGGAAACTGAGAAACGAATGGGGCACAGGGGATAGCGGCGAATATGATAACAACTACGCGACGTTGAACATCGCCGACGGGGCAATGTTCGATGTATGGGACACCAGCACCACAAAAATGGGTGCTCTCACCGGCAACGGCATGCTAACAAAAACCTTTGGTTGGGGCACATCGACGTTCATTGTTGGACAGGGTGATGGCTCGGGCACGTTCGCGGGCACCATCACCAACACCGCGGCAACGCTAGCCCTGACCAAGATCGGAAATGGTACGCAAACCCTGACCGGGATCAACTCCTACAACGGCGCCACGACCATCAACGGCGGCACGTTGGAAGTTGCCGGGAGCGGTTCCATCTCCACCACCCCGCGGATCTATGTCAACGATGGAACCTTTACCGTATCGGGGTCGGTCACGGCGACGGGCGCGAATTATTGGGACGGAGGCGTGAGTATGGCGTCCGCCTCATGGGACGGCGTCAATGGCAGCGGCAACGGCAGTAACGGTGGCACCGCCACCCTGAATCTTGATGGTGGCACCCTTTCCACGCTGTATGTTTATAGTGAAGATCGCGTGGATGACATGGGAACGCCTGATGATACCAGCGATGACGTTACCTATACAAAGGGAACATCGGTGGTCAACTTCAACGGAGGAACCCTGCAGGCGATGGGCAATCGCGACGTTTCGTGGTCCGCCTTGCTTCAGAACATCACCACCGCGAATGTCAAGGCTGGCGGCGCCATCTTCGATTCGAACGGCTATAATATCTTCGTCGGGCAAAACCTTCTTGAAGACGTTGGCTCCACGGGCGGCGGCCTGACGAAGAACGGTGCAGGCCAGCTCGAAATCGGCGGAAGGAACACCTTCACGGGAGAAGTGATCGTCAACGAAGGCACGCTGTTTGCCAGCGCAGGGAACGCTCCCAACAACGGGGCATTCAGCTACGCCAGCGGCATCACCGTGAACAATGGAGCCACCCTCCGTTCCAACGGCAACTCCCTGTTCGGCTATGATGGATCCCAGGCGAAAGCCATCACCATAAACGGCGGCACAGCGATCGCCAAGGATGGCGACGTGAATGTCGGACTGGTCACCCTCAACGGGGGCGAGTTGGCCAACGAAGGAGGATTGAACGGTTGGGGTTCTTGGAACTTCGGTCGCGCCGCCGACAAGAAATTGCATGTGACGGACGACGCAACCGTATCCGCAGTCGAGGTTGGCTTCCACAACGGGGCCGACATCGAAGTCGACGCCGGCAAGAATCTGGATTTCACCGGCACCATAACCGATAGCAACGATGGCCAATCCGCCGTCATTAAAAACGGTGACGGTACGTTGACTCTCGCAGGAAACAACACGTATTCAGGAGCAACCACCGTCAACGCGGGCATGCTTCTCGTTAACGGATCGATCTCCAACAGCTCCGTCAGCGTCGCCTCCGGCGCGACCGTCGGCGGCAACGGAACGATTGGTGGAAACCTGTCTCTGGCTTCGGGTGCATTGCTTGCATTCGGCAGCTCCGACACCCTGGCCGTACTGGGTTCTCTTGGCCTGGACAACAGCTTTGGTGTTGACGACCTCGACGTAGCTGACTGGAACAGCGTCACCAATGGAACCTACATCTTGATCGATACCACCGGCGACTTCTCAAACATCCAGAACTTCGGATCCGCCAATGCCTACGACATCGGCGGTGGACGGTCGGCCTACTTCCAAAACGGTAGTCTTGAACTGGTCGTCGTCCCGGAACCGGCCACGATCGGGATGGTTTCGGTATTCGGTTTCGGAATCTTGTTCGTTCGTCGCCGTTTGATGATGTAGCACAAGCCTTCGAACTGAAGGTCGTTGAGTCTGCCGATTCAACGACCAAGATAACGGGGAGCCCTCAAGGTTCCCCGTATTTTTTCGATTTTCTTTGCGGTCTCCGCAACTCTGTGCGGTTATCGGCTAACGAAAGAAAAGGACTCGGAGGAACTTCTGCCATGAACAACAATGGACTTCAACTTTTGGCCCTGGCTTTCGGAGGTTTTCTTTGCTACGCCCATGCCCAGAACCCGCTGATCATGAACCAGTTTACGGCCGACCCGACGGCGCGAGTCTTCGATGGAAGGATATATGTCTACCCCTCCCACGATATTTCCCCGCCGTCAGGTGCGCGCACGAACTGGTTTTGCATGGAGGACTATCACGTCTTCTCGTCGGAAAACCTGATGGACTGGACGGATCACGGCGTCATTGTCAGCCAAACCAACGTACCTTGGGTGGATGCATCGACCTACAGCATGTGGGCACCGGATTGCATCTGCAAAAACGGCAAATACTATTTCTATTTTCCGGCCAATAACAAGTCGGGTGAATTTTCCATCGGAGTGGCCATTTCGGAGACACCCCATGGCCCCTTCAAGCCGGAAGCCAAGCCGATTGAAGGCGTGCGCGGAATCGACCCGTGCGTGCTCATCGATAAGGATGGCCAAGCCTATCTCTACTATTCCCAAGGCAAGATTTTCGTGGCCAAACTGAAGGAAGACATGCTCGAATTGGATTCGGAGCCGGAGGTGATCGACCATCTGCCCACGCAAGGTCTTCTGGAGGGCCCTTTTGTCTTCGAACACAATGGCATCTACTATTTGACCTATCCGCATGTGGAAAACACCATCGAGCGCCTCGAATACGCCACCGGCAAAAGCCCGACGGGTCCCTTCAAACCACGGGGCGTCATTCTGGATGAATCCATCAGCGGTTGCTGGACGGTCCACCACTCCATTGTGGAATACAAAGACCAGTGGTATCTGTTCTACCACGACCGGGACCTCTCCCCGGAAGACGATAAACGGCGATCGATACGGGCCGACCGTCTGTTTTTCGAAAAGGACGGCGACATCAAAAAGGTGATCCCCACCCTGCGCGGCATCGGAACAGCCGACGCCAAGTCCACGCTGCAGATCGACCGCTACAGCGACATCGGCAACAACGGTGCAACCGTAACATTCCTCGACAACGCAAACCGTCATGCGGGATGGAAAACGGTTTTCTCTGCAAGCCGCGCCTGGGTTCGCTTCAACCGGGTCGACTTCGGGAACGCCGAATTAAAGTCGGTCAACGTTCGCATGCGTTCATCAACGGGCGGAACCCTTGAAATCCGGCGCGACAAGAAAAACGGCCCATTGATTGCGGAGGTTAAAATCGAAAAAGGGTCCGAGTGGCAAACCGTAAAGGCACCGCTGCGCAGCGCTCCATCCGGTGTGCATGATCTATTCATCACCCAGCGCCGCAAACAGGATGTCGAGATCGACTGGATCCGCTTCGAATAAGGAATGTCCACAAGGTCCATGCTGAGTACGAAACCCACGGAAACACTATCCGGGAAGGCGAGACGCCTGCGATACATGCCCGATCTGTCTATGGTGCATAGCGCGTGCCTCCCAACAGGGGGCGCGCCCTTCCTTTGCAAGCAGAGAGGCCCGCACTACAACCGCGGGGAAAAACTGCAAACCATGCCGTTCCGGTCCTTGTTCTTCTTGCGCCTTTTACGGCTATCTACACCACATTGAATTCCCGCCCAGCGTACCGATAATCATCGGTTGCCTGCAGTCGGTCTTCCTAGTAGCAATCAACGGTTTTCGATCGGTCACGCGCTCGTTGTCCGCTTGCAGATCCGAAATGGCGAGGACGACAAGATGGCGGCGATACCAATACCGCCCACAGCATGCAGACTTTGCATAGAGTGCCGGAGGATTCAAAATCCCGAGTCTGCTTTTTCGGAAAGCCAGCGGTTCTTTACTGCATCGGAAAAATCCGTCTCCGTGAGCCACTGTTTTGCGGCATCGGGATCCCACGCCAGCCAGGTGCGGAAGCATGCATGCACCCGTTTTTCGCGCGCCACGGGATCCGCCGTTTTCAGCGCCAGGCGGGCCCCCGCGCCGGGGTTCCAAATCCGGACAGCCTCGACATACGTTTCAATCGAACTTTCGCGCAATCCGCCGGGAAGAAGCTGATCCACCCTCTGGCCCGCAGCCTCGGGAAATACCGGCACATAGATGTTCAGGATTTTCGCCACGCCCTGCTGCTGCAGCGCCACGTCCTGAACATTGGTGATCCACGACAACGCCTGCTCCGGATCCTGGGTGGCCCATCGCGTCACGGCCGCCAGCACGGCCCGCTGCCTCAGCTCGGGCGGCGAGAGCTTACGCGCAAAATCGGCGGCAGCGACAGGATCCACATCCGCCCACGACTCCGCCACCGTGGCCAGAGCCGTTTGCCTGTCCGCCTCGACGGGCAACTCCTCGGCCCATTGGATCGCACTGGCAGCATCCGTCGCCGCCCAGTCCCCGGCCACGTTGATAATCAAGGCATTCCGGGTGCCGCCGGGTGGAAGATTGCGTACGGTTGAAGCAATGCCCGCCGGATCCAAATGCACCCAGATAAAATAAATGTTGTGAAGCGCTCCATCCTTGGGAAACCCTACCGGCAATGCGTCCACCCACTCAAGGACCGCCTTCACATCCTGCCGGGTCCACTCCTCGACCAGGATTTGCACGGTCTCGGTGCGCGCGCGGCCGGGGCTCATCTTCAGGGCGGCAGCGGCTACGGCCTGAATATCCTGCCTGGCATACAGGGGAACCACACCGCGAAGCGATTCTTCCTTGATCATGCCTTCGGGCATTTTCGAGATGTACGCGAACGCTTCGGCCGGGGCAAGCTCGCCCCAGCGCTTGAGCACCGACTCCGTCAGCACTACCCGTTCCCGCATCTCTTCCAGATTCTCGGCCGTCTTGATCGCATCAGGAATCTCGGACAGAGCCAGCGTCTTGCCCAGCGTGACCAGCGCAGTGAGCTTGTCGTCGATTTTGTTTTCCGCGCAGGCCTTTTCGACCCTGACCGCGAGGCCTTGAGGCAAACTGTTGGTGTCCGTCCCGGCGGCCGTTGCCGTCAACAGCAGGGATGGCAGAATGGCGAAGCAGACAAAGCCGTGAATCACTCGCGGTGTAATCATATTGAAATCGGTCCTTTTTTGCCGCCGTCAACCCGGCGGCGATTTAATTGCATGATATTGAACGACTGAAAGAGCATGGAGAGAGGCGCACTTTATTCTTCAAATGCTTGCCCCTCTGCCGAATACGCGGAAACATTATTTACTTCATTGATGGCGCGGGTACGAAGTTCCCCGGGCGGAAAGGCTTCCGCCCAGATCAGGGCCGCCGCCGCGTCCTGCTGTGCCCACTGGTGCAGCACGCTGATGGCCGCCTCGCACATAAGTGGTCCCGGCGACATATTCAGGACTACCAATCCCGCCGCTCTGACCGGATTCGACTGCGACTCAACGACGGCAATGCGTTGCAGCAATCGATCCCGTTGCTCGCCCTCTGGCTTGGCCAATGCCCAGTCACTGGCAGCCTGCACGTCCTGCTCGGCCCACTGTTGCGCCAGATTATCCAACAGATTTTGCGCCACACTGTTGGTGCCACCGCCCAGGCAATCCTCGGCGAGGGCCACCGCCGCCTCCACATCGGTTTGCGCCAGCTCCGGACACACGATTTCCGCAATGGCGATACGTTGATTGCCGTCCGGCGCATTCAGCAACCAGTCCGATGCCTCCTCAGGGAAGGTCCTGGCCCATTCCCGATTCTTATCCAGATCCTGTGAGTTAACGGGGCTTCCCGGATTTTCAAACACCGGATCATCGGCAACCTGGTAAATGACGCGGCTTTCCTTGACCCGTTGGACCGGCACGTCATGCCTTGGTTCGCGCGACGAGGCCGCAGAAGTCGCCTCATCCGCAACGGAAACCGGATTTTTTACCGCAGGAACGGGCGAGGTTTCCTCCTGCAGATTCGAGGAAATGTGGGCCAGCAACCAACCTGCCACGACGCCCAGCAGACAGACCAACAACGTAAACCATGTGCGATTCATTCTCATACTATTCCTATCTCATTTAATAACAAACACGCAGATACCCTTGGCGTTGTCCAGTTATCTTTGCTGCTTTGTGGAGGAAGGGTTGCACGCGGCAACAGGATTCTCCTGTTGCCGCAGGATGTTTAATCGATTCCCATCCTCTAAGGTGCCTGAATCCCCCATTGCTGGTTTTGGCCGCCAACCCACTGCCACAGCTGAACCTTCGCGCCGTCCGCTGTGGAGATTTCGCTCACGTCCAGACAGGAGCCCGTCGCGCAATTCGGAGTGATCCGATAGTAGCCGCTGTCGGTCGCCGTGATCTGGAACAGTTGCATGGAGCCGCCCCAGTAATCCCAGAGCTCCACCTTGGTTCCATTGGCGGTGTCACCGTCATAGATGTCCAGGGCTTTGCCGCTCTGCACGCCGATGATCTTGTAGTTGCCGTCGCCGGTGTCGGTCAGGGTCCACTTCTGGTTCGCCCCGCCACCGTAGCTCCACTGGATGATCTCGGTGCCGTTGGTGGTCTGCGCACCGTAAGCATCCATCGCCTTGTCGCTGTGCCGGGCAACGAGTTTGTACGTGCCGTCAACAAGATCGCCACCGACTTCGGTAATCGACCATTGCTGAGCAGCGGCTCCAGTATAGGTATACTCATACGAATTGTGCTCCACCTTGGGCGGATTACTGTCGGATGGTTGCTGGGGACTGCCGTCACCGGCAGAAAAGAGACGATAATTGCCGTTTTCAGTCGGCAGCATAATGAAACATGAGCTACCGCTGGCGGCCCACCACCACGGCGAAAGATGCAACAATCCCTTGCTGTCATCCCAACTGTTCCCTGAGAGAGGACTGACCTGATACTGGCCGCCGCCAATGTGTCGCAGGTTCCACTTCTGACTGTCTGCGGCGGAGGGAGCAACCGTGATGATATTGTTGTCGTCGTCCAGATCCATGGCCAGACCACTGTCTACGTTCACGAATTTATACGTCCCATCGGCCAGAATGCCTGTGGATGCCGGAGAGAGTTCGATCCAGTTCAGATTGAATCCGGCCGCCAGAGCATTGATCCGCAGCCGCTGCTGACCCGGAGCCAGAAAGACGCTCTTTGTGACCGTCTGCCATGCCTGCCAATTGCCGCTATTTGGCAACGTCCATTCGCCGGTCAAATCCACTCCGTCCGTGGACTGGTTGTCGGTATACGCAAGCACCTGCACGCGTCCGGCACTTGTGCCTGCCACGCGCAAACGAAGATCATACATGCCCGCAGCGGGAACCTTCAGGGTGTATTCCAGCCAATCTCCGGCGGCAATCCAACCCACGTTATAGCCGCCTCCGTCATCCGAAGTCCCCTCGATGCCCACGGTCTCATCCGTGCGGTATTGTCCGCCGGGGTTGTAGGTGTAGCTGTTGTGGTAGGCGACGTTTTTACCGCCGTTATCGAAGTTCTCTGCCTCGATGCGCAGCGTGCCGCTCAGGGTATTGTCGTTATAGTCCGGCGTGGTCCACAGGAAGCCGTTGTTGCCATAAGCACTGCGGCCCGACACCGGAAAGGTGCCGTAATCGGGGGTCCAGGACAAACCGGAGTTCATCACCCGGTTCATGTAGGCGTCCGCCCGGGTGACATCATCGGAAACGCCTCCTGGCGGAACATAGCAGAAGGTGAGCCATGAAACGCCGAGGCGTTCCAATCCCGCCACCATTTCGACATCAAGACCGCCGAGTCCCCCGCCCCAGCTACCCGTGCTGAACTCGGTCATCATGCAGGGGTACCCCGCATTGATCAGCCCATCCACGGCCGTGATCGTGTTGTTCGCGCCCGCGTAGCCATGGAAGCCCACCGCAATGTTGTTCCAGGTTACGTCCTCGGTGCCGAAAATGGCCTTGTTGAACGCATGAATATCCGTCAAGGCGGCGTCGGTTCCTCCTGTGCCTCCCAACACGGAATACGAAAAGAGCAACACCGGTGTGTCGGGCGCGTACTGCCGGATGGTATTGTAAACATCAATCTCCATGTCCATCACCCCGGCCGGGCTTATACCGGTTAAATACGATGGCCCCCAAGCCATCGGCTCATTATGGATCTCGAAGATCACATGCGTCTCGTTCGCGTAGCGCGGCGCATAGAATTTCCAGAAATCAATGGCGTATTGATAATTGTTATTCCCGTTGTTTGCGCCATTGCCAATGGTGATCGTCAGATAAAGGCCCAGGTCTCGCGTGGCCTGCACGACGCGATCAATTCGGTCCGCCGCGTAGCCGGGCGCGGTGCTCCCCGAATCCGGGTAGTTTTTGTCGAAGCACTCCGCATAGATATGCACGGCGTTGAAACCGAGATCCTTCATCTTTGCAATCTCATCGTAGGGTGCCGGATCTCCCCATTCCGAGGAGGTGTAGGGGCCGCGCAACAACTGGCCGTTATCGGCAACAAAAGTGGTGTGATCTGCATTAAGCGTCGGGCGCCCGCGGGCGCCGAAGGTGACTTGTGATGTCGCAATGACACATGCCAGTACGGCAATAAAACGCTTCGCGTTGTTCCTCGGTCTGACTTCCTTTATCCGTGTTGTCATCTGTATCTCCTGCTGTACATCATGATTCAATACCGTCGTCTTGCCGAAACACGGCAACGGAAAAACCCGCCGCCGTGTTCCGTTTTCCTGTCCACCTTAAGGCGCTTGCGGCGCCCATTGCTGGTTTTGGCCACCAACCCACTGCCACAGGTGAACCTTCGCGCCGTCCGCCGTGGAAATTCCGCTCACGTCCAGACAGGAGCCCGTCGCACAATTCGGAGTGATCCGATAGTAGCCGCTGTCGGTCGCCGTGAACTTAAACAGTTGCATGGGGCCGCCCCAGAAGTCCCAAAGCTCCACCTTGGTTCCATTGGCTGTGTCACCGGCGTAGATATCCAGAGCCTTGCCGCTCTGGACCCCGATGATCTTGTAGTTGCCGCCGCCGGTGTCGGTTACGTCCCACTTCTGGTTCGCGCCGCCGCCGTAGCTCCACTGGATGATCTGGGTGCCGTTGGTGGTCCGCCCGCCGTAGGCATCCATCGCCTTGCCGCTGTGCCGGGCGACGAGCTTGTAGGTGCCGTTGGCCACCGTGCCGCTGCTGCTGTCCTGCACAAAGGTGGTTACACTCTGTCCGGGCAGGGTTGCGCTGAAGCTGCCGGACGAAACGCCGATGCTGCCGACATTCGCCAAGCTTTCGTTGCCGGAGGTGCGGTAGGCGCTGAAGGAGGAGGCGGTGCCGTTCTGGATGGAAAATTGCTGGGTGACGGATCCGCTGCCTGTGTTCACCGCCACGATCACCGTTTCGCCGTTGACTCGGTAGGCGGTGACATAGACGCTGTCGGAAGGATTGTAGTCGGCCGAGACCCGGGTCGAGCCGGGCCGGATCCATTTTGCGAACTGGCCGATCGTGTAGCCGTTCTTGTAGATTGTGCCGTCGCTGTTGACCAGGTTGGCGTTCTCGTCGTAGTCGGCGACCCACCACCAGAAATAGGCGCTGAACCAATTGTTCATAGCATCGCTGATTTCCTTGGCAATCAGCATGCAGTTGCCCATGTCGGACCGGGCGTTATCGATGTAGTGCTCCGTCATCCAAACGTGCTTGCCTTTGTAAAGCGCGTTCGCATGCACATAGTTCCCGTTCCCGTAGAAGTGGCCGCCAGCAATTGAAACGTGGCTCGCCGCAACGGAGTCATTGAGCGTGGGGTCGGTTAAGTCGTCGTTGAAGTTGAGCGACTCCGCCATAACAACGGGTTTGCCGATGTTTTGCGCGTAGTCCCTGCAAAAAAACCGTATCTGTTCCCCGTTCCAGACGCAGCTTTCGTAGTCCGGATCCCAGTCGGGTTCGTTCTGGACCGAAACGTAGTCCAGTCCGATGCTGTCGGCGGCGTCCTTGAGATAGTTGGCATAGTTGCCATACTGGTCGGTTCGCAGAGATCCATGAACAACATTGCCATTGTCCTTCATGTACGCGGGCGGCGACCACGGAGTTCCCAGAACCTTGGCACCATATGCGTGTGCCGCAGAGGCGTTGGCCGTCTCGTCACCCCAATACTTGTTTGGATCGATGCGGATACGCAGCAGCGACATGCCCAGCGTGTCGTAAAGCGCATTGTTCTTTATGTCGGACAGCTTCCCTGACCACGCGCTGGAGAAGCCGAAGCCGTCGATCGTCTGCTGGTCGGAACTGATGTCGATCGTGCAGGTTCCGGCCTGAAGCGTGGTTGCCAAAGCGCCTGCCGCCACGATGACGGCTAGGGCACGAACAGGCCCGGAAGAGTGTTGCTTTCTGACTGTCATTGATTTTCCCTTTTTTTGTTAATTTGTTTTCTCTGAGGAAATCCTTCGGATTCGGATCAAAACGCCGAAGGCATTCCGGTAGAACCGAAAGAGTTCATCGCGTTCTTCCATCCACGTCATTCATCAATGTGGTTTCATCGTCACTCTCCCTTCCTTGCGTCTTAGGTTGATTGGGTATGCGAGGTTCGTTTTCGACCGTGCAGTCATTGCGCTGTGCCAACGACTCCAATACCACCATCCTGCCGGTTAAGGTGTTTGGGGAGCCCACTGCTGGTTGCTGCCGCCGAGCCACTGCCAGAGATGGACCACCGCGCCGTCCGCCGTGGAGACTCCGCTCACGTCCAGACAGGAGTCGGTCGCGCAATTCGGCGTGATCCGATAGTAACCGCCATCGGTCGCCGTGAACTTATACAGCTGCATGGGGCCGCCCCAGAAGTCCCAGAGTTCCACCTTGGTTCCATTGGCTGTGTCCCCGGCGTAGATGTCCAAGGCCTTGCCGCTCTGCACGCCGATGATCTTGCAGTTGCCGTCGCCGGTGTCGGTCACGGTCCACTTCTGGTTGGCGCCGCCGCCATAGCTCCACTGGATGATCTGGGTGCCGTTGGTGGTCTGCGCACCGTAGGCGTCCAACGCCTTGCCGCTGTGCCGGGCGACGAGCTTGTAGGTGCCGTTGGCCACCGTGTCGTCATCGTTTTCGATCACAACCGATGATACCTGATCGTTGGCGCTGATTGATCCGAACTCGGATGTGTCCGAGGTCAGCGTCCAGGACGTCCCTCCGAAGTTGTCGTCCGCATACATGGTCACGGTATAGCCGCCGGCAATCCTGACCGAGGACGCCCAATCGTCGGGCATACCCAACGCCGCAAGCTGGTCTGTGGTGTAACGACCCGCACTCACTGACTGGCTGGCCGCTCCGCCGTAGTTATAATCCTGATAAAAGGTCACACTACGGGGTGATATAGGATCGTAGGGCCCTACATAATCGAGCTTCAGAAAAGGAATGACGTATTCCGCCAGAAAGAGCGCATCCGACGGGCCGTGGTCTCCCTCGATGTCTGCCCACGCATCAAGCAGCACAGCATCGTTTTCATCCTTCCAGACCCGGTGCGTCCATTGGTTGGTAATGCCCTCGATGGTCTCCGTGGTCGTGGATGTCGGATCGGGGTCTAAACCAAGAACATTACTCCACTGCATGATGGACTCGAGATGGTTGGTATAGTTGACAAGCTCATCGGCCGTACCATGCCAAAGCTGGACGCGGGGGCGCGGTCCCGAATATTCCGGATAACAGGCCCGGGCGAGATCTCCCCATTCCTGCGCAGTATGTTCAATCGGAGCCCAGGCCCCTCCAATTGGCACGCCCGCTAACGCGGCGCCGGCCTTGAACATGTCGGGATAAACCCCAAGCATCGCTTGTGTCATCATGCCGCCGCAGGAATCTCCGGTCACATAAACCCGGTCCGCATTCGCGTGATACGTGCTGATCGCATACTGCACCATCTGGGCAATGGCATGGGTCTCGCCGCCGCCATCATGCGTGAGGGACTTCGTCGAGCCATAGTCCCAGCAGTCGGAACTTCGCTCCGGGACGACCATCATGAAGCCATACTGATCCGCAGCCGCCACAATGCCTCCCCATTCCGCCTGGGGAAAAACGCTGCTGGCAGTCCCTCCCCAATAATGAAGGAGCACCAGAATCGGAGGATTTTCAACCACGGAGTCCGGCACGTAGACATACATACTGACATTCGTCGGCACGCCGCTGGCTCCCCATTCGGGAACCAGTTCGAGCGAGGCCGCCTTCGTTTGCAACGGGGTAAGTAAGCCGACGCAAGCGGCCAGCAAGAAACAGAAAAGGGGGAGTCCTTTTTTCGGGAAGAAAAATTGACTGAAAATTGCTATACGCTCCGCCGAACACACCCCCTGCCGGCTTCCGGCACGGTGGGAGGAATCTTCCCTTCCTGCGAACACGGCGGATGCAGCAGGCTCAATCATCATTAATGCTGGCTTCATTCCATGGGGCCTTGGTGTTGGAGTGCGGCAGCGAATGCCTTCGCT
>JBNLDM010000115.1:0-4265 GCA_050304335.1 Pontiella sp.
TATCGATCATATTCAGATTACCGCCTCCGAGACCGTGGGTATGGAGATGGGGCGCGGGGGATACTATGACGAGTATGGCGCATTACGCGACATGGTGACCAACCACCTGCTGCAGCTGCTCTGCCTGGTGACTATGGAGGCACCCGGCGACCTGTCGGCGGAGTCGATCCGCAACGAGAAGGTGAAAATCCTCAATGCGATGCAGCTGGATATCCGAAAGAATATATCGGATGCCGTATGCCGGGGACAGTATGGAGACGGTGTGGATGCGGCCGGCAAGCCCATCAAAGCCTACCTCAAAGAAGATCGCATTGACCCGCAGTCGAATACGGAAACCTTTGCGGCACTTCGGCTTTCTATCAATAACTGGCGCTGGGCGGGCGTGCCGATCCTGCTGCGAACGGGCAAACGAATGGCGAAAAAGACTACAGAGATTGTGGTGCAGTTCAAGGTGCCGCCGCTGCAGCTGTTCCAACAGGTGGAGTGTGAAGACGATGTCTGCGACATCACCCGAATCAAACCCAACACACTCATTTTTCAGATTCAACCCAATGAAGGTATTTTCCTCCGGGTGGGTACCAAACGACCCGGCATGCGCTTTGTGGTCGAGGATGTGAAGATGGACTTTTCCTATTCGGGAACCTGGAACAAGTCGCTGCCGGAGGCCTACGAACGCCTGCTGCTGGATTCACTGCGCGGGGATTCGACCCTGTTTACGCGGTCCGATGAGGTGGAGGCCGAGTGGCGCGTCATGCAGCCGGTACTGGATAACCTGGAGATACTGCAGCCCTATACCTATCCGCCCGGCGAGTGGGGGATGCCTGAATCGGACTGGCTTTTCCAGGGTGTGGAAGGCGAGTGGAGGAACAAGTAGTGAGCGGGAGCAAGTCTATAGCTGTCAGCAATTAGCTGATCGCTGCTGAAGGTGTTAGCAGGATGTGGCCCTTTGGCTGGGTCAGGGGCGGGGAGATGAGTTGTGGATGCACTGTTTGTTTATGTGACGACGGGGGATGAAGCCGAGGCAAAGCATATTGCGAAGACGGTGGTCGGTGAACGGTTGGCGGCCTGCGCAAACCTGCTCGGCGGCATCGAGTCGGTCTACTGGTGGCAGGGCGAGGTCTGCGAAAGCCGGGAAACCGCATTGATTCTGAAAACCTCCGTCGAGCGGAAAGCGGCTCTGATTGACCGGGTCAAGGCGCTGCACTCGTACGACTGCCCGTGCGTGGTCTGTTTGCCGATTGCCGACGGCAACCGCGATTTCCTCAATTGGATCGCCGACGAGACGTAGCGTTATCGAACGTCGGGATCGTTGATATAGATGTCGTCGGCAGTTCCATCGATGCCGTCGGGGCCAACGCAGTAGAAGCACTGGCGTATCTCGTCGAAACGATAGTTCGATTCGTTATAGACATCCTTCAGTTTCAGGCTGATTCCAAGCCTGCTGTTGATCTCCAGCGCCAGCAGGTCACTTGCGGTTTTCAATTCCAGCGTCTTGTCATAAACATTCTGCCAAACCGGAACCATGAGGGAGACCAGCATGTGTCCTGATGGGTTCCAGATGCGGCTGAGCTTGCTGCTGTTTTTCAGGGTGTCGTCCACATCCTTCAGGAGCGGCCTGAGGTTCTTGCGCTGACGGCAGGCATCGATCAGTGGTTCATATATGTTCTTGAACAGGCGCAACGTCATGTTCGGCTTGAAGAAGAGTTGTCTGGGGAACGTGGCGTGCTTCTGCAGCGGCGGATCGAAAGCCGCCTCTATAGTGATGTCGTTATTACGCAGCGCCAGCACCATGGACTGTGAATTGAAGTATTCCGCTATGAGCGGGCGATACCAGGAATATTCCTCCCGGCTGATCGGGGGGAAGGCGCCCTGCAGCATCTTCAGCTCACGGGGTGTGCAGTTTACACGCCGTACCACATGGTCGGCAATCTGGATGTCCAGTTTGGCGCAGGCTACGTTGATGGCAAACGTGACGAGCGTGGTTGAATAGGGCAGGCTTTTACGGATTACGGAATAATGCCGGGTCAGGTCTTCGATACCCTCTTCTGTCAGGCCTTGCTGGATAAGCAGCGTGGCGTGCAGGCCGTACAGCAACGTGGTGTACCGCAGGGTTTGGTAGTCCGGTACGGAAAAAGAAGACGGGTCGATGGGTTTTGCAGAATTATCCCAGTCCGTGATGAAGGGATGCCGGTTGAGGTCCTGGATATATTTGCGCCCGTCGGCAAAATTATCCCATGCCCGGTTGATGAGCTCGGAGTGAGGCAGGACATTGCTCCATGTGCCGGCCAGCTGTAGGACGGGGGTCGGAAGTGTGACTTTCAGTCGGTTGGTGCTGGTTGCGCTGTAACGCATCAGCGTTTCATAGCTGTCGGCAACCTCTTCAGGAACCGTCAGATCATGGTAGGTGAACTTGCTGGCCGGCAGTGGGCAATCGTAGACTGTTGCTCCGATAACCCCGGCCAGCGTAATACCCGCCAACCCCCATGCCGTCTTTGATTTACTAAACAGCATGAGCGTGTTGTAGCAGAGCCGATGATAAAAATCAAACTTTTGATAAATACTTGCTGTTTGTGTTTTAGCATTGGAAATTATGCCGCGATGTCTACACGGTATAAAATCAAGGTTTCGTATGACGGTACGAACTACGCGGGCTGGCAGGTGCAACCCCGGCATCGAACAGTCCAGGGTGAGCTGGAACGGTTGCTGACCCATATGACAGGCGCGAAGAAGTCTGTGCGGGTGGAGTCGTCCGGCCGCACTGATGCCGGTGTACACGCCCGTGCTCAGGTGGCGCATTTCGATCTGGAGGATCCGGTCGATCCAAATTATTTCCGGAGGGGACTGAATGCCCAGCTGGACCGCGATATCCGTGTATTGACGTTTGAAAGAGCGCCGGCCGATTTTCACGCGCGCTTCAGCGCGGTTGGCAAGGAATACCGCTACTTTATCTACAACGGCCGGATCATGCCGCCCACCAAACGGCTTTACTGCCTGCACGAAGCCCGCCCGCTGCGTGTTGAAAAAATGCGGGCCGCCGCCGCACGGCTGGAGGGGGAGCATGACTTTGCACCGTTCTCTGCCAATCCGAAGCGGGAGCTCGACGGCACGGTGCGTACCATCCATTCGCTCTATATACGCAAGCATGGAGCAGAGATTGCGCTGGAAGTGCAGGGTAACGGATTTCTCTACAAGATGGTCCGCAGCCTGGCGGGATTCCTTGTGCGCGTCGGCATCGGCGATCTCGAACCGGAAGCCGTCCATGACATCCTGGATCATGGGAAGCGCACGGCGGTCGTTCCCACGGCACAGCCCCATGGACTGTTTCTCTGGAAGGTCTTTTATTAAGGCAGAGGGCCTGACGGGACCGCGGGGAAAAGTCGCGGGTCGGAGCCCTGGCCATTGATCGTTCAGAAGGTGCAGTACCCCTCGATGCAACCGGTCTTTTTGTTGATCTCATATACAGGCTGTGTATACTTGAAAGACTGTGCGTATTGTTAAAAGGGAGAGTGTGGCATGAGACGATTGCTGGTTCTGATTGGACTGCTTATCTGCGTTGAATGTGTGGTGCGGGCTGAACTGCGAATGTGGACCGCCGCCGATGGAAGTTCCACCATTGAAGCAAGCTTTTTCCGGGTGGTCGACGACAAGGTCGAGCTTGTGCGGAAGGATGGCCGCCGCATCAAGGTGCCCATTGCCAAGCTCTCCGATGGCGACCGGGAATATATTGCGGAACAGACCGGAGGAGAAATGCCGGGAAAAAGCAGTGCAGATGCGGGTGCGCCCAGCCTGCCGTACGAAGTGGGAAGAGTGATGGGGCCAATCGAGGCGGATACCGAATCGCACTACTACTACTATGTTCCCAAATCGCTTAAGCCGGGCCGCAAAGCGCCCTTGTTATTCTATTCCAATTCAGGAGGAGGAACCCCCGGACACCTCCAGCAGATCATTGAAGGTGCAGAACTCTGCCAGTGGGTTCTGGCCATGTCGCTCGAATCCCGCAATGGGCGGGACTTTGAGGTTAACCTCGATTGTAACGAAGAGGCGGTGGAGCACATCTATAAAACGCTTCCGGTCGATGAAGATCGGGTTTACTTTACCGGAAATTCGGGCGGAGCGGCCGCGGCATTCGGTAATTTTGACAACCTGGATGGCTACGGAATGATGCCGAGTATCGGTTATATCCCCAATGAAATTTCGCCACCGCGATGCGATACGTTCATCATTAACGGGGCGTGGGATTTCAACCGGTATATATCAGCCCTTGC
>JBNLDM010000116.1:0-4221 GCA_050304335.1 Pontiella sp.
ATCGGCGCTGCGGGGATCAAGATCGATTTTATTCCGCCCTGCACAGCTGAGATTACCCGCTGGTACGAAGGCGCATTGCAGGATACCGCCGAGCTGGAACTGCTGTGCAACTTTCATGGCGCGGTCAAGCTGACCGGGCGCCAGCGCACCTGGCCTCACGAACTGACGCGCGAAGCGGTGCGCGGCCATGAATACCACATGACGCGCTATGGGCGTGTTCAGGCGGCCGATCACGACACGATCGTCCTCTTTACCCGCTTTCTTTGCGGGCCGGCCGACTATACGCCGACTGCGTTTGATCCGAAGGAGATGGTCGGCTTCACCTGGACGCATCTGCTGGCCCAGGCGGTGGATATGACGTCGCCGCTGCTGCACTTTGCCGGAAAATACCAGGACTTCATCGGCAACCCGGCCGAGGATCTGATTCGTCATCTGCCCGCGACGTGGGACGAGACGATTGTCCTGCCGGGCAGCAAAATCGGAAAGGTGGTCGGCTTTGCTCGGCGACGCGGAGACAGCTGGTTCATCGGCGTACTCAACGGCGGCGAAGCTGCCACGCTCCCCATCGATCTGTCGTTTCTGGGCAAGGGTGCGTGGAAAGCCAAGGTCTTTGCCGACGATCCCGACAACCCCGCCACCTACAAGCAGGCTGAAAAATCCGTCACCGCCGCTGATCGGCTTGAGGTTCCCATGAGCCCGCGCGGCGGGCTCGTGGTCTGGATCACCAAATAAGAGGGTTGAAAAGAGAGGATATGCTTCATGAAATATCAACTAATCATCACCTGCCTGCTGCTGGGGGCTGCAGTCTCTCCCGCACAGCAAGCCCTGGTTGTTTCACCGAACGAGGAGATTGCCGTGGCCCTTTTCAATCGCGGAAACGACGAATCCGGAGAATGGCTTCTCTCGGTGGGATGTTCGATCGGCGGAAAGAAAGGAACGGCCATTCCCGATATCCGTCTTGGGCTCGTTCGCAATGATCAGTCGTTCTCAAAGGAACTTGAATTCATTGCAGCGGACAAGCCGGTCACCATCAACGAGCAGTATACGGCTGTGCACGGGAAGCGGAGCATATGCAGCAATGTGGCCAACGAGGTGGTCGTCCATTTCAAGAATCCCGATGAAAGCAGGCTGGATCTGATTATCCGCGCCTACAACGATGGCGTGGCCTTCCGTTATGCGTTTCCGGAAGGCGAGGGGGACTATGTGGTGAAAGATGAGCTGACGGCCTACACGATTCCGGGGAATGCAAAACGCTGGATGCAGAAATGGATTCCGTCGAACGAAAATCTCTATACCACCATGGAGGGCGGCGATCCGCAGCAGGAGTGGGGCTATCCGGCGCTGTTTAACGTCGGCGGTGAAGACGGGTGCTGGTATCTGATTCATGAGGCGGATGTGGATCGCCGTTACTGCGGCACCAAGCTGAGTAATAAGGAAGATAAGAACCGCTATAAGCTCACCTTTCCGGATCAGCGCGACGGCAACGGACTGGGCGAATCGCAGCCGACGATTAACCTGCATTGGGAGTCGCCGTGGCGTGTGATTATGTTGGGCAGTCTGGCCGACGTGGTGGAATCAACGTTGGTAAAGGATGTTTCCACGCCGTCAAAGATCGGCGATGCGGAATGGGTCAAACCGGGCAAGGCGTCCTGGAACTACTGGTCGCACAATCATGGCACCAAGGATTTCAAGGTGGTCTGCGAGTTTGCGGATCTGGCCGCCGAGATGGGCTGGCCGTACACGCTGATCGACTGGGAATGGGATTCCATGGGCAACGGTGGAAACCTGGAGGATGCGCTGAAGTATATTCAGTCGAAGGGTGTAAAACCGCTGATGTGGTATAACTCCGGCGGACCGCATACCTATGTTCCCGCCACGCCGCGCGACCGTATGCTGACGCATGAATCACGCATGAAGGAATTTGCCAAGCTCAAGGAACTGGGTGTGGTCGGCGTCAAGGTCGATTTCTTCGAGAGCGAGAAGCAGGACATGATCGACTATTATCTCGATATTCTCGAAGACGCCGCACAGTTTGAAATCATGGTCTATTTCCACGGCTGCATTGTTCCGCGCGGGTGGTCGCGCACCTATCCGCATCTGATGACGCTCGAAGGCATTCGCGGTGCCGAGTGGTATAACAATACACCGCACTTTACCGAGCCGGCCCCGGAGCACAATACGATCGTTTCCTTTACGCGCAATGTCGTCGGTCCAATGGATTATACCCCGGTGACCTTTACCGATTCCCAGCATCCGCACATTACGACGTATGGGCACGAACTGGCCCTTAGTGTGGTGTTTGAATCGGGCATTCAGCATATGGCCGATCGTCCCTCGGGATATTATGAACAGCCTGCCGCCGTCCTGTCTTTCCTGAAGGAGGTTCCCGCCGCATGGGATGATACCAAACTGCTCGACGGCTATCCCGGGCGTGATATCGTGATGGCCCGCCAAAAGGGGCAGGTCTGGTATGTCGGGGGGCTCAACGCCGAAGCCGATGCAAAGCTGCAGACGGTCGATCTCGGATTTCTTTCGACCGGAGTCGAATACGATATGACGCTGATTGCGGACGGAATGCAGGACAGGGAATTTGAAATCAAATCCGGCAAGGTCAACCGTGCCCGTTCGCTGAAAATAAACATGCTTCCCCGGGGTGGCTTTGCCTTGATTTTAAAACCGGTCAACGGTGGAGGAGATTAGGATGAAATGGATGATGTGGGCAGTTTGCTTGCTTTCGCTGGCCGTGTCTGCACAAGCGCAGGAGTTCCCTTTTCGAAATCCGGAGCTGAGTTCGGAGGAGCGCGCGCGCGACCTGATTTCACGGCTGACGCTCGAGGAAAAGGCGACGTTGATGTGCGACCAGTCGGACGCCATTCCCCGGCTGGGCATTAAGAAGTTCAATTGGTGGAGCGAGGCCCTGCACGGGCTGGCCAACAACAGTGATGTGACGGTGTTTCCGGAGCCGATCGGCATGGCGGCTTCATTTGACGATGAGCTGGTCTACCGCATCTTCGACGCGGTTTCCGACGAGACGCGTGCCAAATACAACGAGGCCCAAAGCCGGGGCGAGGAAAACCGCCGCTTCCTGAGCCTGTCCGTCTGGACGCCCAACGTGAATATCTTCCGCGATCCGCGCTGGGGCCGGGGGCAGGAGACCTATGGCGAGGACCCCTATCTCATGTCGCGGATGGGCGTTTCGGTGGTCAAGGGTCTGCAGGGTCCGGTCGATGCCAAATACCGCAAACTGCTGGCGTGTGCGAAGCATTATGCCGTTCACTCCGGTCCTGAATGGAGCCGGCACGAACTCAACTTGACCCGCATTGATCCGCGCGAGCTGTACGAAACCTACCTGCCGGCCTTCAAGGCGCTGGTGCAGGAGGCCGATGTCCGCCAGGTGATGTGCGCGTACCAGCGCCTGGAGGACGAGCCCTGCTGCGGCAATACGCGGCTGCTGCAGCGGATTCTCCGCGATGAGTGGGGATTCAAATACATGGTGGTATCGGACTGCGGGGCCATCACGGATTTCTATACCACGCACAATGTTTCGTCGGATGCGATGCACGCGGCGGCGAAAGCGGTGCTGGCCGGTACCGACGTGGAGTGCGTTTGGGAAAACTATCCCTTTATGACGCTGGTCGATGCGGTCCATTTCGATTTGATTAAGGAAGAGGAGATCGACAAGAGCCTGCTCAGGACCTTGACGGGCCGCTTCGACCTCGGCGAAATGGACAAGGATTCCATTGTTCCGTGGACGCAGATACCGGTGTCGGTGGTGAACAGCGATGAGCATCGCCGGCTCGCGCTGGATATGGCCCGCGAGTCCATGACACTGCTGCAGAACAGGGACGGTATTCTCCCGCTGGACAGGTCCGTGGAAAAGCTTGCTGTTATCGGCCCCAATGCCGACGATAAGCCGGTGTTGTGGGGCAACTACAATGGAACGCCCGTACGGACCATCACCATCTTCGACGGCATACGATCCAAGCTGCCCGCCGAAAAGATTCTGTACGACAAGGCCTGCGACCTGGTCGACGACAAGGTGACGGAAAGCTTCATCGCACAGGGTTCATTCGACGGCAGGCCGGGCATCAAGGCCACCTACTGGAACACACCGGACCGCTCCGGGCCGGCCATTGCCGTCGAACAGATCACCAACCCGATCAAGCTGACCACCGCCGGGCAGCACGAATTTGCCTCCGGCGTGAAGCTGGAAGGATTCTC
>JBNLDM010000117.1:0-152646 GCA_050304335.1 Pontiella sp.
GATCATGACTTCGGCTGTCGCTCGGCGTACCGCCAGCGCACCCATGCTCCTGTGGTGCCAGCGCTCGCCCGAATACGTGGAAAAGTGGAATCTGATTTCCAAGGGCGATCTTGCATTCCGTATCCAGGAGGTACTGGAGGTCAACGGTGCCGGCGCCATGCTGCGGGCACAGAATCAGCTGCGTGAACGATTCCAGCAGGAAGACTGGCTGCACGATGTGATGAGTGCCATGACGGAACAGCAGCGCCGCGATTTCATGCGCCGCATCCATGAAGGGCATGGCTGGGACGTCCTGGATCGCAAGTCGGTGGTAGCCAAGGTGCTCAGGAAATTCCCCGAGCTGCAGGATATCATAGTCCCGGCAACCACGGCCGCCCCGAAAAAGGAGGTTCCAATGACTTCCTCGCGCAGCTACGCGGCCAAGCAAAAGCATCTGGAACGGATCATGACCGTCGAGATCCCCGAAAACTCCAAGGAGATCGAAGTCGCCCGAAGCTACGGCGATCTGCGTGAAAATGCTGAATTTAAATACGCCAAGGAGCGACAGGGATTACTGATGGCGCAGGGTGCGCAGCTGGCCGAGGATCTGGAACGCGTCAAGCCGACCGACTTTGCCGACGTTGCCACGAACACGGTGTCGACCGGTTGCGGGGTGGAACTGGAGTATGAAGGCGGCAACACCGAAACTTTCTACATCCTGGGTGTGTGGGATCAGGATGAAGCGCTCTCGATCATCTCCAGCGAAACACGGCTGGCCAAGGCCCTGCTGGGCCATGCGGTCGGCGATACCGTTGAAATACCTGCCGGCGAGTGCACCATCAAGGCGATTCTGTCCTTGTCGGAAGCAGTCCGGCTCTGGATCAAAGGATAGTTGCAACAACGGCAGCGGGATATGGATCTGGATCTTACGCCCAGGAAGTACAGGAAGAAAAGCAGGCCGCGTTCACGCTACCGTACGCCCCGCATTATCAAGAACTGGCATAATCCGTTCCAGTTGGTCATTGTCGCAGTGACGCTGATTGCATTTATCGGCTCCACGGTTGGAGGACGGATAAAGGATCAGCGCGCGTATGCCAAACAATTCACCCGTGCCGAACAACTGGCGGCTGAGTTCAGGCAACTGGCCGATCAGGCCCAGTCGGTCTATGGAGATCTGCAGGCCCTGCTGTCCGGTGTCGTCTTAAAGGAAAAATCGGCTCGCGAAGTACAGCTTGAAGAGCAGCTGGATGGACTCAGTATGCGGATCGACGAATGCTACAGGCAGGTGAATGAGTGCTATGAGGCGATTCCTTCCCGCTATCAGTTGAAATACGATGTCCGGCAATGGTTTGTCGATTTCACGCGCGGCTGCATTGAGACAGCACTTGCCCGCAAGGATTATGAACAGGCCCGGCTGTGGTTCAACGCGTCAGATCTCAACATCATGCTTGAGAAAACCCAGGCCCGGGTGGAAGGCCGAGGGCGGCTTGAAATCGATGCAGCCGCCGAAATCGAGGAAGTGGCCGTCATTCCTGTGAAATCGGACGGACCGCGGCTGGTTCCCTGTGATCCACTGCGGAAGAGCGGTGATTTTCCGGTAATCGTTCCCGACACCGAACCCGGGTCCTATCTGCTTTGGACCACGCTGAGCAACGGCACGTTTTCGATCATTCCTGTCTATATGGATCACGGCGAAGAGAAGGTGGTTCACCTTGAGGCGCCTCCCCCTGTTCCCGAAGGCATGGCGTACGTGCCGGCCGGTTCGTTCTTTTTCGGGGGCGACGAATCACCCGTCTACCGCCTGCGCCAGCGCGAACTTCCGGCATTTTTTATGAAGAAGAAGGAAGTGACGGTTGGTGAATACCTGGATTTCTGGTTGAACCTGACGGATGAGGCTCAGAAGGCCGCCTGTATGAGTCGGCTGCGTTTTACTGATGACGGCCCGGTGCTGGATGCATGGGATGCTGACGGGCAACTGCTTGATGAGCATCTTAGCCTGGACTATCCCGTGGTCGGTATATCGCAGGAGGCAGCCGTTGCATACTGCGAATGGCTAGCGAGACAACTAGGTCGGACCGTCCGCCTGCCAACCGCCTATGAGTGGGAAAAGGCCGCGCGGGGTGTGGACGGACGAACCTACCCATGGGGCTACGGATTCCTGGCGGAGGAAAATTTTGCACTCTGTGCGGACAACCCCGCGGGCAGGAGCAGGTATCCGATATGGGCACCGCCGGGCAGTTTCCGGCGCGATGTCTCTGTCTATAGTGCCTTCGACATGGCGGGTAATGTGCGCGAGATGACCTCCACGCCCATGCCGGGGAAGGAAGGTGTGTTTCAAATTAAGGGTGGAAGTGCCTTCACGCCGGCAACGTATCTTGCCTGTTGTTATGTTTCCGAATCGGAAAGCGCTTCCATTGATGTCGGATTCCGATATGTAATGCCGGAACCTGGAGTCGCACCATGAATCGTATTGCCGCCCGGTCCGATCGGGCCGCCACCGCGCTGAAGCTGGTGAAATCCCTGCAACAGCGCTTTGTGTCGGGATTGGAGAATCTTGGGCACGAATCGTTTCGCCTTGTCGAATGGTTCCGCGATGACGGCCGTCACGGGGGAGGGGAACGCTTCGGTATTATTGATACGCCGCTGCTCGCCCGGGCTTCCGTGAATGTATCGCAGGTACACTACGACGACGAACCTGAACGCAGGCTGGGATCGGCTTCGGCCATCTCAACGATCGTCCATCCGGCCCATCCGCGTGCGCCGTCGGTGCACATCCATATCAGTTGGACGGAGCTGAAGGGCGGCAACGGATATTGGCGCATTATGGCGGACCTGAACCCGTCAATTCCCGTAGAAGCAGACCGGCAGCGGTTTGCTGATGCCCTCCGGCTGGCCGCTCCGGACCGTTTCGATGATGCAACCGGTCAGGGTGACCGCTATTTTTATATTCCCGCCCTTGAACGGCATCGGGGGGTAATCCATTTCTATCTGGAAAACTTCACCACCGGCGTCTTCGAGGCCGATCGCGATCTTGCATTGTGTGTGGGAGAAGCCGCCATCGATGCGTATCTTGCAATACTCCATGACGGCATGCAGGGCCTGACGGAGCCGACGGAGGCGGAGCGGGCGGCGCAGCTGGCCTATCATACGCTCTATTTCTTCCAGGTGCTCACGCTGGACCGCGGTACCACGACCGGTCTGCTTGTTCACGACCAGAATGATGTCGGTATCCTCGGCTCGCTCCCGCCATGTATCGACAAGAACCTGCTGGCTTCCTGGCGCTCACGGATGGTTGAACCGCAGGACCGGCTGCTGGAGAAACTGCTGGCTGCACTGCCCAATCAGGGTATATGCACTATCGATGAGGCGGTGAAGCAAAAGCTTGCAACAGCTGTTCGCGCACACTATCAGGCGCATCCCGCTGCGCTAGACCTGCAGGCTTCCGGGAACTCAACGCCACCGACCATCGATAATCACCGGTAGTTGCGACGCTGCTCATTTTATGCCATTGGAACTTGGCATTTCAAATGAAGTTTTTATGGTCAGGCACATCAATTGATAGGAGGTTGTATATATGGGATTTTGGAATAACGATGTAATTGGAGATGTGACCTGGGGCAATGTCATTATTCTGCTCGGCTGGTCGGTAGGTGCCATGCTGTTGGGCAAGCTGATCCAGCTTATTCTGGCTAATGTCGGCAAGCAGAAGCATCTGGAAGGTAAACAGATCATTCAGGTGGCATTGAAGGCCCTGGGGCGCCCCATGCCGTTTCTGTTTTTTGCCATCGGACTGAAGCTGGGGTTGCGCCACCAGTTCGGTACTGAACCCTTTTCCATCGTTGCCGACAGCCTCTCAGTGCTGTTCACCTTTGCCGTTACGTTTTTTGTGTATTCGCTCGTCGATGTACTCGACTATGCCATCACGCACTTTACGGCAAAGACGCATACAAAAATGGATGACATGATGGCACCGGTGGTACGCAAGAGTCTGCGTGTCATCATCGTGGTGCTGGCCCTGGTGCAGGTGGCGCAGATCCTGAGTGACAAGCCGATTACCTCCATTCTTGCCGGTCTCGGCGTCGGTGGCCTGGCCGTGGCTCTGGCAGCGCAGGAAACCATCAAGAACTTCTTCGGATCGCTGGTTATCTTTGCCGACAAGCCCTTCGAGCTGGGCGAGCGCATCGTAGTCGGTGGACACGATGGGACGATCGAGGAGGTCGGATTCCGTTCCACGCGTATCCGTACGCTGGATGGCCATCTGGTGACTGTGCCCAACGGAGAGCTGGCCAACCAGATGATACAGAACATCGGCAAGCGGCCTTTTATCAAGCGGGTCATGAACGTGACGATCACTTACGACACACCGCCCGAAAAGGTCCAGCAGGCGGTCGATATTCTTAAGGAGCTGCTCGATAACCACGAGGGGATGGATCCGGAATTTCCGCCTCGCGTCTTTTTCAACGACTTCAACGACTGTTCGCTCAATATTCTGGCCATCTATTGGTATCATCCGCCGGCTTATTGGGATTTTCTGGCACATGCCGAACGCCTGAATATGCAACTGCTCAAGCGCTATAATGAGGCCGGCATCGAATTCGCCTTCCCGACGCAGACGCTGTATGTCAACAACCTGACGGATTCCGCCCAGGGTTGAAGCCGACCGGAGAATTGAAATGAAATCCCTGGACCAGCTCGATATCGTATTTTCCACCGAAAAGGGGCGCATCACGCCGGAGAAGAAGCAGACCGCACCGAAAGGCGACGGCATCGTTCGCGTTGGGCGCGAAACAAAGGGTCGGAAGGGGAAGGGGATGACCGTTATTACGGGTATCCCTCTCCATCCCGAAGGACTCAGGGAACTGGCGAAAAAGCTCAAGCAAAAATGCGGAACAGGCGGTACGGTAAAGGGAAAAACAGTCGAAATTCAGGGCGATCACCGCGATTTTCTGGTTTCGGAGCTGCAAGCGATGGGCTATACCGTAAAAAAATCGGGTGGATAATTGCTGGCGGATTCACCCTCTCTGGTGTACGTTGTATTCTCAAATTTTAGCCAGAGCTGTATCCGGACCATACTGGGTCATTAAACAGTGGCGTGCTGAAAATACGGTATTTATCCAAAAATCAGGGAAGTGCAGAATGAAAAGAGCAATATCAATAGCTTTGGCTGCGTTGAGCATTTCGGCTTTCGCAGGAACATTTGAAACAGAAGATCTATTTTCGATAACCCTGCCCGATGGTTGGGTTCGCATGCCCGACGATGTGCTCGTCAGCTATGCCGAGACCATGGCTGAAAAATCTGCCGATGAAGAGGCCCCGTTTTATGACTACGGTTTTCAGCTCAAGTCTTCCGATGGATGGCTGACCTATCCCTGCGTTCTGGTTCAGGTGAACTACACCGGGCGTTATGCAACCGGTGATCTGGACCGGTATGCCGAGGATGCCGGGGGCGAGAATGCCCAGCTGAATGATGCTAAAGACCTTTTCATGGATGTGCGCGAGCAGAACGGAGTGAAAATCCTCATTGCGCGGCAACTGACGGAATATGGCTTCATCGAACTGAGCGGATTTGCGCCGGACGAGTCATTTGCTGAATATGAAAATATCTTTCGGGATGCCTTCTCGAATCTCAAGCTGGATGAAGCGATCCAGTACAAGCCGCAGATTACCGACAACGCACCTGTGGTCGGCAGTATCAACATTGGTAAGGTGTTGCTGGTCGGTGTCCAGGCTGCGCTGGTTGGAGGTGTTCTGTGGCTGATCTACGTGCTTCTCAAGAACATGTTCAAGCGCTCTGTGAAGAGTGCCTAGGGCTTGGCTCTACAGGTTGAGCGGCTTCGCAAACCTGCACCCCACCAGGCAAACGTCATCATCAAGTTTTCCGTCGGATGCGAACGTACTGATCTCGCGGATGAGTTGCGGAAACATTTCTCTAACCGGCAGGTCCCTGTAATGGTTGGCGGCTTTAAGCAGGCGCTCCTGTCCAAACGCATCGCCTACGGAATTCGTCGCTTCGTATAAACCGTCGGTGTAGAGAATAACCACATCATCGGGATGAAGCCTTCGTTCCATTGTCCGGTATTCCGTATCTTCCGCAATAGTCAGTGCCGGTCCCGATGCGAAGACATCCTCCATAAGCCACTCAGCCTGTCCGGTATCTGAATTCAGCAGGATTGGGACTGGATGTTCTGCATTGGCGTAGCGCGCCATTCCGGTGGACACATCCAGCGCCAGGTAGCAGGCGGTGGAAAAAAGGAGTTGCTCGCCGGTATGGATGATGGGGCTCAGCAGCCGGTTCATATGGCTCAGGAAGCGGCCGGGGTCCTTTTCCTTGAATGAGATCTCCTCAATAATGGCGCGCATCAGAGCTGTTATCATTGCAGCGCGCACACCCTGGCCCATTACCTCGCACAGCAGGATACCGACCTCGGTCTCAGACAGCTTGCGAACGGAGCAAAAATCACCGCCAACTACGCCGGTAAAATGATGGAGATGGCAAAACCGGGCGGCACTGTCTGCGTATGCCACGCCGTCGGGAAAGGTGGGGTAGGCAATCGGCATAAATGTTTTCTGCAGCTCGGCAGCCATCTGAAGGTCACTTTCCATCTCGTTGCAGAGCCGGCGGTTTTCCTCGGCATATTTGGAAGCGCGCAAATCGGCGTTTTTCCTGGCGGTGATATCCCGGGAAATTCCGAAGGTTCCGATGGTGTTTCCCTGAGCGTCATACAAGGGCATTTTCGTGGTGGAAACCCAGGTCTCCCGTCCATCCGCCCAGGTTTCTTTTTCCTCCTTGCCGATGATCGGCTGGCCCGTGCGCATGATGCGCTGTTCATCCTCATAGGCTTCCTGCCCATGTTCGTCGGTAAAGATATCCAGATCGGTTTTTCCGATGACCTCTTCCGGAGTATTGAAACCGAGCCAGTGGGCACCTGCATCGCTGATCAGTACAATATGGCCTTCCCTGTCCATGAAGTATAAGTTGTCCTTGATGTGGTGCATCAGATGATCCATCAAGGTCGATTCTTCAAGTTTGCTGGGCATGGCAACCTCTGAGCTTTCCATTTTCCCTTGTAGTTATATATTCTACAATCTTCAACGGTGGGATTCAATGCGTTATAAAGTACGATGTATCGTGGATTGATCTTTGGTGAGGATCGGTTCACCAGTCAGGTGAGGCATGGTACGGGGCATTGGTCCGGGTGGGCAGGTATGGTTAACGGGGGGCGGTTGTGAACGCAGACAATGAAACGGGAGGGCAGGTAGTGTCAGATACACCCTTCCACCTTTGGAAGTTAAACTGGATTCTTCTGGTGCTGACGATGGCGCTTTCGGGCCGGAGAGGCTATCTAACCTGCTCGGGCGATGAGGCGTATGTCACGGGCTATGTCAGTGGAGCCGTTCTGGGAGCCCTGTTGTTTGTGTGGGGGATCGGGTATCTATTGTTTCGGATCAGTCGCCGGAACCAGCGAACGGGCAATGTGACGGTGCTGATTCTTGCCATCCTGAACGCGCTGAGTGCCATGGCTTCCATTGACCGCAGTCCGTCCGCAGCCATGATTGAAAAAGCCCGATCCCTGGAGCATGGGGTCGATTCCATGCGGAAGGAAATGCTTGATGATTTTGATACGGACAACGTTCAAACCATGAGGGAAAAGCAGATTGTCATGCAGCATGTCGCGCTGGACGGTATGAAGGACCTGGCGGCTTCCGCTACATCCGAAGATGAACGCCGTTTTTTCGAAGCTACACGGGAATTCATGCGCATAGGTGCTGAGACCAACGACTACTGGCATGAATCCTACAACACATTGATGTCGGAGCGTTTTCTGAACTATTCCCTGCTGCAAACCGAACAGGAATTTGACTGGCAGTATGCCGTATTGGACGAGTTTGCGAGCCGCACGGTTAAAGCCTACAGCTTTATGAAAAACATGGAAGGTGAGTACGGTGCCGTGCTCGACCGATATGCTGTGTCGGCCAGGCTCAAGCAGAGCGGACTCGAGGGATTCCGAAGCAGGGCCGGTTATCAGTCGCTTATGGAGGAGCTGGAGGCTGGTTATCTCGATTATGCGGATGCATGCCGTCGTTTGCTGGTGTTTATGGAGACGCAAAAAGGGCGGTATCAGTATGAAGCGCAGACCGGCAGTGTCCTGTTTGATGAAAACGGGCAGATCGAGTTGTACAACCAGCTTGTTCAGCAGATCGCGGAAGTCGAGCAGCGTTTAAACGAACTCAACCGCAAACGGCTGCAGTTGTAGATAGTTAGCTCAAAATCCGGCCCGAATTCGGGGGATCTGTGCCGTACGCGCGACGGATATCTCCGGCTGGCATTTATTACTACGGGCAAGCTTGACGCAATCCGCAATCTAGGGCACGGTGCGGCTTTCTAACTCACCCCAAACATAACCCGAGGACGGTATGTTATGAGCGATTGGATCGGTCACGAATGCGGGATAGCGGCAATCCGGTTGTTAAAACCGCTCGACTACTACATCGAGAAATACGGCACGCCGATGTACGCCGTCAACAAGCTTACCCTGCTGATGGAAAAACAGCACAACCGGGGGCAGGACGGTGCGGGCGTGGCCGCCATCAAACTCGACATGCCCCCCGGCGAGCCCTACATATTCCGCACCCGTTCAGCCGACAAGAATCCGATTATGGATGTGCGCAACCGCCTGGTGAAGGCGTTTGCCGATGCGCGTGAAAAATATCCTTCCGAGTACCAGAGCGGCGACTGGGTTAAGAAGAACGTCCTGTTTGCCGGGGAGCTCCTGCTGGGCCATTTGCGTTACGGGACGTACGGCGCCTCCGGGGAGACATTCTGCCATCCCTTCCTGCGGCAGAACAACTGGATGACCCGCAACCTGGTGGTGGCCGGCAATTTCAACCTTACCAACAATGACGATCTCTTCGACATGCTGGTGGAGCTTGGCCAGCATCCCCGCAACAAGACCGACACGGTGATGGTTCTGGAAAAGATCGGGCATTTCCTCGACGAGGCCAATGATTTTCTTTTCCGCAAGTTCCGCAAGGAAGGCCTTACCCGCACCGAGATCACCGAGAAAATCATCCAGGAACTAGATGTCTACCGCATTTTAAAGAAAGCCACCCGCTCATTCGATGGCGGCTATGTAATGGCCGGTATGATTGGTCACGGCGACCTGTTCGTTCTCCGTGATCCAAACGGAATCCGCCCGGCCTTCTATTACCGGGACGAAGAGCTCGTGGCCGTAGCCTCCGAACGGCCCCAGCTTCAGACCGCCCTGAACGTGCCGATTGATTCCGTTAAGGAGATCACGCCCGGTCATGCGCTGGTGGTCAAGCGTTCGGGCGACGTAATGATGGAGATGGTCAACGAACCACGCGAAAAGACGCCATGCTCCTTCGAGCGCATCTATTTCTCGCGCGGTACCGACAAGGACATCTATCAGGAGCGCAAGAACCTGGGCCGGTCGCTGGTCCAGCCGGTGCTGGATTCGGTCGACTATGACCTGGAAAACACCGTATTTTCCTATATTCCGAATACCGCCGAAACCGCCTTCTTCGGGCTGGTCGAGGGGGTGAAGGATGTAGTGGGTGAACGCATGAAATACCATTTATTGCGCGAACCCCGCCTGACTGCCGAGCGCATCGACGAACTGCTGTCGTTCCAGCCGCGCATTGAAAAGGTAATGACCAAGGATGCCAAGCTGCGAACCTTCATTACAGCGGATGTGGATCGCGAGGATTTGGTGGCGCAGGTGTACGACACCACCTACGGCGTCGTCAAGTCATCCGATACACTGGTGGTGCTCGACGATTCCATCGTACGCGGAACCACCTTGCGTACCAGCATCCTGCGTATTCTCGATCGTCTGGGCATGAAAAAGGTTGTGATCGTCTCATCGGCGCCCCAAATCCGCTTCCCGGACTGCTACGGCATCGATATGTCAAAAATGAAGGACTTTGTCGCATTCGAGGCGGGTGTGGCGCTGATCCGCGAAACCGGCCGCGAAGCAGTTCTGGACGAGATCTATGCCGCCTGCAAGGCGGACGAGAAGAAGCCGCGCGATGAAGCGCAAAACCACGTGGTCCGCATGTTCGAACCCTTCACGGCGGAACAGATTTCCAGCAAGATCGCCCAGATTCTGACGCCGGTCGGCATGAAGGCCGAAGTGCAGATCATCTACCAGAGTATCGAAGGACTGCACGCGGCGTGCCCCAGCCACAAGGGTGACTGGTATTTTACCGGCAATTACCCGACTCCCGGCGGCAACCGCGTTGCCAACCGCTCCTTCATCAACTTCATGGAGAAGAGCGACGCCCGCGCCTATTAGCTGCTGGTGATTAAATGATGGTTGACCGCGTCGAAGGGGATGATGATCTTCAGGGCCGCCCCGGTCTTTCAGAGAACAAAACTCGTGAAAACCGTCAACTCCCTATCTGAGCTTGAGCTGCGCCAGGCAGCGGTTGAAGTCGCCGGGCAGCGGGGCGGTGGCGCGGATGGTTTCACCGGTCTTTGGGTGGGCAAAGATCAATCGGTAGGCGTGCAGCATCTGTCGCGCCTGTTCCAGCGATACCTCCGAACCGGTACCCGCATATTTCTTGTCTCCCAGCACCGGATGACGTTTGTCGGCCAGATGGCGCCGGATCTGGTGGGTACGGCCGGTTTCGATGCGCAGTTCCAGGTAGCTGGCCTGGCGTTTCGCATCGAGCAGTTTAACCAGCGTCGTCGACATATATCCGTCGATGTCGGTGCGCATCTCCTTCCACTTGGGTGAAAACTTGCCGACAGCGATGGCGCGGTAGATCTTCATGATGTCCTTGCCCCGGAACATGGGTATCATGGCCTTCTTGGCTTCCGCGCTTTTTGCGAAAATGACGCATCCGGAGGTTTCCTTGTCGAGGCGGTGTACCGCGACGATGCCCCGGTTTTTCTCCTGCTTGCGCAACATGGCTTCGAGGCTGTCCTCCGCCGCGTTGGTGAGCATGAAGGGGGGCTTGTTGACAATCAGGTAGTCGCTGTCCTGCCAGAGGATCTGTATTTTCTTCGGCACAGCCTGCGGGCGCTCTTCGATCAGGATTTCCACGAAGTCGCCTTCCATCACCTCGTGCTTGCGGATCCAAACCCGCTTGCCGTTCACCAGCACCCGTTTTTCATCGATGGCCGCCTGGGCCTGCTTCTTCGATATGCCCAGTTCCTCGGCAATCACCGCAAACAGGCGCATGCCTTCGTGCTTGTATTTTACTTTGAAGGATTGTCGTTTCATATGTCGTTGGGAATCCAGTTTCGTTTGAGGAGAATTCGACGCAGCCAGTGGGCGGCCAGATAGCCGACGATCAGCCCGCCGAGGACATCGGAAGGGAAATGGGCGCTTTCAATCACCCGGGTCGATCCAAAGAGAATGCCCAGCGCAAAACAGGGCCAGCGATACCTGGGCTGCAGGATGGATATGGCAGTCATGAGGCCCATCATGCTGCTGGTATGCCCGGAAGGAAATGAAATAAGCAGCCCGGAGCGGGCAAATGGATGGGCGTCGCAGAAGGAAAAGTGCATGCCGAGGCCTTTTGCCAGCGATGCCTTGATCGGGCCGAAAAGTTCGAATCCGTACATGTCGTGTTCGAACAGGGCCTTGGGGCGCCAGCGGCCCAGCGGCCATTTAAGCAGATGTGTCAGGATGCCTGCGAACAGTGCCGACAGCGGGGGAAAGATGAACTTCTGGAACCGGCCCTTGTTCTTTTGCCGGAGCAGGGCGTAGAGGCCCAGCACAATGCAGGTTATGGTGATGTAGTCGTCCAGGTTTTCGGTCTTATACACCGTTTCCACGAACGGACGTGAAAGGTCGTTGCGGGCCCAGTTGGCTGCATCAATATCGACAAAGAAATATAAAAGCGGGCCGGCGACCGCCATCAGGAGCAGAAGCAGGACGGTGGTACGTACCAGTTTTCTCGAGTCGTTCTCTTCCATGGTCAGCTACTGCTCCGGTTCGCAGGTTGTTCCGAGTGCAGGAGAATCCGGGTGCAGGTAGATCCCTGCTTTGACGATTTTCCCCTTGCTGTAATTAATCCCCTTCACGCTAGCGATTCGGACGAGCGGATGCTGGATCCGTTCGTAGGCGTCATCGGCAAGGAAAGCCACCATGTTGGTTCCATATTCAGTGTTTATGGTATCCGTGTTGCACAATGCGGTCCTGGTGCCGGACAGGAAGACCAGGCTGGGTTCGTGGTAGCCGACGGCATAAAGCCGGGCGCCCGGTTGCGCTCCCTGGATTTCATGGAACGTGCGTGCGACGGTTCGGCTGACCCAAAGTGTACGCAGCTGCGGCATGAGCACGCCGAACAGCAGCAATGAGGCGACAACAAGCAGGGGAATGCTGGCCGCCAGCCGGCAGAGGGCGCTCCTTTTGGACAACCGGAAGATGGCCAGGGTAGCCACTCCGAGAAGGATGCCTGCCAGAATGGAGATGAGCGGGAACCGGCTGACGGCTGCGGTAGCCAGCACCACCAGCGTGGCCAGGGGGAAGACGATGTCCCACACCCGGCGGTAGAGCCAGTGCAGCCCTTTCCAGAACTTGTTGGGCAGCTCCTGCGTCAGATCGTCCCAGGCGAAACGGGCACAGAGCAGTACGACGGCCGGATAGGCGGAAAGGACGTAGTGCGGCAGTTTGGTGGGCACCAGTTCAATCACCACCAGGTAGGGTACCACCCAGCTGAAGCCGACCACGGACAGGATATCCCTGCGGCGCTTGCGCCAGGCGTAGATCAGCGCGGGTACGGCCAGCAGGGAGGCCGGCCAGCAGGTGATCGCCATGAGCAGAGTGTACAGGCCGGGCGGGGCACCATGCGATTCCTGTCCGGAGGCCAGCTTCCTCCCGAAATCGTGGCCGAGTGAGTCGCGCAGAAAGGCGCCGTCGGTCGCAATCTGGATGCTGATGAGCCACGGGAGCACAATGGCCAGCATCAACAGGATGCCGATACCGGGATGGATGCCACGAAGCGCGCGTTTGTTGCGGTCGATGACCATCAGCGAAATGGCCGTCAGCAGGGAGACCAGCGGGGTGATCGGACCCTTGACAAGAATCCCGCAGCCGAGCGCGATCCAGAACAGGAGGGCATTGATCCACCTGGGTTTATTGCCCTGTCTGTTTGCGAGATAGATGCGTATCAGGTTGAACTGCGCCAGCGTGGTGAAAAAAAGCAGCGTGGCATCGGTCGTGGCCACATGGGAAACGGCGACCAGCAATGGCGTAATGGCCATGAGCAGTGCCGCCAGCAGGCCCTGCGCCCGGCCTGCCAGCAGGCTCCCGAGCCGGAACACGAGCAGCACCGTGCCCAGGGTGCACAACAGGCTGGGCAGGCGGTAGGGCCAGATAGAATCCTTTACGGAAGAGCCGCCCATCAGCTTTACCGATGCGGATTGGAGCCAGTAGATACCGACCGGCTTCTTGTTGCGGAACGAATCCTGGAAATAGATCCGGGTATAGTCGCCCGTCTCGATCATCTGTTTCGTGGCTTGTGCATAGCGCGGTTCGTCGCGGTCGAGGGGCGGTATGCCGGCCATGCCGGGCAGGTAGACAACGACGCACAGCGCGACCAGCAGCAGTATGGATTTCGCATCCGACGCGGCGATGGCTCCGAGCCGCTCGCGTACGGTTTTGTCGGTGATCCGCGAAAGCCAGGTGTCCATCTGAGCCGATAGTCGGGATATTATATCCGGAAAAGTCATTCGTTCATTCCATGAATGGTTCAGGTGCGGCGGGCCGGAAGACAACGTTTGCGGTACCAGCGCATTGCGAAGCAATCGGCGATGCCGCGCCACATCCGGTTGCCGATGCCGTATTTCGATACGCCGGCCAGACGCGACTCGTGCGCGATCTCCTCTTCAACCACATTGAGGCCCTGCAGCTTAAGCATGGTCGTCAGGAATCGGTGCGTTCCGTTGAATATGAGTATTTCGCGCACGGCATCACGACGCATCAGGCGGAAGTTGCAGCCGGCGTCGCGGACGGGTACGCCGGTGATCCAGTCGCGGTATCCATTGGCGATTTTCGATTGGAGCCGTCGCAGCGGTGCATCATTGCGCTTGGTGCGGACCCCGCAGACCGCATCGATGCCGTCGGTCATCATCGCCAGCAGCCGCGGTATTTCGCGGGGTGGATTCTGCATGTCGGCGTCGAGGGTGATGAGGATGCCTCCGTCGGCGTTGCGGAACCCCGTCGCAAGCGCGGCGCTTTGGCCGCAGTTGATTCGGTGGAACAGTCCGCGCACTTCTGGGTTCTGTTCCTCCAGCGACCTGATCACATCCGCCGTACGGTCCGTGCTGGCATCATCGATGAGCAGGATTTCGAAGCTCCGGCCGTCGACCGCCATGGCCTTCCTGATCTCGGCCACGAGTTCAGGCAGACAGTCCTGTTCGTTGTAGGCCGGGGCAATGACTGAGATTTCACAGCGGGTCATGTTTCTCCCTTGCGCAGCGGGGCTTTCGGTTTGCGGAGGTCGAGATAAAGGTTGTACGAGGCAACGGTCATCGGGAACAGGTTGGAGATGATGCCCACGGAGTCGTTCTTGCCGAAGATGAAGTAGGTCAGGCACAGGAGACTGCCGGAAATGCTCATCACCCAGAACAGCCTCGGCATCACCGACTTGCCGGCCCGCTGCGAGTGCCAGAGTTGAACAAACCAGCGGCTTGTGAACATGAGTACGCCCGCATAGCCGACCAGCTTCCAGCCGGTGACCCGCCAGCCGATTATATAGAACAGAGTGTCATCCATGGCATTTCCCCTCGAAAAGCCGAACGGTTTCAAATCCGATGCATATCCGCAAGTTTTTTAGGTTTCCCTGCGTCCGCCGGCTTCCGCAGACAAAAGGCTGGAAGCGGGTATGGCAATATGTCATCTTGAAATTCACAGATGCATTCGTACTGGACATTCCCAAGGTGGTCGCATGGTGATTGAAACCGGGGTGAAGTCGAGAAACCGAGCCCGTGTTCTGCTGGCGGTCGAGACCATCGCCAGGCTTGCCGATAACTGGATCTACCCGCCCGATATTGCCGGCAACGATACCTGCTGCCGGGGCCGGGGCGGCTGCAGCGACTCGCCGTCGGCGTGGATATGAGGATTGCTAAAGGATCGGGAAAATGTTGTTTCACAGGCTTAGTCGATATTTGGCCGTCGAGTTTTGCATCGCGTTCTGCGTGTCGATGCTGCTCGTGACTTTCGCCATGGTGGCCGGTGCCTTGTACAAGGCGGTCGGTATCATGTCGCAGGGCATCGGGGCGGGCATTGTGGGCCGTTTTTTGATCAATAACATTCCCTACACGCTTTCGTACTCGATTCCCATCAGCGCCCTCTTTTCCACACTGCTGCTCTTCGGGCGGCTGTCGGCCGACAGCGAGTTGTCGGCCATGAAAAGCGGGGGACTCAGCACCTGGCAGATTGCCTCGCCCCTTCTGCTGATCGCAACCGGGCTCTCCGCGCTTTGCCTCTACAACAACTGCGTCATCTATCCGGCGACGGAATATTCCAACCGCAAGCTGCTCAAGGGGCTCGGGGTGGAGGATCCGGTCAAGCTGCTCGAGGAGGGCCGCTTCATCCGGGATTTTCCCGGCTACCTGATATACATCGGCAACAAACATCGCAACAAGGTGAAGGATTTGGTCGTTTACGAAATCGACAAGGACACCGGCAGGGCCACCAGCACCCTGCGTGCAGACGAAGGCATGATCAGCATGGATGACGACAAAACCGAGCTGCGCATCGATCTGTTCGATGCCAGGATCGAGGTTCCCGACCCCGAGCATCCGGACAGTGTTTCAAAGACACATTTCGTCAATGCCAGGAAGCTTCCTATCCGCATAGATGTGAGCGAGCTGGTCGGCAGGAAGGAGGTCTCCAAGAAGCGTCTGAACATGCAGCTCCCCGAATTGATCTACCGGATCCGCCATGTCGCTGACCTGAATCCCATGCTCAATGCGTCCGATCGCGCCGTGTTGCGGTCGCAGGACCTCGTGCACACGCATCAGCGGCTATGCCTGGCCATGGCACCGCTCACCTTTGTGATGCTGGCCATACCGCTGGGGGTCCGGACACACCGCAAGGAATCCTCCATGGGGATGCTCCTGAGCCTCGCCGTCATGTTTGTCTTCTATCTCTTCATCATCGTGTCCGACACCCTGGATTCCAGACCGGCCCTCCATCCCTGGCTGTTTCCGTGGTTCGCTATCCTCGGCTTCCAGCTTACCGCGCTGCTGCTCTTCCGCCGGGTCGATTAAACGCCTCCAAGAGTCACCACTGGATTTTCTCCACGGTGCAGCTGCGATCACGGCTACACCTTGATGTTGAGGCGGGGCAGGTAGAGGCGGCGGCGGGCAGTTTCGCCGGGCAGCAGGTTCATTTTGCGCCACGGCAGCTCGGTACGGTCGTTGGCAGGCACATCGGCGATGCCGAGCGCCGCACCGGAAAAGACCTTGTGCTTGCCGAAGCGCGCGTTGATCTCGTCGATCGTCCTGGAAAGCCGTTCATACCGGTCGATCTGCAAACGGTTCTCGAACAGGTCGAACTGGACGCTTTCGGCGGTTTCGAGGCGGGTGAGCCAGACCTGCGTGGTGCGGTATTCCTGTCCCGGCCGGAACAGCTTTTCAAACAGCTCCTGCACGACCGGCAGCACCTCCTGCGTGGAGTCGGTGGCACGGTTGAGGCGGACGCCGAGGCCGAACTCCTGGTAATCCTTGTGGCGCAGTGCCACATAGATTTCCTTGGTGCGCTGCCGGTGGCGGCGCAGCCGGATAAAGGCCGATTCCACATTGCGCACCAGCTTGGCGTAGACAAACTGCTTGTCGGACGAGGATGAGGTGAAGGTCTTGCCCTTGCCGATGCTTACGTTGGCCGGCTTCGGGTTGGGCGTGACCGGCAGGAGGTTGACGCCGCGCAGTTCATGCCAGATTTCGAGTCCCGGCTTGCCGAGCAGCTTGTGCGCCCATTTTTCAGGGCGCTGGACAAAGTCCCACGCCGTCTGCAGGCCGTGCTTGCGCAGCAGCTCGACGGTATTGCGGCCGAATCCCCATACCTCCTCCAGCGGGATGCGCGGCAGGAACAGATGGATATGCCTGCCGCGCACGATGGTGATGCCGTGCGGCTTGCGATAGTCGGAAGCAATCTTGCACAGCCCCTTGGATAGGCTCAGTCCGATCGATACGGTCAGGTCGAGTTCCGCATGAATCGCCTGCTGGATCTTTTTGGCGATATCGGGGTAGGACATGTGGTGCAGGCGGCGCAGGCCGGTGATATCGGCAAAACCTTCGTCGATCGAATACTCTTCCACCACGGGGGTATAGCGCCGGATGATTTCGAACATGCGCTTGGAATAGATGCTGTAGCTCTCGTAGTCGCTGGGAAGCACCACCAGCTTGGGGCACTTCCTGCGCGCCTCCCACAGCCCGAGTCCGCGTTTGATGCCCAGTGCCTTGGCCTCGTAGCTTGCGCAGGCAATAATCCCGCGCTCCTTGCCGCTTACCACCGGGCGCCCCTTCAGCGAAGGGTGCATCGCCTGCTCGACCGACGTAAAAAACGCGTCCCCGTCCACATGCAGGATCGCCTGCGGAAAAGAACGCTGCATGATGGCCTGTTCATTGTTCATGACTGATTTCCTTCACCACAGAGGACACCCAGGAGCACAGAGAAATGACCTCCACAAAGTCGGTGTCCTCTAGCGAAGCGGGGGGTAAATATTTTCGGTTACTTTCCGTATTTGCGGATGACGGCGCGGACAATGCCCCCGATGCTCAGCGAGCGCTCGGGGCGCATGCGGGTGTATTTGCTGTTGGCGGGATCGAGGTAGACGCCGGTCTTGTCCCTGCCGAAGTACTTCATCGTCCATTCCCCGTCAATCTGGGCGATGACAATGTCATTCTGCTTCGGCACGCCGCCCTTTTCCACGAGGACGATGTCGCCGGGGTGGATGCCGGCCTCGATCATCGAGTCGCCGCTGACGGTCAGCAGGTAGGTCGCCTCCGGGCGGCGCACGAGATACTGGTCGAGATTGATGGTGTCGACCAGTTCCTCCTCGGCGGGCGAGGGGAAGCCGGCCTGGACCGAGCCGAGCAGCTTGATCGTACCGGTCACTTTCCTGGTCAGCACCACGCTGCCGTTGCCGCTCCGTTCGAGATAGCCCAGCTCAATAAGCTTGTTGACCGGGCCGTAGACGGCATTTTTCGATCTGTAGCTGAACAGCTCCGCCATCTCGGCATAGCTCGGCGCGCGCCCCTCCGCCTGGTGGAACGCCCGCAGCTGCCCGATCTTTTCCGTCAGATTGATTTTCCTTGGCACGATGATGTCTCCTGGTGACTGGGGTGGGGTGGCCACAAAAAACACAAGAGCGCCCAAGCTGCCTTTTGCGGCTAAACACCCGTTTCCGGGCTTCACTGTATGAGACCTGTATAACTGAACGAACGTTCAGTTTCAATCGCGAAATGCTGCAGGAGTGATTTCCGGGAATTTCGTGATCTGCGGACAGTCTCTATTTCAATGCATGTCTCAAAAATAAAGTGTTGCGGCCCTTGACTCTTGCGGGGCGGACCTATAGAAACGCGGACCTATTCACCGAGGACTGCATTCGGCAGCCTCGTCTTTTTCTTTCCTCTACCGGCGGCGAGCAGAAAAATATTAACCGCCGGCTAGGAAAAACCAGATGAACAAAGAAAACGACCTGCGGGGCGTCTTCGGCCTGTTGCTGCCTGAAATCGGCCGCGCGGTATCCGAGGCGGGTTACCACACCCCGTCACCCATTCAGGAACAATCAATACCGTCGCTGCTGGAAGGCCGCGACATGCTGGGATGTGCGCAGACCGGAACCGGCAAGACCGCCGCGTTCTCGCTGCCGATTCTCCAGCACCTGCAAAAAAACAAAAAACCGCCGGTCAGCAAAAAACCGCGCGTACTCATTTTAGCACCGACCCGGGAGCTAGCTGCACAGATTGGCGACAGCATCGCCAAATACGGCAAGTACACAAAAGCCAGCCACACCGTCATCTTTGGCGGGGTGGGCCAAAATCCGCAGGTGAAAGCCGTGCGCCATGGCGTGGACGTGCTGGTGGCTACTCCCGGCCGGTTGATTGATCTGATCGACCAGAAGCATATCGACCTGTCCGCCATTGAAATCTTCGTGCTCGACGAAGCCGACCGCATGCTCGACATGGGCTTTATCCACGACATAAGGAAAGTGATCGCAAAGCTGCCGAAAAAGCGGCAGTCGCTTTTCTATTCCGCCACGATGGAGCCGAAGGTGGTCGAGCTGGCGCGGACGCTGGTGCACAATCCGGCGCACGTGACCATCGAACCCGAAAAGCCGGCCGTCGAGCGGATCGGCCAGAAGGTGCTGTTTGTTGACCGGAAGCATAAGGACGAATTAATTGTTTCCATCATGGGCTCCAGGAAGCTTGATCGCGTGATTGTCTTCACGCAGATGAAGCATGTGGCCAACAAGGTGACCCGCAAGCTGGAAGGGGCCGGGATTCCCTCGGCTGCCATTCACGGCAACAAGAGCCAGACGGCGCGCACGCAGGCACTGGCCGACTTTAAGTCGGGCCGGGTACGGGCGCTGATCGCCACCGACATCGCCGCGCGCGGCATCGATGTCGACGGCATTTCGCACGTCATCAACTACGACATGCCGGTCGAGCCGGAAACCTATGTCCATCGCATCGGCCGCACGGCCCGTGCCGGCGCGGACGGCGACGCCATCTCGTTCTGCAGCGCGCCGGAACGCGACTATCTGCGCTCCATCGAAAAGCTGATCCGCACAACCATTCCCGTCGACACCCAGCATGCCCTGCATTGCGAGAAGTCGATGAATGCCACCGGCGCTGACGCGAAACCGGGACCGAAGGTTCGTCAAAACCGCGGTAAGGTCACGGTCAGCGCCTCCGGACGCGCGAAGCACACCGGCGGCCAGCGTCCACCCCGCATCCGCAGCCGCCGGAAACGGCCCTGATATCATCTCGCGCAAAGACACATGATGCCGGGATGCTGAGCCGCCAGGTGCGCTAAACCTTTGCGTCTTGAGCGAAGCAGGTGCGAGGTTACATCTCTCTGGAAAACGATGGCCGGACCGCGGAAGGGAAGCACGCGGATCGCTCGGTGTTGATCTGATGGGTGTGCTGTTTACCTTCCTTGCTGAGTTACAGAGGGTGTTTTTCCCGGGGCGGGCGGTCGAGCTTGTGGCGCCGGTGGGGTAAAAGAACATAGTATTCACGCCATTTGCGAAGCAGTAATCCACTTCTTGTTACCGGAATAAATATGTTGACTGTTTTTTTTTAAACCGTATCATTCTTCCTTGGTGGCACAGCTTATATAACCGTCGTGCCGTGTCGGTTATCGCAGCGGCGCCAATCACTGGCTTGGGGTAGGTCGATTGAGCTTAGCTGACGGTTAAATCAGTGAGGTGGTTATGAAAGCAGTATTCCGGAGTCTTGTCGGTTCTATCGTGGTTCTTGCTGTCGTTGGAGTACCCCCAGCCCGTTCCGCTCAATCCGTTTCTACGCTCGGTCTGGAGCCGTTGCCCGCGACTTTCTATGTATCGCCTGCTGGATCGCATATACCACCCTTTTCCGATTGGAGCACGGCGGCGACCAATATTCAGGATGCGGTCAACGCTGCCATGGATGGCGACACAGTTATTATCGGGGATGGTCATTATCTGTTGGATGCCACGATTGTCGTAACGAGTAATATCGTCATCCAGAGCTTGAATGGCCCTGAAGTGACAATCATCGATGGCCAGGGCCATGTGCGCTGCTTCATGCTGGGCAATTCGATGTGCGTCATTGACGGTCTGACGATCAGTAATGGATACCTGGGCACTCTGTTTGCCTCTGGAGCGGGGATTTATTGCTCAAGCCTCGATCCGATTATCACGAACTGCGTAATCACGGCAAATGTAAATACCTCGTTAAACGGGAACGGGGCGGGGGTCTACCTCGGCACGTTATACAATTGCGTAGTCAGTCACAATGCAGCACCGCAGAAGGTTATAGGCGGCGGGTGCGCCGGAAGCACTGCATACAACTGCGTGATCTTCGACAATGCGGCATTCCAGGGTGGCGGCATCGCCAAAGGCAATGCATACAATTGTAGTATTTACGAAAATGCGGCTCTCCAGGGTGGCGGTATTGCTGAAGGCCAGGCGTACAACTGTACGATTACGCGCAATGCAGTCGGTGATTCAGGCGGCGGAATGTACAAGGGAGTTGCGGTAAACAGCATTATCTGGGGGAATAATCCACCCATACCGGGTATTGATATTTCCGGCGCATTACTGCAGGACGTATCGGACTCCTGCTCGCCCGATTTAATTAACGGACTTAACGGTAACATTACCAACGCACCGCTGTTCCTCGATTCTGAAAACGGGAATTTTCATCTATTAGCGACCTCCCCCTGTATTGATGCGGGAGGCAACGGTTTCGTACTGGCTGCGGTTGATCTCGACGGCAATCCCCGTATAAAGGATGGTGACTTTGATGGTATTCCCACCGTTGACATGGGGGCCTACGAGTTTCAGCTGGCGATGCTGCCCGCAGGTAGCATCAGCCTGCCACCGCTCAACCTCAAGAGCAGGGGGCGCACACCCGTAACGATTCTTTCTGCGGATGATTTTGATGCGCTATCTCTCGATCCATCATCCGTGCGGTTAGCCGGCGCCGCTCCTGTATGCCAGGTGCCCGGCCCCGGTAAAAGGCATCGGAATACAGCCCTTAAACTGCTTTTCAATACTGCTGATTTAACGATTAGCCCTGAAGATACAGAAATTACTCTGCTGGCTCAAACATGGTCCGGTCAGCTCATGATGGGCATGGTTCCCGTTAAGATTGTTCCCGAAAAGGGAGTCGGCAGGGGCGATGCAGACGTGGCGCACCATGCGGATCGGCAGGTATCCGTCACGGACAAGAAGTCTGCCAAGCGCAAATAGCCCGGAGTCGATCCGCCGTTTTTGGGGCTCCATTCAGGTTTCTGTTCTACGTTCATCCGCAGCCGACGGAAACGGCCCTGAACGGACTCATGTATCGCATCCATGGGAGGAATCGTAACTCCGTAAAAAAACACAGATGGATGCTGATGATTTGTTTGGGAGGGGCAATATCTTTACTGTGGAATAGATCACTCGGCAAAAAATGAACGCTCATGGCTTCCCATTTGTTGCGATTGTGTGTGTCCTATCTGCGTGGGCGGCGGGCTTGTCGTTAATCGGAGGCGTGCTTCAGTTTTTCTCAGCAGGAAGGTCTCCTCATTACATCCTCATCACGCTAATCTTGACGAACGGTATTCTCATGGGGATGCTGTGTGCCTTGTTAACTATAAAACCAATGTAACGAGGGACTGATGAAGACTTTAATTGTATATTCCAGCAAGACCGGCAACACGCGGAAGCTGGCCTATGCCGTCCACCTGGCACTTGATGATGCTCAGTTGAGCCGGGTCGAGATGGCCCCCAATCCCGCCGACTATGATTTGATCTATTTGGGTTTTTGGATTGAAAACGGCACTGCCGATGAAAAAACGAAGACGTTCATGAAACGTCTGAAAGGTCAGAGGGTTGCCATGTTTGCGACACTCGGAGCCTATCCCGACTCCAAGCACGCGGCCGAAAGTCTCGATGCCGCTGTCAAGCTGATTCCGGACTGCAGGGTGGTCGGCCATTTTATCTGCCAGGGCGCGATCGATCCCGAGCTGATCGAATGGATGGAAACCCTGCCCAAGGACCACGGCTACGGGCCCACCGAGTCGCGCAGGCAGCTATGGAAGGATGCGGCGCTCCATCCCAACGACACTGATCTGGAAAATGTTGCAGACTGGGCACTGCGCATCCAGAAGAAAAGGAAGTAGCCGGTACGCGGGGTCGGTTCTTTATTTCATTGCCCCTCCGCACGGAGGCAGGCATATTCGGCGCCGTTTTAAGGAATTTGCGGCAATCAGGCAGATTCCGGTGAATCGTGATCGGTTATTCGTTATTAGGCAGTATGATTGCCTGCACGAGATCTTCGGAAGGCAGCGAATTGACGCTGCGGGAGTCCGGGAATGAGGAATTCTCCATCTCCGATGATCCAATAACCATTAACCAACAACCTGTAACGGCTCCTGTTTCGGAGCAACGGAGATGAATATGGAATCATTGAAGAAAAACGAAGCTTTTGGCGGTCCGGAGGGGCCGGTGGTGCTGGTTATCATGGACGGCGTCGGTATCGGCAGGAACCCGGCCAGTGATTACGTAAAGATCGCGAATACCCCCAACCTGGACTGGCTGCGCGAGCATGCCGCCGCGTATACCGAGCTCAAGGCGCATGGCCGCGCCGTCGGCCTGCCGGACGATTCCGACATGGGCAACTCGGAAGTGGGCCACAACGCCATCGGCTGCGGACGCGTGTTCGAGCAGGGCGCGGCGCTGGTTGGACAGGCGATTAAGAGCGGCTCCATGTTCGAGGACCAGGCGTGGCTGGAACTGACGGGCAACGTCAAGGAGAAGGATTCCTCCCTGCACTTCATCGGGTTGATGTCCGACGGCAACGTCCATTCCAACATCGCGCATCTTGAAGCCATGCTCAAACGCGCCAAGGCGGACGGTATCAGGAAGGCCCGCGTCCATGCGCTGATCGACGGGCGCGACGTGCCGCCTACCTCTGCGCTGCAGTATGTCGAGCGTCTCGAACACTTCCTGGCCGAGCTTAACGCCGACGGTTCGGTCGACTACTGCGTAGCCTCCGGCGGCGGCCGCATGAAGATTACAATGGATCGCTATAACGCTGACTGGTCGATGGTGGAACGCGGCTGGATCGCCCACGTGCGGGGCGAGGCGCGAAAGTTTGCTTCCATGAAGGAAGCGGTTGAAACGTTCCGCAAGGAGAAACCGGGTATCCTCGATCAGGATCTCCCTTCCTTTACGATCGAACGCGACGGCGCGGCCGTCGGGCCGATCGTTGATGGCGACAGCGTAATCCTGTTCAATTTCCGCGGCGACCGTGCCCTGGAATTGACCAAGGCGTTTGAAGCCGATGAGTTTGCCGAGTTTGACCGTGGTCCGAAGCCGAACGTGCTGTATGCCGGCATGATGGAATACGACGGCGATCTCGGGGTACCGAAGCGCTATCTGGTGTCACCGCCGGCGATCGACCGCACCATGAGCGAGTATCTCTCCAATGCCGGCGTTACGCAGTTCGCGATATCCGAAACACAGAAGTTCGGTCACGTGACCTACTTCTTCAACGGCAACAATTCCGGCAAGTTCGCGACGGAAACCTGGATGGAGATTCCGTCGGACAACTGCCCGTTCGAGGAGAAACCGCGCATGCAGGCGGATCTGATCACGGACGAGGTGGTGAAGGCCATTGAAAGCGGCGATTACCGCTTTATCCGCCTGAATTATCCGAACGGCGACATGGTGGGGCATACCGGAGTCGTGGAAGCCGTTAAGCAGTCTGTAGAAGCCGTGGACGAGGGTGTGGGCCGCATCATGGAAGCGCTGAAGGAAGCCAACGGCATCATGGTATGCACGGCCGACCACGGCAACTCGGACGACATGTGCGAGCTGGACAAGACCACGGGCGAGCTTAAACTTGACGACGAAGGCAAGTGCCTGCCGAAAACAGCCCACTCGCTCAATCCGGTGCCGGCCATCGTTTTCGATCCTGCCGGCGGCTCCAGGGCGCGCAAGGCATCGGTGGAAAATCCGGGTATTTCGAATCTCGCCGCAACCTGCATCACCCTGCTGGGCTTCATTCCTCCGGAAGACTATACACCGAGCCTGGTGGACGTCGGGTAGAGCATTGCAGCGTTCGTCCAGTGTGCAGAGGCCGCGGAAGTCCGTAGACGACGGATTTCTTTGCGGTCTTTGCATCTTTCTGATACAACCTCTCTGAAGAATCATGGGTCATCTGCGTTATCAACTCATCATAGGTCTGCTCTGCGGCATTGCCTGCGCCCGGGACACTACCAACGCGCCCCCGACGTCCCGCCTGGATGAATACATGGAAACCGGCATGGAGATCGCCGGAGTACGCGCTCCCTACTACGACGAGGCGGGCAATCTAAGGGCCCAGCTGTATGGCGGCCAGGCCAGAATGCTCGAGGGGGGCATGGCGGATGTGACCAACCTGCGTATCGATGTGTATGAGGATGGCGAGGTTGCCATGACCGTTTTCGCGCCGAAATGCCTGACGAAGGTTGTGGAAAAGGGGAAGGAACGCATCCTGATGGTCGAATCCGACGGCGATGTGCTGATCGACATGGATGAAATGACGATCAGCGGCCGCGGGTTTCGTTTTTCATCCGACAGCAACCGTTTCGAGATTCATTCGGATGCCAAGGTGCTGGTCAAGGAGTCTGCGCGCAAGGCGGAAGAGGTGACGCTATGATCAGGCTGCCGTTCCTCTCCGTGCTGTCGATTCTCATGCTGCTCGGATCATCCTGCTCGAAACGGGATAAGACGGATCTGAATGCCGAAGCAAACTCCGGCATTGAGACGGCTGCCGTTACGGAATCCGCATCCGCCGCCGCTCCGGTTGCTGCGGTAGCCGAAACAGCAGCGGACGATGCGAATCCCGATGGTGAATTCGATGGATTCATCGAACGGCTGGAGCGGATGAAGTCCATAGAGCGTGGTCCGGGCCAGACGATGCTGAGCGGCGACTCCCTTGTGTTTGACTACCGGGCGCGGTTTGTACGGATGGATGGGGATGTACTGGTGGACGACGAAAACGGCCAACTGAGAACGGAAACCCTGATCGGGCGGTTCTCGGGATCAAATCGGGTGGAATACATCGAGGCGGAGGGCGGTGTATCGATCGATTCGGACGGCCGAAAAGCCCATGCCGACCGGGCGACCTACAACTATCTCGACGGCACAGTCCAGTTGGACGGGCAGGCCGTACTGAGCGAGAGCGGTAACAGTCTTGAAGGTGAACAGATCCGCTTCTGGATCAAAGGGGATCGAAAAATGATCTGCGAGCCCAATGCCCTGCTGATCGTGGCAGGAAGGGGCGGACTGGCCATGGAGGACCTGCCGGAGGAGGTCGGCGACACTGAAATCCGCGCAAACCGTATCGTCTATGATGATGCGAATCAACGGGTGGATCTGGTGGGCCGGGTACGGTTGCGCAATGCGCAGGTGGCCATGAATTGCGGCGAGATCCACCTGTTTCTTAAAGATGATCGTAAAATTGATTGGATCGAAGCCGTGAACGGGGTAATAATCCAATCAGAAGGCAGGGAGGCGTTGGCCGACCGGGCGGTTTACGATGCAGGTGAAGGTAAGTTTACTTTGGAAGGAAGCCCGCCAATGGTGAAACAGGGGCGGAATGTAATGACCGGCGACCGGATCGTCTTCTGGCATAAGACGCGGACGGTGTTGTGCGAACCCAACGGCCGCGTTTTGTATTATTATGATTTGGACGAGAAAACACAGGCCCTGTTCCCCAAGGATTTGAATGACTGAAATGGACACGGAAGAAAACTACCTGATTCGAACAGAAAAGCTGGTCAAGGCCTACAAGGGACGGAAAGTCGTTCGAGAGGTTGAAATCAACGTAAAGGCCGGTGAAATCGTGGGCCTGCTCGGGCCGAACGGTGCCGGCAAGACTACGAGCTTCTACATGATCGTCGGCCTGGTCCGGCCGTCGGGCGGAAAGGTTTTTTTCAACGGAAAGAACGTTACGAATGTCCCCATGTACAAGCGTGCACGAATGGGCATGGGCTACCTGTCGCAAGAGCCCTCCATTTTCCGCAAAATGACGGTACAGGACAACGTGATGGCCATACTCGAAACCCTGCCCATTTCACACCGGGAGCGCAAGCGGCGCCTGGAGCAGCTGCTCGAGGAACTGAAAATCAACCATCTGGCGAAGCAGCGGGCCTATACGCTGAGCGGAGGCGAACGGCGCCGTCTGGAAATCACGCGTGCGCTCGTTACCAATCCCTCTATCATCCTGCTGGACGAACCTTTCAGCGGGGTTGATCCGCTGGCCGTCCACGATGTGCAGGATATCGTGCGCGATCTCCGCAACAAGGGTCTGGGCGTGCTGATCACCGACCACAATGTACGCGAGACGCTGGCCGTGGTTGACCGCGCCTATCTGCTGTGCGAAGGCCAGGTGCTTCGGGAAGGAAACAGCGACTTTTTAGTAAACGACGAGGTGAGCCGTGAACTCTATCTGGGTCCACGGTTCAGCATGTAACATAACCGAAAGGAGCAGCCATGCAGATAAGTATCACAGGACGGCATGTCACGGTAACCGATAACGTCAAGGCTCATGTCAGCGAGAAGCTTGAGCGGTGTCTGGGTGTGTTCCCTCGAATCGAATCCGTTCACATTATTCTGGACGAAGAAAAAATAAACAAGGTGGCCGAAGTTGTGATCCAGGGCGCCAACCACATCCGTGTTACAGCGACGGAAAAGTCGGAGAATCTGTATGATGCCATTGACCGTGCCATAGAACATGCCGAGCGGCAGATGCGGAAGCAGCGCGATAAGATACAGGCGCATCACAAGTAGAAGCATGCAGGGAAATAATCAGGAGGTGAATGGTGTCGATTACCGTTAAAACGTTGCTGGATGAAGGGGCTGACAAGCTGGAGCTTACGGTTGTTGCCGGAGAGGCGCATCTCTACCGGAAGCTGCAGGAAACCGCCATGAACCGGCCCGGACTGGCGCTGGCCGGCTTTTTCCAGTATTTCGCGCATCATCGCCTCCAGATATTCGGGCTGGCCGAATTCACCTATATAAAAAGCCTCCCGCCCGCGGAAAAGATAGAGCGCTTGGAGGGCGTCTTCAAACAGCACATTCCAGGCGTGGTCATAACGAGAAACCGCAAGCCGCCCAAGGAATTCCTCGCCCTGGCGGACGAGTACAAAGTGCCGGTTCTGCGCAGCGGCATGGTTACGATGAATTTCATAAATGAATGCACGGTGCTGCTGGAGAAGCTGACAGCACCCCACGAACGCATCCAGGGAACCACCATGGAAATCATGGGGATCGGCGTTCTGCTTCGGGGCGATCCCGGCATCGGAAAGAGCGAGACGGCGCTGTCGCTTGTCGAACGCGGCTACAGCCTGGTATCCGACGACGTAACCGAAGTCCGGCGCACCAGTCGCGGGCGTATTCTCTGCTGGGCAAGCGAAGTGACTCGCTACCATATGGAGATCCGGGGACTCGGCATCATTCATGTTCCCAGCCTGTTTGGCGTGGCGGCGATCCGCCGCAGCACTGAACTGGATCTGGTCATCGACCTGAAGCAGCCATCCGGCAATGAAGACCGGACAGGTGTACATCCTGACATCGTTAAGATATTCGGTTGTGAAATCCCGTGTATCACGCTGCCGGTTCAGTCCGGACGCGATATGGCCAATATCGTCGAGGTGGCGGCGCTCAACCAGAAGCTCAAGGAGCTCGGACACGATGCCGCCAAGGAACTTGACGACAAGATCATCAACCGGCTGACCATGGGACGGGTGCGGCATGGCTGAACAGACTATTGTTAAAAAGTTCAAGGTAGAGAACCAGTACGGGATCCATGCCCGGCCGGCAGCGCTGCTGGTCAAGGCGGCGGGGAAGTACGAGTGTGAGATTTTCATTGAAAAAGATGGAAACAAGGTGTCCTGCAAGAGCATTATGGGATTGATGACAATCGAAGGGTATCCGGGCAGTACGATGCAGGTAACCACATCGGGTGCGGATGCCCAGAAGGCCATGGCCGAGATCGAGGAGTTGTTTGTCAATAAGTTCTACGAGGATTAACCAGGGTGCCCTCCAATCCAGATAAGACCGAGGTTTGCCTGAAAGGGACCGGCGTGTCTCCGGGCATTGCCGTATGCAAAGCCCAGCTTCTGGCGCCGCAGGCCAACAAGGCCGTGCAGCGAACCATTACACCGGATGAAGTGCCCATCGAGATTGCGCGTTTCGAAGAAGCGCTCATCGCCACCCACGAGCAGATCAAACACATACAGAAGCAGGTTGCCGAGGTGCTCGGTGATGAGCATGCCAGCATCTTCGATGCTCATGTGCTGGTAGTGGATGACCGAACCTTCATTGAGGACGTCATCCGCAATCTCAAACGAGATCTGTTGAATGTGGAACCCGTCCTGCTGTCCGTAGCCAACAAATATGCGGAAAAACTCTCCACGATGGAGGATTCATACCTGTCGGAACGGGCCGCGGACATTCGCGACGTCACCAAACGGATCCTCGCTAACCTGGCCGGCGAAACGTTGAGCCAGATCGCAAACATCAAGGAACCGTGCATTGTCGTCGCACATGATTTGTCACCGTCCGACACGGCCAGTATCGAACGATCCATGGTCCGGGCATTCGTGACGGATCTGGGCAGCGCAACGTCCCATACAGCCATCATGGCCAAGGCGCTGCTGGTTCCTGCCGTGGTCGGACTGCACAATATCACCGCCACCGTGAACACCGGTGACACGGTGTTGATTGACGGTGCCAAGGGACTGGTATTTGTCAATCCGACGGAAGAGCGGCTGGAGGAATATCAACGGCGCGCCCGTGAGCAGGAGCAGATCTTCCTGGAGCTGGATACGTTGCGCGATAAACCGCCGGAGACATTGGACGGATATCTGGTACCCATCACCGCTAATATTGAGCTGCTGGAGGAGCTCGAAGCAGTTGGTGCCCGCGGGGCCAGGGGGATCGGATTGTACCGCACGGAATTCCTGTTCCTGGGAAGTGCGACGCTGCCCACCGAGGAAGAGCAGGCCGGCTCCTACATCCAGGCGGCCAAAAGCCAGTATCCGGCACCCGTCGTTATTCGTACCCTGGATATTGGTGCGGACAAGCTGCCGGAAAGCATTGAGACCTCCGATGAGCTGAATCCATTCCTGGGCGATCGCGCCATACGGCTCTGTCTCTCGCGTCCGGAACTGTTCAAATCACAGCTCCGTGCCATCCTCCGCGCCAGCATTCATGATAATATACGCATCATGTATCCGATGATCTCGTGCGTTCAGGAAGTGATTGAGGCCAACGGCCTGCTGCACGAGTGCATGGATGAGCTCCGGCAGAAAAACATTCCGTTCAACGAGAATATTGAAGTCGGTACCATGATCGAGGTTCCTTCAGCCGCGTTGATTGCCGACATCATTGCGCCGCACGTCAGATTCTTCAGTCTGGGTACCAACGACCTCATCCAGTACACCATGGCGGTGGATCGCGGCAATGAGAACGTGGCCCATCTGTACAAGCCCACGCATCTGGCCATCCTTCGGCTTATCGATCATGTCGTAAGGGTCAGTCACAAGCATGGGCTTTGGACCTGCGTCTGCGGTCAGATGGCGGCGACCCCGCATCTGGTTCCCCTGCTGGTAGGCCTCGGGGTCGATGAGCTGAGCGTGAGTCCTTCGCAGGCGCCGCTCATCAAGGACGTTATTCGCAAGCTCTATTATTCCGACGCGGCAGACCTCGCGAAAAAATCGCTGACGTCCGATTCGGCCGAGCACATTGCGCATCTCTGCCATGATCTGATTGCCGAAATCGCTCCTGAGGTGTACGAGATTTCGGGCTAGTGCGTCACCGCAGTCCTTCCATCCAGTGTGCGACGGCGACCCACGTTCGTTCCAGTTTATGGGACGTGTGCCGATAGGCCAATGCGGTATCATGTCCGAGCTGGTCGCCGAATTCAAAAAAGCGCGATTCTCCCAGGATCACGATCAGCAGCGCGATGACCAGCACGTTCATGATGTATATGACGGTGAAGGAGAAGATGCGGCCGTGTTCCTGCACGTCGGGCTGCAGCTGGCTCAGCATGTGGATCGTGAAGGTGATGTGGAACGACCACGTCAGTCCAACGGCGGCGAGCCACCCAGCTCTGTATTCCTGAACATTCAACCAGTTGCTCAAAAGATAATAAACGGCGATGAGCAGCACGGTGTAGATGGGAAAGAAATACGGGGCAAGGGTGATGATGAAATTGGTTTTCGACAATTCAACATGGCCGCCTTTCCTGCCGACTTTCATTTTGCCGACCCGTCCGCCCATCAGTACGGCCCACACCGCATGGGTAAGCTCGTGTCCGAGGACGTAGGTGCGAAACGGTCTGGGAAGTACAAAGAAGACAACGACCCAGGCCAGAAAACCAATGGGCAGCGCCCAGACGGACCACCCCGAGTCGAGTGTTGCGGTAGACGAGGATTCGAACAGTGCGTAGGTCGAAACCGACACGGACCAGACCAGCGGCCAAAGTGCGATTCCGATTAACATTTTCATGAACTTCCACATGGCGAAGGTGTACCTTATTCTGAGGGCAGAAATCAATTTCATACATACGGCGCGGGTGGTGTTTTGAAGCGTCGGTTCAGGGATGGGGCCCTGCGATAAACACGATTGAGGGTGTTGACATTGGTGCGGATTAATCCTAAAAAAGCAGTGTTTCAAGGTGAGACAAACCTCTGTTTTCCCAATGATTCCAATCCAGTTTCCCGTTCCGTATATACATGTCGGGCATTAAGCGAAATGCAGTCGTTCTAGGCATCACCGGTGGCATTGCATGTGGCAAGTCCGAGGTGGCGCGAATTCTTCGAGAAATGGGCTTCAAGGTGTGCGATGCGGATCATGTAGCCCATGAACTGATGGCAAAGGGAACTTCGGTGTATCGGGCCATCGTAGACTGGCTCGGCGAACAGGTGCTGGCGGATGATGGGGAGATATCGCGACCAACCCTTGGGAGGATGGTGTTTGATGATCCGGCACTGTTGCTGCAACTGAACCGGTTGGTGCACCCCGCGGTGAGGGTAGTGCTTGCGCAATGGATCGCGGAACGGAGGGCGAACGCAGAAAATGCCGCGGTACAGATTCCATTGCTGTATGAAAGCGGAATGGAGGTGCTGGACTGGGACGCGGTCATCTGTGTTTCCAGTACCGATGAGCAGATTCGTGAAAGGCTTGGAAAGCGCGGGTTTGCCGACGCGGAAGCAAGCAGGCGGATCGCAGCGCAAATGCCCTTGAAAGAAAAGGAAAACCTGTCGGATCACGTGATCCATAATTTCGGAACATTGCATGAACTGGAACAGGCTACACGAAAAACCGTGGAAAGTCTGATTGTTGAAAGGTAGATATGAGCGAAGAGAATGAAGCGGTAGAAGAGATCGTGGATGCGGTCGACGAGGCAGCTGCGGACAAGGAGTCCGCCAAGAAGAAACCGACTCGCAAGAAGTCAGCCCGGAATGAATCGGAGCAGGGTGACGATGCATCCGGGAGTGAATCGTCCGGGAGCGGAGACGCCGATGCCGCCGACGCGCCGGACTCTCAGGAGAAAGACAGCGGCAGGAGGCCGAACAGCGGCAAGAACGGCAAGCATGGCCGCAAGAACCGCAATGGTCACAGAGACCGCGATAACCAGCAGGAACCGCAGCCTCGCGAAGACCTTCCGCCTCTTTCTCTGCATGAAATGCAGGTAACGCCGATCAACGACATCAAGGCCATGGCCGAAAAGTACGGCATGACCGAATATGCAGGGTTCAACAAGCACCAGCTGATTTTTGAACTGCTCAAGCTTCACGGGCGGCGCGGCGGTCCGCTCCTTGGACGGGGTGTCCTGGAAATCCTGCCGGATGGGTTCGGATTCCTGCGTTCGCCGCTGAACAGCTATCAGCCTGCGCCGGACGATATCTATGTGTCTCCGTCTCAAATCCGCCGCTTCGGCCTTCGCACGGGAGACTACGTCACAGGCAGTATCCGTTCTCCCAAGGAGAAGGAACGCTTTTTCGCATTGCTCCGCATAGATCAAATCAATGAAGATGATCCTGAATCCGCGCGTAAACGCGTGCCGTTCGAAAACCTCACGCCGCTGTTTCCGAATGAACGGTTGGTCATGGAAACCGACCCCAAGGAGATTTCCATGCGGGTAATGGATATTGTGACGCCCATCGGCAAAGGCCAGCGCGGTCTGATCGTCGCTCCGCCACGGACGGGTAAAACCGTGCTCATGCAGAAAATCGCCAACAGCATTTCCAAGAACAACCCCAAGGCGAAACTGATCATTCTGCTGATTGACGAGCGGCCCGAGGAAGTAACCGATATGCGGCGCAACACAAAGGCCGAGGTGCTGGCGTCGACATTCGATGAGCCGCCGGAACGTCATACACAGGTCGCCGAGATCGTGATCGAAATGTCCAAGCGACTGGTCGAAAAGGGGGAGGATGTCATCATTCTGCTCGATTCGATCACCCGTCTGGCCCGGGCGTACAACACTACTTCGCCGCACAGCGGTAAGATCCTGTCGGGCGGTGTTGATTCCAATGCGCTCCACAAGCCGAAGCGTTTTTTCGGCGCGGCGCGCAATATCGAAGGAGGCGGAAGCCTCAGCATCATTGCTACCGCTCTGGTCGATACCGGGAGCCGCATGGATGAGGTGATTTTCGAGGAGTTCAAGGGGACCGGCAATATGGAGCTGGGACTGGATCGTGAACTGGTGAACAAGCGCATCTATCCGGCCATCAACATCGAGAAGTCCGGCACCCGCAAGGAGGAACTGCTGCTGCATCCCGACGAGCTGCAAAGGGTCTGGACGCTGCGCAAGGCGCTCAAGGATGTTCCGCAGGTCGAGGCGATGGAGCTGCTGATCAACCGTTTGAAAAAGACCAGCAACAACCTGGAGTTCCTGATGACGCTGCAAGGCGGTTAGTTGGTTCAGCGTAACCGTAATGAAGAGGGGTGGTCGTGTTCCGGCTGCCCCTTTTTTATGTTTTTGACAGATGGATGATCGAAACTTAAAGTTACTTCCGTTCAAGGGGAAGGTATGAAAACTACGGCTAAACTCAATGCGGTCATTCTTGCCGGGGACCGCCGTGCGAGCATTCAGGTTCGTGACGACAACAAAGCCTTTCTTGAGCTGAAGGGGAAACCGCTTTTCATCCATGTGCTGTGTGCGCTGCGGGAAGCCGCGTTGATTGACGACATCGTTGTGGTGGGTCCCGCCGACAGGCTTCGCGCCGCTCTCGATGCGCATGGCATCACCGGCATTCGTGTTGTTGAACAGCGGGACAACATGATTGAGAATTTCAAGGCGGGCTACGTTGCCGCGCTTGGATGCGCCGATGATGTCGATTTCTGGGATCTCAAGGGATCGGAGCACGAGCAGACACCCGTGCTGGTATCTCCCTGCGACATTCCGCTGCTCCTCTCCGATGAAGTAGATGAGTTCATTCGAAGAAGCAACATGCATGAATACGACTATTCCATTGGCGTAACCTCTGAAAAAGTGCTGTCGCACTACTATCCCTCCGACGGAAAACCCGGCATACGGATGATCTATTTCCATGTGCGGGAGGAGCTGCTGCGACACAACAACCTGCATATCGGCAAGCCCTTGGTCTTCGAGCATCTAGACTACATCGAGCGGATGTATGAATGGCGATACCAGACCCGTGCGGCGAACATTTTGCGCATGCTCATATCGCTTCTGTTTGCCGGGTGGAGACTGTTCAAGGGATTGCGTGTATTCATCCTGCTTCAGCTATCCCTGTATTACGATCGGCACGGTCATCCGAAACTGTCCGACCGGGTACGTTCACTGGTGTGCTTCAACCGTCTGGCCGAAGGCATCGGCAATGCCATTGGTGCGCGTGTCCAGGTGGTCTATACCCATTTTGGCGGCGGCGTGCTCGATGCTGACAATGACAGGGATTTTGAAACCATCGTACAGCGCTACGACGAGTGGATGGAGTACCAGCGAAACCTGTTCGTTTAGGCGGGCGAGATATCCTCGACCACTATTCGGTTGCCATGTACCTCCACGATGCGGACCGGGGTTTGCCGGGCGATGTAGTCGCCATAGGTCACCACGTCGAGCTTCCGGCCGTCAAAGTAGGCCGTTCCACTGGGGCGCAGGTCGGAATGGGCGATGCCTTCCATGCCGACGAGGGATTCCTCCTCTTCGAGCACGGGGGATACTTCGGCGAGGGTCAACATACTGAACAGGCGGGTTTGGGGAAGAAATTTTCCGGCGATCATGACCAGTATAATGGATCCGGCAAAAGCGAGGGTGGTTTTCAGTAACGGCATGGCAAAGGTTTCGGGGGAGAACGAGATTGGCCGCCATTTGCCGGGCATGTGTTCACTCATGGCGCTGATGAATGAGATGAAGATCAGGAGCAGCCCGCTGAATCCCATCACGCCGAAGCCGGGCGTGATGAAGACTTCAACCGCCAGCAGCGCCAGGCCGGCCACGAATAGCAGAACGTCCTCAAACCCGGCCAAACCGGCGATATGGTGGCCAAAGAAGAAGAGCAGCAGGCACGTTATACCCAGCGTTCCGAAGATGCCAAAGCCGGGCGTCTTGAACTCGAGCCACAAGCCGCCAAGCCCTATCATCATCAGGATCGGTGCAATGCTCGCGATCAATCTGGCGAGGCGTTCCGCGGCGGTCACTTCCAGTACACGGGTTTCGGCGCCGGACAGACCAATGTGATCCAGCAGGTCGTTTACATCGTCGACGGTGCCCTCCGACAACAGGGGCGTTTGCTCCTCGCCAACCAGCTGCGCTGCTTCCTCGTTCGTCAGGGTGAGAAGCCGTCCCTTTTCACTTATAACCTTTCCGTTTACGCTGTATTCCATGTCGGCGCGGACCATCGCTTCCGCCAGTTCGGGGTCATGCCCGCCCTGTTCAGCGGCGGCGCGCACCATGGCCGCAACGGCGGAGGTCATTTTTTCCTGCACCTCGTCGGGCATGTCCTGCACGCCGCCCATGGGTGACATCATCAAGGGGGTGGCCGCGCCAATGACGCTGCCCGGAGCCATGTAGATGTGTTTGGTCGCCAGGGCGATGATTGCCCCGGCTGAATACGCATCATTCTCGACAAAGGTGTACGTCGGGATCTCCGTTTTGTTGATCACCGCGATGATCCCCTGGGCGGCATTAACCATGCCGCCGGGTGTATCCATTTCAAAGATGATGGCATCCGCATCGTTGCGCACCGCCTCATCGACGCCGCGACGGACCACGTAGAGCAGTGCCGGCTCGATCGTCTTTTTAATCGGTATGATATAGACGACCGGTACGTCGTTCTGTTCCGCGGCGCGGGCCGCAGGCAGCATAACGCTCATCAGTAGAAAGAGCAGGAACTTACGGATCATGGGATGCCTCCTTATAAGCAGAGACATTTTTTTCCAGCCCATGCAAAAAGGAAAGCGAAAACTTCCAATGTATGGAAAATGTGCGTATGAAGATATTCATGAATCTATCGGGTAAACGGGCATTGGTGACAGGTGGTGCTGTGCGGATCGGCCGGGCCATTGTACTGGCTCTCCAGGCGGAGGGTGTGGATGTCGTGGTGCACTACAACCACTCCAGGGCCGAAGCGGAGCAGCTTTCACCGCATACCGTTCAGGCAGACCTGACGTCTTCCGACGATTGCGCAACCCTGCTGGAACGGGCCGGACGTCCCGATATTCTGGTTAACAACGCATCGGTTTTCACCAAGGACTCCCTTGCCTCCTCGGCGCCGGAACGTGTGCTGCGCGAATTCCAGATCAATCTTTTTGCACCCCTGGAGCTGATGCGCGCCTTCGGGCTCCAGGCTAAAGAGGGGGCGGTTATCAACCTGCTGGATCGGCGGATTCGATCCCATGACACGACCTGTGTTCCGTATACCGTGTCAAAGAAGGGCCTGGCGGAACTCACCAGTCTTGCTGCGCTGGAGTTGGCGCCGCGCATCCGGGTTAATGCCGTTGCCCCCGGGCCCGTCCTTCCGCCTCCCGGCAGTACTGCGGACAGTGCACGCGAACTGGCGGGCCAGGTTCCGCTGGATAACCTGCCGACACCGGAACAGATTGCGGAGGCTGTACTGTTTTTATTAAAGGCTGATTCCGTCACGGGGCAGACACTCTTCGTCGACGGAGGCCAGCATTTGCTTGGAAATGGAGTATAAGCATGGATCGTATCTTTATTCGCGACTTGGCGCTGCGCTGTATCATAGGCATCTATCCTGAAGAACGGCGAGAGAAGCAGGATATCATCATAAATGTTCAGATGCACTGCGACCTGCGCAAGGCGGGGCAGTCGGATGAATTGAGCGATACGGTGGACTATAAGTCGATTAAGAAAGCAATTCTCAAGCTGGTTGAAGGAAGCAGTTTCCAGCTGATCGAAACGCTGGCCGAACACATTGCCGGGATCGCCTTGTCGGACCAAAAGGTGCAGCAGGTCGTGGTGACCGTCGACAAGCCGGGTGCGCTCCGCTTTGCAAAAAGCTCGGCAGTGGAAATCACCCGTACGCGATAGAGTGCACTACTCCGCTTTCCGGCGGTCTATTGCATGATACCGCCGGATGGCGGAACAACAGGTTTCTTACGCAACAGAACCTTCAAAGATACCCATGGCACGGAACTTGTCGTAGCGTTCCTGTGCGATTTCGTCAGGCGATTTTTTTGACAGTTCGTCAAGATTCCGCAGCAGCGCTTCCTTCAGGTTTTCGGCCATGGCTGCGAGGTCGACGTGTGCTCCGCCTTTGGGCTCGGGGACGACTTCGTCCGCCAGTTTGAGTTCAAGCAGGTCCTTGCCGGTGATCTTGAGGGCTTCGGCGGCCTTGTCGGAAAAGGCCCGGTCCTTCCATAGGATGGCTGCGCATCCTTCCGGCGAAATAACGGAATAGTAGGCGTGTTCCAGAATGAGCATCCGGTTGCCTATGCCGATGCCCAGCGCCCCGCCGCTTCCGCCTTCGCCAATGATCACACAAATGATCGGCACCTTTATGTTGAACATTTCACGCAGATTGACGGCAATTGCTTCCGCAATATGACGCTCCTCGGATTCAAGGCCTGCGTAGGCGCCCTTGGTATCGATCAGCGTAATGATCGGGACGCCGAATTTATCTGCCAGTTTCATCATGCGCAGCGCCTTCCGGTAGCCTTCCGGGTGGGCGCACCCGAAATTGCACTCCACGTTGCTCTTGGTGTCGCGGCCCTTCTGCGAGCCAAGGATCATAACCTTGCGCCCGTCCATCTTGGCGAAGCCTCCGATAATAGCCCGGTCATCGCGATGAATCCGGTCGCCGTGGATCTCGACAAAGTCGGTGGTCATGGCCTTGATATAGTCCATGGTATAGGGGCGGTCGGGATGACGGGCCACCTGTACCTTCTGCCACGCGGTCAGGTTGGCATAGATGTCGTTGCGGGTCTGCTCGATCTTCTCCTTCATGCGCTCGATTTCATGCGAAACATCGATATCCTGTTCCTTGCTGAAGGCTTCAAGCTCCTTGAGCTTGGTTTCGAGTTCGGCGATAGGGCTTTCGAACGGCAGGCTGTTCTTTGCGCTCATACAGTGCTCCTTCTGCGTGGCATTAATCCGCGATTATAACCGTAGTTTTCCGGGGAACCAGATCAAACAGCTCTTCAACATCCTCGTTGAGCATGCGTATGCAGCCGGCGCTCGACTGCTTGCCGATGCTGTCTCGCTCCCAGGTGCCATGGATGCCGAATCCCGTCAGCTCGGGATGATCCTTGGCTGAAAGCGCCATCCAGCGGGTTCCCAGGACATTTTCGGGATCGCCGTATTCGATCTGCCTGTTGTCGGAGGGGCGGGTCCACGGGGGTTCGACAATCTTGTCGATGATACTGAACTCCACCGCCGGGGTTTTTCCGAACTTTCCGGTGCCGACCGGATACCGTTTGAACAGCTTTCCTTCCATCAGCAGGTCCAGGTAGTTGTGCTGTTTGGATACCTGGATCGAAAAGTTTCCGTTGAATACCAGCAAGCGGGCGCCGGCCCGGATGTTGTCGGTCTTGAGCCCGTTCATTTCCTTGATCAGCTCCACTGTCGTCTGGTGATCCTTTGCGATCTTATATAGATAGTCACCCGGCTGGATCACATAGTATTCCTTGCCCGGCATCATCAACGGCGACTTCAAGAGCTTCATGTTCACTTCGCCAAGCAGCTGAATCGCTTCGGCCGATGGTGTCGCGGCAACCAGCTTATCGAGAATGGACTTGGCATCCAGCAACTGGCCGCCGGCGATGGCCGCCCGTGCATCGGCGATGGCTGCCTTTGATTCGGGGGTTGCGGCCACGGTTTCGGCAATGGGCGTGACCGGCGCCAACGGGGTGGACGGCAGGGCCACGTCCGATGCTGCCGGGGCGGCGGGTGAAGGCAGTTCATCCGGTCCCTGTTGATCGCCCTTGTCCTTTTTCATGATGAGAAAAGCCGCCACAATGGCGATCTGAAGGAGGATGACGATGATGAATACCCTTTTCCATCGACCGCGTCCGCGGTTGGTATATGAGCCTGCGTAAATTGGTTTTGCCATGGTTGTAGACCTTTGTTTGCTGCGAAGTATCCATTTATGCCGAATCGCCCTTTTTGGTGCAATAATAATACGTTTGGTAGATGCCGCGGACCTTGTGCCAAGGGTGTATTTCAGGACGTGTACTGAGAGTGAGCAGTGCCATGGCAGGTGCGGCGTGATGCGTTTCAGGGGCGATCCTCTACGACGCCCGTCTATTTTCAGCATAAACGCTGCGGGACGCTGCCCGATATAGTTTTGCAGTTTATCGAATCATAATCTGTATCATAAATTCACACTATCTCTTCATTTTTTATTAGCTTAAAACCCTGATTCGTGTTTAATACCGCCCATCAGTAATTCATTCGATAATGTGGGGTCATATCGGTGCTTATAGATAGCAGAGCTGGACTCAGGAACATAATGGCTGCATTGGCGCTCGTTTGTTTGAATGCGTATGCTATCGACGAGTACAGCAACGCCATCAATCCCATGCTCGATGTGGAATCGGCCGAACAGCCCGCGAAAGAGACGCCCAAAGTGACTGCCGTATATGGGGTGAGCGCGGAGGACTACCTTCCGGTGAAGGAGGATGCCCGCCGGCAGCTGCGGCCCGAAGTGCGTAAACCAGTCTCCCGGGTGGCCTTCGATCTTCCGGATGCCTTCTATTTCATTGGCGGCCCAATCCTTCTGTTGATCTTCCTGCGCGTCCTGGTGATTTTCCTCAATGGATTCGAGGATAACCGCAAGGAGGAACAGCGCATGGCGGCCAGCGAACATCTTCCAGGCGAGCGCGTACCGGGCGAGTAGTGCGGTTTTCAATTTTGCGGACTTGCCCTGTCACCATGATCGTTGAATACTCCGCACCGTATGCTCAGAACCCTTAAAATCAAGAATCTGGCGCTGGTGGATGATGTTCAGGTGGGCTTTAACGACGGGCTGAATGTGATCACCGGTGAAACCGGGGCAGGCAAGTCTTTGCTGATCGGAGCCTTGCGCCTATTGCTGGGCGAGCGCGCGGATAAATCCATGATCCGATCGGGAGAAACCTCCTGTTCAGTACTGGCCGAATTCGGGCTGCCCGACTCATCGCAGATCGATGCTGTGCTTGCGGATGTCGGGCTTGAACCCTGCGAAGGCGGCCTGCTGATCATACGTCGAATCATCAGCGAATCATCCAATAAAACCCTTGTTAACGACGAAACCGTAACCTTGCAGGTACTTAAGCGCCTGGGCGAGGTGCTGGTAGACATGCATGGTCCCTATGACCATCAGTCATTGCTGGATCAGGGGGTCCAGCTTGAGATTCTGGATGCATTCGGCCAGTTGGATGATGCAAAGTCAGCATATCAGGCTGAATATGCCGGCTACCGTCAGCTGCAGAAGCGGATCGATGCGCTGAACACCGACAACGAGGAGGATCTGGAACGCCAGATCGAGTTTCTAGACTACCGCGTCAACGAAATCGAGAAAGCGAATCTTTCCACCGATGAAGAGCAGGAAGTGGTTGAGGAACACGGCATGATTGCCAATTCGCAGGAGGTCATCGAACTGGCCAACGGCGCCGTGAATGCCCTTACGGAAGCGGAGGGATGTGCGTTTGAAGGGTTGGTGGCGGCCCAGCAGTGCCTGAACCGTCTGGTCAAATTGATGCCCGAAGCGCAGGAATGGCACGACGAGCTTGAAAGCGCAGTCACCTCGGTCCAGGACATAGTGCGCTCCATTGAGAATTCGGCCGCCGGCATCGATGCCGGTGCAGAGCGCATGCAGTGGCTTGATGACCGCTTGACAACCTACCAGACGCTCAAGCGAAAGTATGGCGCGACGGTGGAGGACGTGCTGGATAACTGCACCAAATGGCGGGAACAGCTGGATGAGCTGCGCGGGCGCGACCAGAAACGGGCGGCGTTGCAGGTCGAACTGGCCGAGGCCTTGAAGAAGGTTGAGAAAGCCGGACTTGCATTGCGCAAGAAGCGTGAAAATGTGGCCGACCATCTGTCCGAATGCATCACCCGTGAGCTGGTGGACATCGGTTTCGAACATGGTTTCTTCGATGTGCAGATGCTGCCTTGTGATCCCGGTCCTGCAGGTATGGATGAAATGGAGTTCGGATTCGCGCCCAATGCCGGCGAAGACATGCGTCCGCTGCGGATGATCGCCTCGAGCGGGGAGATTTCCCGCGTCATGCTGGCCACCAAGGCTGTGCTGGCCAGGCAGGACCGCATCCCCGTACTCGTGTTTGATGAAATCGATGCGAACATTGGCGGCGAGATCGGAGGCGCGGTCGGCCGCAAGCTGGCACAGGTCGCCCAATGCCACCAGCTGATATGCATTACCCATCTGCCGCAGGTCGCCGCGTGCGGCACGACCCATCTTGCGGTGTCGAAAAAAGTTGAGGGCGGGCGCACCTATACGGAGGTCGAACTGCTCGATGCCGAATCCCGCCCCGACGAAATCGCCCGCATGCTGGGCGGCAGGGAGAGCACGGGCGTCACACTCCAGCATGCCCGTGAACTGCTTGGTTCAATCTAGGCCCCCTGCGGGTTCTTGCACCGCAGCCCCGGCGCCGCTATAGTCCCGGTGATGGGGGACTCGGAAAGGAGCGGCACCATGAGAATCGAAAAAGACTCGCTGGGAGAATTGGAAGTCCCTGCGGATGTCTATTACGGTATCCATACCTGTCGGTCACTGGATAACTTTTCAGGCGCCGGTGAGCCGATGCCGATCGAAATCATTTACGCGCTGGTCAAACTCAAGATCGCATGCGCCCGTGCCAACGAAAAGATGGGACTGATCGATCCGGAAAAGAGCCATGCGATCATCACCGCCTGCGATAAAATACTGGAGGGAGCGTACGACGATCAGTTTCCAATCGATATATTCCAGGCCGGTTCCGGTACTTCGTCGAACATGAACGTCAATGAGGTCGTCGCCAATCTGGCCGCTGAGATACTCGGGGGGCGGCGCGGGGATCGCAAATCAGTCCATCCCAACGATGATGTCAACAAGGGACAGTCGACCAATAACCTGGTTCCGTCTGCAATCCGGCTGGCGGCGGTGGAAGGCTGCGGACTGCTGCTGCCTGCTCTCCGCGAATTGTTTCAGGCGCTTCATGCAAAGGCAATGGAATTTTCGTCCGTGCTGAAGAGCGCGCGCACCCACCTGCAGGACGCTGTTCCGATCCGGCTGGGCCAGGAGTTCGGAGCCTGGGCCCACGCGCTTGAAAAGGATGACGAGCGGATTGAATATGCGGTTGCCGCGCTGCGCGAGCTGGGGGTGGGCGGCAATGCGGTGGGTACGGGTATCAATACCAAACCGGAATGCCGCCAACGGATCATTGATGAATTGAACCATCTGACAGATCATGACTTTCGTGTTGCCGAAAACGGTATCGAAATCACCCAGTTCCTGTCTGACATGGGCGGTCTTTCCTCGGCGCTGCGTCTGCTGGCTACGGATCTGCTGAAGATCGTCAACGACCTGCGCCTGCTGGGATCGGGACCCAATACGGGGATCAGCGAAATAAGGCTGCCGGCTGTCGAGCCGGGCTCGTCGATCATGCCCGGCAAGATCAATCCCAGCATCTGCGAGGCGGCGAACATGGCCTGCATTCAGGTGGTGGGTAATGATGCGGCGATCAGCATGGCCTGTTCGGCCGGACAGCTTGAACTGAACACGCACATGCCGCTGGTGGGCGCCAATCTGATAAAATCGATCGGTATTCTGGCGCGGACCTGCACCATGCTGGCCGAAAAATGCATTCGGGGCATCGATGCGCGAGAGGATATATGCCGCCGCAATTTCGAGATCAGCGCCGGATTGCCCACGATCCTCAACCCCAGTCTCGGCTACGACCGGGTTGCCGAACTCGTCAAGGAATCGCTTAAAACCGGTCAGACGCTCCGTGAACTGGTTCTGGAGAAACAACTGATAACCGCCGAAGAACTGGACGGTCTCCTCTCCAAATGCACGGAACCGAATCTCTAGCCGACCGTGTCAACCACGGCAATCAGCGCTTTGAGCATGGAGGTTGCTGGTTCATTATCGAGCCGTGGATGCCGGCCGCCGGTGGTCAGATAATCCTTTTCCGTAGCGAGCATGACGGTCTGGTTGCGGACGATGACTGACTTGATACCCCGGTCGGCCGCGGCGATGCGCAGCTCGGCGATGAGCATAAGGCGCTGCACCTCCGGGGGCAGCTTGCCGAAGCGATCCTTTATTTCGCGCTTGATCAACGCGATTTCCTGCTTGGTCGCCAGTGCCGATATGCGCTGGTACAGACGAAGGCGCAGGTTTTCATCCTCGATGTATCCATACGGAATATACGCGCCATTCCCGGATGAACCTGTGGCAGGCGAGAGGTCGAGAAAGTCAATCTTGACGGCAACGTCCATCAATGGTGGCGGCTTCCGGCCCTGGAGGATGGCGATCGTACGCTTGAGCAACTGGCAGTACAGGTCGAATCCGACGGCGGAGATATGTCCGCTCTGTTTGGCGCCGAGCAGGTTGCCCGCACCACGCAGTTCCAGATCGCGCAGGGCGAGACGAAAGCCGGAGCCGAGGCCGGTGTAGCGCTGTATTGCGTTCATCCGGTCACGTGCCGCGTCGATCATGTCACCGCCGGGTGAGAGCATCAGATAGGCGAAGGCTTTATGGTTTGAGCGTCCCACGCGTCCGCGCAGCTGGTAGAGATCGGAAAGGCCGAAGCGTTCCGCGTTTTCGACGATCATCGTGTTGCAGTTCGGGATGTCTACACCGCTTTCGATAATGGTGGTGCAGAGAAGTACATCGAAGCGGCCCTGCACAAAGGCATGCATGATTTCCGACAGCTCCTTTTCGCCCATCTGGCCGTGGGCGACGGCGATGCGGGCCTCCGGTACCAGTGCGCGCAGCCGGTTGTCAGCAAGATGAATGGTTTTAACGCGGTTGTGAAGATAGAAAACCTGCCCGCCGCGGTGCAGTTCCATGCGGATGGCTTCAGTAATAATCTCCTCGTCGTAAGGGATCACATTGGTGTCGACCGGCTGTCGTTCCTGCGGGGCCGTCTTGATGGTGCTGAGATCACGCACGCCGGTCAGGCTCATGTAGAGCGTGCGGGGAATCGGCGTGGCCGACATGGTGATGACATCCACCTGCCTGCGCAGTTCCTTCAGGTGTTCCTTGGCTTCCACACCGAAGCGCTGCTCTTCATCGATGACGACCAACCCGAGATTCCTGAAGCGAACATCGTTCGACAGCAGCCGGTGGGTTCCGATCAGGATGTCGACCTCGCCCCCGGCAGTGTTGAGCAGCGTTTTGTTCTGCTGGCCACGGGTTCGGAAACGGCTGACCATGTCAATGCGGACGGGGAAGGCGGCCATGCGTTCGGTGAAGGTGTCGTAATGCTGCTGCGCCAGCACGGTGGTCGGTACAAGCAGGGCCACCTGCATGCCGTCCATCACCGCCTTGAATGCCGCGCGCATGGCCACCTCGGTTTTTCCGAAGCCCACATCGCCGCACAGCAGCCGGTCCATGGGGCGTGTCTTTTCCATATCCTGCTTTAGCTCATTGCTCGCGGAGAGCTGGTCGGCGGTCTCCGTATAGGGGAAGGCCGCCTCGAACTCGGCCTGCAGGGCGGTGTCCTTGGAAAACCTGAATCCCCGCCGGGCCTGCCGTTCCGCCTGCGTCTGCAGCAGCTTGGCTGCCAGATCCTGGACGGCTTCCTGTGCGCTCTCCTTGTCGTTGCGCCATTTGCGGCCGCCGAGCGTATGCGGTTTCGGGGTTTGTTTGCCCATGCCCTTGTAGCGGGTCAGCAGATGCGCCTGGGTAACAGGGAGGTAGACCTTTTCGCCCTTGGCATATTCGATCGCCAGCACCTCCATGCTGCGGCCGCTGAACGAGGTTTCCACGATGCCGAGATACCTGCCCACGCCGTGTTCGACGTGTACGACGAAGTCGCCCGGCTGGATGTCGGCTGCTTCGGATACGCGTTCCTGCCTTCGGAAGCGTCGGGCGGTGCGGGCATGGGCGCTGCGGTTGGTGTGATAGGCATAGAAATCGCTCTCGGTGACGATCAGGATTTTTCGGGCATGATCAATGGCGCTTTCGTGCAGAACCCCATGATGGAGCTGCAAGGCATCCAGACCGGCGATTCCTTCATAGAGTTCGCGGAAACGAGCCATTGTCCCGCGGGTCTCGAAGAAAAAATGGATATTCCAGCCAGCGGCCGTATCGGTGCAGCGTTGTTCGACAAAGCGCGCCCGGGCCTGTTCCGCGACTTTCGGATGCAGATCAAACGAGACGGCCTGAAGGCCGGTGTCGTAGAACTCGAAGCCGGTCATGAGCATGCCGGGCGCAGAGTGCGTGGCGCATAGCAGGCCCTCTTCTTCCGCTAGGCGCCGTGTCTCAGGCCCAATGCTCATTATCAGGGTGTTCGGAGGAAGCAGATCCATGAGCATGCACGTTTCATCTCCTGCAAAACCGAAGTCGAGCTGGGGAATCTGAATGGAGTCTATTTTCTCGACCGAGCACTGGGTCTGATCATCGAAATAACGGATGGAGTCGATCTCGTTGCCGAAGAACTCGATTCGGACGGGGCGGGGCACACCCGGCGGCCAGCAGTCGAGGATGCCGCCGCGAAGGGCGGCTTCGCCCTGGGAATAGACTTCTACGCCGAAGTCATAGCCGGCATCCGACATCCATGCAGTCAGCGCATCAAGTGCATGCTGTTCACCAGGATGCAGCGTACGTACTGCATCCGCCGATTTGACAGAGGCCGGAACCTCCTGCTCCATGGCTTGCGGGCACGAAACAATAATATACGGTTTCCCGTCTGCGAGATGCTGCACCAGCTTCAGGTGTTCACCGAAAACGGCGGGATCCCTTTCCATGGGCTGGAAAAGCAACGGGTATGGCGGGGTATCACTCCCCTCAGCGGACAGATGGGGACTGCCGCTCCTGCCTGCGGCAAGCGTTCGAAGCGATTCATGCAGCCGCTCCATCTCGCGGACATCAGTGGCGACCCAGAGCACGTTGGTTTTCGTCTGCTGGAAAATATCGAGACACAGCAGGGCCTGGGCGCTCACCGGGGCGTCGGCGACCTTCGCCGTGCCTGCGGCAACGCCTTTCAGCACCGCCCCGTCTACCCGGAGGGTGCTGTTGGTGCCGATTGGATCTGTCATGCCGAAAAAATAGGGAATTGCTCGAAATGTGGCAATGGATTTAACGTGGATGCTGGACTTTGAATGCGCGGACGTTATTATTCACCCTTCATTGGGAAAGGGATGGGTGAACATGTCGGACGAAATGAAACTGAGTGATATTTCGTGGAAGGATTTCAAGGCGCTTTCACTGAAGGAAAAGGGCCTCTATTTCCAGTCAAAACCGCAGCACACGCTGATCGCGCAGCAGTTTTCACGCATGCAGCTGGAGAAGCTGTGTACGTTGGCGACGCGCATTAAACGGATCAACAAGCGGCGGGTAGGCGCAAACTTCCTGAAGACGCTGTTGTCCGATAAGCGGGCCATGCTCTACTTTGCGCAGCCGTCGTCACGCACCTACCTGTCCCATAATGCCGCCTGCCAGATTCTCGGGCTGGACACCATGGATGTGCGCGATACGAAGACCTCAAGCGAGGTGAAAGGGGAATCGCCTGAGGATACGCTGCGAACCTTCAGTTCATACGTCGACATGATCATCATGCGTCATCCGGTCGGAGGCTTTGCCGAGCGCGTGGCCTGGATGCTGGCGCACACGAACCGTGAAATTCCCGTGTTGAATGCCGGTTCCGGCGCGGACCAGCATCCGACACAGGCGCTGCTCGATGTCTACACACTGGCACGCAGTTTTGAGGAGATAGGCGGTCTCGACGGGAAAAGCGTGGTGTTCGTAGGGGATCTGCTGCGGGGCAGGACGGTGCGCTCCCTGGCCTGGATGCTGTCGCTCTATAAGAATATGACGTTGTACTTCGTGGCTCCGGACCAGTTGCAGATCGGTCAGGACATCCTTGATCTGCTGGACCAGGCGGGAACGAAGTATGTGCTTACCAAGGATTTCGCATCGGTCATGCCGATTGCGGACGCGATCTACATGACGCGCATCCAGGACGAATGGGATGCGGACGGACAGACCAGTACCACCGATGCGTCGGAATTCTGGATCGGGGCGGAACACATGAACATCATCAAGGATACGGCGGTGATCATGCATCCCATGCCGCGCCGCAAGGAACTCAGCACGGAAATCGACAACGAGTCGCGCGCCGTCTACTGGCGCCAGATGCGTAACGGCATGTGGATTCGCGCGGCCTTGATTCTTTCCACCTTCGGGCGGGCGGACGAGGTCCATCAATACTACGACGACTATAAGCCTGGAATGTGAAAAGTGAACTGTGAAACGTGACTGGGAAATCGCGTTTCACGCTTCAATCGTCACGTTTCAATCATCACAAGGAAAAAACATGGAACACCTGATTTCATTAAAGGATTGGAGTCCGGATAAAATCCGGCAGGTACTTGATCTGGCCAGGGACGTAAAGTCCCGCCCCGAGAAGTATCATAATGCCATGACGCACAAGACGCTGCTGATGATCTTTGAAAAGCCGAGCCTGCGCACACGCCTTTCATTCGAGGCGGGCATGAGCCAGATGGGGGGGCACGCGATTTACTATCATACCGGTACCTCGCCCATGGGCAGTGGAAAGGAGACGATCAGCGATTCCGTCAAGACGGCATCCAGATTCGTGGATGTCATCATGGCGCGTCTGTTCAAACACCAGGACCTGCTGGAAATGGCGGACTACGCCACAGTGCCCGTTATCAACGCACTGACCGACGACAGCCATCCCTGCCAGATTCTCGCCGACCTGCAGGCCATCGAGGAGAAGAAGGGGAATCCGGCCGGTCTGAAGCTGGCGTATCTCGGGGACGGCTTCAACAACGTCACCCATTCGCTGATGTTCGGCGGCGTCAAGATGGGGATGCACGTGAGCGTGGGCTCGCCGGCCGGCGAGGATTTTTCGCCGCGTGCCGATGTGGTAGCCGACTGTGAACGCTTCGGCCAGGAATCGGGCGGTTCCGTTTTTGTTTCCGACGATCCGGTCGAAGCCATCAGGGATGCCGACGTGGTTTATACCGATTCGTGGATGAGCTACCATATTCCGAAGGATCAGGAAGAGGAGCGCATTGCCAAATTCATGCCGTATCAGGTAAATGCCGAACTGATGGCGCATGCCAAACCGGATGCCATTTTCATGAACTGCCTGCCGGCCATCCGCGGCTGCGAACAGACGGCCGAGGTGATCGACGGTCCGCAGTCGATCGTTTTCGACGAGGCGGAAAACCGGCTGCACGCCCAGAAAGCGGTGATCCTTACGTTGTGCAACGCGGTGTAGACCGCACGGCTGCGACCAGGTTTCTGAGAGATAGGGATATCATGAAACTTAGGGAATACAGCGCTTTCATATTTGACCTGGATGGAACACTGATCGATTCGGAGCGGTATCATGCGCAGGCGTTTGCCGATGCAGTGCTGGCCCAAAGCGGGTATCGGATCACGCCGGATGAGCATCGCGAGTTCTTCAGTAAACACAGTACCTGGTTTGCATCGGAGCTCAATGAACGTCACGGGCTATCGCTCGTGCCGGATGAGGTGCTGATGCATAAGCGCAGACGCATCCGGGAAATCTTCGAAGCCAGGCCGTTTGCCGGCGCACGCGAATTCCTGGATGCCTGGGCCGGGAAAAAGCGTATGGCGCTGGCGACTAATTCTCCCATGGAGTTTGTCGGCCCGGCGCTGGAGGAAGCTGGTTTAATGAAGTATTTCGAGTGTATCACCACGGCGGACGAGGTAATCAACCGCAAGCCGGATCCCGAGATGATCGAGCGTACGATCCAGAAGCTGGGTGTTGATCCGCTCAAGACTCTGGTGTTCGAAGACCAGCTCATCGGCGTGCAGGCCGCCCGCGGAGCCGGGGCCTGCGTCGTCGCTGTCGATAACGGCCAGAAAGTGGATTTTCCCGTGGATATCACGATCCATACCTGGAGTGAACTGATGAACCTGACGCGGGATGATTGATGGATTCGCAGCTCTTGATCTTTGATCTTGATGGAACCCTGATTGATTCCCGTGCGGATCTCGCGGCTGGCATCAACCATATGCGGGGCCATTACGGCATGGAACCGCTGCCCCTGGAAACCGTCGTCGGTTACATCGGAAACGGTGTGCGCCGGTTGGTTGAGGGTTCGCTCCAGGGAGCGGATGTGGATCTGGATGAAGCCATCGCCATCAACAAGTCGTACTATTATTCCCACCTGACCATACACACCAGGCTCTACGACGGCGTGGAGGAGGGGATCCGGAAACTGGACGGAGCCGGGCATCAACTGGCCGTGCTGACCAATAAGCCGGGCGATCCCAGCCGTGATATCCTGCGTCACTTCGGCATTGCGGAAGCCTTCACGGCCATCATCGGAGGCGGGGATGTCGAAGGGCTCAAACCGCAACCTGATGGCATTTACAGATGCTGCGAGCTGTCCGGACTGGCACCGTCTACTGCCTGGATGATAGGCGATCACTACACGGATCTGGCAGTGGCGGAAAATGCGGGTATCAGGAGCGCTTTTGTCCGTTACGGGTTCGGGGAGGAACGCGGATACAAGCCGGACGTATATTTTGCTTCGTTTTCCGAACTGGTCGGGTACTTTGTCTGAGCTATGAAGACATACTTTTCCGAAATATTCAGCTCGGTTCAGGGCGAAGGCCCCTATGTAGGCGAGCGTCATCTGTTTGTCCGGTTCTGCGGCTGCCACCGGGCCTGCGTCTTTTGCGATACGAACACGGACCGTACCGAAACCGTCATGGTTGAATCGGATTCGGGTTCGGGAACGTTCGAGCAGATTCAAAATCCGCTCACAGTCGAGCAGGTCGTGGAGCTGATCCATAAGGTGGACCGGAAACGAACAAACCGGCGCATCTCCTTTACGGGCGGCGCGCCGCTGCTGCAGGCCCATTTTCTGCGTGAGCTGCTGCCGCACCTGTGTGCGGATGAATACAGCATCTATCTCGAAACCGCCGGCGATCTTCCGCAGCAGCTCAAGTCTATCATCGAGTGGATCGATGTCGTGGCCATGGATGTCAAGCTGTCCAGCGTCACCAAGGAACCCAACACCTTCCCCGCCCACTGGCAGTTCCTTAAAACCTGCCGCGACTTCGATGTGGAGGTGTTTGTGAAGATGGTGCTTTCGTCTGAAACCCACGAAGGAGAACTGATGGAAGCCGTCAAGGGGATCAAGAAAGCAGGCGGCGTCGATACGCTGGTGGTGCTCCAGCCCATGACGAAAACATCGAAAACCGATGCCGTGCCGAACGGTGAGCAGCTGCTTCGCTGGCAGGACAAGGTGGCCAGCGTGATGCCGAATGTCCGGGTGATTCCCCAGACCCACAAGATGATGGAAATGCTCTGATGGACGGACGCAAGAAAGCGGTGGTGCTGCTGAGCGGCGGGCTGGACTCGGCCACGGTGATGGCGATCGCCCGGGCGGAAGGGTTTGACATCTATGCCATGTCCTTCCGCTATGGACAGCGACATGCCATCGAACTTGATTGCGCGACCCTGCAGGCTGCAGCGATGGCTGCGCAGCACCACGTGGTGGAGATCGACCTGCGTGCCTTTGGCGGTTCCGCGCTGACGGCGGACATCGATGTCCCGAAGCACGATGCCGTGGAGGAGTTGACTGAAGAGATCCCAGTTACCTACGTGCCCGCCCGCAACACGGTTTTTCTTTCCTATGCCCTGGCCTGGGCCGAAGTGCTTGGCGCAAACGACATCTTCATCGGGGTAAACGCGCTTGATTATAGCGGCTACCCGGACTGCCGCCCTGAGTTTATTGAGGCCTTTGAGAAGGTGGCAAACCTCGCGACTGTCGCCGGTGTGAAAGGGCAGATACTGAAGATACACACCCCGCTGATCCGTCTGACCAAGGCCGAAATCATCAAACTGGGACTGGACCTGGGCGTCGATTACGCTAAGACCACCAGCTGTTACGATCCGGCTCCCGACGGACGTGCCTGCGGAAGGTGCGATTCGTGTTTGTTGCGGTTGAAAGGATTTAGAGAAGTTGGTCAAAGCGACCCGCGTGAATATGTGTGACCTTACTGCGTGTTACGTATTTCGTCTTGACTCATCTTCCGGACCGCAGAAGATCCAGGCAATAAGCAATAAGCAATAAGCAATAAGCAATAAGCAATAAGCAATCGTAGTACGGAGTCCGATCCATGCCGAAAATGAAGATCTACAAGGAGTTCAAGTTCGACTCGGCGCACTGGCTGCCCAATGTGCCGCCGGAGCACAAGTGCGCCAACATGCATGGCCACACCTATTACATCGAGATTCATGTCGAGGATGAGCTGGATCCCAAACTGGGCTGGGTGCTGGACTACAACGATCTCCGGATAGTGGTCGAACCGCTCATCAGTCGATTGGACCACAAGGTATTGAACGAGATTGAAGGATTGGAAAATCCAACGGCCGAATTCATTGCGCTATGGTTCTGGAATGAGATAAAGCCGAAGCTTCAGCAACTCTGCCAGGTGGTGGTGAAGGAAAACCCTACCAATGTCTGCATCTATTCGGGCGGGTAGGAACAATTGTTATCGTGTAGCGGAAGGTGGAGGGACAGCGGCGTCGCCGTCCAAGGTCCCCGAGGCCGGCGACCCTCCATGCACAGGTCACGCTTCCGCTGAATCAATCTTCACCGACGAGGTGATGCCGCCGCGTGCGGTAAAGTCCCCATTCACCACCAGCCTGCGCGGCTTGAGCTGTTCATGCAGATCGGTATAGATCCGGTTGACGATTTCCTCATAGAACGTGCCCATCTGGCGGAAGGAGAACAGGTAGAGCTTGAGCGACTTGCTCTCCACGCACAGCTGGTCCGGGATGTAGTCGATGGTGATCGTTGCAAAGTCCGGTTGCCCGGTGATGGGGCAGAGGGACGTAAATTCCGACGTCTTAAACTGGATCCAGTAGTTGCGCTGCTGGTTGGCGTTTTCAAAGGTTTCCAGTTCAGCTTCATCGGGCGAGGTCGGATAGCGCGTTTCACCCTTCTTCAGCAGGGTCAGACCGGAATGTGTTGTTTCTTCGCTCATGGCTGTATCCTTATTTGACCTGGTCGATCGCCACCAGTTTTTTCCATAATGCTGACATCTGATTCAATGGAATCATGTTGGGCCCATCCGACAAGGCATTGGCCGGATCGGGGTGGGTTTCAATAAACAGGCCGTCAATGCCAACGGCGGTAGCCGCCTTGGCGAGGTAGGGGGCAAACCGGCCATCTCCGCCGGATGAGTCGCCCTGGCCACCGGGCGACTGCACGGAATGGGTAGCATCGAAGATCACGGGATAACCCAGTTCACGCATGATGATCAGGCTGCGCATATCGGCCACCAGTGTATTGTAGCCGAAGGATGCGCCGCGTTCGGTGAGCAGGATCTTCCTGTTGCCGGTTTCCTCGATTTTCCTGACCACGTTTTTCATGTCCCAGGGCGCGGCAAACTGCGCCTTCTTGACGTTCACCACTGCACCGCTCTCGCCGGCGGCCACAACCAGATCCGTTTGGCGAATGAGAAAGGCGGGCAGCTGGATGATGTCCACCACTTTCGAGGCAATGTGTATTTCCTCGATGCTGTGCACATCCGTCAACACAGGTACGTTGTATTTTTCCCGGATCTCGGCCAGGATTTCCAGTCCCTTTGAAATACCGGGGCCGCGATAGGAGTTGATCGAGGTCCGGTTGGCCTTGTCATATGACGCCTTGAAGATGTAGGGGATGTTCTGTTTTTTCGCCAGTTTTACCATCCTGTCGGCAATCGCCATGCAGCTTTCGCGGCTTTCGATCACGCATGGCCCGGCAATCAGCGCCAGCGGGTTTTGCCCGCCGAACTTCACGCCGCTAACGTTAACTGTCTTTGTCATAACGATGTCCTGTATGCATACGATTTATTTAACCACAAAATGCGCAAAGCTCGCAAAGGATGAGATTTGGGATTTCGTGCTGCAAGAGTATATTGTGGTTACCCACTGAGCTGTTTCAAAAGTGTTTCCGCCTTGGCGACGTCGGATGGGGTGTCCACACCGATGCCGAAATCCTCGGTCTGGATCACCTTCATGCGGCAACCCATATCCAGTGCCCGCAGCTGTTCCAGCTTTTCGAGACTTTCGATTTTGCAGGGCGGTTCGGCGACGAGTTTCAGGAGGTAGTCTCGGCGGTAGGCATAGATACCGATATGCCGCCAGTAGATACCCGTCTTGGCAACGCCTTCAGGCTCGCGGATGTGCGGAATGGTGGAACGCGAAAAGTAGAGCGCCTGGCCATGCCGGTTGAAAAGTGCCTTGACGACAGATGGATCGTTGATCTGGATGTCGTCCTTGATAGGGGTGGCTGCTGTTGCCATGTCCCAATCATCCGATGAAATGACCTCGGCCAGCTCATTGATCAGGGCCGGATCGATCAACGGTTCGTCGCCCTGAACGTTGATGACGGCATCGACATCGAGATTCTGGATTGCTTCCGCGATTCGGTCCGTGCCGGAGGGATGATCGGAGCGGGTCATCGCGACCGTGACATCCGCCAGACCGAGATCCTGCACGCAGTCCGCTATTCGCCGGTCGTCGGTGGCCACAATCACGGCATCGAGTTTTTCCGCCTGGCTCACCCGTTCCGCAACCCACTGGATCATCGGTTTGCCCGCTATCATCGCCAGACTCTTGCCGGGAAACCGGGTCGAGCCCCACCGCGAGGGAATGACTCCCACTATTCCACTCATGCACGCTCCATTAGTTTGTCTTGTTCCAAAATCCTTTACCTTCGCCGGATACCGACTGCAGCTTCGCCGTAATGCTTCCGACTGCGACCCTGGCTTTTATACATGTAACCACACGGCGCTTTTCCTTTGAAACCCAAAAGAACACTTTCCCCTTGCGCAGGAAAATGCCATCGAAATCGGCTATAGGCTCGATTTCAATGCTGGGCACCTTTCCGTATTCGTCGACTTTGATCCGATCCTCATCCTTGATCCTGATGGTAAGGTCATACAGTTTACCGGTGACCAGCAGACGATGCTTCTGTGCCGCCAGTTCTTCGATATCAGCATTCCGGCTTCCGTAGATAAAACTGAATATTTCCTGCGTGTTGCTTTCGATCGGAACCTCCCGGATGTCCTTACTGATGCGGTCCTGGAAGATTGCGATTTTCTTGTCGTGGTAGAAGGTTGTCAGATGGCTTTTGTGGATGGATCCCTCGTTGATGATCCAGTCGTGACGGACAGGCAGGGCGGTTGCGGGATCGATCCATACCTCGGTCTTATCTTCCACTTCGAATATATGCCTGTAGGCACTGTAGGTTTGGGCAATCAGGGTTATGTGGAACAGTTCACGGCCGTCTTCAACGACGGTTTCCGTGGTCGTGGTCGACCAGGCAATGGGTATGCCCAGCCAATAGATTCCGTATTCCACCACCTCGCCGGATACGAAACAGTCGGAATAGTCGTCCGCAGCGGCGGAACCGACTATCAGCGCTGAAACCAGAATGGATCCTAACCATTTCAGCATGGCTTATCTCTTGAACTGCCGGCATATCACGCCGGCTTCCCGGAAGAGTTCCTTCGCCTGGTCGGTGAAGTGGTATTCGGTTTCATAGACCACCTCCTTGATGCCGGCGTTGATGATCATTTTTGTGCACATAAGGCACGGGCTGAGATTGCAATAGAGGGCGCTGTTACGCACCGAGATCCCGTGGTAGGCGGCCTGCACGATCGCATTTTCCTCGGCATGGGCGCAGATACAGTCCCCGAGACTGCCGCCCGATGGTGCATCGCTGGAGCATCGTGGACAGCCTCCGTCGCAGCAGTTGGTGATGCCGCGCGGTGTGCCGTTGTAGCCCGTGGAAATGATGCGGCGGTCACTCACGATTACCGCCGCCACCTTCCTTCGCGAACAATTTCCGCGCCGCGCAACGACGTGCGCTATGTCCATGAAATATTCGTCCCAATCGGGTCTCTTCTCGGATAGATCAGTCATCCAGCGAACATACCTGCCTGCGGGACAGCAATCAAGATTCGTAGAGGCGTATGATGGCAGGTACCACATCGCACAGGCTGCCGGCGGTCCGGAATGAATCCGCCTGCTCCCCGATGGCGATCAGTGGGACGGGATTGCGTGTGTGGGTACGCACCGAGAGATCCTCGATATTGCCATGATCGCTTGTCAGCAGGACGAGCCGTCCCGATGTGTCGGCAAACCGCTCCAGAACGGAAACAAAGCGTTCCAGCGTATCCAGACAGCGCCGGGCGACGGCGAGGTCGCCTGAATGGCCGGCGCGATCCGTCAGGAAATGCTCAAACAGCGTCAGATCGTTTTCTTCGGCTATGGCGATCAGATGTTCAGCCGCTTCTTCCGGAGCGACGAGCGGTCCCTTGTAGCCGCGGGCGTACATGGTTTCCCGGGTAATGTCGTGGCACACGGCTTTGCCGTGGTCCAGTTCGGCGTTGCCCCGAACATGCCCCAGGGCGGAGAGGGTCATGACGGTGGTCACCGATTTCCGGCGTGGAGGGATCTGGTTCGCATCGATGTTCAGATAGCAGTTGGCAAAGGTGCAGCGCTTGTCGAGCTTGCGCAGCTTTGAGAAGAGATTTTCGTGCTCGATCAGTTTTTTAAGCGCGGGGGGCGGGAATCCTTCGATATGGCGGCCCATGGCCATGGGTGCATTGATCCCCGTAAGCAGCGATGCCTGTCCCGTTGCACTTTGCGGCAATCCGCCCACGCCCAGACAGGCATCCAGTGGTATGGAACGGGCGATCAGTCGTTCGAGCACGGGAAACCGTCCGCCGGCAAGCGGATTGATTGCGGGATCGTCCGTGCCGATACCGAATCCATCCACGAAAACGAATATGATCTTCAATCCAGCGTTCATGTTCACTACATTTGCTACCGCTTTTCAGTATCGAGCGCAAAATGAATAAAGAGGATTTCAAACCCTGGTTGAAGGAGGCGACCGAACGGATCGGCGCGCATTCGGCGGCGTGCATCCGGATGGACAATCCGATCCTCCGGCAGCGGGTGGAGGAAAACAACGCGCTCGTTTCCGCGTGGCTGAAGGCCGGAATGCATGGCGAGATGGACTATCTGGCGCGCCTCTATCCGGATAAGGCGGATCCGTGGCAGACCTTCCCGTTCGCGAAATCGGTCATTGTAATCGCATTCACCAACAACTGGGGCAGCCCCGAAGCCGTCCACCCGTTTCCGGATCCGAAGCCGGATGCGCTGCTGGGCTACATTTCCGCCTACGCCAAGGAGATCGACTATCACGCGAACGGGCAGGCGATGCTGGCCGAATTGAAGGATTTACTGGGCGAGGGCATCCAGACCGAAGCTGCCGTGGACACCAGGGCGGTCTACGAACGGCTGTTTGCAACCGTGGGCGGGCTGGGTATTCGCGGAGGAAACGATCTGTTGCGGGTTCCCGATCGCACCAACGTACGCGTATTCATCGGCTGCCTGTTTACGGATGCCGAGCTGCCGGAGGTGATTCTCGAACCGAGGATGCCTTTTTCCTGCGACGACTGCCTTGCCTGCATTAAAAAATGCCCGACAGGGGCGATCCAGTTCGGGGAGCCGATCAATGCGCCCATATGTATCAGTTATCTCACTATTGAGAAGCGTGGGGTGCTGAATCGCAAGGAAGCTGACATGATTGAGGATTGGCTGTTCGGCTGTGACTGGTGTTCGGTGGTCTGTCCGCCGCGCGATAAAATCGACACACGCATACCGGTGGACCTGGAATGGCTGCTCAAAACCCCGACAGCTGAACTGCGTCGGTTAATCAAGGGAAACGCGGTTTCCTACGCGGGAATCACACAATTACGCAAGAATGCCGTGGTTATCCTGAAAAAGGATGATTCTCCCCGGTCGCGTCAGCTGCTCGAATGGGTGGAAAAGAAAACAGGCAGTGAGCTGGTTCGGAACCAACTCACCGCCTGGTGAGGAGGAGATGATTGTATAAGCTATATAGCAATCGGCGTGCCAATATAATTGAAGCTTATTGATACTTCTCTCCTGCCGATTGGCTGGTACAGTTTCCACTTTTATTGATCGAGCAGTAAACAGGATAAATTTGCGTCATGAATGATCAGTCTGGTGGTTACACCCTTCTCGGTAAAATCGGTGCAGTCTGGGGTATTGTCGGGCTTAGCTGGCTGTTTACCAGTGCGCTGGTGCGGCTCTATCCCTATGCACGGAAAATGGAGGAGTGTCCGCTGGCCTGGTATCACTGGGCGGGTCTGGTGCTGTGCCTGGTATTCATGGGCTATGCGGAAGGTTACAAGGGATTCCAGCTGCGGTTTTCCCCCCGAGCCGCTGCCCGGGCGCTCTACATTATGAAGAATCCGACGCTGATTCGCGTGGTTTTCGCCCCGCTGTTCTGCATGGGATACTTCTACGCCACGCGCAAGCGCAAGATCGTGGCTTATTCACTGACCACCGGCATCATCTGTCTGATCATCGCGGTCCACCACACTCCGCAACCCTGGCACGGCATCATTGATGTCGGCGTGTTGTTCGGTCTGGGATGGGGCATGGTCTCGGTGTGGGTATTTGCCATCAAGGCGCTGCTGGGTAAAAATTACGACATCTCGCCCGAGACGCCGGATGCCTAGGCGGATTGTCCGGATCGCTTCCTGATTCCTTGCCAACCCTTTTGCGCTCTGCCACAATGATCCACAATCCGAAGGGCACGCCGCCCGGTTGAAGGGGAATATGTGGAAGCGTTTCAACATGTGATCGATTCAACGATCCATGACGGTCATCCGGGCCCATTCCTGGTAGTCAGCATTCTGATCCTGGTAGGCGCAATCGGGGGATGGGTCGCGGGTCGTCTGCATCTGCCGCATATCACCGGCAACATTCTCGGCGGCATCGTCGTCGGGCCCGCCTGCCTCGGAATCATCGGCACCCACAGCGAAATGCTTGCCATGCAGCCGCTGTCGACCTTTGCCATGAGCCTGATCGCCGTGAGTATTGGCGGTCATCTGTCCTATCGACGCATTCACAACTCCCTGCGGCGCATCGTTGCCATCTCCGCCATGGAGGTGTTCCTGTGCGTAAGCGTGGTGGTGGCCGTGGCACGACTGTTCCACCTGACCTGGCCGGTTGCACTCATGCTGGGCGCCATTTCGGCCGCCACTGCGCCGGGTACGACGCTGGCATTAATCCGGGAGCTGCGCTGCAAGGGACCCTTTGTAAAGACACTGGTTTCCGTGGTCGCCCTCGACAACATTGCCTGCATCATGCTCTTCGTAATGATGCGTACCTTCTTGTCGGCATACTTCAAGAGCGGCGAGGCCATGCATGAACTGGGCGATGCCCTGTTCCTCGCTGTCTACAACCTGCTTGGAGCCCTCCTGCTCGGCTTTCTGACCGGCTGGATCAGCAAGACTCTGGTCAGCAAGCCGCGGTTTCACGATTTCAGCACCATTTTCGTGGCGATCATGGCCTGCGACGGGCTGGCTGCCTATCTCGGTTTGAGTCCGCTGCTGGTCAATCTGTTTTTCGGAGTCTTTCTGGGCAACAGCTCTGAAGTGGCCGAAAAGCAGTTGACCACGCTGGAACCCCTGGAACCCATTCTCTATGTCTGCTTCTTCACCTTGGCCGGGGCATCGCTGCACCTGTCATCATTGAAGGAAGTGGGCGGCCTGGCCTTCATTTATCTTCTGGCGCGGCTCGTCGGCAAGGGGGCGGGCGCCGCGCTGGGTGGCCTCGTCGGAAAATGTTCCAAGCGGATCTGGCAGAACATGTCCTTTTCGCTGGTTCCCCAGGCGGGGGTGGCAATCGGATTGGTGATCCTGCTCGATGGAGACGAGAACATTCCCGCAACAATGACCCGTGCAGTCGGTGCCATCATATTGGCCGCCGTTACCGTCAACGAAATTGTCGGTCCCTTCTGCACGAAAGCCGCACTGATACGGTCGAAGGAGAACGGCCGCGATCGCCAACGGCTGGTTGAGTTCATGGCCGAGGAGTTCATCATGGTCGACCTGAAGGCGACGGACCGGTGGGACGCCATCCGCCAGCTCACCACATTCCTGATGCGCACACACCGGGTTGAACACATTACACTCGAGGAGCTATACCAGACCATCGTTGAACGAGAAAAGCTGATGTCTACGGGAATGGGGAAAGGAATTGCCATCCCGCATGGCCGCATCAAGAAAGGTCGCGACATCCAGGGGGTCATCGGCATCTGCCGGGAGGGCGTGGACTTCGACGCGCCGGACGGACTTCCCGTAAAACTGATCATGCTGATTGCAACGCCGGAAAAGAAAGCCGATATGCACCTGAAAGTTATGGGCAGCGTGTCCGCCATGGTATCCAACGAAACGATCCGCAACCGGCTCATTGCCGCAATCAGCCCTGAAGATGCCATGGATGTTATCGAAAGCGAAGAGGCGCGCGGCTTTAACTATTTCCTCGAATGAGGCGGCGTGCTTTGCCAGACTCGCGCGCAAGCAACTGGAAATGGATACCCAGCAAAGGAAACCAATGTGGACGCACTGAAACAGATCGCTGATTCAATTATTCACTCCGGACACATGAGTCCGTTTCTGGTGATGGGAATTCTTGTATCGGCCGGTTTTTTCGGCGGCTGGGTTGCCAAACTGATACGATTGCCCCATGTCACCGGCAACATACTGGGCGGCGTCGTAGTAGGTCCTGCGTGTCTGGGGCTGATCGGCACGCATGAACAGCTGGAAGACCTCCAGCCCATTGCCACCTTCGCCATGAGTCTGGTGGCGGTGAGCATCGGCGGGCATCTTTCGTACCGCCGCATTCACAACTCCCTGCGTCGGATCATTTCCATTTCCCTGCTGGAGGTGGGATGCAGCGTCATGATGGTGATGGTTGCTGCGCGTCTCTTCGGCATGGACTGGCCGACGACCTGCCTGCTGGGAGCCATTGCGGCCTCCACCGCACCCGCAACCACCATTGCCTTGATCCGCGAGATGCGCGCAAAAGGCCCGTTCGTCAAAACCCTGATTTCGGCCGTCGCGTTAAACAACATCCTCGCCATCCTGCTCTTCGTCATGATGCGCACCTTCGTGGCATCCTACTACGAGAGCGGCGCCACTTCGGGGAAGGTCGATGATGCGCTGATTCTGGCGGCCTATCATCTGGCGGGGGCGACCCTGCTGGGGTTGTCGACCGGCTGGATCTGCAAATTTGTCGTGAGCAAACCGAAGTTCCACGATTTCACCACCATCCTGCTGGCGATCATGCTGCTCGACGGGCTGTCGTCGTATCTGCAGTTGAGTCCGCTGCTCGTCAATCTGTTCTTCGGGGTTTTCCTCGGCAACAGTTCGTCCGTGGCGGAACGGCAGCTCACGACGCTCGTTCCGCTGGAACCGATCCTGTACGTCTGCTTTTTTACGCTGGCCGGTGTTTCGCTCCATATCGACGCCATGCTGGCGGTTGGTTTGCTTGCGACGGTTTATATCTGCGGACGCGTGCTGGGCAAGAGCATCGGTGCCGCGTTGGGCGGCTTGCTTGGGAAATGTTCTTCGCGCATCTGGCAGAACATGTCGTTCGCACTGTATCCGCAGTCCGGTATCGCCATCGGTCTGGTCATTCTGCTGAGCAACGATGCCTACATCCCCAATGAGATCAAACAGACGGTAAGCGCCATCATCCTGGCGGGTGTTACCGTCGCCGAAATTGTCGGTCCATTTTGCACCAAGGCCGCGCTGGTGCGTTCAGGCGAAGCCAACCGCGACCGGCAGCGACTGGTTGAATTCCTTGCCGAGGAGTTCATTGTGGTTGATCTCAAGCCGTTCGATAAATGGGATGCCATCCGGCAGCTCGTCGCTTTTCTGATGAAGACCCACCGCGTGGAACACATCAGCGAGGAGGCGCTCTACAATTCCGTCGTCGCCCGCGAAAAAGAGGTGTCGACTGCCATGGGCAAGGGGATTGCGCTGCCGCATGGCCGCATCGAAAAGGGACCGGCGATCGAGGGCGTGATGGGTATTCTGCGCGATGGAATCGATTTCGATGCGCCGGACGGAGAACCGGTAAAGCTGATCATGCTGATCGTAACACCCGAGGAAAAGAAGGACATGCATCTCAAGGTGCTGGCCAGCCTTTCAGCCATGGTGCGCGATGAATCCATACGCACCCGCCTCATGGCCGCTCTGAGCCCCGAGGACGCCATGGAAGTCATCGAGAGCAAGGAAGCGCGCGACTACAACTATTTTCTTGAATAGGGCATTTTGCATCCGCAAAAAGAACAGGCGACACACGAACCTGAGGGGTATGCATCCGTGTATCGCCTGCGTATGTGATGGATCTTATTCTTCGATAGGCGGCCGCTGTGTTCGGTCGGCACGCGGCGCTTCATCCGTAGCGGCTAACGCATCGCGGTAGGCTTTACGCGCAGCGCGTTCGGCGGGTGACAACGTGCCGTCACGATTGATGTCAAACCGCAGTTGACGTTGCTGCCGGTTGCGGAGCGGTTTCGCCGCCGGCTCGTTTGCTCCGGCACCCATAGCCGCTTGATGCCGGCGTGCCTGCGGTGCCCGATCTGGTCCAAACTGCTGCTGTCTGGCGTTGGCCTGCAGACGCGGTCTGTGCTGCTTCGTAATTTCGGCCTTGCTGATGCAGGGGCTTCCACAGACCGGACATTTGAAGCCGGCCGGTTGCCGGATGGGTTGTCGGTTGCGTTCCTGCATCTGTGCGTTGGCGGAGAAGGCGACAGCACTGATCGTTGCAAGCATTGCGAGAGTTGCGGTTTTTGTATTCATGGTTTCATACCTCCTTCGGTTGCTTTTCCGTTACACCTGTATAACGAAGCGGGGGAGGAATTATTTTGTTTGTATCTGTAAGGGATGAATGCATGTGGCAGGGACGGCTCGACGAGCCGTCCGCAAGTTTCCGGGTGCTGTCTGCCCGGCGCTTTCGTAGAAAACGCCCTACCTCGCTTCAAAGACGTGATGCCAGATGGAGGTGCCGTTCATGAAGAAATCGAGCCGTCGTGAATCATCGGTCCATGCGATGGCGGGTTCCGCCGATTCGGGCGGGATGTTGGTGTACGCCGGCAGGTGGTACAGTCCCAGCCAGGCAAACTTTTCATCCTCCCGGTAGTAGATCTTGTAGGAGGGTTGACCGTCGAAATAGAAGTAGCGGCGCAGGCGCGCGGTCTTCGTACCGTCCGGGGAGCGAAGATGCATAAGCTCCTCGCTCGGCGGCGTGAGAATCCTGAAAGCAACGTAAACAACGAAGGCCGCGAAAGCCAGCGTTCCCAGCTGCTTGAGGTTGAAGAGCGGCGTTCTCTTGTAGATCCGTTTCATGGAAGAAAATATCGGGCATCGATTGAGGAATGTCGAATCCCGATATGAGTGCATCGAAGGTCCGGCATTTAATGAAACCGGTTTAAATCTGGAATCATTGCAGGGTGGGCATGGTTGAGCCTACCTGCACGCCGGTTTTGGCTGTCTCAAATCCCGGTTATCGGCGGGAAGGTCTGCAACCATTCCCGCCCTGTAAAACACGATTCATCCGCCGTTCGATCCAATCTATTCGCCGTTTTGCGTTTCCGCTTGCGGCGGTTCCTCGACCTGCTCAACAGGCGCTTTCTTGAACATGCGGCTGATGCCCCAGTTGCGGTCGGCATCCCGCCACGACAGGAAGACCATGGCCGTAATCAGCAGTACCGCAAAGATATTGACCAGTGCACCGACCACCTTCGGATGGACCTTGCGGCGGGTGATGCCTTCCCATAACGCGAAGCAGATGTGGCCGCCGTCCAGCACGGGGATCGGCAGCAGGTTGAGCACCGCCAGATTGATGTTGATAAAGCGGATCAGGCCGATGGCGTGGAAGATGCCGAGCTTGAGTGCAAACCAGATCATCGTAAAGATGGCAACCGGACCGCCGAGCGACTGAGCGGCACTCTTGGCTTCGGACTTGGTGGTGAGCGCCTTCAGCAGCCGGAATATCTTGGAACCGTCGTTGCCGACCTGCTGGAACATGTTACCTTCCATTGTCCATGGAAGCATGCCCGGGTCGCCGGGTGTGACGCCAATCACCACCTTGTTCAGGCCATACTCCGTGGTGTATTTCGGCGTGATGTTCATGGTGACCGGTTCATCGTTACGCAGCACGGTGATGGTGGTCGGTACGCCGTCGTAATCCTGCAGCGTTTCCGAAAGCTCGTGCCACCACTTGATCGGTTTCCCGTCTATCTTCGTGACCAGGTCGCCGGTTTCCATGCCGGCGATACCGGCAGGATCCTTGGGGTTGACCTGCGCTATCAGCGGCAACATGGCCGGTGACATGTTGGTCAGCGTCGCTTCGGATGGAAGGTCAAATGTTTTGGTTTCCTCTCCGGAGCGGACCGTCAGGGCTACCGTACCGCGTTCCTTGGCCAGGATATCCTCCGACATGATGCCATACCAGTCGGTGACCTTGTCGCCGTTTACCGCCTCGATCTGGTCGCCGGCGCGCAGCCCTTCCGCATAGGCGACCGAGTTGGTGTCCACATAACCGATGATGGTGTGGCTGGGCGGTGGTTCGGCAAAAGTGACCAGCAGAGCCAGCGGCAGGGCAAACAGAATGTTGCACAGCGGCCCTGCCACCGATACGGCGATTTTCTTCCATGGCGACACGTCCGGCAGCTTCCTGCGGTCGGCTTCGTTGCTGCCCTGCACCTTTTCCATGCCTTCGGGGTCAAGCTGCGGGAGCGAGACATAGCCTCCGATGGGGAAGGCACCGATCTTGTAGACCACGCCGTTGATCTCTTTCTGCCATAGAGCGGGCCCCATGCCGATCGAGAAGGTTTCCGCCACCAGGCCCAGCTTGCGGGCGACAATGAAATGACCCCATTCGTGGACGAAAATCGTGATCCCGAACAGGAAAAGCATCATGACTATAATGTAGAGTATATCGAGCATGGATTACCTTGGTTGAAAAGTGAATGAAACCTTGTATGCGGATTAATTGACGAGGGCGAATTTCATGTAGATGTAGAGCAGGGGGGCGGTGAACAGTACGCTGTCGATCATGTCTAAAATGCCGCCGAGCCCGTAGATCATGGTGTTGGAATCCTTGACGTCGACAGCGCGCTTGAACATCGATTCCACCAGATCGCCCGCGGTGCCGACGATCGGGATCAGCACGGCGAGTGCGACAGCGTCGCCGAATCCGAAGCTGAAGCCGCCCAGCTTCCCGCCGGACAGAACGAGCCAGGCCATGTTAACGATCAGACAGAACAGAACGCCGCCCCCAAGACCTTCCCAGCTCTTCTTGGGCGAGATCACGGGGGCCAGCTTGTTCTTGCCGAAGCGGGTGCCGATGAAGTAGCCGCCGGAGTCGGACATCTTCGTGCAGAGCAGCAGGTAGAAGGCCGCCCACGCCGGATTTCCGGGACTGCCGCTTAGAAAGACGCGGATGAAGAAGCTCCACAGAAAGGGCACGTACATCAGCCCGAGCAACGTACCGAGGGCGTTATTGAGGCCATAGCGCATGTCCGGGTAGGCGAGAATGCGGAAAAAGATCGACACCACCGCCAGCAGCATGATCGCCCACAGCACCGTGTCGGGAGGAAGCTGCTGAGTGAGGAAGACAGTGTCCTTGACTTCCTTCATGTAGAACCAGGTGGCGCTCACGAAAACAAGTCCGGCAATGGTGCCCCATTTCCGGGAGGCCACGATGCCGCCGGCCTTGAGCAGATTGTAGAATTCCCAGGTGGCCATGCCGCACACCGCCAGCAGGGCAAGCAGGCATACCGGATTGCCCGAAGGCACCGCGCACATCAGAATAATGAGCACGGTGGCGATCGAGAGGCCGATAGTGATCCTTTTCTTGTCCATTAGAAAAAATGTTCCTCTCTATTTCACTCCGCCGTACCGCCGGTCACGGCCGTTGAACGCCGCCAGAGCCTCGTAGAACTGCTCCTCGCGGAAATCCGGCCAGTACGTATCGGTAATGTAGAACTCGGAATAGGAGAGTTGCCACAATAAAAAGTTACTGAGTCGCAGTTCGCCGCTGGTGCGGATCATCAGTTCAGGGTCGGGTACATCAGGCAGGTAAAGATGGTCGGCGATGGTCTGCTCGTCGATTTTTTTCGGGTCCAGCCGGCCGGCCTTGGCCTCGTCCGCGATCCTCCGGGCGGCATCAGCAATCTCCGTGCGCGAGCCGTAGCTCAGGGCAATGATGAAGGTGTGATCGGTATAGTTCTTGGTAGCGTCGATGGTTTTCTGCAGGCGCATGCGGACGGGGAGGGGCAGGCGCTCGAACTGGCCCATGACCCGCAGGCGGATGCGGTTGTCGTGCAGCTCCTGTTCGTAGGCGTTGAGCGAGCTGATCAAAAGCTTCATCAGCCCGTCGACCTCCTGCGGCGGTCGCTTCCAGTTTTCGGTGCTGAAGGCGTAGACCGTGACGAACTCGACCCCTGCGTTGGCGGCGGCACGCAGGACGGCCCGGACCGACTGCGCACCCTCCTTGTGCCCCTCGATCCGCGACAGGCCGTGCTTCTGGGCCCAGCGCCCGTTGCCGTCCATGATTAGGGCCACATGGCGGGGTATCTTTTCCAGGCTCTTGGGGTCAACAGTCATCGGAGCAGAAGATAACGGAATTAACCGCAGAAAACACAGAATTACGCAGAAAAAACAGGCTGGTTCCGCGTCGATCCGCGTGTTCTGCGGAATCCTTTATCGATCGAGCAGGAGCGTGCTTTCGCGCTTGGGACCGACGGAGAGGATCGACACCTTAACACCGGTCAGCTCTTCGAGATATTTCACGTAGGCCTTCGCCTGCCCGGGAAGCTCGTCCCAGCTGGTACAGCCGGTGGTCGGCGTGTTCCAGCCCTTGAATTCCTCGTAGACCGGGGTGCAGCGTTCCAGCTTGCGAATGCTGGCCGGTACGCTGGCGACGCGCTCGCCGTCGACTTCGTACGCCACGCAGACCTTGATCGTTTCCACGGCATCGAGGACATCGAGCTTCATCAGCGCCCATTCATTGATGCCACCGACCATGGCGGAATAGCGGGCGACGACGGCGTCGAACCATCCGCAACGGCGCGGACGGCCGGTGGTGGCGCCGAACTCGTGGCCGACCTGGGCGATGTGCGCGCCCATTTCGTCTTTCAGCTCGGTCGGGAAAGGGCCTTCGCCGACACGGGTGGTGTAGGCCTTCACAATGCCGATCACCCGGTCGATGGCATTCGGCGGTACGCCGGAGCCCGCCGGCGCGCCGCCGGCGCCCGTGCTGGAGGAGGTGACAAAGGGGTAGGTGCCGAAGTCCACGTCGAGCATTACGCCCTGTGCGCCTTCAAACAGGATTTCATCGTCGTTCTGAATCGCCGCGTGCAGCAGCGGAATGGTATCGCAGATGAATGGACGCAGATAGTCGGCCGCTTCCTTGACCTGCACCAGCAGCGTGTCGATATCCAGCGGTTCGGCTCCCATGCCCTTGAGGACCTCGTTCTTGGTTTCGGCCTGGGCCTTGACCATGTCGAGGAAGTCGTCTTCGAGGATGTCTCCGAGGCGCAGGCCGGTACGGTCCGCTTTATCCATGTAGGCCGGGCCGATGCCTCGCTGAGTGGTGCCGATCTTCTTGCCTGCGGCCAGCTTGCCTTCCTTGGTGCCGTCGAGAAGCTTGTGGTACTGCAGGACGATGTGGGCACGGTCGGAAATAAAGAGGCGGTTATCGAGCTTGATGCCGCGTTCGACCAGTTCCTTCAGTTCGCCCATCAGGCCGATGATATCGACTACGAGACCGTTGCCGATCACGCACTTGCAGCTGTCGCGCAGGATGCCGGACGGGGTGAGATGGAGTACATATTTCTGGTCGCCGATCTCCACGGTGTGGCCGGCGTTATTGCCGCCCTGGTAGCGGATCACCCAATCCGCGTTCGCGGTCAATACGTCAATGATCTTGCCTTTGCCCTCGTCGCCCCACTGCGACCCGATCAATACTGTCTTAGACATGCTATTCTCCGGTTGTCCCCGATCAGGATGATAGCCACGGATGAACACTGAATAACACGGATGGGGATCGCCACAAGGGGCACAAAGGGTCACAAAATTCTATTTTTGTGCTGTTTTGTGCCTAAAATCCTAAAGAGTCCATTTCCGCGTTGTTCGGTGGCCGCTCCCCTTTTCAGGTGGTTATTCTCGCCTGTGGGTTATCGGAAGATCCGCATCTGTTCGCCTTTTTTCAGACAACCACAAAAAAAGCCCGCTTCACAAGGGGGCTTATGAAAAACGGAACTTAGGCAAACCCGCTCCCCGCGTCAAGTGTCGAGCACCTCTAACTCTGCCTGTCGATCAGATAGCGGGTGTAGACGTCGGCGGGCGGGCAGGGGTCGCAGCCGAGGCAGGAATGGAGCTGGTCATCGGGCACCTCCTTCAATCGGATCAGCGGCAGCGCCGCCGGCTCGCAGTCGCCTTCAAGCTGGGCCAGGAATCCCTGGAAGCATTCGCACGTCCGGCATTCCGTTCGCGTGATGGATGCTTCCAGTTCACTGAGCAGTTTTTCGACGTCGCTGTGGGATAACAGGTGTTCGGTCATTTTATGCGTCAAGGGCATCGGCGAGGGCGTGCAGCAGAGCGGAACAATCGCCTTTCCAGGCACTGCCGTGCATACAGGCGAGCGTGCCGGGATTGGTTGCCGCCAGCCGGTCGAGCATGCCGCGGGCGTTTTTGGTGTGCGAGAAATAGTCCATCTTCTGGCGGAAGGCTTCGCTCGGTCCGAGGATGTCGTCTTCCGTGACAGGTGGATTTTTGGAGCCGCCCTGGGTAAAGAGGTCGCCACACAGCAGTGTGGAGGTTGTTTCATCCATCATGAAGCCGCATTCCCATGCATGCGGCAGATGCGGGGTATCGAACCATCGGAGCGTGTGTTTTCCAAGTGACAGGGTTTCGCTGTCGGCGAGTGCCCTGGGCGACCGGTCGGCCATGTCGGTAATAGACACCATGGCGGCCACGGAGCCGCAGACGGGCTCCGATTGCGGCGCAACGGCGAGCCACTCGTTGAGGGCGGCGCACTCGTCTGCCTCCACGTGAGAGAAGGCGATATAGCGCAATGATTCGACCGGCATAACGCTGGCAACTGCTTCGCGGACCAGCGGGAACATCCCGCGCAGACCGGCGTGGAAAAGCAGAGGTTCCTCATCCAGAATGAGATATTGATTAAACGAAAATCCGCCGGCTCCGGGAATCTGGACCGGGGTATTGATGCGGTAGATTCCGTCGGCAACTTCGTTGATGTTTGTTCCGGATTGCTGGTTTGTGATGGGCATTGCAGGCTCCCTTCCATATCTGGTTCGACTCACGCAGAAAAGCGTACTCTTCTTCCGTGTTTTTGAAAAGGGGCAATCCGAAATGCTTTGCGATCACGGTGATTGCGGCATGACCGGTGATTCACCACCTGCGGCCCAGAGAATGCCGCCGTTCAGATGGTTCAGGAAATCCTTCTCGGCATAGCTGGCGTCCGTGTGGCCGAGCGCAGTGTACCACGCACGACCTCCGTCATATTCATGATACCATGCGATCGGGTGGCTGGACCCCATCGAGCCGCCATTATAGGACGTTTCGTCGAGCGAGAGCAGCACGTTCACCTGCTCCGATGGATCGCTCCTGAAATTATACCATTCATCGGTCCGTATCCATGGACTGGGCAATCCGCATGTGGAGGGATGGCTGATATCCGTTACGTGAATTACCGCTTCCTGTATGGCGGGATGATCCTTGAAATAGGCACCCACCAGATTGCCATACCACGGCCAGTCGAATTCCGTGTCGCATGCGCTGTGAATCCCGACATATCCGCCTCCCGATTGGATAAACCTTTTGAAGGCGTCCTGTTGCGCGGGTTCGAGCACATTCCCTGTCGTGTTGAGGAATACAACTACTTTGATTCTGGCCAGATCGGTGTCGTTGAAGCTGGATGCTATTTCGGTGGTGACCAGCGCATAGTCATGTTCTCCAGCCAGTTTTTCAAGAGCCTTGATGCCCACCGGGATTGATTCGTGCCGGAAGCCAAGCGTTTTTGAGAATACCAGTATGGAGAAGGCAGCCTCATCTGCCCGTGCACATGAACCCCGGAAGCCAAAGAGGAGGATCGCGCACCCAATCAACGTCATCCGGCGGGATGCACAAAAGACGGTTCGATCGATTGTTGCACATGTATGAATCCGTCTCTTCATGTTTTTTCTGAGCCTCTGATGTTGCGGTGCTTCTTAGAAGCATCTCGATGAATGGCTCTGGGAGCTGCCTCTATAACTACGAGCTTCCATCTCATTTCTCATCCGCCGGACCGACCCAGAAGAAGGGATTGTGTGCGACTTCCCACAGGTGGCCGTCGGGATCCGCGAAATAGCCGGAATAGCCGCCCCAGAAAACCTTCTGCGGCTGCTTGATCAACGTAGCGCCGGCGGCTACCGCCTGTTGAACCACCTGATCCACTTCCTGTTCCGAGCCGACATTGTGGGCGAGGGCGATCCCCTCAAAGCCATTTCCTTCGGCGGCAACCTGTGCATCCTCCGCCAGCGCCTCGCGTCCGTAGAGACTCAGCCATGTTCCATTGAGTGTGAAAAAAGCGACTTCCGGAGGTGACTCCATGCGCGGAAACCCGAGACCCTTTTCGTAGAAGTCGATCGATGCCGCGAGATCGCGAACCCCGAGCGTGATCATGCTGATGCGTGGCTTCATGTAAACTCCCTTTAATGAGGAGGAGGGTATCACGCAAAGCCGCAAAGGACGCGGAGAAATTGACTTAAAAAGCTTTCCCGGTGTTCTCTGCCTATTGCGCCAGACACCGAAATATCTACACTGCGCATTCGGCACCGCTGCCCATTCAGCCGATTCCCAGCTGTCGCAATTGGGATGCGCCGTCGCGGGCGCCCCAGCGTCTGACGATTTTTCCATCTTCAATGACGAACCACTCCATGGCCACCAGCGAATAAGACTTGCCGGTGGGCGGGTGGCCGAATGCCGGTGCCTTGAATGTGCCGGTTTCAGTATATCGAACCGCAACGGCATTGCCTTCCGCGACCATGTCCTCGATCTGCAGCTGCATACCATAGCCTTCAACAAGCTGGCGCCAAATGGGCATCACCTTTTCAATAACCCCTTTTCCAAGAACGCCCTGAATCTCGGCGTCCTCCGTGAAAAGTTCTCGCAACGCCTCCAGATCGCCCCGGTTGAAGGCACCCGCATAAGCGCGGACAATGGCCTTGTTTCCTTCTTCGTTCATTTCCTTGTCTCCGCAATGTTGTGTCGCGCGAACAGGTTTGGATAGGCGCTCATGCGCTGAACACTCCAAGCCTTTGATCGGCGGGCGGATTCTAAGTACGGAGGGCTGTCTTGGGAAGCTGTATTATCAGCAGGAACACATTTGCGTGGGCTGCTCCGTGGACGCCGCTGATGCCGGCCTGGAGACAGGAAGCCGCTGTTCCATAGCATCGGGGTTTCTTGGCGTCTTAGCGCGAGGATAAAAAAGAAGTTGGAGGAAACCGCCTGAAGGCGGAACTACGAACCGGTCTTCAAAACGGCACGGATGGCCACAATGTCGTCCTCGATCTGGCGCTTGAGCCTGTCGGCGTCTTCAAAGACCTGGTCGCTGCGAATGAATTCGATATAGCTGACTTCAACCTGCTGTCCGTATAGGTTGATGTTGTGTTCATCCAGCAGATACACTTCGAGTACCTGCGGTTCATTCTGGTGGAACGTTTCGCGGTGGCCGATGTAGGCGGCGGCGTTGTGCAGGCGGTGGCCGATGCGCAGCCGGGCAGCGTAGATCCCGCGCGGAGGAAGCATATCGTTTTCGGGGTCTATATTGGCCGTGGGATAGCCGAGCCCCCGACCGATCTGCTTGCCGTACACGACGGGGCCGATCGTGCTGACCGGGCGGCCCAGCATTGCGGTTGCGTCCTGCATCCTTCCCAGCCGGATGGCCTCGCGGATCCGTGTGCTGGAGACGCGCTCGTCCTTCCAGCATACGGCTGGATGAGCGGAGAAATAGATGTTGCGCTCGGCACACAGTTCAGTTAGCAGCGCGGCGTTGCCGGACCGGTTGCGGCCGAACGACCAGTCTTCGCCGACGGATATGCCTGCGAGCTCGGGAATGCAGCTGCAGAGATCGTCGAAGAAATCGACCGGCTCCTGCTTCATTAAATCGGTGGTGAACGGCTGCAGGATGCAGCCGTTGACACCCATTTCCTGCAGGTGGCGCAGCTGCTGGTCGGTCGTGAAGATCAGCGGCGGGGCATGATCGGGGCTGAGCACCTTGGCGGGGTGGGGGTCGAAGGTGTAGACCCACGCTTCGCCGCCGACGGCGCGCGCGCGGTCGATTGCGACCCGGATGACAGCGCGATGGCCGATGTGGAGTCCATCGAAGCAGCCCGCCGCGAGAATGACCGGTGTCCTGCTGTCGCTGAATTCCTTGAGTGCGTGGATTACCTTCACTTAATCATGTCCGCCAGATGGATTATCTTTTCTGAAACCGATTCGCGGTCGCACGCCAGTATTTCCTCCATCGTATGGGCCTTGTCAACCGTGAGCGGCCCGGATGCGGTACGGCGCAGGGCATCGAGACGGCCCCCGACGCCGAGGTCGTTGCCGATGTCATGGGCGAGCGTACGGACGTAAGTGCCCTTGGTGCTCTTGACCCGGAACGTGACCAGCGGGTTGTCGAAGTCCAGTACCTCAAAGCTCGAAACATGGATCCGGCGCGGTTCGCGTTCGATTTCCTGTCCCTTGCGCGCCAGCTTATAGAGCGGGACACCATCCTTCTTGATGGCGGAAACCATTGGCGGAATCTGCTCGATGTCGCCCAGATACCTCTCCCGGATCACCGCTTCAACCTGCTCGCGGGTGATGTGCGCGGCATCCTTTTCCTCAAGGATTTCGCCGTCGGCATCCTGGGTGTTGGTGGACACTCCGAGCCGGAGGACGCCTTCGTAGGTCTTGTCGCCTCCCATGATGCGGTCGGAGAGCTTCGTTCCCTTGCCGATCAGCAGCACCAGCAACCCGGTGGCCAGCGGGTCGAGCGTGCCGCCGTGGCCGACCTTCGAAAAGCGGAAGTGGTTGCGGATCTTGACGACGACGTCGTTGGAGGTCCAGTCGCTGGGCTTGTCGACCAGCAGAAGGCCGTCATAGGGATCGGGTGCGCGACGTCTACGTTGTCTCATCGGTCTCGTCGTCCTTGAAGGCGTCTGGATTTTCACGTTCCATCTCGGCGAGGATCGACAGGATATGGTCGCCGCCCTCGAGCGATTCATCGAGGATGAAATGAAGCCGTGGTGTATATTTCAGCTTTACCCGCTTGATCATGAGCCGGATTATTTCCTGGCGGTGCCGGTTGAGGTAGCCGATCATGCGTTCGCGTTCATTCTCGTGTCCGAAAATGGAGACATACACATTGGCATCACGCAGATCGGGGGCGCATTCGACGCGCGTCACCGTAATGGATGATGCATCGAAATCGGACATCGAGAAGTTGCGGTACAGATCCTCCGCAATCTCGCGCTTCAGCAATTCGTTTACTCTGACCAGACGTGGTATTCCCATAGGATTTCCTCAAAAGCGCGTTACTATAGGCCGCACCGTCGGAAAAGCAACCTTCGCACGATGTAAACTCTAATGCCTGTTGCCTGGTGCCTGGTACCTTCATTTCTATGGCTTCCAGACTTTCACCTGTTTCCATTCGCGACCCCAGTGCAGTGCCTCGCGATGAGTGGGGAAGAAGAGGTCGATGTGCATGCCCTTGATGTCGCCGCCGATGTCCTCGACGCGACCCCATCCATAATCGGGGACATACATGATGGTGCCGAAAGGATAATAGCGCGTGTCGGCTGCGATGGTGCCCCAGTCGGCGACGGTGCCCGATGCGGTGATGCCCACTTTCTTCGGCTGGCCCTTGCCAGGGCCGTAGGCGACCACGGGCTGGAATTTCCAGTTGTATTTCCATCCGCAGCACTTGCCGCAGCGGCAGTAACCGGTGGTTTCCATGCTGACGGTGTCCGGATGGTTGTGCGGCAATTGATATATCCTGCCTCCAGTCGCACAGCCACATAATACAGCAATGCCTGCCAGAAGGAGCAGATTTCCAGCAAAGGCGCAAAGCCGCCAGGCTAGAGCGGATCGATGAGGTGTCCTTTGCGCCTTGGCGCCTTGGCGAGAGGTTGCTTCAGTCATGTGACGTCTCCGGACCATATGGTTTCGAGGCCCGCCTCGGTTTCGAGCAGCAGCTCGCCGTGCTCGCCGAAGCCGGAAAGCGTGCCGCTTTTACGGATATCGCCGTCGTGCACGCTGATCGGTTTGCCGATGGGTCCGGCCTTGTCGGTCCATTGCTCCCGAATGGACGGGAACCCCCCGGATTCCCATTGGGCGATCCAGTATTCCAGATGGGGGAGCAGCTCCTCCAGAACCTGTGGAACGGTTCCCGCCTGTCCGGTTTCGATCAGCAGCGAGGTGGCTGGCCGGTCGATCTGCGCGGCTTCGTCGGTGGACATGTTTACGTTGACGCCGATGCCGATGATGATGCCATGCCGGGTAGCGGTCTCGACGCGCTCCGACAGGATACCGCAGATTTTCCGATCCTCCACGAGTACATCATTCGGCCACTTTGGCGCCGCTCGAATACCCCGGGCCGCCAGCATATCGGTGATGGCCAAAGCAACCGCCATCGTGAGGGACGGAATCTGGATGAGCGGGGCTCCGGTCTCCAGAAAAAGAGAGAAATAAAGATTCGTATCGGGGGCGGAATGCCATCTGCGATCCTGCCGCCCGCGTCCATCGGTCTGCTCACGGGCGGCAACCACCTGGCCCGACTGCATATAGTCGCCTGCATAGAAGCGCTCGCGCATGAAGGTGTTGGTCGATCCGAGCCGGTCGTGCCATTCGATCCTGAACCGCATTACGAGGACATCCTTTATTGAGATTGAGTTTCAGTACAAATGCTTAAGAAATATAGGCATTTTTTCACTAGTCATACCTGCACAGATTCCCTATACATGGCGCTCATTTTAGCAAAACCAGGGAGCAAGAAAAAGATGGAACTTCTGATGCAAGGTGTTGTCCTCATGATCATCGGCATGGCGACCGTATTCGCCTTCCTCGTCCTGATGATCGTTTCCATGAACTGCGCGGCGGCCTTTTTCCGCAAGTTCGCCCACCTCTTCCCCGAAGAGCCCGCTCCGGCGCCCAGAACCGGAGGCGTCGATCCCGTGGCTGAAATCGCGGTCGCGCTGGCGGCCATCAAAGCCAAGCGCGGATAACCCATTTAACAATCATAACCAGGAGAAACCACCGTGGCTAAGAAAACCATCCATATCATGAACACCGCGTTTCGAGACGGGTTCCAGTCCGTCTACGGGGCGCGCGTACTGACCGAAGATTTCCTGCCGGCCGTCAAGGTCTGCGTCGAAGCCGGACAAACCCACTTCGAGGCCGGCGGCGGCGCCCGTTTCCAGGCTCCGTTCTTCTACTGCAACGAATCCGCCTTCGACATGATGGACAAGTTCCGCTCTACGGTCGGGCCGGATGCCGACCTGCAAACCCTTTCGCGCGGCATCAACGTGGTCGGTCTCGACTCGCAGTCGCGCGACATCATCGATCTGCATGCGAAGATGTTCAAGAAGCACGGCATGACTACCATTCGCAACTTCGACGCGCTCAACGACGTCAACAACCTGATCGACTCCGGCCGTTCGATCACCAACCACGGTCTCAACCACGAAGTGGTCGTCACCATGATGGAACTGCCGCCCGGATGCACCGGAGCGCATACCGTTGAATTCTATATCGACACGCTGCAGAAGATTCTCGCCGCAGAGATCCCCTTCACGAGTGTCTGTTTCAAGGATGCCTCGGGAACGTCGGTTCCGAAAAAGGTCTACGACACCATCCTGGCCGCCCGCAAGATCCTGCCGGGCGACACCAAGATCTCCTTCCACTCCCACGAGACCGCCGGTACCGCGACCGTGTGCTATGTGGCCGCCATCAAGGCGGGCGCCGACCAGGTTGACTGCTCTCTGGCGCCGGCTTCCGGCGGCACCTGCCAGCCGGACGTTGCCACGGTCTGGCATGCCCTCCGCGGTGAAGACTACGAGCTGGATGTCGATATTGATAAGATGATGCAGGCGTCCAACGTCTTCAAGGAATGCATGGCCGACTATTTCATCCCGCCGGAAGCGCTGGCCGTCGAACCGATGATTCCGTGGTCGCCGATGCCCGGCGGCGCCCTGACCGCCAACACGCAGATGATGCGCGACAACAACCTGATGGATAAGTACGAAGCGTGCATCGAGGCCATGGGCGAAGTGGTCCGCCGCGGCGGATTCGCCACCTCCGTAACACCGGTTTCGCAGTTCTACTTCCAGCAGGCATTCAACAATGTCATGTTCGGGCCGTGGGAAAAGTTCGCTGAAGGCTACGGCAAGATGGTGCTGGGCTACTTCGGCAAGACCCCCGTCGAACCCGATCCGGAAATCGTCAAGCTTGCCGCCGAAAAGATGGGCCTGGAACCGACGACCGACAATCCGGTCGATCTCAATGACGCCGACCCGAACAAGGGCGTGGATGCCGCCAAGAAGCTGCTCACCGACGCAGGCATTGATGATCATTGCGATGAAAACGTCTTCATCGCCGCCACCTGCAAGCAGAAAGGCATCGACTTTCTGCTCGGCAAGACCGAGATCAACGGCGTCCGTAAGGGTTCGCTGACGAAGAAGGAAGAAGCACCCGCGGCTGCGCCGGGCGGTGACGGCGAATATGCCGTGACCGTTAACGGCAAGACTTTCGCCATCGAAATCAAGGGCGATACCGCCACCGTCAACGGCAAGTCGTATGATATCGGCGTAGCGGACGGCGACAAGGCCGCTTCCGGTGCATCCACCTCGGTGGCGCACGAGTCGGCCGACTCCATCGAAGTGGCCGCTCCGATGAACGCCAAGGTAATCAAGGCCGTTGTGGACGTCGGCGATCATGTGAATGAAGGCGATGTGCTCTTCGTGGTTGAGGCGATGAAGATGGAAATCGACGTCAAGGCCTCCACCAGCGGCACGGTCTCCTCGATCGCGGTCAGTGCCGGCGAACAGGTGACGGCCGGCCAGGCCATGGCATCCATCAACTAGAGCGCAACCGCGAACGGAGATATTTCGACATGAGGAAATTCATTACCACGGTCTTCATCGCTGTCGCTCTGCTGGGCGGCACGGCCTGGGCGCAGGCCGACGATGCCGCCGCCCCGGAAGGCGTGAAGACCACCAGGCATATTTCGATCAGCGGGGGTTTCAAGAAGCTTTGGCATGAAACCGGAATCTATCGCTTCATCCACCCGAAGACCACCGAAGAGAAAGCTGCGGAATACAGTGCTGCGCTGGTCAAGACCGTGGACGCCGAGATTGCTGCGGGCCATTTTTCCGGCGCCATGGAGGTCATCCACAAGGCGCATGGCGTCGACAAGGAACTGATTGAGTCATTGACGCAGAAGGTCGAAACGGCCGAAGCCCAGGGCTTTGTTCCTTCGCGGCTGCTGCCGGAAGGCGCAGGCCAGTTCGTAATGATTCTGGTCGGGCTGCTGTTGATCTGGCTGGCGATCAAGAAAGGCTTCGAACCGCTCCTGCTGCTGCCGATCGGATTCGGTGCGATTCTGACCAATATTCCGGTTGCCGGTATTGCGGACGGGCCCATGCCCGGACAGCCGGGCGGCTTCCTGTACTATTTCTACACAGTCGGCGTGCAGTCCGGTGTCTTCCCGCTGCTGATTTTCATGGGCGTGGGTGCGATGACCGACTTCGGTCCGCTGCTGGCCAATCCCAAGACAGCCCTGCTCGGTGCCGCCGCCCAGTTCGGCATCTTTTGCGCGTTGCTGGGTGCGATGTCCATGGGCGGCCTGTTTACGCTCGAAGATGCCGCCGCGATCGGCATCATCGGCGGCGCGGACGGTCCGACCGCCATCTTCCTGGCGTCCCGTCTCTCACCGAACCTGCTGGGTGCGATCGCCGTGGCGGCCTATTCCTATATGGCACTGGTTCCGATCATCCAGCCGCCCATCATGAAGCTGTTCACTACCAAAGCCGAGCGCGCTATTGTGATGAAGCAGCTGCGCCACGTTCCCAAGTCGGAAAAGATTATCTTTCCGCTGCTGGTGCTGTTGATCTGCCTGCTGCTGCTGCCTTCGGCCACGCCGCTGATCGGCATGCTGATGCTCGGCAACCTGATGAAGGAATCCTGCGTGGTGGATCGTCTGTCCGACACGGCCCAGAATTCGCTGATCAACATTGTTACCATCATGCTGGGCACGGCGGTCGGCTCCAAGCTGGCGGCCGACAAGTTTCTCAACATACAGACGCTCGGTATTCTGGGCCTGGGTCTGGCGGCCTTTATCATCGGCACCGCCACCGGCGTGCTGCTGGCCAAGCTGATGAACAAGCTCAGCAAGGAGCAGATCAATCCCCTGATTGGTTCCGCCGGGGTATCGGCCGTACCGATGGCCGCACGCGTCTCCAACAAGGTCGGTCTCGAAGCAAATCCGCAGAACTTCCTGCTCATGCATGCCATGGGTCCGAACGTGGCGGGTGTGATCGGTTCCGCTGTCGCCGCCGGGGTACTGCTCGCACTGGTGGGATAGGTATACGGTTCGTGGTTCCGCCATCAGGCGGGCATTGTATAAAAAGCCGCATCGCTGGATGCGGCTTTTTTGGGTTCATGCCCCGTTTGCGAGGAGCAGCGTGGCTCGCATGTCCGATGCGAGTTTTCAGCAGGCGGAGACTTCCTGATGGGGAGAATCGCGGATCGGATATCCGCGCCACTTCGCCAGGACGGGGGGTCTTCCTCGGAAATGGAACATGAACTTTCTTTGGGGATGTTTTTACGGATTGCCTAAAAGCGGAACGACGTACGTGTCGCGCCCTTTTTTGTTTTTCGCCCTTTGCGGTTTTGTGGCAAGCTTTCGCGATCGTTGAAATGGCGGAAACCCGAGGAGGTTGAAATGGTGGGGTTGATGGCAGTAGCCGCGTTGGCGGTATCTTCACAGGTGACGGATGTGACCGTGTACCGCGACCGGGCGCAGGTAGTTCGCACGGCGGAGGTGCAGCTGGAGCAGGGGATCAATACATTGCGCTTCGAAGACTTGCCGGATGCCACGGACTCGCGCGGTATTCAGGTGGATGGTTCCGGGGCGGCGACGGTGCTCGACGTTCGTTTCAAGACCGAAAACTTCACGGAGATTCCCAGGGAGGAATGGCAGCATCTGTACAACGAGCGCGACCGGTTGCAGAACGAGATCAAGGAGGTCGAGCTACGGATCCAGCGGTTGAAGGAGCTGAAGGGGTTCCTTGAACGGATCTCGGAGAAGGTAACCCATCGCGCAGAAACGGAAGGGCGGACGGATCTAAACCCGGGAAGCTGGAGCCGGATGCTGACGCTTTATGTCGACAAGGGCGCCGAATATGACGAAGGCCTGCAAGCGGCGAACAATGAAATCAAGGAACTGCGCAAGGGACTGGAAAAGGTGCAGGCCGATATTCGCGATGCCGGCGCCGACAGCCGGAAGCAGCGCCGGATCATCGAGGTTGATCTGGAATCGGCCCGGCCCGGTAAGGCGGAAATCCAGGTGTCCTATCTCGTGGCCGGCCCCGGCTGGCACCCGACCTACGATGTGCGCGTGGATACCAGGTCACGCCAGATGGAACTGCAGTATTATGCGCTGGTGCGGCAGAACACGGGGGAGGACTGGGGCGGCGTATCGCTGAAACTTTCAACCGCACGGCCCGGGCTGGGCGGCAAACATCCCGATCTGATGCCGTGGCGAATTGATCTTCGTCCGGAGGTGGCGGCATACGGCCTTGATAAGTCGTCGCTGAGTTCGATGCCGATGCCGTCACCCAAGCCGCAAAGCAGCATGATGATGTATAACACCTTCGATTTTGCCGGTGCGGAGAAAGCGGATGTGCAGAAACCTATGGAGGTGAGGCAGGCCGCAGTGAAAACCGACAGCGTTGCCGCCGTGTTCGAAGTAAAAGGTGCGTCGGTGATCGAAGCGGATAACGTGGAACATCGCGTGGCAGTATCCCGCGTCAGCCTGCCGGCCCGCTTCCGGTATTCGGTGGTTCCCAAGATGGATCGGCACGCCTATCTGAAAGCCAAGGCGGTCAACGAAAGCGAGAGCCCCTTGCTGGAAGGCAAGGCCAATATTTTTCTGGATGGAAGCTATGTGGCGACATCCTCACTCGACCTGGTGGCACCGGGCGAGGAGTTCTGGATATTTCTGGGTGCCGATGAGGGCATGCAGGTGGAATACAAGCTCGTTCAGAAGTATACGAGCTACGAGGGGCTGATCGGTAAAACAACGCGCTACCGGCGTGATTACCTGATCACGGTTAAAAACACGCATTCCGAGCCGGAAGAGGTGATCGTCTGGGATCAGATTCCCATATCCGGCAATGAAGATATCGAAGTGGATCTGATCGAACCCGCGTATTCAAAGGATACGGACGCGCTTAAGATTGATGAGGAACAGCGCATTCAGTGGTTCAGGACCGTTCCGCCCGGAGAGACGTGGGAGATACCGCTGCAGTACAGGGTTGAAACGCCGCGGGGTATGAAAGTCAAGGGATTCGAATAGAGGGGGATAGTCATGTTGGAATATATTGCAGTTGCGGCATTGGCGGTTTCTTCCCAGATATCGGAAGTGACGGTATACAACGACCGGGCGCAGGTGGTCCGCACCGCACAGGTTGAGCTGGAACAGGGAATCAATACCGTGGTCTTCGAGGATCTGCCCCGGCAGGTCGACGCCCGCGGCATTCAGGTGGAAGGATCGGGTTCGGCAACGGTGCTGGATGTGCGTTTCAAGACCGAAAACCTGAAGGACGTCGATGATGAAACCTGGCAGGAGCTTTATGTCAAACGCGACGACCTGCAGGACCAGGTGCATCGAATCGAGCAGCAAATCGACCGATTGGGCCATGCGAAAAACTTCCTGACCAAGATCAGTGAAAAGGTAACCCACAGTTCCGATAAAGAAGGCGAGCTGGCACTGGACCCCGCTGAGTGGGAAAACATGCTGCAGCTCTACGGTACGCACAGCGCGCAGTATGATGCCGGCATCATGGAGGCCGAACAGGCATTAAAGGATGTGCGCAAGGAACTGGAGAAGGTGGAAGCCGATATGCGCGAGGCCGGCGCCGACACGCGTAAGCAGCGCCGGATTGTCGAGGTGGATCTGGAGGCATCTACGCAGGCAGTGGCTGAATTGAAGCTGTCCTATCTCGTGCACGGTCCGGGCTGGGTGCCCACCTATGACATCCGGGTGGATGGGGGGAGCCGGATGATGGAGATAAAGTATTTCGCCCTCGTCCGGCAGAATACCGGCGAGGACTGGAGCGATGCGGCCTTGAAACTTTCCACGGCCCGTCCGGGACTGGGAGGCCGGCATCCCGATCTGGACGCTTGGCGTATCGATGAGGATCGGCCGCGCGTGCGTGCCGGGCGTGCGCAGCAGGTGAATCGATATGCCCGGGACTATGATGTGGAGACCGGCCAGCGTACCGCGCCGGTCGTGAGGCCGCGGGACTGGGAGGAGGTCAGCCTGGGGGTGGCGCTGGAAGCCGAGCCCGCCATGGAAACCCGCGGCACATCCACGTCGATTCAGGGAACGGCGGTTGTTTTCGAGGTTGACGGCACGAGCGATATCGCCAGCGACAACGTGGAACACCGGGTGGCGGTTTCGTCGCTGGAGGTGAAAGCGCATTTCCGCTACTCGTGTGTGCCGAAGCTCGACAAGTATGTCTACCTGAAGGCCCAGGGCCGGAACAACGCCGAGTATCCCTTGCTTCCGGGCAAGGCCAATGTCTTTCTCGACGGCAGCTATGTTGCGACCTCGGAACTGGAGCTGGTGGTGCCGGGCGAGGATTTCTGGGCATTCCTGGGCACGGATGAAAGCGTGAAGGTGGACTACAAGGTCCTCAACAAGCATGAAAGCCGCGAAGGGTTTACCGGCAAGACGGTCCGGCATACTTTTGAATACCTGTTCAAGGTCAAGAATACCCATTCGACCCGGGAGGAACTGATTATTTTCGACCAGCTTCCTATTTCCGGCAATGAGGAAATCAAAGTAGAATTGGTAGAACCTCGATACGCAAAGAATACCGCTGAACTGGAAATCAATAATGAAAAGCGCATCAAGTGGTTCCTGATTCTGGAACCGGGCGAAGAGAAGGACGTGCCGTTTACTTTTTATGTGGAAGCCTCGAAGGATGTGGAGATAACCGGACTCGAATGAAGATTCCATTCACCAAGATGCATGGCGCAGGCAACGATTTTATCGTGATCGATGATCGTGCGGTAACGTTTCCAATCCACGACCACACATTCCTGGCCCGGATTTCCGATCGGCGGACCGGAATCGGCTGCGACGGAGTGATTCTGCTGCAGCGATCGGAGCCGGCGGATTTCCGGATGCGCTTCATCAATCCGGATGGTCATGAGGTGGAAATGTGCGGTAACGGGGCCCGGTGTATCGCTCGCTTCGCATACGACCTTGGGATTGTTTCCGAACGGATGACGATGGAAACCGTGGCAGGTGTGGTGCATGCCGACGTGCTGGGGGAAATGATCCGCCTTGAGCTGACGCGTCCTTCCGCTCCAGAACTGGATCTCGACCTGGGGCTTCCCTGGGGGGTAGACTGCATCAACACCGGTGTGCCGCACGCGGTCTGCTGGGTGGATGACGTGAAGCAGGTTGACGTGCCGGCACAGGGCGCCGTGATTCGTTACCACGAGTGCTTTGCACCGGCGGGAACGAATGCAAACTTTGCCCGGATCGAAGACGACGGCAGCGTGAGCGTTCGAACCTACGAACGCGGTGTGGAAGCGGAAACGCTTGCCTGTGGAACGGGTGCCGTGGCCGTGGCCGTTCTGGCGTCGAAACGCAATCGGGTCGCTTTGCCGGTCACTGTGCATTGCGCAAGCGGGTTTGATTTGGTAATTGATTCCAACCAAAGCGGCACTACACTGACGGGTGGAGCATCCTATGTTTTTACTGGAGAGATCGACGATGGAAATCGGTTTTAGCCTGGGTTCCAACCTCTATAACCGGAAACGGCTGTTGATGCAGGCGAAAAACCTGCTGTTGTCCGCTCCGCGAACCCGGTTTGTCGACCAGTCGCCGATCTATGAAACCACCCCCGTGGATGTGAAGCCCGAATATCAGGACATGCCTTATCTCAATTCGGTGGTGATCGTGGAGAGCGAGCTGCCGCTGGAAAGCTGGTTGTCGTATATCGGCAAGATTGAAAGGATGCTCGGTCGTGAACGAAGCGAAGATAGAAACGCGCCGCGCCCGATCGATATCGACATCATCTATGCCGGCAGCCAGATCATCGATGGCGGCGGCCTGGAGGTGCCCCATCCCCGCTGGGCGGAACGGCGTTTCGTGGTCCAGCCTCTGGCCGACGTACGTCCCGAGATGGTGCTCCCCGCAGCGAGCAAACCCGTATCCGACATCCTCCGGTCACTCCCCATGGACGAAGGCTTGAGCGTGTTTGAGGAGCGGTGGTAGGTAAATCGTACTGCGTATTACGTATTGACCTCACAAGGCGAAGGCCAGATAACTTCCTTCAATAATCAATGCTATGAAATGGACCGCTGAAAAGCTAAAGGCCCTGAAGGGCGAGAAGAAGATTGCGATGGTCACGGCCTACGATGCGCTGACGGCGTCGCTGGTCGATGGTGCCGGCATTCCCGGCGTGCTGGTGGGCGACTCGCTTGGAAACACCGTGCTGGGTTATGAAAGCACACTGCCGGTAAGCATGGCGGACATGCTGCACCACACAGCAGCGGTAGCCCGTGGTGTTCAGGATGCACTGATCATTGCCGACATGCCGTTCATGTCGTACCAGCCATCGGTTTCCATGGGGCTGGAAAATGCGGGACGCTTCCTCAAGGAGGCGCATGCAGATGCCGTCAAGATCGAAGGCGGTGCGCTGCGTGCGGAACTGATCGATGCCCTGGTGACGAACGGCATTCCCGTGCTGGGCCACATCGGGCTGACCCCGCAGAGCATCAAGGCGATGGGGGGCTACAAAGTGCAGGGAAAAACCTCGGATCAGGCCCGGCAGCTGATGGACGATGCGATGAGCGTCGAGCAGGCCGGCGCTTTCGCCATCGTTTTGGAATGCGTGCCTGCCGAACTGGGCGAAACCATCTCCAGATCGCTCTCCATTCCGACCATCGGCATCGGCGCCGGATCGGGGTGCGACGGGCAGGTGCTTGTTTTTACCGATCTGCTGGGTATGAGTGACCGGCCCGTTCCAAGGTTTGTCAGAAAATTCGCCGATCTCAATCCGCTTATCCGCGAAGCCCTTTCCGCCTACAAGGCCGATGTAGAATCCGGAAGTTTCCCTTCCGCCGAACAAAGCTATTAATTGCCACGAAAAGGCACAGGAAACGCAGAGCCTGTTTGTTGAGTAGTTTTCGTGTCATTTGTGCCCTTTGTGGCTATAAATCCTGAATGGAAATCATTCGCACACCTGAAGCAATGCAGCAGCGCGCCCTGGAGATGAACCGTCAGGGAATGGTGGTCGGGTTTGTGCCCACGATGGGGTTCCTGCACGAGGGCCATCTCTCACTTTTACGCATCGCGCGGAAGCAGAGTGATCTGCTGGTCGTGAGCATATTCGTCAACCCTGCCCAGTTTGGCCCGAACGAAGATCTCGAGGCCTATCCGCGCGACTTCGAGCGCGACGAAGCACTTTGTGCACAGGAGGGTGCCGATATCGTGTTCTATCCTGAACCGGGTAACATGTATGCGGCCGATGCCAGCGTATGGGTGGATGAGGAGGCGCTATCCGGAGTGCTGTGCGGGGCATCGCGTCCGGGCCATTTCCGGGGGGTCTGCACGGTGGTCGCCAAGCTTTTCAATCTGGTGCAGCCGGACGTTGCCGTATTCGGGGAAAAGGATGCGCAGCAGCTGCGCATCATCGAGCGCATGGTGCGCGATCTGAATTTTCCCGTTACGATCGTCCGCGGTCCGATTGTGCGCGAACCGGACGGCCTGGCCATGAGTTCCCGCAACAAGTATCTCTCCGGAATGCAGCGCAAAAACGCCCTGTGTCTGAAGCAGTCGCTTGATAAGGTTGTGCAGCTGGTTGAGCAGGGGGAACGGCAGGTGTCCATATTGTCTGCGGCTATGACCTCCATGATCGGGAAAACTCCCGAAGCGGAAGTCGATTACATCGAGTTTGTCGATGATGGATCTCTGGCCAGGGTTGAACGTATCAACGGCCGGATTCTGGTTGCGCTGGCGGTAAAAATCGGTTCAACGAGACTGATCGACAACGTCCTTCTAGAAGTCTAGAGGATTGTCAATGAAACGCTTGCGAATCGCCGGTTATTTTTCACATGTTTTTGTTTGAAAGCCTAGGGCACATCGTTACATTGAAGGCCGCTTTTGGGAATGAAGGGTGCGGTAGCCAAGTGGTTAGGCACTGGATTGCAAATCCATGAACATCGGTTCGAATCCGATCCGCACCTCCAATTTTTCAGGTCGTTAATCAGGAGAAATATCATGTCGATTCCGCAGGATCTGTTCTACACCAAGACCCACGAGTGGGTATCTCTCGATAATGGCATCGCCACCATCGGTATCACCGACTTCGCTCAAAGCCAGCTTTCCGATCTGACGTTCGTGGAACTACCCGATGTCGGTGCCGAGTTCGGAGCCGGCGACGAGGCCGCCGTGGTTGAATCCGTGAAGGCGGCCGCCGATGTATATGCGCCCGTTGCCGGCGAAGTCGTCGAAGTGAATGCGGATCTCGAAGACAGTCCCGAACTGATCAACAAGGACGCCTTCGGTGACGGTTGGCTCTTCAAGCTCAAGGTGGTCGATGAATCCGAGGTGGACAGCCTGCTCGACCCCGAGTCGTACGAAGACCTGTGTCCCGAGGATTAATCAATCCGGCAGACAGGAGTGAAGGAGGATGCGAATCCTCCTTTTTTTGTGTGTGAAGAATTAACCACAACAAGCACAAGGGTCGAAAAATGATCATGGATGGATTTTGAGCCTTCTGCGCAGCTTGCGGTAATCTTTTTTTAATATGAATGCATGGTCAGTCAGTTTCAGCGAGCCGGTTCCGTATCAACGCGGACTGGACATGCAGCATCGACTGCTGACGGCACGGCAGGCGGACCTCATTCCCGATACGGTGTTGATCCTGCAGCACACACCGGTGGTCACGCTGGGCAATCGCGGGCGCGACAACTACCTGCTCAAGACCGAAGCGGAATACCGCGAGCTGGGCATCGACGTGTTCCATGCCGAACGCGGTGGTGACGTCACCTTCCATGGGCCGGGACAATGGGTGCTCTATCCGATCCTCTATCTGGGCGGCAACGAAGCGGACTCGCACGGGTACCTGAACAATCTCGAGGAGATCGCGATCCGCACTCTTGGCGACTACGGGATCGAGGGCTTCCGGCGCGAAGGCAAGTCGGGGGCGTGGACCGAGGCAGGCAAAGTGGCGGCCATTGGCTTCCGGCTTAAGAAATGGGTCTCCTTCCATGGCATGAGCTTCAACGTCTGTAACGATCTGTCGGGATTCGAAACCATCGTGCCCTGCGGGCTCGTTGGCGAACCCGTCGCTACGGTCAAAGCCATCCTTGGAGACGACTGTCCGCGAATGGAGCAGGTCCGCGATTCGCTGCTTAACCATTTTTCCGCCGTCTGCAACCGCAATTTGGAGCGGTTTGAATCCGATGGGGTAATGCCCGCTGATTTGCTTGGGTTTTTGCGTGATCAATGAGTCATAAACTCGATTGATCAAGGCGTAAGCCATCAGGGTTGTGCAAACGGCTAAAAGGGGTACTGCAATGAGTAGGCTGACGACATGTTGCTTCATACTGTCTTTCATCCAGCTATCCGGCGTATTTGCGCAGGAGTATTGCGGGAAGCTGGGCGTCGAGGCGGCCGGGGATGCTTTTGTGGATGTGGTCCGGCAAAGCTACCGCTGGACGGATGCGGAGGGGAAACCCCTCACAACCGAAGAGGTCGATGAACAGGGCTGGCCTCAGGTCGATTGTCGATGGATCATCGACTTCCGGCCCGTCGCGGAGTGGGCGGGCTCCATCGACGACCCGGAAGCCTACCGCATTGACCGAAGCGGGACTTACCTGGGTTCCTTTCAGGGGGCGGCCGAGCTCATTGTTTCCGGGGGTACCTTTTCGATTGCCAACCGGAAATATGATTCACGTTCGAATATCACTACCTTTGAATTGATCATCCCCAAACCCGGTCCGCAGCATGGACTCGTTGTGCTGGGATTCAAGAACACCCGGAGAACGCCTGCAGCAGCCGCCAACTCCGGGATCCGCGATTTCCGACTCCTTCATCCCGGCTATGCACGCGACGGCACAAAGCTCTTCACGGACGCGTATTTGGCGTGCTTGAAGAGCGCTGATTTCTCCACCATCCGGTTCATGGGCGTGCTGGATACCAATGGGAATGTCGAATGGGGCAAGGATCACACCCGAAACCAGACATGGAATCACAGGAAGCTGCCAGGCGATGCCGCCGTGACCCGCATGGACAGCATAAATAAGAAAGACGGCTGGCCATGGGAGTATGTCATCGAGCTGTGCAATCAGGCGGGGATGGATCCTTGGATCAATATCCCGGTCTCGGCCGATGATGACTACATTCTGCAGCTGGCAAAGCTCTTCAGGGAGCGGCTGAATCCGGCGCGCGCGATCTACATTGAGCATAGCAATGAAATGTGGAACTGGGGCTTCAAGCAGTATTCGTGGAACAAGGCCCGTGCCGCCGAGGAGGTCAAAGACGGCTCGGTGCAGTATGACTATGATCATACTGATAATCCCGAGTTGCTGGGCCAGCGTCGGCATGCCCAGCGCGTAAAGGACAGTGTCGCTATCTTTGCATCGGTCTTCGGGAAGGAAGAGATTAACCGGCGGCTTCGAGGCGTTCTTTCCGGCCATTCGGCCGATCCAAACGGCTATTTCATGTGCGGGCGTTTGACCGGTATGCTCGAGTACCTGCGTGCAACGGGCAGTGATCCGAAGAAATGGATCTATGCCATTTCGATCCCGCTCTATTACGGCGGTCCCCTGGCCAGCGGGAAAAAGGGCAGTGAATCGGCCACCGTAGATGAAATCCTCGAATCCATGCGGCAATCGGTTATTGATCAAAAGGCTCAACGGCTGGCCGTGGTGCATCTTGCCGAGGAGTATGGTCTTCCCGGCGGTTTCTGTTCCTATGAAGGCGGGCCGGGCATCGGTGTGGGAAACCAGGTGAATCTGGCAAACCGGATACAAGCTGTTCGCGATCAACGACAGCGGGATATTTATAAGCTGAACTTTGCCGAAGGCTTCTGGGATCTCGGCGGCAATCTGGCCATGCAATTCACTTTGGCGGGACCCTATACCCGTTATGGGACGTGGGGGCTGACCGATGACATCAGCAATCCCGACCGGAATTCGCTATTCCAGGCGGTCAGGGAACTCATAGGGCCCTGTCCGAAAGAGAAAGATCATCATCGGTAGGTTGCCCTAATACTCCACGCTCCAGGTCTGGACCTGTTCCAGACAGTGGCGGGCGGTGAGGTCGATGTGAATGGGCGTGAGGGAGACGTATCCGTTGCTCACCAGACGTTCGTCCGTCTCGGCGTTGTCGTCGAGCATCTTCATGTCACCGTCTAGCCAGTAGTATTTGTTGCCGCGCGGATCGCGGTGTTCCGTGAATTTTTCGATGAAGCGGGAGCGGCCCATCTGTCCGGCCCTCATTCCCTTGATCTCGTCGTACGGCAGGTTGGGAATGTTGACGTTCAGCAGCACGCCATCCGGAAGCGGGTTGGCCACGACCTTGGCCACGATATCCGCCGCGACGCGGGCGGCGGTTTCCCACTGCGGATCCTGATAGGTGCAGAGGGAGAGGGCAATGGCGGGTACCCCGAGAATGGCGGCTTCGCTGGCGGCCGAAACGGTGCCGGAGTAGAGGACACTGATGCCGGTGTTCGAACCCAGGTTAATGCCGCTGACCACAAGCTCCGGAGGATGATCCTTATGGAGGAAGCTGACGGCAAGCTTGACGCAATCGGCCGGGGTGCCGTCGACGGCAATGCCCGACAGCCCGTTCTCGTTTTCGACGGGCATCGTGCGGATAGGGTCGTAGATGGTGATGGCGTGGCCGGCGGCACTGCGCTCGGTGGCGGGTGCGCAGACGTGCAGATCTCCAAGATGGGCGATGGCCTGGTGTAGCTCTGCTATACCGCGCGCATGGATGCCGTCGTCGTTGCACAGAAGAATTTTCATGTACCGCAATATGAAGAGCTCGCGTAGAAACATCAATGCCGATAAAAACAAACCTGCATTTCGAGTGCATTGCACGTTCGTTGTTGCCATTGTTTAACCATGAATATGATTCTACTCCAGCCTGCGGAGGTGGACGCCAAAGGCGTTTGCCGGCTGCATGGCAAGCGTGCGCAGCATATCCGGAAAGTACTCCGGGCGGAAGTCGGAAAATCCCTGCGGATCGGCTTGATGAACGGGACGTTCGGCTTCGGGGTCGTGGAGCATCTGGATGGACATACCGTTGCGCTGCATTGCACATTCGAGGAGCTGCCGCCTCCGGCGCCGCGCATTGACGTGCTCCTCGCCATGCCGAGGCCCAAGGTGATGAAGAGGCTATGGGCGCAGCTGGCTGCGCTTGGGGTGGGACGGGTCGTGCTGCTGCGGGCCGACAAGGTGGAGCGGTACTACTTCGACAGTCACGTGCTGGATCCGGATTACTACAACGAACGCCTGATGGAGGGATTGCAGCAGGCCCGCTGCACCCATCTGCCCGAGGTACTGGTCCGACCGCTGTTCAAGCCGTTTGTGGAGGATGAGCTGGCCGGGTTGTTCCCCGATTCACTGAAACTTCTGGCGGATCCATCCGGACAGCGGAGACTCGGTGAGCTGCTTGCTTCCGAGACGTGTCCCGGACGGGTGCTGCTGGCGATTGGTCCCGAGGGCGGGTGGGTCCCGTTTGAGCTCGACCTGCTTGTTAAACATGGGTTCCGGCTGATCGGAATGGGCCGGCGGATCCTGCGGACGGATACGGCTGCAATTTCCATGATTGCAACCATTAACGAATATATCCAGGCGTAGAATCCTCAGGCGTACGAACTCGGATTCAATATAAATACCCCTTTTTTATACGTATTTATCATTCGCTTCTTGTAATTCACCATTTATATCGATATTAATATATCGGATTCGGGTGGGGGGACTGTGCAGAAATTTACAGGAGGCTGACCATGAAGGAGCTACACCGGCAAATTGCAGATATCTGCTCGAAATACGGCAATGACCGCGCGCGCATGATGGACATTGTCCGGGACGTGCAGCATGCATTGGGTCATGTTCCGCCCGAGGCGTTTGATATGATCGCCGGCGAAGCGAAGACCCATCGCGTCGAAGTCGAAAGCGTCGTCTCATTCTACGCTTTCCTGTCCGACAAGCAAAAAGGCCAGGTCGTGTTGAGATTGTGCGACGACATTATCGATCGTTTCCAGGGTGGAGACGACGTCGGAGAGGCACTCAGCCGGGAGCTGGGAATCGGTTTCGGTGAAACGACGCCGGATGGAATCATCACGCTCGAAAAAACACCCTGCATCGGCATGAGCGACCAGGCGCCGGCCATGATGGCGAACGATACCGTGGTTACCCGGCTCAGGCCGGAGCGGATACCGCAGCTGGTGAAACAGCTGCGTAAGAATGCTGACCCGCAGGCATTGGTGACGGAGCTGGGTGACGGCAGCAACGCCGATCCCCTGGTTCAGGCCATGGTGAACAACAATATCTGCGAGTCCGGGCCCGTGATACTCTCCGACTACCGCCGGGAGGCCGGCCTGCGCAAGGCGCTGACCCAGACTCCGGAAGAGGTCATCGAAGACATGAAGATCTCCGGTTTGCGCGGCCGTGGCGGAGCCGGGTTCATGACGGGTCTCAAGTGGGAACTGACACGCATGTCGCCCGGCGAGGACAAGTTCGTATTGTGCAACGCCGACGAAGGTGAGCCGGGCACGTTCAAAGACCGCGTTCTGCTGACGGAGCGGGCCGATCTTATGCTGGAGGGCATGACCATTGCGGCCTACGCCATCGGTGCTGAAAGCGGCATTATCTATCTGCGGGGGGAATACGCCTATCTGCGCGCATTCCTCGAAGACAAAATGAACCGCCGCCGCGAAGCAAACCTGCTCGGTAACAAGATTCTCGGCAAGGAAGGGTTCAATTTCGATGTGCGTATCCAGATGGGTGCGGGGGCGTATGTATGCGGCGAGGAAACCTCGCTTATCAGTTCGTGCGAAGGCACGCGCGGGGATCCCACGGACCGCACGCCGTTCCCGGTCGTCAAGGGCTACATGGTTTCGCCGACCGCCGTGAACAATGTCGAGAGCTACTGCTGCGCCGCCCGCATCATGGACAAGGGACCCGGGTGGTTTGCCTCCATCGGTACGCCGCGCAGTACCGGCACCAAGCTGCTCAGTGTCTGCGGCGATTGCGAGCGTCCCGGTATTTACGAGGTTCCCTTCGGGACCCGGCTGCGCGAGGTGATCGAGCGCGCCGGCGCGGATGACGTTGCGTGCGTATGCGTCGGCGGGCCTTCGGGGCAGATGGTCGGCCCGGCGCAGTTTGACCTGGGGATCAGCTACGAGGAACTGTCCACCGGGGGATCCATGATGGTGTTCAGCAACCAGCGCGACATCCTGGAGGTGGCGACTGCGTTCATGGAGTTCTTTGTGGATGAGAGCTGCGGATACTGCGCACCGTGCAGGGTCGGAAACGTTCTGCTGAAAAGCCGGCTCGAACGCGTCCGTGCCGGGGAGGGGACCAAGGGGGATCTCGTGTATCTCCAGAAACTGGGTGAGAGCGTCAGGTTCATGAGCCGCTGCGGGCTGGGGCAGACTTCGCCCAACCCGATCCTGTCCACCCTGCAGAACTTCCGGCCCGTCTATAACGCCCTGGTAAAGGACGACAAGGACGGGATGAACAAGTCGTTCCACATCATGAAGGCCGTTGAACAGGCCAGCGCCATAGCCGGCCGCCGGTCGGAAATCTTTCACGCCTAGGAGGACGCCATGAACGATACCGTGAAAATCACAATCGACGGCAGGGAAATCGAGGCCCGGCCGAATCAGACGATCCTTGAGGCTGCCGATGCAGTAGGCATCTATATTCCGCGTCTCTGTTCGCATCCCGAGCTGAAACCGATCGGAAGCTGCCGGATGTGTACCGTAAAGGTGGACGGCCGCCCGCAGGCCGCCTGCGTCAAGCCGGTCATGGAGGGGATGGTGATCGAGAACAATACGCCCGAGCTGCTGCAGCACCGCCGGAACATCATCGATATGATGTTTGTGGAGGGAAACCATTTCTGCATGTTCTGCGAAAAGAGCGGCAACTGCGAACTGCAGGCACTGGCCTACCGTTTCGGGATCACCGCTCCGCAGTATCCCTTCCAGTTCCCCGAGAAACAGCTCGATGCCACGCATCCCGATATCATACTCGACCACAACCGCTGCGTGATGTGCGCGCGCTGCGTACGGGCCTCGAAGGAACTTGACGGAAAGAATGTGTTCCAGTCGATCGGGCGCGGCTTTTCGCGGAAGATCGGGGTGAACGGGGAGCGTTCACTGGGGGATACCGATATGGCGGTGACGGATCGCGCTGCCGGAATCTGTCCCGTCGGATGCATACTCAAGAAGCGGGTCGGCTTTGAAAAACCGATCGGACAGCGGCTGTACGACACGAAGCCGATCGGCTCGGAAATCGAGGAGGTACGGTCATGAGCAAACCACGCGTCGCCACCACATCGCTTGCCGGTTGTTTCGGCTGCCATATGTCGCTGCTGGATATCGACGAGCGTATTCTTGATTTGATTGATCTGGTTGAGTTCGACCGTTCGCCGGTGGATGATATCAAGCACATTACGCAGCGCTGCGCGGTCGGTTTGATCGAAGGCGGCTGCTGCAACGAGGAGAACGTGCATGTGCTCCACGAGTTTCGCAAAAACTGCGATGTCCTCATATCGTTCGGCGACTGCGCCACCATGGGCGGCATTCCGGCCATGCGGAACAATATTCCGCTGGAAGAGTGCATCAACGAGGCCTACCGCAGCGGTGTAACCGTCTACAATCCGCAGGGCATCACACCGCAGGATCCTGATATCCCGCTCCTGCTTGACCGGGTCTATCCCGCACACGAAGTGGTCAGGATCGACTATTTCCTGCCGGGGTGCCCGCCGTCGGCCGATACGCTGTGGGCCGCGCTGACGGCCCTGCTGTCCGGCAAACCGGTTGAACTGCCGTATGAGCTGCTGAAATATGACTAGGAGAGCTGCGATGAGCACGAAAAAGATCATCATTGAACCGGTTACCCGCGTGGAAGGGCATGGCAAGGTGACCATCCTGCTGGACGAGGCCGGACAGGTCAGCCGGGCCCGGTTGCATATCGTCGAGTTCCGTGGTTTCGAGCGTTTCATCCAGGGCCGTCCCTACTGGGAGATCCCGGTGCTGGTACAACGCTTGTGCGGCATCTGTCCGGTCAGTCACCATCTCGCCGCCGCCAAGGCAATGGACGGCATCATAGGCGTCGACCAGTTGACACCGACCGCGGAAAAGATGCGGCGGCTTATGCATTACGGACAAACGTTTCAAAGCCACGCCCTGCATTTCTTCCATCTGGTATCGCCCGACCTGCTGTTCGGCTTCGATGCCGATCCAGCCGAACGGAATGTCATCGGTGTTGCCAGGAAATTCCCTGAACTTGCGGTGCAGGGCGTTATGATGCGCAAGTTCGGGCAGGAGATCATCAAGGCGACGGCCGGCAAGAAAATCCACGGCACCGGGGCCGTGCCCGGCGGCATCAACAAGAACCTGTCCATCGATGAGCGCGACGGATTCCTGAAGGATATCGACCAGATGCTCGCGTGGTGCCATACGGCACTGCAGATCGCCAAGGACTATACCCTGCATCATATCAACGAACTGGTGGATTTCGGCTCCTTCGACTCCAATCACCTCTGTCTGGTGCGGGAAGACGGCGCGATGGATCTCTATCACGGCAATCTGCGGGCCATTGACGCAAAAGGGGGAAAGATTTTCGACCAGGTGGATTACCAGAGCTACTTCAAGTATATCTCCGAAGAGGTCAAGCCCTGGTCGTACATGAAGTTTCCGTTCATCTCGGATCTCGGTCCGGAAAACGGCTGGTACCGTGTCGGAGCCCTGGCGCGGGTGAATGCATGCGACTTTATCGACACGCCCGAAGCCGAGGCCGCGCGCAGGGATTTCCTCGCGATCACTGCCGGCAAGCCCAACAACATCACGATGGCCTATCACTGGGCCCGGCAGATCGAACTGCTGCACGCCGGTGAAAAGATCCGCGAGCTGCTGAACGATCCCGACCTGCAGGGCACGGATCTGATGGTCAAGGGTGAGCGCAGGGGCGAGTCGGTCGGTCTGATCGAAGCGCCGCGCGGCACGCTGTTCCATCACTACAAGGTCGATGATAATGACCAGGTGACGATGGCCAATCTGATTGTATCGACGACCAGCAACAACACACCGATGAACCTGGCGGTGGAACGGGTTGCTAAAAAATATCTTTCCGGTACGGAAATCACGGAAGGCCTGCTCAATCGGGTGGAGGTGGCTATCCGTGCCTACGACCCGTGTCTATCCTGTGCAACGCATGCCATGGGGCAGATGCCGCTGGTCATCGAGCTGGAGGACGCCAAAGGAAACATGCTCGACCGCCGTGTACGCGACTGAAGCCGGCGTTCGGTATTATGCCGCGGATCAACACGGAGTCTTTTTCGGTGTTCATCCATGTTGATCTGTGGCTACTTTTGTTCATATGAAGATTCTGGTCATAGGCTATGGGAATCCGGGGCGGCTGGATGACGGACTGGGACCGGCATTTGCAGAACAGATACAGTCTCTGGCGATGCCGGATGTTACGGTCGAAGCCAACTACCAGCTCAATATAGAGGATGCCGAGCTGATTTCCCGTTTCGAGGTCGTGGTCTTTGCCGATGCATCCGTCAATGCCGCCGAGCCGTTTGAATTCAAGCCCCTCGAAGCCGCTGAACCCATGGTTGGATTTTCCAGCCACAGTATTAGCGTCGCATCATTGCTTGGCCTGAGCGAACAGCTGTTCAACGCCAAACCGCATGCCTATACCATGGCCATCCGCGGGTACGATTTTGATGATTACGGGGAAGTGCTCTCTTCGCTGGCTCAACAGAACCTGACCGCTGCAACGGCGTTTTTCCGGGAGTGGCTGTCGGCAAGGGGTGGCTAGAACCTATCCCAAAACCGCATGTGCATTCTTTCAACACGCGCAGAGTCCCTTCCGCGCCGAACTCAAGGCATGGAATCGCTGAACAGCGTGTTAGGATAGGTTCTAGTTCGGATTGCGATTATGTGTTGCCGCGTTCCGTGATCGCGGAGGCGGGGTCGGATCTGTTTTTGTATAGTATTGGCTTGGCAGGAATCATTGCGAAATCACGTTCCAGCCCTAACATCATCGCCTGCTTTAGGGATGATGCGGGTTAAGACGTTAAACCATTCTAACCTAAATACAGGTTCACATTTTTTTATCGGCAGGTATGATTGAGGCCGATTTTTCAATAACTGGAGGAGCGATGAATCTTAAAGTCAGGTCCGCGGAAGAGTGTCGATACGATATTCTGTCCTTAGGAGAAGTGATGCTGCGTCTGGATCCGGGCGAAGGACGTATCCGCACGGCGCGTGAATTCCGGGCATGGGAAGGCGGCGGCGAATACAATGTGGCCCGCGGCTTGCGCCGTTGCTTCGGACAGCGTGCCGCCGTCGTGACCGCGTTCGCAAAGAACGAAGTCGGATTACTGATGGAGGATTTCATCCTGCAGGGCGGGGTGGATACCTCGCTGATCAAATGGGTGGATTATGACGGCATCGGCCGGTCGGTACGCAACGGGCTGAACTTTACGGAACGCGGCTTCGGCATTCGAGGTGCAGTAGGTTGTTCAGATCGTGGCAACACGGCGGCTTCACAACTGAAGGCCGGCGACATTGACTGGGAACATATTTTCGGAACGCTGGGTGTGCGCTGGTTCCATACCGGCGGCATCTTTGCCGCACTGTCCGAAACCACCGGCGAGGTGGTTATCGAAGCAGCCCGGTCGGCCAAAAAGCATGGAACCATTGTTTCCTACGACCTCAACTATCGTCCGTCGCTCTGGAAGGGATTCGGCGGTCTGGATAAATGCCGCGAAATCAACCGAGAGATTGCGAAGTATGTTGATGTAATGATCGGCAACGAAGAAGACTTTACCGCCTGCCTCGGATTTGAGATCGAAGGTGCAGATGAAAACCTGACCGATCTGGAGGTCGGCGCGTTCCAGAAGATGATTTCCAGGGCGGTGAAGGAATACCCGAACTTCAAGGCGACTGCCACCACTATGCGCGGTGTGAAGACGGCCACCATCAACGACTGGGGAGCCATGTGCTGGGTGGACGGCGGGTTCTACACCGCCACGCATCGTCCCGGACTGGAAATCATGGATCGTGTCGGCGGCGGCGACAGCTTTGCCTCCGGCTTCATCTACGGCATGATGATCCTGCAGGATCCGGCGCAGGCAATCGAATACGGTGCGGCCCATGGCGCACTCGCCATGACCACGCCGGGCGACACGACCATGGCGTCGCTGTCGGAAGTGGAAAAAATCGTTGCCGGCGCCGGCGCGCGGGTGGATCGATAGAGAAAAATAAACTCGAAGACACCAAGGTCTCAGTGGAAATGAAGTTGAAATGGCTTCGTGATCTTCGTGGCTTTGTGTTTAACCAATTCTGGTGGAGGAGTTGAGATGTTAGAGGAACTGCTTAAACGACCGGTGATTCCCGTGATTGTGATCGATGATGCCAACGATGCGGAACCGCTTGCCGAAGCCTTGCTGAAGGGCGGCATGGATGTGATTGAGGTAACCTGCCGTACAGCGGCTGCACCGGAGGCGCTGGCCCGCATTAAGAAGTCGTTCCCCGAAATGATGGTGGGTGCCGGTACTGTCGTGACACCTGAACAGGCCAAAATGTGCATTGATGTGGGGGTGAGTTTCGGGCTGGCACCGGGGCTGAATCCCGACACGGTCACCTTCTTCCAGACAAACAATACCCTGTTTATTCCGGGTGTCATGACGGCTTCGGAGATCGAAGCGGGCCTGGGGCTGGGATGCAGGCTGCTCAAGTTTTTCCCGGCCGGGGCGGCCGGTGGTGTTAACATGCTCAAGAATCTGGGAGCTCCATATGCATCGCTCGGCGTGCGCTTCTGTCCAACCGGCGGCGTAAGCCTCGACAACATGCTGGACTATCTCTCGATGCCGATCGTGAGTGCCATAGGCGGATCCTGGCTGGCGACGAAACAGCAGATTTCCGACAAGCAGTGGGATGTCATCACCCGGCAGGTCAAGGACGCCCTCGCCAGGGCGGCAGAACTCCAGTAGCGGGTTGTTGAGTGATGGTTGTTGGGGTTGGTGCGCTCAAGGGTAGGACGCTTTCGATGAAAGCGCCGCGGGCGTCGAGCCGTCCATGCCTAAGATATGCTTAAGACTGCAACAGGGAGTCTACTCAAAGTTGGCCTTGAACGACTCAAACGCCGTCTTCAGATCAGCCAGCTCTTCGCGGAGCTGGGCGATTTCGTTTTCAAGCTGTTCGACACGGTCATCGGCCGGGGAGGCGGTAGCATCGGTCGATGCAGTGCCAGGTGATTCCTGTTTCTCCGCCGGTTCGCCTGCAAAAAGGTGCGCCCAGCGGCGTTCGCGCTTTCCGGGTTCGCGGGGAAGATGAACCACGAACGGGCCTTGCGGGTGGTCGACCAGTCCCTGCAGGATGTCTTCGACTTCCCGGGCATCGGCGAGCGGGTGCAGGCGCGAGGCGTGTGCGCGTAGGTCGCCCGGGGTCTGCGGTCCGCGGATGAACAGCTCGCACAGAACCGCCATCTTGGCCGGTGAAAAATTCCAGTGTGCCGCCATGTTGTGACGGTATTTGGCCACCCGGCTTCCCGCGGCATCGACGACAACCGCCAGCTTGTGGTTTAAGCGCAGGGAGTCCAGCGCATGCTCAACCGTCAGTTCCTCGAGCGCCATCGCCGGAAAGCGGTTTGACTTCTGGTTGCAGGCGTTCACCAGGGCGTTGAGGGTCAGCGGATAGTATTCCGGCGTCGCCATCTCCTTTTCGATCAGGCACCCAAGCACACGCTCTTCGATAGGATTCAGTTCCACATCCATAGCTTATTCTCTTACCGTTACTTCTTCATTTACTATGATGAAGTTCGGAGCGAAATACCAACGTATATCGGAGGGTCATGCGAGGCCGGTGAGTCGATGTCGACGGCTAACCGCACGTCATCACAGGGTGGTTACAGCTTTCCCACCTCGACCTTGTAGTATCCACTCGTAGAAACGTTTGAGGTATAGCTGTTTTGAGGATAGGTGATGCCGCTTGCAATCGGCGTGAACGGCGTACCCAGGTCGTCAGTCCATTGGATCGTATAGACGCGACCCGTAACCGCGTTCCAGTCGAATACCATGTCGGTTGAATTCAGGTACGAACTTGTAATGTGGAAATACGAGGTGTTGTCGGTGGGAATCGTTCCGGCGATATACTCCCTGTAGTTGTTGAAGCTGTCAAGGTCGCTGTCCACGAGGGGATTGCAGTTGGTGTAGTGGCCGAAATAGGTGGTTTCCCAACTGTCGGGTATCCCGTCTCCATCCAGGTCGCCACCACCGCCCCCGCCAAGGTACGAGCTGAAATCGGTTAAGATAAAGGTTGAAGCATCGTAACCCTGTCCGGCGGATAAACCAACATAGGTGTTGTGACCCGAGAAGTAGGGCGTGTCGATATATGAAAAGCGTATGGTTCCTGCTGGATGCCCCAATCCTTCTTCCAGAAACAGTTCGCACTGCACCGTGACGGTTTCGGCGGAACCGTGGGCGTTTGCCACATCTTCATAGGTGATGACGAAGCGCCAGGGACTCGCCGTGCTCAAGTGGTAGATTGTTCCACCCAGGTTGGTGTTCAAGTGGTTCCAGAAGAATGAAATGCGGGGAACTGCAAACTGGTCGTCTATATCAGGCCAGTATCTATTGTATCCGCCAAAGGTCAGGTTTCCGTTACTGTTTAGATACACCCCGTTCCATGAAGTTCCAAAATAAGTAAAATTCCCCCCGATACCAAGACCAACATAGCCATTATCACCCAGGTTATGGTAGTTCGGTGCGCCAATGTTTACATCACCGCTTGTCCAGTCTACGGGAAGGTTGGTGATCGATTCCGCAGAGACCGTATAGTTGTCTGATCCATCCGGAGTAAAGATGACAGAGGTATTATTCAGGTCAAACGTTCCATAGAATATTTCCGTGAGCCAATCGGTTGCATGCGCGCTCATGCTCAGGCTTAAAGCTATGCTGAAGATCATGGTTATTCTTCTCATCTCTCACTCCCGTTCCTTGTTTGTTAACCAGCTCTCCGCAGAATACGAAATGCCGTGTGATACTCTATTATTATTTCCACCCTGGATTATAAACCTGTAAACCGGTGGGCCGACTACGGAGCCAGTTCGACTTCGACCGTGTAATAACCCTCTGCAGAACTTACCGTCGATGTGTAGCTGTTCAGGGGATAGGAAAGACCCGTTGCCACCGAGCTGAAGGCTGAGCCCAGGCTGTCGGTCCACTTGACCGAGTACAGTCTTCCCTGTACTGCGTTCCAGTTTAGGATCATATCGGTCGAATTGAGGTACATGCTGGTGATGCGGAAGTATGACGTGTTGTCCTTGGGGAGGGTGCCGGCAATGTATTCCTGCAGGTTGCTGAAGCCATCGAGGTCGAAATCGTTGGTGGGGTTGCAGGCACCATAGCTTCCGAAATAGGTTGTTTCCCATGTGTCGGATATACCGTCTTCGTCGATGTCGTCCGCGGTGACCAGATAGGAGCTGAAATCGGTGTCCACATAATTGGCTGAGTTGTATCCCTGTGCTACGGACAAGCCGATAATTGTATAGCCTATACAGTCGGTGTCGATCCAGGAGAGACGGACTCTTCCGTCATCTAAAAAGAACTCACATTGTGCCGTCACGGTGTAGTTCGTATTGCCAATATGAGGGACATTGTCGTAGGTAATCACATAGCGTTCCGGATCACTGACCCGAGCCCAGCTGATTTCGCCTCCGGCCGGCGGATAAAGATCATCCCAAAAAAGCGAGATGCGGTCTAAATCAAAATGATCGGTCAGGGATGGTGTAAAATCACCGTCGGACTGGTTGAAAGTAATGTATCCATTGCTTCCAATACGCATTCTAACGTAATACGTGCCGAAGTACGGGACATATCCATACTCAAACGGGACGATCTGAACACTGTCATCATTCATAGTGAGGTAGGTTTCATTGGGCACGTCGTCCAGATTAACGGGCAGTTCCGTTATTGTTTCCGCGGAAATGGTGTAGTTCGTGGTTTCTTCCAGCGAAGGCCCCTCCGGCGTAAAGGTCACGGCGACGCCGTTGAGGTCGAAGGTGCTGTAGCTGAACTGCTGCGTGAGCCAATCTGCTGCATGCACCGCAACGCCCGTACCCAATGCCAGAACGGCAGGAACAAGCTTCTTTACCATTGTATTTCCCCCTTGGTTTTATCTGTCACCTGGTCCCCGCCAGGCATTCAGAATGCAGATATTCAAACCTTAGTGCATTAGTGTCCGCAATCAAGCGAAAAGAGTATTAGTATTGTATCGAAGGCTTGTTAAGGAGTGGTTTGTCTTAATGGCGGCGTGGGGCTGCCAGTATCGGGTGATGCTCGCCTACCGGGCCAGCGTCAGTGGACATAATAGCTGCGATGCAGCCTCATCGCACGGCATAGGCTGTATTGGTGCTGGATCGGTTGATCCATCGTTTGATTAGCAGCTGCGGGTAGGAAGGCGTGAAGTTGTATGATGCCGCGAGCTGGATCAACGGTTGCAGGTTCTGGAACCTGTAGTTCAAGACAACGCAGAGTATGGCCTTTTCCGGGGCGGGGATATCCAGGTCGGTGATGGCGGCCTCGCTGACCGCTACCTCACCGCGGATCATGCGTGTGAGCACGTAATAGCAATAGATGCTTGTGTCGGCCTCGGCAATGCCCTTTTCCAGGTTGCGTTGAGCGATCTCCGGCTGGTTCTGGTTCACGGCGGCACAATAGAGGACCAGATGTTCCCAGTAGGGGTGGTCTTCCTTTTGCGAAATCAACTCGTCAGCTTCCTCGATCCGGTTGTATTGCAGGAGGGTTTCCATCCGGGAGTGCGGATTCTTCGCATCGGCCATGCAGTCCAGATAGTCGTTGATGTTTCCGACTGCGTAGTATCGTGCGGCATTGAGTCGGGGCAGATCCCTGGGCCAGATGCCTCCTAGTTCCACTATTTTGGCGGCGGCTTCGCGGTGGAACCCGGCGCACGTGAGATAGCGTACGGTCTTCTCGGCCTGATCGATCGATGCGGTGTCGCTGCCGGATGCAATGGTGTTGGCAAGGAGGGTGTCGTAATCCCGCAGTGCGAGCAGGATGTTGTCATTCAGCTCGCGGTAACCGGCATCGCCTGGGGCCTGCTCAATGGCTCTTAGCGAATAGGGCAGGGCCTGCTTGAACCGGCCGCGTACGTAGAGATCCTGTGCGATGGCTTGAAAACCCAGCCCCCCCATGCCATTCATTTTATCCGCATGTTCAAGCAGGCTGTAGGCGGCTTCACGGTTCTGAACAACGAGTCCCAACAGATAGTAACAGGCAGGATCATCGGAATGATCCTTGCACCGCAACGTGTATTCCCGAGCCAGATCGTGTTCCGGATGATGGATGCGCATGTAATTTTGATAATAGAGATGCCACGGTAATAGAACCGGCGACGAAGCCAAGCCGTTCCGCAGGAATGACAGGACATCGGCATCCTCTGCCCCCTTCAGTGCGGTTTTAAGGAGGTCGCCCGCTTCCATCGAGTCCGGACTCATCAACAATGCCTGCCGGGCATATCCAGTGGCTGCTTCCGGCAGATCCAATTGCGACAGAAGCTGCACCATGGCCAGATGGGATTCGGGGCGGTAGAGGGAGATAGACGCCGTGCGGGGTATATGCCCGGAAATTCGCCGGAGCCCATGCTGCGGACTGGCGAGTCCCGGAAAAATGCGGATCTGGCCCGACGAGGAATAGATCGTTGGCGAGTTCCGGGCGTTGTCAGAGTCTTCCGCCAGCGCCAGCAGGGCCATACCATCGGGATTGATCACGAGCAGGTGTTTTTCCAGCCATTGTTTGATGAAAGGTACCGAATAGTCGAATCGACACAAAGGCAGGCCATCGGTGGCAATTTCATGTGCGCCGAGTCGAAGTGTGATCTGCCGTGTGGTGCCCGGGGCCAGTTCATAGGGTTTGTTGTCGAGCGTAAATGTATAGGTCTGGAGTGACCCGTTCACGATCCATGCCTTGTGGGTGCGCAGGGAGGAAACACACATCATGACGAGGATGATGGCGGTCGAGACTGCGAAGGTGATCATTGGGACGTAGGCCCGGAGGACCGATTCAGCCTGCACCTTGAGGGTTTCCATATCGCCGGAACCCTCGGAGGCTTGTATCAGCGTCTCGCAATAGGCGAGCAGCTCCTCCGCCTGTTTTCCGGCTCCCAGTACAATCGCCTTGCGGCAATAGATGCCGGCCTCGTGGTAATGGCCGAAGCGGAGCAGACCCTGGGCGATCAGGTATTGGATCTGCATGTTGGTTTCGAAACGGAGCCCGTACGATTTCCGCACATCATGAAACCATGGTTCCATGTCGTATATCATCAGGGTGTGCAGGGCATTGGCGCAGTTCTCCGGATTGTCGGCTTCAGCGGCAAAGCCTTCCATCATGAGGGCCAGGTTGTGATCGCGCTCCTTTTCATACTTTCGCGCGGAGGTTTCCGCCCGGTTGCCGCACTGTGGACAATCGTCGACCATGCGAAACCTGCCAAGCGGTACAAGCGGGATATTTAGCATTTTTGCGAAGCGAGTCGTGGTATAGCTGCTAAGGATCGTCAACCTTCGACAGGCCTCGCATCGGCAAAAGTGAGTCGCTACATGCGATTTCCCGATATATTCCGTGTCAAAAAGCATGGCATCCCCGCTTCGGTAGCAATACTTGCTACCATGGAAAAGAAAACGAAATGAACGCAGGAGCAATTTGCGTACTAGAACGCCGTATTTTCGGCGGAGCGCATGAATTAGTATTTCATGCAAATAAACCAGCGGCGCATTGGCCGGTGATAGATATCGAATGCCGGGCCGGGCTGGTGGAACGAGGCTATTTCTTTTTGTCCTTTACGAAGACGGTCTGTACGGAGCCGTTTCGCCGTCTGTCGATATCGAACAGGCCGGTGGCCTCGAAGAGCAGGGTGAAGGTCCGGTAGCCATAGCTGCGCGGATCGAAGTCCGGATACTGGCGTTTGATCAGGCTGCCGCAGGCGGAAAGCAGGGCCCAGCCGTCCTCGTCGGCATACTCGTCGACGGCACTGCGCAGCGTATTGACCAGCTTGGAGTCCTGGCAGAGCTCTTTCTTCGTTTTTTTGGCCGGTTTCTTTTCCGAGCCTTTTGAAGCAGGGCTCTCTTCCTCTTCTTCCATCTGCAGTACTTCCGTCAGAATAAAATCGTCGCAGGCATTTCTGAATGCGGCGGGCGTCTTGTTTTCGCCGACCCCGAAGACATAGATTTGCGATTCCTTGAGCCGGGAGGCGAGCTTGGTGAAGTCACTGTCGCTGGTAACCAGTGCAAAGGCGTCAAACTGCTGAGTATAGAGCAGGTCCATGGCATCGATGATCATGGCGGCATCGGAGGAATTCTTGCCCTGGGTGTAGGAAAACTGCTGGACGGGATTAATCGCCAGCTCGTTGAGCGGCAGTTTCCAGTTCTTGAGATGGTTGCTGCTCCAGTCGCCGTAGGCTTTCTTGACGATAATATGACCATGCTTGGACAGTTCATTGAGGACGGCGGCCATCACGCTGTGCTGGGCGTTCTCGGCGTCGATCAAAACAGCGATCTTGTTGGCAGCTTCAATATCTTTCATGTGCACCCCGTTTTCTTTTATAGTGTGGAACCTACCGGTTAATTAAGGTTACGGCAAGCACCGCGGATTGCATGATGGCCGGAAAAGTGGGATAAACCGAATATGCACAGGAAGGATTCGGGTATGGCTAAAGATCTGTTTGTCGAGTGGGGTTTCCCGCAGCAGGAGGTGTTTCTGGTGGCGGGGCCGTGCAGCGCCGAAAGTGAGGAGCAGGTCATGCAGACCGCTCGGGCGCTGGCCGGACACGGTATCGGTTTTTTCAGGGCGGGTATCTGGAAGCCCCGCACGCGTCCCGGCACATTCGAGGGAGTTGGGTTAAAAGGTCTCGCATGGCTGGATCGTGTCCGCCGGGAGACGGGCATGAAGGTCGGAACCGAAATTGCGGATGTTTCCCATGTGGATGCCTGCCTCGAATACGGCCTCGATGTGCTGTGGATCGGGGCGCGCACCACTACCAATCCCTTTTCCGTGCAGGCGATTGCGGATGCATTGCGCGGAACGGATGTGCCGGTGTTTGTTAAGAATCCCATGAGCGAGGATGTCGGTCTGTGGATCGGCGCCCTGGAGCGCCTGGCGAATGCGGGGGTGTCCAGGCTGGGCGCTATTCACCGGGGGGTCGGATCGCCCCTGGAGATGCGCTACCGAAACGGGCCGGCGTGGAAGATGCCGATCGAGCTGATGCGCAGGATGCCTGAGCTGCCGGTGCTGTGCGACCCCAGCCATATCTGCGGCCGGGCCGATCTGATCGCGGCCATTGCCCAGGAAGCCATGGATCTGCTCTTCGACGGATTGATGGTGGAAGTCCACTGCGATCCGCCGAACGCGCTTTCCGATGCCGCGCAGCAGCTGACGCCGGAAAGTTTTTTAGACATGGTGTCGCATCTGAAGCGGCCCTGTGCGGAAGGCGGCAGGCCGGAATATCAAAAACGTATGAGCGAACTGCGCGAACAGGTCGACCGGTTGGATGGTCATCTGCTGGAGGTGCTCGATCAGCGTATGGAGGTGGTTCGCGAAATGGGGCGCTTGAAAATGGAGGAAAACATTTCCACCCTGCAGCCCGGGCGCTGGCAATCCATTCTCGATGATCGTGTCCGGAAGGGGGCGGCGCTCGGTTTTCCGGACGAGTTTGTAGAATCCATGATGCAGCTCATCCATGAGGAGGCCATCCGGCAGCAGGAGGATCGCCGGATTGGCGGGGAGGGGAAGTGAGGCATACGACCGCATGCCGGGGCCTGCAATCGCCGCCGGATTGCGGGTTTGAAGATCAGTCTGCTTAGGTTTTTGCCTCAATTCGATCTTTCAATATCCTGTCTGTCCTTCTATAAATTGAAGTGGTCGGTGGTCCAGTTGTTGGCGCGCCTGCGGGTTGCCTCTCCCGGCGGTCGCAAGGCATGTTGCGGTGTGGGCGGGTAGGCAGGACTCGCCGAAAAGAATTAATGATTGACGGAGATGGTGATTTCAGGCATCTGTGTAGCCCAACTATGTCACACGATGTGCACGGGGGAATAGGCTATACAGCTTTAGGGACGAGTTGAAGATGTTGACAAATAAAACAAGCCGTTTTGCGGCGATCCGAACTTTCATGCTGGTATTTAGCGTCCTTTTTGGACTGGCCGGCAGTTGTATTGCCCAGCAGCAATCCGATGAACTGACAGCCCCTGAAATGCTTGCCAAGGCGCGCGAGTTCCTGCGCGCAAAAAACTACGACGAAGCCATCGACTACATGATGCAGTATCTCGATGCCATCGAAGGCTCAAACCTGCGCCGTGTACTGATCGTCGCCCAGGATACCCGTTACAAGCTCGCCACCATCCTGATCTCGCAGGACCGCAAGGAGGAGGCCATCCCGGTGCTGGAGAAGTACGTTTCGCTGCTGCCGGCGAAGCATGTCCGCAAAGCCAGGAAAATGCTGGTTGCCTGTTATTTCGACGTGGAAAAGTACAAGGAGTGTATCCCCGCCGTAACCAATGCCCTGTACTACAACGAGCGCCCGCTCGTCTACACTCAGGAGCGGCGGTCTGCCATGGACCGCGAGGTTGAAAGCACGTTCCTGGAGGAAGGCGAGGAGGAGGAGCCCGATCTTCCCTATTCCATGGAAGAACTCGTGATGCTGCAGTTCACCATGGGGGAGTGCTACTACAACCTCGGGATTAACTCGAACGATGATGCGGAGAAGGAAACCTACCTCAACAACTGCATGGAGCCGTTCACGTTCGTGGTCGACAATACGGAAAACCAGCAGCGCAAGGGTTATTCGATCATGTAGATGATCAATGCCTTGAACGAGCTCCAGAACTATGAGCGGCTGATCCAGTGGGTGCCGGAGCTGTACAAGACACCGGCCCGTTTCGATGTCCGGGTGAACATCGCGCTGCTGCGGGTGGCCGCGGCCTTGTTCGAAGCCGGGGAATACGACAGTGCCCTTCCGCTTTACCGCATGATTCTTCCGCGCGATGAACTGATTGAATACCAGGAGAAGCGGATCAAGGAACTGCGCGTTGAGGCCGGTCTGCCAGAGGAATTCGGCGAAGCACTGACGGCCGACGAGGCACTCCTGTTCGGTGAAGAGGATGCCGAACGCTCCATGGATGAATCCGAATCGGTCAATACGCTGGCCGCCGGTGTGCGGGTTGCCAAGGATGAGGAGAAGGAAGAGGAAGTGAAGCAGCCCGAGGAGGTTGCCGAGCTGGAAATGCTGCTTGATACGCTCAAGTCCATGGAGCCCTACGAAAACTACGTTGCGTTCCAGATGGCCCAGCTCTACAAGAACGTGGAGCGCTATTGGGAAGCCATCGAATTCTACGACAAAGTATACGGTACGGAGGGTTCGGGCGAGCTGGGTGAACGCTCGATGTATGAATCCGTCGCACTCTTGATGAACCAGCTTGCGCGGCGTCAGGATGCGGAAGGGCGTGCCGTCACGTTCCTCGAAAGCCACCATGCCGGCGTATATCCCCGTCTGGTGGCCTACGTGCTCACGAGCTACTATCAGCGCCACAAGCTGTGGCAGGCAATCAAGGATATTCGTCCCTATGTAGAACAGATCGAGGACTCCGACGAAGTACTGCTGGTCAAATACGACACGGAGCTCTACTTCATGCAGGGCGTCGCGGAGCTCATGCTGCAGCAGTACAGCAATGCCGTGGAGCGCTTCGAGCTGGTCATGGACAAGTATCCCGGAACCGACCAGGAAGCCAACAGCCTCTTCTGGTGTGGATTCTCGTTCCTCTGTCTTGATGATCACCAAAAGGCGTACGAGTGCTTTGAACGGTACACGGTCGACTTCGCGAATCTGGATCCTGAAAAGTCGATGCTGGACGAAGCCTATTATCAGGGAGGCATCTGCCTGTTCGGGATGGACCGTCTGGATGAGGCCAAGGATCGGTTCTCCTACGTCATCGATACCTATGGAACCAACTCCTCGGTGTACCCCGATTCGTGCAACATGCGGGGCGACATTCTCGGCTCGCTGGGCGGCACCAACCTGGACCTGGCCGTTCAGGACTACAAGAACGCCTTCAAGAATGCGACCAAGGCAACCCAGGCGACATACGCCACATTCAAGATGTGTGACATCTTCAAGGCGGACGAACAGTTCTACGGTCTGGATTACATTATCGAGGCTGTGAACATGTACCTCGCCAAGTGGGGAGACAATGGCGCCGACATCGCCAAGGCGCTGTTCTGGCTCGGTCGTACGGAGATTCAGCGGGGTCGTTACCTCTCGGCGGCCGAGAGCTACATGCAGGCGGTTATCGATTATGGCGGCGACCTGCGCCAGGACGGCGTCGATATGATGATTCCCGAACTGGTCAAGATATGCACGGTGTTCCTGGACGAGGAGCAGCGGGATAACATTAAGAACCGTCTGCGTATCGCCATGGAAAGCACCGACAGTGAAGTTCTCAGGCTCCGCCTGCGGGTTACCCTCGCAAAGTTCGACCACAGCGAAGTCGAGTTGGGTAAGGAGCTGATCAAGGAACTGCCCAATCTGGAGAATGCTTCACCGCCGGTGCTGGCAGCCATCTGCGAAGCCTCGTTTGAGTTGCAGGACTATTCACGGGCTGCCGATCTGCTGCGTATATTCAAGTACAAGTTCGAGGACTCTGATTACATGCGTGCCGCCTACAAGCTGCGCGCCTCCGGACAGCTCTACAACAATGACCTCGAAGGTGCCCTGGAGACCATCATCGCCGCGCAGGAAGAATACGGGACGGATCGTACCGTTTCCTGGGCGCAGCTGATGAAGGCCCAGGTGCTGCTTGAGCTGGGAAGACTGAAGGAAGCGCGCGAAGAAAACCTGAATGTCATGAGTGTTCCTGAATGGCGGGGCGAACCGTTTGCCCAGGCAACCTACCAGCTGGGCCAGGTCGAAGAGGCGGCCGGCAACCTGCTCAATGCGCACGGCTATTATCAGCGCGCCTATTTCCAGTACAAGGGACTTGCCGACTGGTGCCCCAAAGGCTATCTGGCGGCGGCAAACGTATTAAAGAAACTTTCGGAAGACACGAGTCTGGATGCCGACAAGCGGGCCGAGTATGAAGAAGCCCGGGTGAGCACGCTGAAAGCCATGCTGCTTGACAAGTACGCCAATCAAACGCCCTATGCGGATGAGGCGAGGAAGATCCTCGGGCCGACCGCGGTGGCCGATGTGGAAGCCATTCTCGCGTCCGGCGTCGAGACCAACATTGAAGTAATTGTGGAAACCAGGCAGACGGAAACCGAAGCGGCTGAGCCGTCGGCGATTAAAGATACGGCTGCGGAGGGGAATGCATAATGAATAGGATACTGGCAACGTTGTTCGTTATGCTGTCTGCCGTGCTGATGGTGCACGGGCAGGAGCAGTCCGGCATTCCCGCCAAGCTTACTGCTGCGAATGGCAAGGAGTTTCCCGTCTTCCTGCAGGCCCTGGATGATGACAAGATAGTGTTCCAGCTCTATAAGCGTCCGAACAACCAGGCTGTTCCGGTGCGCCTCATCGCGAAGATCGAGTTTGTCGCTCCGATTGACAGTGACGGAGCCGAAGAGTTGTTCGGTGTGGGTGACTATCAGGGGATGATCACTAAAATGAGGGGGGAGTTTAAACCGTCGCTCGACGACTATTGGCCCTTCATGGCGGTGGAGAATAATTTTCAGGATCTGTTTACGATGCTGATGAAGGCCTATCTGCGGACCGGCAATGTGTCCAAGGCAAATGACGCCGCGGAGATTTTGCTGCAGAATAAAAATGAAGCTGTGAAGGGTCAGGCGGAGTCCATCGCGCTTCTGGCAGCCCTTGGTCAAGACCGGATTGCCGATGCTGAAGGGCTGCTGCAGACAATCAAATCGGCTCCGGGAAAGCTCTATCTGGGTGCCTGTATCGAGCGGGCCAAGGGGCATCCGTTCGAGGCGATTCAGATGATAACGGATCTGATTGCGCAGTATGCCAACGATCTCAGCTGGATGCCCCAGGCCGAACTGCTGTGCGCCCATCTCTATATGGATATGGGAATGACCAACTCAGCCATCAACACGGCGAGGCAGGTTCAGAATATCTACACGCATACGGATGTGGGTAATGATGCTTCCAAGCTGCATGAGGAACTGCTCCTTGCCAAGCAGCAGGCGGATGAGGCCGCCAAGGCCAGACAGGATGCGGAAGAAGCCGCCCGGGAGGCTGTGCGGGCGCGTGCCGAACAGCGGGCAAAGGGATATGGATTTAATGTCGACGAGGAGTCTGATGCCGGGACGGATGCGGACGTTCAGACAGACATGGAGACATCGGACGAGACACAGGATAACGATCAGGGAAGTGGCGAACTTTAGCCGTAGTGGGGCTTTGTTTTTGCCGCATGAACATGGAATAATCTGAATAAGTAAACGGAGGAAACAGGAATGAAGAAACGACTCTTGATGATGGCGCTGCTTTTTGTGGCGGGAGCGGTTCTAGCTCAGGATGCGGGAAGTGTTGCGGTTGTTCCCGAGGACGCCGCGGAAAGTATTAGTTTGTGGGGATTGATCAAGACCGGCGGATGGGCTATGTGGCCGCTTGGTGCGTTCTCCTTCTTCATGGTCGCGCTTGTCATACAGAACTTCATCTCTCTACGGCCAAAAACCCTGTTGCACACCGAAATGATGCCCGAACTGCTGGAGCATATGCTGAACGACAAGGTCAAGACGGCCCTCGTATACTGCCGCAAGCACCCGTCCATGTTCACGAACACATTCGGTGCCGGTCTGGAACGCTGCCTGGATGTGGAAGGCAAGTATGATTTCGACAAGGTCAAGGAGTCGGTCGAAGAGGCCTCCGTGGAACAGCTCTCCAAGCTCATGAAGCCCATCGACTACCTGTCGATTATCGGTGCCAGCGCCCCGATGCTCGGGCTGCTGGGTACGGTGTCCGGTATGATCAAGGCGTTCCATACCATGGGTACAGGCGGTATGGGTGATCCGTCGAGGCTGGCATCAAATATCGGTGAAGCTCTGATTACTACGGCCACGGGTCTGATTATCGCCATTCCGGCCATGTTCTTCTTCTTCTTCTTCAAGAAGGGATTCCAGAAGACCCTGGCCACGCTCGGCCGTAATGTTGGTTTCCTCTTTGATGCGCTGGAAAGCGGGAAGATGCCGGTAGCCTATATGGATCTTGAATCGCTTGAAAAACTGGAGCGCGAATAGATTCCGTCATAGGTTGCGTAATACATGCTTCAGAACAGGTATAGGCTATGAAACTGCAAAATAAAGAAGCTGGCGAAGATATTGAAATGGATATGTCGCCAATGATCGACATGGTCTTCCTGCTCTTGATTTTCTTCATTGTTGCTTCCCAGATCATTGACGAAAAGCCCAAGGTTCTGGTTCCTGAAGCCGCGGCCGCTACGAAACCTCCGGAGGATGACCGCTTGATGGTCAGCATTACAAAGGACGATGAGTTTTTCTTCCGGTTGCAGAAGGTCGACTTTGACGAACTTGCCATCAAGATCCAGCAGGAATTCGAAGCCAATCCGGAACTCCGAATACTGATTCGTGCTGATGCCGAAACGAAATACAAGACCAATGAAAAAGTTATGATGGCATGCGCTGAAGTGGGTGCCGTGGATATCATCTTTGCGGCCACCGAAGAGAGGGGACAATGAACCTGTCGGAACAATACGAAGAAGCGAAACTTGAGTTGCAGATCTCGCCGCTCATTGACGTGGTGTTTCTGCTGTTGATCTACTTCATCGTCACGGCTCGAATCATCAAGAAGGAAGGTGACATCCCTTTCATGCTTCCGGCCGATGTGCCGACAGTTGAAATGCTGGATATTCCGGTCGAAGCCCGCATCCGCATCAATCCGGATGATACCGTAATGCTTGAGGGCATGACGTTTTCCGCGTCGGACCGCAAGCTTGACGGTCTGGTCAGTCAGATTGTCGGACTGCGCAAGATGGCGGAAGCACAGCACTCACCCTTCTTTGTCACGCTGGATCCCACCGAAGAGACGCTTCATCGACGGATCATTGACGTGATGGATGCCTGCGCGACAGCCAAGGTTAAGAACCTTACGTTTGCTAAAAAGGGTTCCTAGTTTATTTTACAGATTCCGGAAAGGCCGTGCGCATCGCACGGCCTTTTTTTGCTTTCAACTTAGAATGTTGTTTCTATAATACATTCATCGGATGAAAGGGTTGCAGAGATGCAGCAAAACATGAAAGGAGTCGCACAATGCAAGCCATTGGATATCAGGAGATCAGGATCCGACACCAGGTTGCCCCGTTGATTGATGTGGTCTTCCTGCTGTTGATCTATTTCATGGTGACGGCAGCGATCATCAAGAGGGAAGGTGATATCTCCTTCTCCATTCCAGTACCCGGTCCGGCTGTGGATTTTCCCGTGGAAGCCTATATTCAAATTGCCGACAATGGCGGCGTGACGCTGGAAGGCATGCATTTCGCCGCTTCAGACCGGGAGATGCGTGCGCTGGTTGATCAGCTTGCCGCACTCAGGCAGCTGGCGGATGCGCAGCAAACAGATTTCATCGTAACCCTGGCTCCGTCGGACCAAACCCTGCATCGCCGTGTCATTGATGTCATGGATGCCTGCCGCGATGCCAAGGTTAGGCACTTTGCATTCGCTCAAAAGAACACCTGATCGTGCGAATCGCCGATGGGGAGGAAGGCCGTGTTGCCGTTTGGCAACACGGCCTTTTTGCTGGTTGTGCTTTCCATGGGTGGTTTTTTACGTAAGATTCCCTCTTCAAATGCAACACGGATGTACCAATGAAAAAGACCAGGGTTGATCGCAGGCTTGCTGAACTTTCCAGACAGAACAAAAAAGGGTTCATCGCCTATCTTGCAGCCGGTGATCCGAATTTATCCGATACGGTCGATATCGTCCTGCGGCTGGAGGACGTCGGCGTTGATCTGGTGGAGCTGGGCTTGCCGTTTTCCGATCCCCTGGCGGACGGGCGGGTCAACCAGGAGGCGGCCACGCGCGCACTCGAAGCGGGGGCCACGTTCGATGGCGTCATGGAATGTGTATCGCGCATTCGTGAGAAAAGCCAGATCCCCATGATCTTCTATGCCTACATGAATCCGCTGATTGCGCGGGGATTCGATCAATCCATGAAGGCGGCGGCGGAGGCGGGTATCGATGGATTCCTGTTGCTGGATCTGCCCTTTGAGGAAGCGGGACCGTACAGACAGAGCTTGCGGGACAATGGGCTGAACGCCATACAGCTGGTGACGCCTACCACGCCTGATGAACGGATTGATAAAATCGTTAAACGGGCCAACGGCTTCATCTACTGCGTGTCGCGTGAAGGGGTTACGGGCGTGCAGGAGCGAATTGCTGAAGGCGCGCAGGGACTTGTGCAGCGCATCAAGACACGTACGAAGTATCCGGTGGCACTCGGATTCGGCATCGGTACGCCTCAACAGGCGCATGATGCCGCGCAGCTGGCGGATGCGGTCGTGGTCGGCAGCGCCATCGTCAACAGCTTTCACAACAATCCCCATACGCCGGAAGGGCGTGCCGATGCTGCCGCATTCGTCGGAGAGATGGTCAAGGCCGTGAAATCAGTTTAAGCTGCTTAAAACTCGAAACCTAAATCTTAAAACTGAGGTTCAAATGGCGGGACGATATGCGGTAATCATGGCCGGGGGCAGGGGGGAGCGCTTCTGGCCGCTCAGTACATCGAAGCGACCCAAGCAGCTTTTGGCGCTGGTGGGGGATAAGCCGCTGATTTCCCAGGCGGTCGACCGCCTCCACGGTCTGGTGCCTCCTGAGAATGTTTTTGTGGTGACCAATGCCGATCTGGTTGAAGCCACCCGGCAGGCGGCTCCTCAGCTTCCTCCCGAAAACATTGTCGGAGAACCCATGGGACGCGATACCGCCGCGGCGGTGGCGTGTGGTGGCGCATTGGTCAAGGCACGTGATGAAAACGGGGTTTTTGCCGTCTTGACCGCTGATCAGGTCATGGGCGATCTCGATATATTCTTCGCCACGCTCAAAGGCGGCATGGATCTGGCGGAGCAAAACGATATTCTAGTCACCATCGGCATCCAACCCCACTTTCCTGCGACCGGCTTCGGTTATATCGAATCCGGCGATGTGTTTGAAACGGTGGAACATGTCGAGTTCCGCAAGGCGGACCGGTTTGTTGAAAAGCCCGACGAAGCAACGGCCTCCGCATATCTGGAAACGGGACGTTTCTTCTGGAACTCCGGAATGTTCATCTGGTCCGTGTCCGCGCTGGAAAAGGCGTTTGCAGAACACTGTCCGGAGATGAGTACATTGATGGGTACGCTGAGCGGTTATGCGCGCGATGGAAACATCATTGAGGGAATGGATGCCACCTATCCCGGCCTCGAGAAAATATCCATCGATTATGCCTTGATGGAGAAAGCCGGCAACATCATCATGGCATGCGGTACCTTTGCCTGGGATGACGTAGGTTCGTGGCCCGCACTCGAGAGCCATTTTCCGCATGATGAATCAGGCAACACCCATATTGGTTCCGTGGAAGCGCTGGATGCATCGGGTAACATCATCCTCTCGGACGATCGTTTGACAGCCGTCATTGGGGTGAAGGATCTGGTTGTGGTTCAGGCCGAGGGGGTCACGCTGGTGTGCCCCAAGGATCGTGCACAGGACATTAAGAAAATGGTCGTTGCGCTGCGCGAAAAGGGGCGCTACGACGAACTGCTCTAGCCCTGAGTGCTAAGAAGGGAATAGCGCTTTAAAAGCTGTTGCCAATGCACGGCAGTTTGCTATCTTCCACCTCTTTCATCCCTTGCCGGGATGGCGAAATTGGTAGACGCACGGGATTCAAAATCCCGCGGAGAAATCCATGAGGGTTCGAGTCCCTCTCCCGGCACCACCTTCCTCCCAAGTGGCATCATTTTCGACTGCAGGCAAAACGGACAGTATATCAACACCGTCGACGCGCACTACCATCCGAGATTAATCTTTGGGCGGGTGGAATCGTGACCCACAAGCCTCTTCGTGTCTTATAAACCCGTTAATGAAGGGCATAACGTCTCAATGCAGGATGGCCAAAAGCACCCCGTTCTGCACTAGTCCCTCAGAATGTCCGGCAGGCGCTCCGGCCGGACATTGTCGTAGCAGGCCAGCATGGTAAAGCGTTTCAGCGAAGCAGGCATGCCGACTGCCGTGAAGTGCGGGTGGCCCGTAGCGGGGAAGGGGCCGCCGTGGTTCATCGCCGGACATACCGCCACGCCGGTGGGCATCTTGTCGTTGAGCAGCCTTCCCACCAGCGGTCTCATCATGCAGGCAACCGACTCATACGCTCCCTCGTCCATGCCGTCACGGGCTGAATAGATGCATCCCGTCAGGTTTCCTTCAAGGGTTGAGAGAATGTCTTTGATCTGCGACAGATCCTTGGCGACGACAACCAGGGTGGAGTTGCCGAAAACCTCTGTCTGCAGGGATGCAGGGCTGTTCAGGAAGCATGCTCCATCAACGCGCAGCAATGTATTGCGCCAGGAAAAGCCTTCCCTGTCGGCACGCTGTCCGCCTGTCACAAGCACGGCACCCGCCTGCACCAGGCTTCGCGTGCCCTCCTCGAGGCCGGTCCGTACGCCTTCGCTCAGCAGCGTGCCGCAAGGAGCGGCAGCATAAAGTGTGGAGACCTTTGTGATGAAGTGTTCCGCGAGGTCGCCTTCCTCCACGATTATGAGACCCGGATTCGTGCAAAACTGGCCGGTCGCCATGAGGGCGCTGGTGGCCAGTTCACCCGCGATCTCGCTGCCGCGTTCTGCAAGCGCGCCCTTGAGGATGACTACCGGGTTGATGCTCGACATTTCGAGATAGATCGGCTTGCCTGCTGCATCGGCAGCGGCTTTGAGTGCCAGGCCGCCTGTGCGGGATCCGGTGAAGCCCGTAGCGCCGGTACGCCGGTCTGCAACCAATCGCAATCCATCCTGGTTATCCATGGCATAGACCATTTGAACGGTGCCCGCCGGCAGGCCGGCGCTACGGGCGGCCTCGTTCGCGCATTCCGCCAGCAAGCGCGACGTGGTCGGATGGCAGGGATGTGCCTTTGCGATGACCGGATTGCCTGCGGCAATCGCAGAGGCAAAGTCGCCGCCGCTTATCCCGTTGTATGCGAGCGGGAAGTTGTTGGGACCGAACACGACGACGGGACCGATCGGTTCCAGGACAGAACGGATGTTGGTGGCCGTGTCGATCGTCGGTTGGCGCCATGCGCCGCTCTCGGCGGCATCTGCGGCCAGCCGCAACTGGTTGCAGGTCCGTCCCAGTTCCACTTCACGCAGACGCGGTGCGTAGGGGAGTCCGGTTTCCTCAGTGGCCTGGGTGCAGATGGCATCGCCGCGTTCTTCAAGCAGGGCTGCATAGCGGCGCAGGAAGTCGGCAATCTGCGTGGAGGGGATTCGTTGCAGCTTATCAAATGCTGCAGTTGCTGCAGTCAATGCTTCATCAAGATCGTCCCATGTACTGACGGGATAGGCTTCCGGCAACGCGGTGCCGTTCGCTGGATTCACCGCTGAGAACATTCCGGATGACCGGGCAGGTTTCCAGCTTCCATTGATCAGAACAGGTGCAGACGCTTTCGTTTCCATTTAAAATCTCCAGTCGTTTGTTTTCTTTCTGTGATTGACACCGCCGTCAACATAGTTGATATTGCGCGCAATATCAACCAAAAGATGTGCCGGTTTTTTTTGGAATCAGAATGACGATTTCTCAGCAGATTGAAGCAGAGTTGCAGGGATTCGCCAGTCGGGGTGAAGCACCTTCCTACCGCCTGACCCTGACAGCGATTGCAGAGCACTTCAATGCGAGCATCCAGCCGGTGCGGACGGCCGTTGACGTGCTGTTGCGGGACGGTTGGTTGCAGCGCGACGCCCAGCGCCAGCTGATGCTCAATCCTGCCAGGCAGGGATGCGCGGTCCCCAACGAAATTCCCAGCCCCGCATCGCGGCCGGACGTGGAGACCGACTTAACCCACATGGTTATCCGTGCCTCGCTGCGTGGGGAATCGATCTTCCTGCGCGAAGAGGAATCGGCTGATCAGCTGGGGGTGGGGCGGACCGTCGTTCGCGCCATTCTCGGGCGTCTGAGCGGGCGGGGCCTGGTGGAACATGTGCCGCGCCGCGGCTGGAAGGTTAGCGCTTTCAGCGAAGCCCGCATGGGTGAATACCTTGATGTACGCGAGCTGTTGGAACTGCGCGCACTGGAATTGTCAGCAGATCGGCTGGATCCCAGGAAACTGGAACGTCTGATCGAGCGGAATTCCCCGACGGCAACCGGCAGATTACGGATCGACAACTCGCTGCACGGTTACTGGATCGAGCAGGCGGGTAACCGGTACATCTCGGAGTTCTTTGCGTTGCACGGACAGTATTACAGCACGCTCTTCGATTATGCCTCGCTGGAGAGTTCGGTAGTAGCCGAGATGGCGCAACAGCACCGGGAGATCCTTCAGGCATTATTGGATGGCAGGCTGAGTGAGGCGCAGAAGGTTCTACGCCGGCACATCCGGTCGCAGCGCCCGAATGTGGCGTATCTGATGGAACGAAACTTTGTACAACAAAATTAACACGAAGACACAGAGGCCTCTAAGCTTGGTGAGCTTCGTGTCTGAAGCGATGCGCGTCTTTAAAAACAACATCGTGAAAGGATGACGAAAAGATGGCAACGGATAAGACCAACGTATTCCGAGGATGCATGCCGGCACTGATGACGCCATGCTCCGAAGACGGCACCCCCAACTATGAGGCGCTGGTGAAAAAGGGCAGGGAACTGATCGGGCTCGGCATGCGCGCCGTGGTGTATTGCGGTTCGATGGGTGAATGGCCGCTGCTATCCGGCGCGGAACGGCAGGAGGGTGTGCGCCGGTTGGCGGAAGCGGATATCCCTACGATAGTCGGGACGGGTGCCCAGAACACGAAACTGGCCTGCGAACATGCGGCCCATGCGCGCCAGGTCGGTGCCTCCGGTCTGATGCTGATTCCGCGCGTGCTTTCACGCGGCTCTTCGGTGGCGGCCCAGCGGGCGCATTTTACAGCCATCCTTGAGGCGGGCGGCGGGCTGCCGGCCGTCATCTACAACAGTCCACACTACGGCTACGAAACCAGGGCCGACCTGTTTTTCGACCTGCACCGCAAATTTCCTTCGCTGGTCGGATTCAAGGAGTTTGGCGGAGCGGCGTCACTGAGCTATGCGGCGGAAAGCATCACCGCCGGTCACTCCGAACTGGTGCTGCTGGTGGGCGTGGATACGCAGGTCTATCATGGGTATGTCAACTGCGGGGCTGCCGGCTCGATTACCGGGGTTGGCAACGCGCTTCCGCGTGAGATTCTTCGCTATGTGGAATTGTGCGAAAAGGCGGCGGCCGGCGATCCCCGGGCGCGGCGTTATGCACGGGAGCTCAGCGAAGCGCTGACCGTGCTCTCCACCTTCGATGAAGGGGCGGATCTCGTACTTTACTATAAGCATCTGATGGTACTGGAAGGCAATCCCGAGTATGAATTTGCCATCCAGAAGAGCGATACGCTGTCACCGAGCCAGAAGGCGTTTCTCGTGGAGCAGTGGAAACTGTTTCGGACCTGGTGGGACAACTGGGACGGCGCAAAGGACTAGTCATGGGAACATCGATACGCTACATCGATTCGCACACCGAAGGCGAGCCCACCCGTGTCGTGGTGGAAGGCGGTCCCGATCTGGGGTCGGGAAGCCTGATGGAACGGCGCAAGCGTTTCGCTGACGAGTACGACGATTTCCGGACCGCTGTCATTCTCGAACCGCGCGGCTCGGATGCGGTTGTGGGCGCACTGCTCTGCGTGCCGGTTGATCCGACCTGCGCAGCCGGTGTGATCTTCTTCAACAACCGCGGCTACCTGAACATGTGCGGTCACGGCACGATCGGTCTCGCCGTGACCCTTGCACACATGGGACGTATCCAGCCGGGACGGCACCGGATCGAGACGCCGGTTGGTATTGTAGAGGTTGATCTGCTCAATGAGCATGAAGCGGCTGTAGAGAATGTACCGAGCTATCGCTACCGCTCCGACGTTTCCGTCGATGTGCCCGGACTGGGTACGCTGACCGGCGACATTGCCTGGGGCGGCAACTGGTTCTTTCTGGTTGGCCAGTCGCCGTACCCGCTGGAACTGCGGTATGCCGATGAGCTGACGCGCGCGGCGGGTAAAGTGATGGATACCTTGCGGGAGCAGGGGGTTGCGGGTGAGGACGGCGCTGAGATCGATCATATCGAATTCTTCGGTCCGGCGGTTTCTGATTCCGCCTGCAGCCGAAATTTTGTCTATTGCCCCGGCGGTGCCTACGACCGTTCGCCGTGCGGAACGGGAACCAGCGCCAAAGTGGCCTGTCTCGCGGCCGACGGCAAACTAGGCCCCGGCGAAGTGTGGGTCCAGGAAAGCATTATCGGAAGCTCGTTACGGGCGTTCTATCGTCCGGGGATGTCGGGACGCATTGTTCCCACCATTCGCGGTCGAGCATTCGTTTGTGGTGAAGGTCGGCTTATACGCCATGAGGACGATCCATACAGAAGCGGAATCAAATGACCTCAACAACTTCAGGTGAACACGTCGTCATCGTAGGGGCCGGTATTATCGGCATCGCATGCGCGCACTATCTTTCCAAGGCGGGCATGAAGGTCACGGTCCTGGATAAGGGAAGTGTGGCTAACGCCTGTTCGCATGGAAACTGCGGCTATATCTGTCCGAGCCACATTCTTCCGCTCACCGAGCCCGAGATGTTGTGGATGGGGGCGAAGTCACTCTTCAATCCACGGGCACCCTTCCGCATCCGTCCATCCATCCGTCCAGCGCTTTGGCGGTGGATGTGGCAGTTTGCGATCCGGTGCAACCATCGTCAGATGCTCAAGGCGGCCGGTCCGCTGAAGGCGATGCTCGATTTGTCGCTGAAAGAATACAAACGGTTGATTCAGGAGGAAGGCTTCGCGTGCGAATGGTCGGAGCATGGTCTGCTATATGTTTTTCAAACAGCCTCCGGCCTGAAGAAGTTCGCGGAGAGCGACCGGTTCCTTGCCGAACATTTCGGTGTATCCGCTACCCGCATCGAGGGCGCAAATCTGCAAGATTTTGAACCGGCCCTGAAGCCGGGGCTGGCCGGTGCGTTTCATTATCCGGGCGATGCCTCGGTTCGTCCCGACCTGCTCAACCGGGCATGGGTGAACGGCCTTCGCGCAAGAGGTGTAGAGTTTGTCGAGAACTGCAACTTGACCGGGATCCGGAAAAAAAACGGGGTCATCAGGGGACTGGATACCTCTGGCGGAGCCTACGAGGCGGATCGATTTGTATTTGCGGTTGGCGCGTGGAGTTCCCGGCTGGAATCACATCTGGACTGGAGTATTCCGGTCGAACCGGGGAAGGGCTATTCCATAACGATGAAACGGTCCCAGCGTACCCCGGAACACCCCATACTGTTCCCCGAGCACAAAGTGGGTGTTTCGCCGTTTGAAATGGGGATGCGGCTGGGGTCCATGATGGAGTTTGTGGGATTCGACGATTCCATTCCGCCGGTTCGAATCCAGCAGTTGTGCGATTCCGCCAAGCCGTATCTGGTGGATCAGCCCGTGCCCGGTCCCGACGCAGAAGTCTGGTTCGGGTGGCGGCCGATGACGTGGGACAGCCTGCCGATTGTCGGGAAGGTTCCGAATCTGGAGAACGGCTATCTGGCAACGGGACATAATATGCTCGGTCTTACACTGGCACCCGTCACCGGCCTGCTGTTAAGTGAACTGATGCAAGGCAAGACCCCGCACATCGATCCGGAACCCTACTCGCCGAATCGTTTCGGGTAACGGCACGCGCAGCTTGCTCGTGCTGGAAACATCATAACAGGTTATCGGCGTTGTTCGCATCCGGCTTGCGTTCCTTCGCTGTGTTTTATCGCCGGAGCAATGTTGATGCTGAAGAGGGCCGTGAAGTGATTGGTTGAAAATGTTTTGCAGCCCATCATTGAGATGTCACGCGTGGGTACGATGGTATAGTGTAGGGGATTCATCAGACGTAGGAATGAACGAGGAGTTGTCATGTCGAACGGTACGGTTGTCGATAGAGTGAACAGTTTGCGGGCTCTTATGGAAAAACACGGAATTGATGCGTATGTCGTGCCTAGCGCCGATCCGCATCAAAGCGAATATGTAGCCGATTACTGGAAGTGCCGTGAGTGGATAAGCGGTTTTACCGGTTCAGCCGGCACGGTGGCCATCCTGCGGCGCAACGCCGGGCTCTGGGCCGATGGACGTTATTTTATCCAGGCCGAACAGGAACTGCGGGGCAGCAGGATCGATCTGTTTAAGATGCATATGCCCGGCGTGCCGGAATTGATCGACTGGCTGGTGGAGCAGGTGCCGGAAGGCGGAACCGTGGCGGTGGACGGACGTCAGATAACCGCCGAAACCGCCGATGCATGGCACGAAAAACTGGATGAAAAGAAGGTCGCCCTGAAGCTCGACCTCGATCTGATCTCCGGACTGTGGGTAAACCGTCCGGAAAAGCCATCGGCTCCGGTGCACCGTCGTCCCGTTGAATACGCCGGCCGTTCCGCACAGGACAAGCTGTCGGAAATCCGGCAGTTCATGAAGGAGAAGCAGGCCACGACCTACCTGCTGTCGTCGCTGGACGATATCGCCTGGCTCTTTAATATCCGCGGCGGCGATATTCTGCATTGCCCGGTTGTCATGTCCCATGCGTTGATCTTCGACGACCGCGCGACCCTCTTTGTGGACGAATCCAAAGTGAATGACGAGGTCCGCGCTTCGCTGCAGGCAGAGTGTATCGGGATTGCACCGTACGAATCGATCACTGATGCGCTGGAGGCATTGGAGCCGGAGACGGTTGTTCTGTTCGATGAGCGGCGGGTGAATGCCTTGTTGCGGGGTTCCGTTCCGGAGGCATGTCGTGTAGTGTGCAACAAGGAACCGACCGCGCTGCCCAAGGCGCGCAAGAACGCCATCGAACTGGAGCAGTGGGCGAAGGTCCACGCGTTCGACGGGGCGGCGATGGTAAGATTCTGGAAATGGATCGAGGAAAACGTTCCGGGCGGCGGCGTTACAGAATGTTCGGCCGCCGATCAGTTGGAGTCGATTCGCCGATCCTGCCCTGACTGTGTTGATCTCAGCTTTGCATCGATATCGGGCTATGGTCCGAACGGCGCCATGATGCACTATTTTCCGAAACCGGAAACCTGCGCGAAACTGGAACCGAAGGGATTCTATCTGATCGATTCCGGCGGGCAGTATTTTGGAGGGACCACCGATATCACGCGTACCTTTGCCCTGGGTGAGCTGTCGGATGAGCAGCAGACGGATTACACCCTGGTCCTGAAAGGGATGATCAATCTGACCTGCGCGCGGTTCCTGAAGGGAACCGCCGGCAATAACCTCGATATTCTGGCACGCCAACCTTTGTGGGAGCAGGGGCTCGACTACAAATGCGGCACGGGTCACGGCGTCGGCTGCTACCTCAATGTGCATGAAGGCCCGCAGAATGTCAGCCAGCACAAGCGGAGTGATACGCCACTCGAGCCCGGCATGATCCTGACCATCGAACCCGGCGTCTACAAGGAAAACCGCCACGGCATCCGGACAGAAAACATGGTGGTGGTAGAAGAGGATCGGGAAACCGAATCGGGTACCTTCTACCGGTTCCGGACCATGACGTTCTGCCCGATCGATACCGCGCCTCTGAAACCCGAGCTGCTTACTTCAGTGCAAATTGAATGGTTGAACAACTATCATGCCGAGGTAATGCAACAGCTATCACCGCTTCTTACGACTGCGGAAGCCCGGTGGTTGGAAATTAAATTACGCCCGGTTGAGTTCTAGTCAAAGGACTGGCTCGGCTGCATGTCCATCATGGGAGAAAAAGGAACTGCAGGGGTCCGGGATGTGCCTGGAGAAAAGTATATCCATGCTTAGACCATCACTAGAATTCCTGTTATTGCTGTTCGCAATGTCGATTTTCCAGGTCAGCACAATCCGCGCAGAAGGTGATCAGTTTCTCGACGGGATCGGCGAGACCGCGCTGCTCGCGCGGTATTTGTTCGATGGCAATATGGAGGACTGGTCCCGCAACAGCCTCCATGCATCCATGGCAAACGGAGAAGCCGAATTCGTTGATGACGGACAGTTCGGTTCCGTTCTGGCGCTTGCCGGTGAGGCGCACGGCGCGTATATCCGCGTGCCACCCCAGTGGCTGAGTGGAGTCGAAAATTTCAGCTTTAGCGGGTGGTTCAAGCTGGACGAGTCAAACCGGAATCGATGCTTTCTTTACATGGGAAACGACGCCGTCGAATTCTGCTGCGGCATGGCTGGTGCAAGCGATCATAATCCCTTGCTTGGCGCCATGGTCATCAACAGAGGCCGCACCGAAGGCGGATCGGCAACCTTCACCGTCAAGAACAATGAATGGTTTCATCTCTGCATCGTGCAGGATGTCGCAAGAAAGAAACTATCCATCTATATTGACGGAAAAAGCTTCTTCGTGAGCGACAAGGTCACCACTTCCCTGGCAAAAAAGCTGACATCCGCATCGAATGCGAATGCCGCGAATATTTTTGTCGGAGGGATGGCCGGCGAAAAGGGTGCGGGTTTTGACGGCTGGCTGCACGACATTAGGTTCTACCGCATCGCCCTGAGTGACCGGCAGGTGGCGGTTATTCACCACAATGCAGTTTCGGATGACAAGTGGGGCAGCGAAAGCAAGGTCGGCAACTCGGAGGCCAACGAACACACGGACCAAGCCCGTCAACTGGCGGTTGGTTTGACCGGGGTCCGGGATGTCGAAGTGGAAACCGTTGTCGGACAGCTTCCTCATCTCCCGTTCTACCTGCCCGGAATCTATCGGGCTGGAGCCGGGGGACCGGACGTGCGCGTCATCTGGCCCGCACCCAGGGATAACGAGGCCGTACGCAAGGCTCGAACATACACCGTTACAGGGCAGGTGCCGGGCACGGATTTCAAGCCGAAGGCAACCGTTGTAGTCAAGGAATCGCCGCTCATCGCACCCCCTGCGGACCATGTGCTGGAATCATTTGCTCTCGGGCAGGTGTTGCTCAATCCCTATCCCGATGGAACGCCCACGCCTTTCACGAAGCACCGTGACAAGTTTCTCGACGAGCTGGCCAAGACCAATCCCGACACGTTTCTCTACAATTTCCGTGACGCATTCGGGCAACCGCAGCCCAAAGGGGCTCAGCCGCTCGGCGTCTGGGACAGCCCGACCTGCCGTCTGCGCGGCCATGCCAGCGGTCACTACCTAAGCGCCATTGCCCAGGCCTATGCCGGCACGACCTGCGATCCGAAGCTGCATGCAGTGTTCAAGCAGAAGATGGAGATCATGGTAGACGTGCTCTACGAACTCTCCCGGCTGTCCGGCAAGCCGGCGAGGCCCGGAGGCCCCCGTATCGCCGATCCGACCGCCGTGCCGCACGGCCCGCATAAGAAGAGCTTTGATTCGGACCTCGGCAAGGACGGGATCCGTACCGATTACTGGAACTGGGGGGAAGGCTTTATCAGCGCCTATCCGCCGGACCAGTTCATCATGCTGGAGCAGGGCGCCAGCTATGGCACCGGCAACAACCAGGTCTGGGCTCCTTACTACACGCTTCACAAGATCCTCGCAGGGTTGATGGACTGCTACGAACTTGGAGGAAATGACAAGGCGCTGGAGGTGGCGAAGGGCATGGGACTCTGGGTCTACAAGCGGTTGAATGAACTGCCTCAGGAGACCCTGATCCGCATGTGGAACAGCTACATCGCCGGCGAATACGGCGGCATGAACGAAGCCATGGCCCGCCTGTTCCGCATCACCGGCGATGTGCGATACCTGGATTGCGTGAAGCTGTTTGATAACACCGAGTTTTTCTTTGGCGGTGCCGGGCGCGTGGGCGGTCTGGTCCGCAACGTCGATACCATTCGCGGAAGGCACGCCAACCAGCATATCCCGCAGATCACCGGTGCGCTGGAAACCTACCGGGACACCCGTGATCCCGGATATTATTTCGTGGCCAGGAATTTCTGGAACATGTGCACCCACAGCTACATGTATTCCATCGGCGGCGTGGCCGGTGCACGCAATCCCAACAATGCCGAATGCTTTACGGCCGAACCGGACACCCTGTTCAGAAACGGCCTGTCCGAGGGTGGTCAGAACGAAACCTGCGCCACCTACAATCTGCTTAAGCTTGGGCGCCGGCTGTTCATGTTTGAACCCGAAGAGGGCTACATGGATTATTATGAGCGGGCACTTTACAACGACATACTGGCTTCGGTAGCCGAACACGATGCCGGCAACACCTACCATATTCCGCTCAATCCGGGCGCCATCAAGGGATTCAGCAATGCGAACATGGATGGATTTACCTGCTGCAACGGCACGGCGCTCGAGAGTGCGACCAAGCTGCAGAACACCGTTTACCTGAAGAGCACGGACGGCAAAGTGCTCTGGGTGAATCTCTACATACCGTCGACGCTGGACTGGCAGGAACGCGGCGTTAAAATTACTCAGGAAACGCAATATCCCTATTCCGATCAGGTCAACCTGACGGTCAACGGCGAGGGTGAGTTTACTGTCAAACTGCGCGTGCCGGGCTGGGCAACCCATGGGATCCGGCTCTGGATCAATAATGAGGAACAATCCGTTGATGTCCGGCCGGGAAGCTATCTCTCAGTGAGTAGAAACTGGAATGACGGCGATACCGTCAGGCTGAAAATGGCCATGGGCTTCCGGCTGATGCCGCTGATGGATCAGCCGAATATCGCCAGTATCTTCTACGGACCCGTGTTGTTGGCAGCTGAAGAGCAGGGGGCCCGGACCGACTGGCGCAGCATCCGGCTCAATCCCGATTATATCAGCCTCGCGTTTAACGGCGACCCGGAGACCCTGCATTTCGAGGCCGACAGCGCCCGGTTCAAGCCATTCTTCGACACCTACGGGCACCATTCCGTCTATCTCAATATCGTTCCAGAAAGAGATGCGGAGGCAAGCTACCCGGCCATCCAGTCGATAGATCCGCCGGAAGCGGAATTCTTTGCCAGGCAGCTGGATTTTCACGGAATTCCGATCAAGTCGTCCGCAGCCGTGGATGACCGGGCCTTGTATGCGGCCTACGATCGCCTCTCCATGATGCTGGCCAATCTTCCCTGCGCCCGTGATCAGCTGGCTGAGAAAGGAGCGGAACTGCATATCATCGGCCGCAACGAAGTCACCACCGATCTGCCGGAGTTCCGCGACAGGAAGGGCGTCCCTATTCCGGAATACGGGGGACAGACCTACGACGAGCGCACGCGGGGGCTGGGGGGGCTCATGACGTCCTGCGGCGAGGAAAACCTCCTGCAGCTGCCGAAGGACCGCTACCGGGGAACAGATATATGCATCCATGAGTTTTCGCACAACATCATGTATCACGGATCGCCGCCGGAAATTGCCAAACGGTTCGAAGCCCAGCGCAAGCGCTCGCTGGCGAATGGGCTTTGGAACGATTCCTACGCCGGCAGCAACGGGTCTGAATTCTTTGCCGAGCTGGCCATGTGGTATTTCGGGACCCATGGGGATGTGAGGATGAAGGGCAAACCGCCCGCTCCCGGACCGGAAGGACTCAAGGCCTACGATCCGGAAGCCTATCAACTGGTCGACGACTTCTGGTCCGGCCGATTAATCAATCGATGAAGGGCAATTCAACAAACCCCAAGACACAAAGCACACAAAGATCTACGAAACAGCATGCTGAATGTCGATGGCTTCGTGCTCTTCGTGACTTCGTGTTTAAAAGAGATCTAATGAGAAGGAATACTGATGAAGAGACAACTGTTATCCATTATACTCGGCATTTGCGCCGCAACAGCCATGGCCGATGAACCGGCCAACATGGCGCTGGTGGCTGCGCCTTCTACGTCCTATGTGTCCGGTGACACAACAGTAAGCGCCTTGAACGACGGCGTTGAACCGCGTCGTTCCGATTTTCGTGAAGAGGGGTGCTACGGAAACTGGCCTAAGCAGGGAACCGAGTGGGTTCAGTATGACTGGAGCAAGCCGATCAGTACGGCTGCCATCGAGGTATACTGGTGGGACGACCACCAGGGGGTCCGGCTGCCGTCGGAGGCCCTGCTGCAGTACTGGAATGGCGAAAAATTCATTCCGGTTGAAACCTCCGGCAAACTCGGCGTCGAACGGGATCAATTCAATAAGCTGATGTTCAAGGAGGTCACTACTGACAAGCTGCGTCTCGTAATCGGTGGTGACAAGGATTATTCCACCGGTATCCTTGAGTGGAAGGTTCTGGATACCGGCCTGTCTCCCGACTTTCCGCCGCGCGTTGCCGCGGGCATCGACCGTTCCGTCGTACTCGATGGCAAAACCTATCTCAGCGGCCAGGTCACGGCCCTGAAGGGAGAATGCAGGATTGCATGGAGCAAGCTGTCCGGGCCGGGCGAGGTCACATTCGACGATCCGGCAAAGATTGACGCGACCGCCACGTTCAGCAAGCCGGGTGAGTACGTGCTGCAACTGACCGCAGCCCGGGGAGAAGAAAAGGGCTCGGATTCGCTGAACGTTACTGTAGTGCAGGGGCCGCCGTCCGAAAACCTGCATCCGGTCGATACCATGCCCTATACGATCGAAAGCCCGCTCTGGAATGCCTGGGCCAAACGGATTATCGTGAACTGGATTCCGCACTGCATCGACAAGATCAACGACCCCGATCTGCCGGAAGGCGGCATCAACAATTTTATCGAGGCGGCGAAGAAGCTGCAGGGCAAGTCGCACGGTCCGCATCGCGGCTATGTCTTTGCCAACGCCTGGGTCTACAACACCATGGAATCGATCTGTGTGGCACTGATGGTCGATCCGCAGGGTGATAAGGACATCATCGCGGCCCGGAAAGCTATGCGCAAGACGCTGGACGAATGGATCCCGGAAATTCTCGCAGCGCAGGAGCCGGACGGCTACCTGCAGACCGTCTTTACACTCAGCGACCGTGAACACTGGTCGCCGGCCCACCGCGACGATCACGAAGGCTATACGGCCGGCTATTTCCTGGAAGCGGCGGTGTCGCACTACATGCTGACCGGCGGCAAGGACCTGCGCCTCTACAATGCGGCCAAAAAGCTGGCTGATTGCTGGGTCGCCCACATCGGGCCGGAGCCCGGCAAGCAGGAATGGTTCGACGGCCATCAGGCTATGGAGATGGCGCTGGTCCGCTTTGGGCGGTTTGTCAACACCGTCGAGGATGACCGGAAGGGCGATGCCTATATCAAGCTGGCCAGGTTTCTCCTCGACTGCCGCAAGGGCGGTGCCGAATACGACCAGAGCCATGTGCCGGTCATCGAGCAGTACGAAGCGGTCGGCCATGCCGTACGCGCCTCCTACAACTATGCCGGCATGTCGGATGTGGCGATGGAGACACACAATGTCGACTACCAGAGCGCGGTCATGAGCCTGTTCGACAACATGATCAACCGTAAGTATTATGTGACAGGCGGCATCGGCAGCGGGGAAACCTCGGAAGGCTTCGGCCCCGACTATTCGCTGCGCCACGAGGCGTACTGCGAATCGTGCTCAAGCTGCGGTCTGATCTTTTTCGAGCACAAGCTCAACATGGCCTATCACGATGCCCGCTACGCCGATCTCTATGAAGAGACGATCTACAATGCGTTGCTCGGTTCGCTCGACCTGGACGGGAAGAACTTCTACTACCAGAATCCGCTGACAGCCTACGGTGGACGCTATCCATGGCATGTCTGTCCCTGCTGTATCGGTAACATTCCGCGCGTGCTGCTGATGCTGCCGACCTGGACCTACGTCAAGGATGCCGATGACCTCTATGTCAACATGTTCCTCGGCAGCCGGATTACCGTTCCCGGTATTGGAGGGACCGAGGTCGAGATGGTGCAGAAAACCGATTATCCCTGGAACGGCAAGGTGGCCATTACGGTCAATCCCGGACAGACCAGTGAATTTGCAATCCGTATCCGGGTTCCGAACCACGAAGTCAGTGAACTCTATACCACAAAACCGGAAGCCAATGGTATCCTGTGGATGAAGGTCAATGGCGAGACGGTCGAGCCGGAAATTGAAAAGGGCTACGCGATTCTGAAGCGCACCTGGAAAAAGGACGACCTGATTGAATTCGAACTCCCCATGACGGTGCAGCGGGTATACGGCAGCGACAAGATTGCCGCGACGCGCGGCGAGGTCGCCCTGCGCCGCGGTCCACTGATCTATACCTTTGAGTCGGTCGATCAAAACCTGAACAAGCAGCTTGATCCCGATGCCGGGTTGACCGCGGAATGGATGCCGAAAATGCTGGACGGCATCATGGCCATCCGGGGCCAGTGGAGTGACGGGTCCGATCTGATCGCCATTCCATACTATGCCCGCAGCAACCGTATCGGTGGGACCAACCACGGACGGGCCGGCTTTGGTGGTCCGGGTGCCACCGGAGACGGGGATGGCAGCCGGTCCCGGGGCGGTCCCATTTCCAGGGTGTGGATAGAGGAAGAATAGAGAGCACTGTTCCAAAATAAAGATCGGGCATCACCATGACCCTGATTGTATCCACTTTGCTTAGCGCGGAAGTGGGTACAGGTGCGGGTCTGGCATGGCCGCATCCGGATCCGTGCCGTGTGTCCAGGATGGGGCGAACACCACCCCTGATGTACAAGTACGGTCGTCTGACTCCTCGATCTCAGGAAGTTTCCATCGGTGAATAAATTAAAGGGTTTCAAGCCACTGGTCGACTATGTCCACTCCCAGGGGCTTCCTGTCGGCATTCTCATCATTGGAGACCTGATCTTCGCAGGTACGGGGCACAAATCCGCGTGCAAAGGATATTGCCATCGGCAGTTCGGCCGGTTCGTGGAATCCGGTATGTACAGGTCTGATACATCCACACCTGGCGGTCGGGCCTGCTATGACTCCATCATCAAGCGGTATGCTTCCCGGGGTGTGGACGACCTCATCGGTGCGAAAGTGCAATCATATAGTAAGATAATTAAGTAAAACAGTTTGACAACGGGCGCGAAGCATGTTTTCTTTATGTTCACATCGGCGTGTCGATTAATTGGCTGGTGGAGATGTGGCTATTGGATCTCTGTTTATTAAGGAACCGGCTGCTCAGCGGCCTCGGCTTTGGCCGAATCACGAAGGTTGCTGGCGCGTCCGTGTCGTGGGCCCTGCTGATGCACTCGCCAGAGTGAGGTGTTTGAATATATGAGCCTTGAGGGCCGTCTGGAGGTTATAGGTGAAGAGTAAAATAAATAAGGGAGCACCCAGCGGTTTTGTAGTCAGTCTGGTTTTTCATGCCGTCGTCTCGTTCATAGCCGGGCTGTTTGTGGTGTTCACGGTAGCTAATAAGGCGAAGCCCGCATTTGAACCGCCGCCACCGATCGAGCGACCTAAAATGAAGCTCAAGAAGCCGAAGGTCAAGGTGAAGAAAAGTTCCCAGCCCAAGCCGTCATCGCGCATCGTGGCCAAGATGAAAACCAGGGAGATGCCCGAAATCCAGCTTCCGGATATGGATGGTTTCGGCGATGGCTTGATGGAAGGCGTCGGTGTCGGAGAGGATATCCTGGATATGCCCGACTTCGACCGCGTATCCCTGTTTGGTCGGGAAAACTCGGTCGGCAACGATTTTGTCGGCCAACTGTACCAATTGAGCCACAACCGGTCCGGCGGAGCGGCCTCGATGGACGAGAACGAGTTCCGCGTCCTGTTGCGGAAGTATGTGATGAGGGGCTGGGACGATTCGTTGTTCGACCGATACTACCAGTTCCCCAAAAAGCTCTATACCACCCATTTCATGATCCCCCCGATCCCCTCGCCGCTGGCCCCTGACTCGTTCGGGGCGCCGGAGATGGAGTGTTACTACATGTTCGCGGTCTACAAGGGGAAACTGGTGTTTCACAAGGACATCAGATTCCGCTTCTGGGGCATCGGGGATGCCTATCTGTTCGTGAATGTAGGCGGCCGGGAGGTGCTGCTCAGCGCCTGGGCCGGGCACCGGAAGGCGGCTTTCGACTGGTGGAAAAGTCATGCGCCGGAAGACTGCTCATACATGCTCTGCAACATGCCGATGTCGGTGGGCGACTGGATCGAGTTGAAGGCCGGGGAACCGGTTGACATGAAGGTGCTCTTCGGCGAATGGAAGGGGGGCTACATGGGTGCCGGGCTTCTGGTCGAGGTGGAGGGCGAAGACTATCCGAGCAGCCACTGGAACGGCCCCTTGCTGCCGGTATTCAAGACGGAGCAACTGACGTGGGATGATATGACGGAAATATCCAAGCACCTCCCGGAAGACGAGTGTTCGCTGACGAACGGCCCCGTATTCAGCGACTTTGAATCGCCTTCGAAAGTGTTCGGACAAGACTACGGCGCTGAAAGGTCACTGGCCGCCACCGATGCAGCAGTAGAGTCTCCCGTTCGCCAATGGAATTTAAGTACTGGACAGGTTTTGGAGGCGGAGTTCAAGCAGATGCTTTTTGACAAGATCGTGTTGCAGAAATCCGATGGAGAAGAAGTCAGGATTTCTCCCGAACAGCTCAGCGATGAGGATCAATCCTATGTTCGGCTTCACAATCCACCCGACCTGGACATTGAGTTTTCAAGGAAAAGCCGGCAGCGCTCCTTTCCTCCGGAGCTCTTTGCAAATAACCTTCCGCCCGAAGGCTCCATCTACAAATTCACCGCAAAGCTGAGGCAGCAATCCTCATCGAGTATACCCTATGGCTTCCCCCTGACGGTCGAGTTTTTCGCCATTGGCGACCAGATCATGGCCGACAAGCGTGTTTTGCTGGATCGCAAGGTTGCTACCTTCACGCTTTCGGAGGAAAACGGCTTCAGCTTCAGCTGTAAGGGAAAAGATGTGGAAATGCTCGATTATGAAATGAATCGCAAGCGACGCGGCACGCGTTATGGCGGATATGTAGTGGTGGTCAGGGATGTGAACGGAAAAATCATCGCACACAAGGAATCGAGCAAGAACCTCTACGAGAATCTGGACAATCTGTCCCGGCTGAAGGTGGGCTGGTACTTTGACGACGATTGCAGGCGCTGCCTGCCGGATCGACCCCCTCCATGGGATTGGATGCGGATGAAGCTCTAAGCCGTTCCGAAATGGCCCAGCAGCCAGGTCAGGCTCCAGCATGCGGTGCGCAGCCAGTTGGTCGAAATCAATCTTCTGATGACGGTTTCGTCTTTGCCTTCATGCTGCAGCTGTCGATGGCAGGGGGCGGATATTCCGAATGTAATCAACCATGCGAGCAGGACGGAACCGGCGGCTGCAAGGGTGGCCGCATCCGGTTTTTCCCGCAGTTGCAGACCGATGCACCCAGCTTGCATCAGCATGAGCGGGATCACGAAGATCGAGATGGTCTTCATGTATTTGCGATGCCATTCGGTGAACCGGGCGGATTCAATCGAATGGAATGCGGGGTAGATGATAAGCTGCACCAGCCAGATCAGAACCGCCATGGCGGAATCGGTGGCGATGCGTGTGACATCGAGACCGTCACTCATCTCCCAGCCCGAACCGTTGGTATTCCTCGATCGCGTAGCGATCGGTGCAGCCTGCCACGTAGTCGCAGACGGTGCGCCACAGACCTTCCTTTTCAATACGGGCCCTGGCTTTTGTTCCCATCGTTTCGGGATGTTCGATGTAATGCAGGAACAGCTTGCGCATCATGGCGACCGACTCCTGTGTGGCGTCGGCTACGCCATGGTGGAAGTAGAGGTTTTCAAACATGAAGGCTGAGAAATCATCTAGAATACGCTTCATGCCGGGGCTGAAATCAACAATTCGCTGCGGTGCTTGCATTACCGCGCGCACGTTCTTCGGCTGGTGCTCTGCCAGCATGGAACGGGCATGCTCGGTAACATCGAACACCTGCAGCTCCAGCATGCGCCGGATCGTCGCACGTACAAACTGGAATTCCGACAGGTTGGGGTAGCGCTCCCTGGTGGCCGTTGCCGCCATGCGCCAGAAATCGGTCGCTTCCAGCTGTTCAAGGGTCACGATGCCGGCTTCGAGTCCATCGTCAACGTCGTGTGCATGGTAGGTCATATCGTCGGCGATGTCCGCGATCTGGGCTTCAATCGATTGGAACGGGCCGATTGGATGAGTGTTCAGCAGGGCCCCTTCGACATGTGCTTCGTGTTTGAGCAGGCCGGCGCGCACCTCCCATGTAAGGTTCAGACCACTGAAGTCCGGGTAGGGGGATTCCACCACCTCGATACAGCGCAGGCTTTGCAGATTGTGATCGAAGCCGCCATGGCCGGTCATCAGTTCGTCGAGCGCATCTTCACCGGCATGGCCGAAGGGGCTGTGGCCGATGTCATGCGCGAGGCAGATGCACTCCGTCAGGTCTTCGTTGGCCTTCAGGATGCGGGACAGTGTGCGGCCTACCGCGGACATTTCCATGGTATGGGTCAGGCGGGTCCGGAAGTGATCGGCCGTGCCGTTGACGAATACCTGGGTCTTGTATTCAAGCCGCCGAAAGCAGCGGCTGTGAAAAATGCGGTCTCGGTCGCGCGCAAAACAGGTGCGCAGGGGGTGAGGTTCTTCGTCGTGCCGGCGGCCCCGGCTGTCGGCGCTTCGTGTGGCATAGGGGGCCAGATGGCTCTCTTCGGCCGCTTCCCACTCTTTTCTCGCGTGCTTCATAGGGGTTGTACTATAAGGGAGCCATTCAGACAGTTCAAACAGGAGAAGTTCGAATGTACGAAAAAACCCTTTCACGCAAGACCGTCTACGAGGGCCGCATTATCAATGTGGATGTGCTGGAGGTGGAACTGGAAAACGGGAAGCGGTCGATCCGTGAAATTGTGCAGCACGGGGTCGCAGTGGCGATTCTCCCGAAGCTGCCCGACGGCCGTTTTGTTTTCATCCGCCAGTTCCGGAAACCCATGGAACGCATCTGTTTTGAAGTGGTTGCCGGGAATGTCGACCACGATGAAGAGCAGGAGTCGGAAACCGCCAAACGCGAGCTGCAGGAGGAAACCGGTTATCTTGCCGACTCGATGGAGCTGTTGGGGCCGATCTTCCCCAGCGTCGGCTACTGCACCGAGCGGATCGATGTCTTCTATTGCGAAGTCACCGGCAAGGGCAAAACGTCGTTCGATGACGACGAGCGTATTGAAACGGTTATCGTCTCCGAATCCGAAATGGACGGAATGATACGCGACGGCCAGATTGCCGATTCCAAGACCCTCGCTGCCTGGATGCTCTATAAGGTCAGGAAAACCTGAAGGAACGCCAGTGAACAAGCTTATATGCGCGCATGTACGCATCGGATCCGCTGACCACGACCGGTAACTACCCAAACGGGGAACTGCGACGTGGCGCGGATATCCGATCCGCGTTCTATCGGCCAGGTCCCGTTCGCCCTGCTGCACCGGGTGAACTGCGGTCCCCACCCCCGGATGCGGCTCATGAACAAAAAAAATATTTCGCGTAATTCCTAATAAAACTGTGATCAATACGCTCTTGGTTGAAATTTGGCATTCAACCTGCTTATTACGATTCATCATAAACAATAAAGGGAGGTTCATGATGAAAACACGCAAGCAGGCAGAGGAAAAGGGAGTTGTTGAAGAAGGCATGGAGTGCGTCGGATTCCACGAATTGCTGGACTGGCAGATTATCCAGTACCGCCAGTCCGTTGACGAATACCGCAAGGAACTGTCCAAGGAACAGCACCGCTGCGTATCCTGGCAGGAAGCCGAACAGGAATTTTCCAAAATGGGCATCAAGAACATGGGCCAGCAATGGCGTGTTGAATATTGCGGGATGGTATGTCCGGAACGCAACAAGTGCCTGCTGGCCATGCATTTTCTCAATTCTCTGCAAACCAAGCCCCTCAGAAAGGCCAGCTAACCAGACTTTGTTTCCACCAGTATGAAAGAGCGTCCCGGTTAGCGGGGCGCTGTTTCTTTTTCCACCGCGAATGAATTTGTAACTCAAATCTGCTTGCAACCGCTTCAACGACCCGCTTTATAGTCGCCCCAACGCAAAAGAAACCGGGAGGCTGAATGAAATCCCGGATAATTCTGGCCTGGATTTTACATCTCGTCTGGACCACCGGTCCGATCGAAAACAAAAAACCGAAAGGAACAAATGATAGTTAAGCTGTTGATCATGTTGGCATGGCTGGTGGCAAGCGTAGTGTCTATTAATGCGCTGGACCGCAGCCTGCGGGTCTACATCCTCGACTATGAGGTGAAACGACCGAAGATCCTGCGGACCATCATCATTGCCATGATATGGCTGGCCATTTCGCTCTTCTGCATAATGGCCGTTCTCATGAAATAAAACCATCCGCACCCGGTGCGGCATACAGAGGCGGGCCTGAAAAGCCCGCCTTTTTTATTTTCAGCGAAAGGCGAGTTCTCTGACTGCAATGAATGGAAGGCCGGCGTTCAGCTCTATAATCGGTACCAGGCCAGGCGATGCACATCATCCAGCAAGAACAACGGCAAAGCGGCATTCTTTCACCTTGTTTTAACAAGGTCGCCTGCATAGCATCCTGCGGATTAATATGCGGGAGGGTTATGATGAACATTCCAGGTTGTGTGGCGGTACTGCTGGTGTTGGCGGGCATGGTACAGGCGGAAACAGTATGGCTCGATGAACTGCAGGTGGAGCGGATCCCGCAGGGCTGGGGTCAACCGCACGCTGATCTGTCGGTCGATGGCAATCCGCTGCGTATCGGCGGCGAGGAATTCAAGCGCGGGGTAGGCACGCACGCAGATGCCGTTATTCGCATCCAGCTGGATGGGCAGGCCGATTTGTTTACGGCCAGGGTGGGAGTGGACGACGAAGTCGGTATGCAGGGCAGCATTCGGATTACGGTCTACGGCGACAAAGCCAAGCTCATTAACAGCAATCCTATCCGGGGTGGTGATCCCGCGCAAGAGGTCAACGTTCATCTGGGCGGTGTAATGCTGCTCACCATTATCGTCAGCGGCGCCGGCGACGGGATCAACTACGACCATGCCGATCTGGTGGATGCCCGGATAACCTACCATGGCGCGAAACCGGAAATCCTGGCGCAACCCGTCGAGAAACCATTTATCCTGACACCGCCGGCTCCGGCAACACCGCGTATCAACGGGGCAACCATTTTTGGAGTGCGGCCGGGATCGCCGTTTATCTATCGCATTCCGGTCACCGGTGACCGGCCGATGAAGTTTTCGGTGTCAGGGCTTCCCGAAGGACTGGAACTGGACCCGGATACGGGCATCATCAGCGGCACGATAGTCGATCACACCCCGAAGGCGCACGAGATGATGTTCGAGGCGGAGAATGTACAGGGCAGGACAACACGGCCCTTTACGATTCAGGTCGGTGATACGCTGGCGCTGACTCCACCGATGGGCTGGAACAGCTGGAACTGTTTCGCGCACGATGTCAGCGCGGAAAAGGTGAAGGCCGCAGCCGATGCGTTTGTAGAATCAGGTCTGATCGACCATGGCTGGATGTATGTGAACATCGATGATTTCTGGGAGATCAGACCCGGCAGTGATGATCCCACGCTGCAGGGGCCCGAACGTGACGCGGACGGCAAGATACTCAGCAATCCACGCTTCCCGGACATGAAGGGACTGACGGATTACATACACGGTCTGGGCCTGCGGGCGGGCCTCTATTCGAGCCCCGGACCGCTGACCTGCGGCGGATGCATCGCCAGCTACCAGCATGAGCAGCAGGATGCGGAACGGTTTGCGGAGTGGGGCTTCGACTACCTGAAGTATGACTGGTGCAGCTATGGGCGCATTGCGAAGGACCACAGCCTGCCGGAACTGAAAGAGCCCTACCTGCTGATGCGCGACCACCTTAAGGCGCAGCCGCGTGATATCGTCTACAGTCTCTGCCAATACGGGATGGGCGACGTGTGGGAATGGGGCGAGTCAGTGGGCGGCAACCTGTGGCGCACGACCGGCGATATAACGGACACCTGGGGCAGTATGTCGGGAATCGGCTTCGCGCAGAACGGCCATGAACCGTTTGCCGGACCGGGACACTGGAACGATCCGGACATGCTGGTGGTCGGTTATGTAGGCTGGGGCCCCAGCCTGCATCCAACGCGCCTGACCCCCAATGAACAGTATACGCACATCACGCTATGGAGCATGCTGTCGGCTCCGCTGCTGATCGGATGCGATCTCACGGCGCTGGACGACTTCACCCTCAACCTGCTGACGAACGACGAGGTGATCGGCATCAACCAGGATCGGCTGGGAAAACAGGGATTCTGCGTAGCGAAGGACGACGAGGCGTTTACACAGGTATGGAAAAAACCGTTGGCAGACGGTTCGATGGCGGTGGCACTGTTCAATCTGCACGAGTTCCAGCAAGACGTTACCGTTCAGTGGAGCGACCTGGGACTTGAGGGCCCGGCCAGCCTGCACGACGCCTGGCGGCAGAAGGATATCGGTGTCTTCAAGGATGAGTTCACGGCACCCGTCGCCCGCCACGGAACGATGCTGCTGATCGTGAAGACATCGACGGGGATATATATTCCAAAAGCACCCAGGACCCCACGCCTTGCCGAATAGCGAAGCCGCTAAGATAACAACGTAAAAAATAACCGTTCTTGCTGTATGACTTTGCCAGATAAAAAAGCAATACGGGTAGGTGTGTGTTTCTACTGCCGCCTGCGGCGTCGTTTGCCTTTGGTGCGGGGTTTGCCGGTTTTAAGGTCGGGCTGTATGCGGGGCCTGCGCTGGCGGTGTCGGGGCTGGGCAACCTGGTCCGCGAGAACAAAATCGATGAAGCCGCGGGCGGTGTCGACCTTGGCGAGCGCGACTTCCACCTCCTGTCCGATGGTAAACATTACTTTCCCGCTTCGCGTGCGCGCCTGCGTCATTTCTTCATTGGCTTCGAGCCAGTCGGAGGTGATCGAGGCGAAGGTGACCATGCCGCGCTGCAGCGAGTCGGGCAGTTCCACGATCATGCCCTTGCCCTTGATGGAAACGATGTAGCCCTTGAAGGTTGCGGTCAGCGACGTATTCATCAACTCGCTGTAGTATTCCACCCGCTTCTTTTCGATACTCTGCTTTTCCAGCTCGTCGGCCTTCTGCTCGGTCTCGGTGCAGTGGCGGCAGATCTCCTCGACCTGGTCACCGGACATATGGAACTCTCGTCCCAGCTCGACCGCCTTGAGCAGGCGGTGTACGACGAGATCGGGATAGCGGCGGATGGGCGATGTAAAGTGGGTGTAGTCGTCGAACGCGAGACCGAAGTGCCCGATCTGCGTGCCGGCGTATTCGGCCCGCTTGAAGTTGCGCAGGATGGCGAGGTTGGCCGTGTATTCCACGGGCGTACCGGCGGCCATGCGGATGGCTTCGTTGATCTCCTGCCGGGACTGGGGCAGGGCCGCGATGCCAAGTGCCTGCAGCTCCATGCCCATGGCGGCCCACTGCTCGTCGTCGGGTTCCGCGTGTACGCGGTAGATGGCGGGCTTTTCCGCGGCGATCAGGATTTCGGCGACGGCACGGTTGGCCAGCAGCATGCAGTCCTCGATCAACTGGTAGGCCTCCTTCGATTCCGAACGCGGCATCATCTTTTCGACCCTGCCCCGGTCGTTCAGCTTTATTTCGATTTCAGGCGTGTTGATCTCGACCGAGCCGTTGGCGACACGCAATGCCCTGACTTTCTGCACCAGCGGCCATAGGTTTTCGAGGCGCTGCAACACGCGTTCGGGAATTCCATGATCGGTTTTCCCATCGATGAATCGCTGAACCTGGGTATAGGTGAGACGCGCCTTGGAATGGATCACCGATGGAAATGTTTCGTAACCGAGGAGTTCGCCTTCCGTGCTGAGATGGATTAATGCCGTGTGTGTCAGATGGTCGTTTTCGGGATTCAGGCTGCACACCTTGGTAGTCAGTTCGCGCGGCAGCATCATGACGGCGCGGTCGACGAGATAGATGCTGTTTCCACGGCGATAGGCTTCCTTGTCAATCTTCGAACCGGGTGTCACATAGGAGGAGACGTCGGCAATATGTACGCCCAGCGACCAGCCGCCATCGGGGTGCGGTTCGAGCGATACGGCGTCGTCGTAGTCCTTCGCGGTTTCCGGATCGATGGTAAAGGTGATCTCTTTGCGCAGATCACGGCGGCCCTCCATCCGCTCGGGCGTGATTTCGCCGGAGATCCTTTCGGCTTCGGCGACCACATCCGATGGAAATGCTTCACGGATGCCGGCGTCGGCCAGCAGGCTGTCGATATCGACGCCGGGCTGCGACATTTCGCCGAGGTCTTCAAGAATGGTTCCGAACAGCGGTTTATACGGGTCGCTCCATTCATTCAGCTTGACGAGCACCTTGTGGTTCTCAGGTATGTTCCTTGTATCCTCGATGCGGATATCCTGCCGGAAGCCGGGTGCATCCGGGATGACGTAGGAGTAGTAGGGGGTATGCCTGAGCAGACCGACGCTGCGCTCCGTGGCGCGCTTCAATACGCGAATGACACGCCCTTCGGCACGCAGTTCGGTCTGTCCCCTCCGCTCGCGCCGCTGGGCGGCATATTCCGAATGGAAGATCTCGATGGCAACCGTGTCGTTGGGCAGGGCGGTGCCGGTGTTGCGATCTGAAATGTAGATTTCCGATTCGCCCGCCTTTTCAGGGATGAAGATCGCACCGCCCTTGGCCATCATTTTGATGGTTCCGGCGGCTTCGTTGCCGGCCTGCGGCAGGCCCCAGCGGTTTTTACGCAGGCGGGCAATCTTACCGGCGGCTTCCATGGCATAGAGTTCGTGGCGGAACTCGGCCCGTTTACCCTTGGAGTCAACCTGGAGGGCATGTGCCAGTTCGTGCTGTTTCATAGGGCGGTAGCCGGGAGCGGACATAAATTGCAAAAGTTGGGACTCGAAGCTCATCAAAGGTTCCTATACATTGTGCGACCATGAAAATTGTATTCGTAAGCAGTGAGATCGTACCATTTGCCTCCACCGGCGGTCTAGGAGATGTTGCGGCGGCATTGCCGAAGGCACTGGTCCAGCAGGGCCTGGAAGTGATCAGCATCATGCCGCTTTATCAGCAGATTGACCGTGAAAAGTACGGCTTGGAAAAATGCGATATTGATCTGCACATTCCACTGGGCAATGCGTGGTACTACGGCACGGTCTGGATGCACCGCCATGAGGGCGTGCTGACCCTGTTTGTCCAGAGCGAGGAATTTTTCGAGCGGCCGGGGATCTACGGCACCCTTGATCATGGCTATGCCGATAATTACGAGCGCTTCGTGTTTTTCCAGAAGGCGGTGGTGAAACTCATCGATCAATGCGACCTGAAGCCGGATCTGGTGCACTGCAACGACTGGCAGAGTGCCCTGGTTCCCATGCTGCTGTATCACGGAATCGACGGGAATTTCCGCAACGGCAGGGAAGATACGCTGATGACCATCCACAACCTGGCGCATCACGGATGGGCACCCGCTGAAAAATTCTACATGACCAATCTGCCGGGCAAGTGCTACACGATGGATACGCTGGAGTTCTATGGCGAGATCAACATGCTTAAGGGAGGCCTGATGCGCGCGACCGCTATCAACGCAGTCAGTCCGACCTACGCCGAAGAGATCAAGACCGAGAAATTCGGCTGCCGTCTGGACGGCGTGCTGCGCTATCGCCGCAAGGTACTGCACGGCATCCTGAACGGCATCGACTACAACCGCTGGAATCCTTCGGTCGATCCCCACATTGTGGCGCACTATTCGGTTGAAGATCTTTCCGGCAAGGAACTGTGCAAGAAGGCCCTGCAGAAGGCGGCCGGATTCAAGGCCGATCCCAAGGTGCCGCTGCTGGGCATGATTACCCGGCTGGTGCCGCAGAAAGGCATCGATATCCTGGTTCAGTCGATCGAGCGTATCGTGGCGACCGGCGCGCAGCTGGTCGTGCTCGGCACCGGCGACAGGCGCTATGAAGACGTGCTCCGCGACTGGTCGGAGCGCTGGCCGAAGCAGGTTTGTGCCTGGATTGAGTTCTCAAGCGATCTGGCGCACCAGATAGAAGCCGGTGTGGACATATTTCTGATGCCTTCTGAATTCGAACCGTGCGGACAGAACCAGCTCTACAGCATGCGCTACGGAACCATTCCACTGGTGCATGGCGTGGGCGGGCTGGAAGACTCCGTGGTCGACTACGATGACAAAGGCGGAACCGGTTTCAAGTATCATGGTCACGCGACCGATGATTTCATGGGCTGCCTCGAACGCGCGCTGGACGTCTATGCCAATCCGAGAAAGTGGAAGCCGCTGATGAAACGGGCCATGAAACAGGATTTCTCGGTGGTGCATATGGCCAAGGAATACATTGCACTCTACAAATCGATTATATCGCGCAATGTTCCGGTGGATTAAGAAATGGATCTCCCCGGCTCACGAAGCGCCCCATCTGCGATCGGGTCGCTGGGGCGAGCAGCAGGCCGTCCGCTTTCTCAAGTCGATGCAGTACAAAATCACCGGACAGCGCGTCCGGATCGGTCGCCATGACGAACTTGATATTGTCGCCGAACATGACGGAGTTCTCGTTTTTATCGAGGTGAAGACACGCAGGAACGAGCAATTTGGCCGGCCTTTTTTCGCAGTCAACCGGGACAAGCGAAAACGTCTGTCCCGTGCAGCCGTCGGCTACCTCAGGAAGCATCGGGTCAGGCCTGACTATCTCCGTTTTGATGTGATCGAGGTCATTGGTGTTCCCGGCGGTGAGGCGCCGGAGATCCGCCATATTGAAAATGCCTTCCAGCTCGATCCGGCTTACAAGTTATGGTGGTAGTACGCGGGATGCCTTAATACGTATCCCGCGTGAGGTTCGTGACCTGCTACGAGAGACTCACAACAGCAGGCTGGACGGGCGATACCCGATCCAGTCCGACAATCATGCACACCCTTATTTGGCTGCTTCGGCTTCACCGAAATAGAGGGCCTCGAATTTCTGAATCAGTTCCTTGAGCTTTTCCACATTGGCCAGATCGGTGGTCTGCTTGGATTTCATGGAATAGATCATGATCTGGTGCAGCGTCTGCAGCTTCTCGGCGTACTGGTCGGCATCGGGCTTGATGCGCTGCGCCATGAAGTAGTAGGTGACGATGTCGGTCAGTTCATCGGCATGCTGATCCTTGTTCATAATCCAGCGCACGGTCTGGTTCTGGCTTTCGTTGGCCGCGATCTGCTTCATGGCCTTTTCGATGGTGGTGACGTGCTCTTCCATCATATGGATGCGCATATGATCGTCGTAGATGCCGCAGGGGACCTGGCAGTGGGCATGGACGGTTGCCGTGGTTACGGCAGCAAAAAGGACCATAACGGTCATATATGTGGCTGCTTTCTTCATGGGGTTGCTCCTTTCGGTTTGGGTTTTTTGTTTAAAGCGTATTGAAAATACGGTCGCCGGCATCGCCCAGGCCGGGAACGATATATGCGTTCTCGTTGAGATGAGAATCGATGGCAGAGCAGAAGATGTCAACATCGGGATGGGTGTCCATCACTTTTTTTACGCCTTCCGGTGCTGCGATGATGCAGAGCAGCGAGACTTTGCCGACGCCCCAGTCCTTGACGATCGAGATGCCTTCGCTGGCCGACCCGCCGGTGGCCAGCATGGGGTCGAGCACGAAGGCAATGGGGGGTGGGGCGCTCGAAAACCTGCGGTAGTATTCAACGGGTTGATGCGTGCCTTCGTCGCGATAGAAACCCAGGTGCCACACCTCGGCCTGGGGAAGCATATCGTGGATGGGATCGCACATGCCGAGTCCGGCACGCAGTATCGGTACCAGTCCCAGCCGGCAGGCGAGCGTGCGGCATTCCATGGCCGCCAGCGGGGTTTCAATCGTCGTGGATCCAAGCGGCAGGTCGGCCGTCGCCTCGTAGACGAGAAGCTGGCTCAGCCGGCGGACCTGTTCCCGGAATTGGTGCGGCGGGGTGGATTTGTCTCGCAGGGCGGCCAGGTGGTGCCAGACCAGCGGATGCTTCAGTTCGACAATCCTGCCCACGGCAACCTTCCTATTTCGCGTATTCCACGCAGCGTGTTTCGCGGATGACCGTGACACGCACCGTGCCCGGTATCTTGACCATCCTGCCGATTTCCTTGGCGACGTTCTTGGCCAGCAATGAGGCGCCGTGATCGTTGTACTTGGCGGGTTCCACCATGATGCGGACTTCCCGTCCCGCCTGTACCGCATAGCTGCTCTTTACCCCGGCATACTGGTTGGCGATCTTCTCAATCTGTTCGAGACGCTGGAGATAGAGATCGGTGGTCTCCGAGCGTGCGCCCGGACGAGCGGCGGTGATGGCGTCGGCGGCGTCGCACAAGACGGCATACACGCTTTCGCGTTCCATGTCCTCGTGGTGCGATCCGACCGCGTTCCAGACGATGCGGTCCTCGCCATGTTTACGCAGCAGGTTTGCGCCGATGACCGCATGTCCGCCTTCCGCCTCGTGGTCCAGCGCCTTGCCGATGTCATGAAAGATTCCGACGCGCTTGGCGATTTTGGGATCCAGGCCCAGCTCGCCGGCCATGAGTGCCATGATGTGGGCCGCCTCCATGGAATGGTCGAGTACGTTCTGCTTATAGCTGGTTCTGAACTTCAGTTTACCCAGGGTATGTACCAGCTCCGGCGCGACCCCGGTCAATCCCAGCTCGAACAGGGCGTTTTCTCCCGCCTGCCGGATGGTTTCATCGATCTCCTCGCGGACATTGGCAACGGTTTCCTCGATACGGGCCGGATGGATGCGGCCATCCTCGATCAACCGTTCGAGTGCAACGCGCGCCACTTCGCGGCGAACCGGGTCGAAACAGGAAAGAACCACCACCTCGGGCGTTTCGTCGATGAGCACGTTGACGCCGGTTTCGGCCTCGAACGATTTGATATTGCGGCCTTCACGGCCGATGATCCGCCCCTTGATGTCATCGCTTTCAAGGTGTACGGAGCTGGTCGTCAGGTCGGAAACTGTTTCGGCTGCATACCGTTGTATGGCGGCGGCAATAATTTCGCGCGCTTCCTTACGGGCGTCCTCCCGGGCGTTTTTCTGCACATTGCGCACGAGGGCGTTGGCTTCGCCCTGCAGTTCCTCCTCCATGCGCTTCATAATGGTTTTTCGGGCCTCTTCCTTGGAAAGCTGTGCAGCATCCTCCACGCGGTGGGTCTCCTGCTCGATCAGTTTGTCGAGGTCCCGCTGCCGGTCTTGCAGAGCGGCTTTCTGGTCCCCGATCTCGGTCATCCGCCCGGACAGCTCCATTTCCTTGGTGTTGAGCATGTCCAGCTTGCGGGTCAGGTTCTTTTCCCGCTCAACCACGCGTTTTTCGAGATCGAGGATCTCCTTGCGCTGGTGGGTGTGTTCCTTTTCGGCCTTTTCCCGTGCCCTGAGTACGGCATCCTTGGCCTGGATCTTGGCTTCGCGGCGGATGACATCAGCCTCCTTGTTGGCTTCGCTCAGAATAGCCTTCGACTGCTTGCTTGCCGCCACGGCGTTGGTTTTGGTGAGATAGGCGTGGAAAAAGAATCCCAATACCAGGAATCCCAGGCCTATCAGGACATTTTGTCCCATATATAACTCTTCCACGGTGACCTCCTGTTCATGATAGGCCGCGCCCCGCAGAAAACCCAATGCAATCAGACGGCACTATATGGGCGGCACGACCCCCTTGTGTTTAAATAGTGAGCTTATACTGTGACACGGGAGTTTGTCTAATGTTCGTTTAGCACTTTGATCAGTTTTGTTTCGGTGACCACGGCACCGACGGGAATATCGTGGGAATCACAGGGGATTTGCGGACAGATCTGCAAATCGAACGCCACGGCCACGGAAATTCCGGCAAAGTCCTTTAGCAGCCGGTCGTAATAACCCCCGCCGCGTCCAAGCCGGTTGCCTGCATGGTCAAAGGCCACGCCCGGAACAACCATGAGGTCGATCGTCGAGCCGGAGACGAGGGTAGGTGATACCGGCTCCCGGATGCCGTAGTTACCGACGGTAAAGTGTGTCGCGGTCGTAATTTCAGCCAGCTCATAGATGTCTTCGCCGGCATTGAACACCGGTATAGCCGTACGTTTTCCCTGTTCCCAGCAGACCGGGAAAAGGGCGTCCAGATCCACTTCGCCGCCGATTGCCTTGTACAGCGCAATGGATTTTGCCTCCCTGAACGCTTGCAGGGTGAGCAGCCGGTCGACGATGCGCTGACTGGCATCCTTGATCCATTCAGGGGCCAGGGAATGCCGTTTTTGATCGATTTCGCGCCGAAGCAGGGCCTTTGAAGTCATTTTTTCTTCCTCAGCGAGTTCCAGTATTCAATCCGCTTGCGGATGTTGTCCTCGTAGCCCTGATCCGTCGGGGTATAGTAGATCTTGTCGGTCGGAACATATTCCTGGTCGACAAAGTGGTGCTCACCGTTATGGGCATACCGGTATTTGACGTCCCCCTTATCCGGCTTGGGACCGCTCTGAAGGTATTTCGGCACGGGGAGGGTGCGTCCATGCTCCACATCGTCCAACGCGGCGTCAACAGCGAGATAGGCCGCATTGCTTTTGGGAGCACACGCCAGATAGGTCGTGGCCTGGGAAAGCGTAATGCGGGCTTCCGGCATTCCGATGAATTCTACCGCCTGCATGGCCGAAACCGCCACCGTGATCCCGCGCGGGTCAGCATTTCCGATATCCTCTGATGCGAGAATGATCAGGCGGCGGGCGATAAAGCGCGGATCCTCGCCGGCATACAGCATCTTGGCCAGCCAATAGACCGCCGCGTTCGGGTCGGAGCCGCGTACACTCTTGATGAATGCGGAAATGGTGTCGTAGTGCTCGTCTTCGTCGTGATCATAGACGACCGCTTTCTTTTGCACGGATTCCTCGATCTCGTGGCGGGTCAGGTGGACCATGCCGTCATCCTGCGGCGGCGTGGTAAGCGCCGCGATCTCCAGTGCGTTCAATGCCCGGCGGGCATCGCCTTCGCACACGGCGGCCAGATGGCGTAAGCCATCCTCCGTGGCGGTGACGAGACCGTTCAGCCCGACCGCCGCCGTAATTGCGCGCCGGAGGATTTCGACGATTTCATCCTCGGTAAGCGGTTGGAGCTGGAGGATCTGGGACCGGGAATTGAGCGGGGTGTTGATGAAGAAGAAGGGATTGTGGGTGGTAGCCCCGATCAGAATGATATCGCCGTTTTCGACATACGGCAGCAGAACATCCTGCTGCGATTTATTGAAACGGTGGATTTCATCAATGAAGAGAATGGTGTCCTGTCCGTTCATCTTTTTCCAGTGCGTGGCGCCTTCGAGAAGCTTGCGGAGTATGGCAACGTTGGCCAGCACGCCGCTGGTGCGCTCGAACCGCCGGTTCGTGGTTCGGGCGATGACCTCGGCCAGGGTGGTTTTGCCACAGCCCGGCGGACCGTAGAGGATGATGCTGCCGAGTCGGTCAGCCTCGATGGCTCGGCGCAGCAGCTTGCCTTCACCGAGAATATGCTCCTGACCGATAATGTCATCCAGCTGCTGCGGGCGCATGCGCGCTGCCAGCGGCGCGGTGCCCGCTCCCGCTTTGGGTCGTGGAGAATCCGGTTTGCTGTTGAATAGATCCATGCAGCGAAGATACCGGCCTTGTGGGGAAAATAGAACAGCGAATTATACCTATCGTGCCCGTTGCCGTCTGTCTTCCTCTTACTTGTCCTCGGTATAGGCACTCTTTTGCGCGAACGAGGACGGGAATGAAAGAAAACGAAGCATGGAAAGGAAACCCCGCATTGGCCGTCATTTAGGCCACCCTCTATCACCGTAGCAATAGACGTGGGAACGAATCAAACCGGATTCCGAAACCCTCCCTTATTCAAGGGCGTACGGGCACCGATCCAAAGCATAAGCTCCCTTTGAAGTATCATTGGGTAAGAGGAAGTGCCTAGAGTTGCGTACCACGCAGAGCAGTTTCCCTTTCCTAAGCTTCTGTTATACCTATAGCATTTCACGCTGCTGGAGACGATGAAAAAATGGCTTTTGAGGCCATTTCTTCGAGTTGGAAATTGCCTTTTTCCAGGTGGGTGGATAGGTTAAGGTCATGGAAGTACTGAAACGAATCCTTCGCGATAAAGACCATGCAGGTCTGCAATTTTTTAAGTATGTGCTGTGCGGAGGGTTAGCCTTCCTGGTCGACTACACGGTCTTCTATTCATGCGCCATCAAACTCTTTCCGGCACTCACCCCCGATGACTTTGTCGCCCGGTTTCTTGGCCTCGCGCTGGATCCCATCTCGGAAGCGCTGCGGCTGCGCAACTACTGGATCTGCATCTCGACCGGCTTTGTGATCTCCAACATCGTGGCCTATGTGACGAATGTGCTCTTTGTATTCAAGGGCGGGAAGCACAAGGTGCATCACGAGGTCGCTCTGTTCTTTGCTGTTTCGCTGGTGGCATTCCTGCTCAGCAGCCTGTCGGGTGATCTGCTCATCCGGTTTCTGGCCGTACAGACCAGTGTCTCCAAGCTGGTGGCCATTGTCTTTGCCGTGGTGATCAACTATTCGGGGCGCAAGTTCTTTATCTTTCACGGCTGATGATAAGGCACTCAAGGACTTCACGAATAAGTTTCCGTACTGTTTGTAGGGCTGGAACGGTCGCAGACCTTCCAGCCGAGGCGGGACGCGCAGCGAGGTTTTCCGTAGGAAAGCAGCGAACGGAGTGAGTGGCAACATGTTCAACCATTCCCGCCCTGCAGTTTCCGCCGGCACTTCAAAACGCTACACGCACTAGTTGGTTTTCTGGTACACGCGTACATAGTCAATCTCGTAGCGGGTGGGGAACCGGGTATGCGCCGGATTTCCTCCGTTCTGCCCCCCGATGGCAAGATTCAGCAGCAGGTAGTGCGGTTGGCGGAATGGATGTTTCGGGCCCCGGCTGTCGTCGGGATTGACGGCCTCCGACTGTTCGATGGTGTTCAGCAGCACGTCATCGATATAGAGTTTGATGCTCTCTTCATCCCACTCCATGCGCCAGATATGAAACTTTTCATCGAATTTGCGGTCGTTGAATGACGAAACCGGTCTCTTTACGGAATCCCACCGGGCGTGCCATCGCTGCCCGGTACCCCAGCACGCATTGGCCAGAATGCTGCCGTCATAATACTCCATCAAATCGATCTCGCCGTTGTTCGGCCAGCTGCCGTCGACGCCCAGGAACCAGATGGCCGGCCAGAGCCCCTCTTCCGTTTTGATGCGCGCCTTGATTTCGAATCGACCGTATTGCCAGCTGTGCAGCCCCCGCGTGATCAGGCAGGCCGAGGTGTATTCAATACGCTTGCGGCTTCGCTGCCAATCGCTGCTGCTTTTATCGTAGTCCGGATTGGGCCGCCTTTCCCGCCGGCCTTCGATGACAAGCAGCCCGTTTTCGCAGAAGGCGTTTTCCGGCTGGTACCATTGCAGTTCTTCGTTGCGGACAAATCCCGTTTCATAGGTCCAGTTTTTCGGATCGGGTTGTCCGTCGTTTTCAAATTCGTCCGCCCAGACCAGTGTGTAATCATTGGTTCCGGTCGAGTTATCGGCGAAACAGAGGGTTGCCGCCAGAAGGAGGCAGGCCGTGAGGATCGGAGTCTTGTGTATGGCGCTCATGGATGCCGTTGCCTCAGGATTCTATGTCGGGATGTCCTTTGGGTGTCATGCATTCGATGGCATCGAATATGTTTCTGGCGCAAGCTGTCTTGTCGATGCAGCCCCACGGTTCGAATTCATCAGAGTTCGCGCACAGAAAGCTGAATGTACCGTTTGATGCGCCCAGTGTCGCAGGTGTGTTGAGTACTATGCCGTCGAGCCTCTTCTCGGCCAGCTTGCGCCGGGCGTTTGCCTCGCCGTCACTGGTCTGAAGCGCAAAGCCAATGGCAATCTGGTCCGGCTGCTTTTGTTTGCAGAGTGTCCTGGCGATATCCGCTGTCGGCCGCAGATGCAGAATCAGTTCATCAGACGATCTGGCCATTTTTTCAGACCGTTTTTCTACGGGGGCATAATCCGCCACGGCGGCGGCGAAGATGATGGTGTCCGCTGCCTGGAACAATCCGGAAGCCACGCTAAGCATGTCCGCCGCGCTGACGATGTTGTGGACCTTCCCCGCGTCATCGATATCCGGAAGGTTTGCCGGGGCCACGGGCCCGCTGACAAACTCCACCCGGCAGTCGCGATTGCGCGCTTCTTCCGCGAGGGCTTTGCCCATCAGGCCGCTGCTGGCGTTGCCGATGAAGCGTACCGGATCGAAATACTCATGCGTCGGGCCGGAGAGGATTAGTACCGTTTTTTTCATTGAGAATTGTCGCGGACGGCAGCAATCGGACCCTAGAACACCGAGTTCAGAATGATCTGGCTGATGACAGTGGGGGTGCTCATGCGACCATAGCCGCTCGTGCCGCAGGCTAGACGTCCTTTTTCAGGACCCACCTGATGCCAGCCCAGTTTCAAGAGCTTGCGGGCGTTTTCAGCTACAATCGGCTGCTCCCACATCTGCGCATTCATCGCGGGGCAGTAGATGCGCTTGCAGTTGGGTTTCAGGGACAATGCGCTGCAGCACACGATGTCATCGCCGATGCCGTGCGCCAGCTTGGCGATCGCATCGGCCGTGGCCGGTATGACGGCGAATGCGTCCGCTTCCGTGGCAGGGTACAGATGGGGATAGATGACATCGTTGCCGCCCGAACTGGTATCGGGAAAGATCGATGTGAGCACCTTCTGCTGGGTGAGCGCCGCAAACGTGAGCGGCGCGACGAATCGGGCAGCTGCTTCAGACATGACCACCCGTACATCGCAGTTGGCCTTTACCAACTGGCTGACGACTTCCGCCGTCTTGTAGGCGGCAATCCCGCCCGTGACACCGATCAGGACTTTGGGTTTCATGACGTCGCGCTGCTCCTTTTTGGTGGATAGTTGTCGGTTGATGATTGATGGGCCGCCCTCATCAACGAACATTCAGCAACCGATCAACTAAACTTCCATGATATCCTTTTCCTTGGCCGCAAGCATGGCATCCATCTTCCTGATGTGCTCGTCGGTGCTCTTCTGGATCTCATCAAAGGCCGAATCACGATCATCCTCGGTGATGTCACCGTTCTTCTGTAGACCTTTGATCTGATCGTTGGAGTCACGTCGGATGTTGCGGACGGATACGCGCTGTTCTTCGGTTACGCGGCCCGCCATCTTGACCATTTCCTTGCGGCGTTCCTCGGAAAGTTCCGGGATCGGAACGCGGAGCAGGCGGCCGTCATTCATGGGCGTAATGCCGATGTTTGCCGCCACGATCGCCTTTTCGATCAGGCCCAGCGACGAGGGGTCGAACGGATTGATTACAATCAGGCGCGGTTCCGGCGTGGATATGTTGGCGATATCGCGCAGGCGGGTGGGGGTTCCGTAATAGTCCACGTTAATGGTGTCCACCAGGGCCGGGTTGGCCTTGCCGGTACGAAGTCCCGAAAGCTCCTGCTGCAGAAACTGCACGGCCTTGTCCATCTTGTCTTCGGTTTCCAGTAGTATGTCGTCGATCATTTTTTCTCTCCTGCCATTAACCGTGGGTGACGAGCGTGCCGGAGTCTTTGCCGGTAAACACATCGACCATCCCGTTCTTCTTGAAAAAGTCGAAGACTACAATAGGAATGTCGTTTTCCATGCACAACGAAAAAGCGGCGGCATCCATGATCTTCAACTGCTTTGAAAGGGCGTCGCCGTATGAGATCTGTTCGAACCGGGTGGCCGAGGGATCCTTGACCGGGTCGGCGGTATAGATTCCGTCGACCTTGGTGGCTTTCATGAGCACGTCGGCTTCGATTTCGGACGCGCGCAGAGCGGCGGCGCTATCGGTCGTGAAGTAGGGATTTCCGGTTCCTGCTCCGAAGATCACCACGCGGCCCTTTTCCAGATGGCGTATGGCCTTGCGGCGGATGAAGGGCTCGGCGATGGCCGGCATCGAGATGGCGGTCATGACGCGGGTCTGGATTCCTTCGTTCTCCAGGGCATTCTGAATCGCCAGCGAATTGATCACCGTGGCCAGCATACCCATGTAGTCGCCGGTTGTGCGGTCGGTGCCCTTGCCGGCACCGGCGAGGCCGCGGAAAATGTTTCCGCCACCCACGACCACGGCGATCTCGGCGCCCATTTCGAGCATCTGCGTGAACTCCGCCGCGATCTTTCCCAGTAGCAAGGGGTCCTGGTTGAGACCCTTTTCCTTGTTTTGCAGTGCTTCGCCGCTGATCTTCAGCAGTATGCGTTTATAGTTCATAAATTCCCTTCATGTGAAAGCGCTTAAAGATTAGAACATGCATCTGGTAGTGTAAATTTCCAATCGTTGGAATCTACGGACCGAAGTCTGGGCATATGAAACGATTTTGCTGGTTGATGATCATGCTGGTTGCCGTTACGGCGATCGTGGGCTACTTGTGGCTGTCGGAGGGGTTCCATCGCTCCAGGCAGCCTCCTGTCCGTGCGCTGTGGGTAACGCGCTTCGACTACAAGGTTCCTGAGGATGTCACCCACATTATTTCCAACGTGGTTGCCGCGGGATTCACGGATGTTTTTTTCCAGATCAGGGGGAACGGCACGGTTTTCTTCGACAGCGCCGTTGAGCCGTGGGCATACGAGCTCTCCGGCGAGGATGTGGCGGATGTCGGCGTCGACCCCGGTTGGGATCCGCTGCAATGGGCGATCGAACAGGCCAGGGGAACGGGGTTGCGCGTCCACGCCTATATGAATGTCCTGCCCGGATGGAAAGGGTTGCAGGATCCGCCCGTATCAGCCGGACAGATGTGGACGGAGCATCCCGACTGGTTCATGGTTGATTCCCTTGGGCAGAAAATGCTTCCCACATCAGGGTGGTATGCGTTCGTTAATCCCGTCCTGCCCGGGGTGCGCAGCCATGTGCGCGACATCGTGCGGGAGCTTTGCCGCTACGATGTCGCGGGCATCCATCTCGACTATATCCGCTATCCCCACGACTACCACATTGTGGCGGGGCAGCGCTATCCCGATGCTGCCGAGGCGGAACTGCTGCGCCATTCCGATTTTTCGTACGATCCGGTTTCCCTGGGGGAGCTGTCCGCACTGTACGGAGCGGAGATAACAAAAGAGGACATCACCCGGTTCCGTTGTGAATCCGTTACCAGGGTTGTGCGCGAAATCTCAGGCGTCATGCAGCAGGAGCGCCCGGGCAGCTGCCTGCTGAGTGCCAGCGTCATGGGCAATCCGGTGGATGGAAAATATCGCGCCTATCAGGATTCCGGCACGTGGATACGAAAGGGACTGGTCGACTGGGCCGTACAGATGAACTATGGCACCCGATCGTTCAACCGCTATCTGAAGGAGATCAGGCGGGCCGGCGGGAGGCGCGGATTTAGAAATTCCGTGGTGGTGGGTATCTACTGCAAGAACGATATCGATGAGCTGCTGTCCCAGATCGACTCCGTAAATGCCGCCGGATGCCGGGGCATTGCACTGTTTTCATATACCTTTCTCTTCGACGAGCAGCATCAGCCCACAAAAAAAGGCCGGATTCTCCTGTCGAAGATCCGGCCCGTTCCCGTTGAGGAATGATCAGGGGGTGTCGGGCGGGGCAAGGTCCTGCAGGTTTTGTTCCGGTGCCGCCGCCGGCGTGGGCATCTCCTCGGCCGCGGGGGCTTCCTCCTCCTGGCGGGTTGGCGTCAGCTGGTTCGCTTTTTCTGCCGCCATTTCGGCTTCGGCTCCATAGCTGGCCTGCTTCGCCGGATCCGTCAGCCGCTTCGAGCACAGGTAGCATGCCCCGGCGTAGGAGCGCCAGGCCTGTACGTTTTTAGGTGCGAGTTCGGTGGCGGTCTTGAGCGAAGCGGCGGCGGCTTCGAACTCCTTCAGGCGCAGCTGGCTTTCACCCAGTCCGATCCACGCGGCCGGAATATGGGCGTTGTGCTGCAGCAGCAAGCTGAAGAGCGATTTCGATTCCTTCAGGCGGTTGAGCGCTAGGAACACCTTGCTGGAGCCGATCAGTTCGGCCGGGTTGCCAGCTGTACATGTATCGGTATTCTTCGCGTAGGTCGCCCTTGCTTTTTCGAGCTTGGCGAGTCCTTCCGCCTGCGCCTGCTTGTTGTTGAAGATATCGCTGTACTCCTCCTTGTTCAGGAGCAGGATGGCCGTGGTGCCGTCAAAGTAGGCCAGCCGCCAGATCCCCTTGGAGAGCAGGGTGATGATGCCCTGGGCGGATGCGGGATAGAGCGTGTTGATAATGAAGGCTTCGGGTCGCTGTGCTTCATAAATCCGGTCGTATGCGGACTTGCTGCCCAGCATCATGGCGTCGAGATCGGTCAGCAGCGCCTTGTCATAGCGCCCGGGCCGGTAGTCGATGAAGATCTTGCGGTTGTAGTTGAATGCCAGGTAGCCGCCATCGGCTGCCAGATTGATGGCTTTGTCCGGGAAGGCGGGATCGTTGATGATGGAATCGATGCCGTTGGGGTAGAGTTCCTCCTGGACGCCCAGTCCAAAATGCGATGCGAGACCGGTGCGGACATAGGCACAGTTGCTCACCACGGGAATCAGCGACAGCACGATCAGCAGGATGAGTACCACGCTGGTTGCAGGCATCAGGAGCCGGGCCTGCGATCCAAGCATGTGTGCGAGCGAGTTGTGGATGTATTCGCTGATGGCCGTGAGGCTGAGCACGATGAACGGGAACGCCAGTACCGCAAACAGCAGCGACATTTTCGGAGAGGTCCAGACCAGGAAGGCCCCGTAGATGGCCATGCCGGTGAGGGTCCACGGCAGCTTTTTCTTAAGGGTGATCAAACCGCCGGCGCCGAGAATCATCACGAAG
>JBNLDM010000118.1:0-5093 GCA_050304335.1 Pontiella sp.
GGCGTGGACTACTACTTCTTTGCCGGGGACAGCATAGATCAGGTGATCGCTTCGTACCGCGACCTGACCGGTGATGCACCGATGGTTCCGAAAAAGGCGCTCGGCCTGTTCATGAGCAAGGAGCGCTATCCGACGCAGGAGCGCATCGTTGAGGTGGCGAAGACCTTCCGCAAGGAGCGTTTCCCGCTCGACTACATCGTGCAGGATTGGCAGTACTGGGGTTCCGACAAGGACGGCACGTGGAGCGGCATGATCTGGAACCCGGAACGCTATCCCGATCCGGAGGGGATGATCCAGGCGATCCACGATCTGGACATGAAGCTGATGATCTCCATCTGGCCTTCCGTCGGGAACGACACGCCGTTGGCGCATGAACTCGATAAGTACGGGTTGCGCTTCGAGCCACTGCACTGGATCTCGAAGAAGGCCCGCATCTACGACGCCTTCAGCGAAAAGGGCCGCGAAATCTATTTCAAGTATGTGAAGAGCGGCCTGCTGGACAAGGGCGTCGATGCGCTCTGGATGGACGGCACAGAAGTCGAGGTCGGTACCGCCTGCTGGAATCCCAACGAGGTCGCGCGAGACATCAAGAGTCTCGGCACGAATGCGATGGGTGACTTCTCCCGCTACCTCAACCCCTACACCCTCATGACCACCAAGGGGACCTACGAAGGCCAGCGCGCCACGAGCAACCAGCGCGTTTTCACGCTGACCCGCTCCGCCTGGGCGGGTGCGCAGCGATACGCAGCGGCCTCATGGTCGGGCGATTCATTCGCCAGCTGGGACACGCTCAAGGCCCAGATGGCGGGCGGGCTCGAAGTAACCATGGCGGGCACGCCCTGGTGGACGCAGGACATCGGCGGCTTCTTCGTGAACAGTTATCCGGGCGGTGAGCAAAACGCTGCATATCGCGAGCTGTTTGCCCGCTGGTACCAGTTTGGCGCCTTCAATCCGCTCTTCCGCGTACACGGCACCAACATCGAGCGCGAGCCCTATATCTTCAAGGACATGGACCCGGAAATGTACCAGGCGCTGCTCGATATCACCCACCTGCGTTACCGCCTGATGCCCTACATGTACAGCCAGACCTGGCGGATCACGAGCGAAGGCTACACGATGCTGCGCGCCTTCCCGTTCGATTTCCCTGATGATGCCAGGGCCCGCGATATCAGCGACGCCTTCATGTTTGGTCCGGCGATTCTCGTACATCCGGTAACCCGTCCTATGATCAATGCGGAAAAGCCCGCCGCTTCAACCATTCCGACGGAATATCTCCGTACGTCTAACGGCCGGCATGGCCTCGATGTTCAGTATTTCGAGGGCATTAACTTCGACACTCCGAAGGGAAAAGGTGTGGACCCGGTGGTCGATCACGACTGGCCCGGACCGCCGCTGGCGGAACCACCCGGTGGGCTCGGCGGGGTCTATAATTTTTCCGCCTGTTGGGAAGGCTCACTGGTCGCGCCCGAGTCGGGCGAATACGAAATCGGTGTCGAGGGGGACGACGGCTTCCGGCTGTTCCTCGACGGCAAGAAGATGGTGGAGGATTGGGGGCAATCCGCGGCCCGATACAGGAGCACCAAACTAACGCTTCGTAAAAACCAGAAGGTATCGCTCAAGCTGGAATATTTCCAGGGAGGTGGGGAGCGCGTTGCCCGCCTGGCCTGGCGAACGCCCAGCGACATTCGCAAACTGGAGAGCGAGAAGAGTGCGATGGATACTACGTACGCGACCTATCTGCCCGAAGGGGCCAACTGGTTTGATTTCTGGGATAACCAGCCGTTTACGGGTGGTCAGACGGTGGAGCGGGCGTGCCCGCTCAATATCCTGCCGTTGTATGTGCGCGCCGGATCGATCGTACCGATGGGCCCGGTGATGCAATACGCCACCGAAAAGCCGGATGCACCGTACGAAATCCGCATTTATCCGGGTGCCGACGCCACCTTCACTATCTACGAGGACGACAACGAAACCTACAACTACGAGAAGGGACAGTATGCCACCTACGAACTCGCATGGAACGATGCGGCCAAGACGCTGACCATCGGAGCACGCAAGGGCTCGTTCCCCGGCATGGTGGCCGAACGGAAACTCAACATCGTACTGGCCCTTCCCGGTCGGAACGCCGGAATCGAAACCGGTTCGGTTGACGTTAAGAACGTCAATTACACCGGGAACCCGGTGCAGGTTAAGTTTTAAAGCGAAAATGAGAATGAAGATTCTTACACATGCCGTTGTGGTGTTTTCTGTCAGCGTTCCTGCGCTTGCATCAGCGCATGCGGAGCTGCAGGCCAGCTGGCGCTTCGAGGAGGTGGCGGGGCTGAACGGCGACTTTTACATGGTCAAGCTGAAGCGCAACATGATCGAACTGGACGGACCGATCCGGAAGATGCCGCATGAAAGCGTCGCGGAAGGTCCCTGGCTCTTTAAGCGCAACGGTCTCTACTACAATGTCTACGCAGCCGACGTACCCGGGAATCCGCCGGAAAAGATCGCCTATGCCACCGCCAAGGAGATCATCGGCCCTTGGACCTATCGCGGGTTGGTCACCGGTTCCGCAAAGCTCGGCTTCACGATCCATCCGTCGGTGATCGAATTCAAGGGGCAGTGGTATTTCTTCTACCACGACGGTTCGACTTCGCTGAACGGCATGCCGGGCGGCGACTGCCGCCGAAGCGTCTGCCTGGAGTATCTGTACTTTAATCCGGACGGTACGATCCAACCGATCGTACAGACATCCGAAGGGGTGTCCGTCCGTCCGAATATATAATCTGGAGGAAGATAATCATGAAATTATCATATGCTACTATTCTGAGTGTGTTTGCGGCCGGAACATGTCTGGCGTCCAACCCGATCATTCAAACCAAGTTTACCGCGGACCCGGCTCCGATGGTGCATGACGGTGTGGTCTACCTGTACACCAGCCACGACGAGGATGACGCCGGCCCCGGCATGGGGCGCTTCCTCATGAAGGACTGGCAGTGCTACACGTCCACGGACATGGTCAACTGGACCGACCATGGAACGATCGCCTCCCTCAAAACCTTCCCCTGGGCGGTGCAGGATAACGACGCCTGGGCGCCGCAGGCCATCGAGCGCAACGGAAAGTTCTACTTCTATGCCCCCGTGAGCGTAAAGGGCTGGCCGAAGAACGTCATTGCCGTCGCCGTGGCGGACCACCCGCTCGGGCCTTACAAGGATGCGCTCGGCAAGCCTCTTGTCGGGCCGGAAAACGGATTCATCGATCCGTCGCCTTTCATCGACGACGATGGACAGGCCTACCTCTATTGGGGCAATCCCAATCTGTGGTACGTGAAGCTGAACGACGACATGGTTTCCTATTCCGGAGAGATCATCATGGATCCCGGTATTGCAAAGGTAAATGGCGAGCCCGATCCGTACCACTACCAGGAAGGTCCCTGGGCCTACAAGCGCGACGGCCTCTACTACATGGCCTACGCGTCCACCTGCTGCCCCGAGGGCATGGGGTATGCCGTGAGCGACAGTCCTGAAGGCCCCTGGGAATTCAAGGGCTACATCATGCGGCCGGATCAGCGCTCTTCCGGGAACCATCCAGGCATCATCGATTTCAAGGGCAAGACCTATGTCTTCGGTTTTAACTTCAAGTTGAATTTTATCGAGACCGACGTCCATCATGAACGGCGCTCGGTCTGTGTGGCGGAAATGAAGTTTAATCCGGACGGTACGATTCAGGAATTGCCCTGGTGGGAGGAGGCCGAGCCGGTCGAGCAGGTCGAACCGCTCAATCCCTACAATCGCGTCGAGGCTGAAACGATTGCCTGGAGCGAAGGCATGGAGTCGGAACCCTGCTCTGAAGGCGGCATGGCTGTCTATCCCTCGAAGGATGGCGCCTACATCAAGGTGCAGGGCGTGGACTTTGGAAACGATGGAGCCGGAACATACACGGCTAGCGTATCCTGTGATACGAAACCCGGCTTTTCACAGGGCGGGACCATTGAGCTTCATCTCGACAGCGTGGACGGACCGCTCGCCGGCACCGTGCCGATCAGCTATACCGCCGGGGCATGGAAGAACGAAACGGTGGCCGTCAAACATGCCAACGGCATGCATGATCTCTATTTGGTGTTCAAGGGCGAATCGCTCGCCAATCTGTGCAAGCTCGATTGGTGGCAGTTTGTGAAAAAGACCGCCCAGCCGGAACTGTCTGCCGTTAATGTTGCCGTCGATCGATACAAGGTTGATACCGTTGCCGGGCCGGCCCACAAGGTCCCGTTTTCCGTCGTTGCGATCTATTCCGATGGTTCGAGCAAGGTGGTCACCGCCGACGCGGACATCTCCGTCGAGAACGCAGGCGTTGCATCGGTGGAAACCGGTGTGGTTTCCGGTGCGTCCGCCGGCGAGACCAGGCTCGTTGTCCGTTTTGAAGGCAAGACGGATGAGGTTGCCCTGATCGTGAAGGACCTTAAGTCCGAGTTCACGCCCAGTAAGCTGACCATCAGTGATCCGATCATTCAACTGATCGTGGGGAATAAACAGCCCTTGACCGCAACGGCGGAATATGCCGACGGCCATACCGAAGACGTGACTGGTCGGGCAACGTATCAGGTCTCGAACCCGAAGGTCGTGTCGTTGGATAATGGCGTGGTGACCGCCCTCGACAAGGGCGAGACTGCGATCCGCGTGGAATTCAAAGGCCAGCTGGGCAAGCCGGTCTCCACTCCGATCAAGGTTGAGGCGTCCTATCGCAATCCCTTCGTCCGCAATATGGCCGATGAGTTCAGCGCGCAGCAGGGGATCGGTACGGAGAAAAGTTCAGAAGGTGGCGATAACGTCTGCAATATTCAGAACGGCGATTGGGTCTGTTACGAGTCCCTCGACTTTGGTTCGGGGGCCAAAGAGCTGGAACTCCGCGTCGCCTCGGCGACCGGGGGCGGAACGATTGAAATCCACCTCGACCGTATCGACACCAAACCGGTCGGCACCTGCGAAGTCAAGAACACCGGTGGGTGGCAATCCTGGGATACCGAAACCTGCAAGCTGCGCGGCGTCAAAGGTCAGCACGACGTCTACTTCAGGTTTACAGGCGGCTCGGGCTACCTGCTCAACGTGTA
>JBNLDM010000119.1:0-74742 GCA_050304335.1 Pontiella sp.
GTGCGATATCACCACCTACTGCGTGGGACAGGCTGCGAGCATGGGGGCCGTGCTGCTCGCAGCGGGCACGAAGGGTAAGCGCTATGCCCTGCCGAACGCCCGCATCATGATCCACCAGCCGCTGGGCGGTGCCCAGGGCCAGGCGAGCGATATCAATATACAGGCCCAGGAAATCATGCGTATCAAGCGGATCCTGAACGAGATTCTGGCCAACCATTCCGGCCGCAACCTGGATGACCTGGAAAAAGACACGGATCGTGATAATTTCATGTCTGCGATACAGGCTGTGCAGTACGGCTTGGTCGACGAAGTCGTTACGCACGCGAAATAAAGGAGTCAAGCCATGGCGGATAAGCACAATCCACCGGAATGCTCCTTCTGTGGAAAGAGCGAAAAGGAAGTCAAGCGGCTCATCGCCGGGCCGGGTGTATTCATCTGCGACGAGTGCGTCGATCTGTGCGATGCCCTGCTCGGTCACCAGATGGTTGAGCGGGAGGACGAACCAACCTCCTCCCAGGAGATCGGGGTCCTCAGCCCGCATGAATTGAAACTGAAGCTGGATGATTATGTCGTCGGCCAGGACGGTGCCAAAAAGGTGCTGGCCGTTGCCGTACACAACCATTACAAGCGCATGTTCTCGAAGCTCGACGAGGATGGCGTTGAAATAGACAAAAGCAATGTTCTCCTGATTGGCCCCACGGGCAGCGGCAAGACGCTGCTGGCCAAAACACTAGCCCGTTCGCTAAACGTCCCCTACGCCATCACGGATGCCACCACTGTAACCGAAGCCGGCTAAGTGGGCGAGGACGTGGAAAACATCCTGCTCCAGCTCATCCAGGCCGCTGACTACGATATCGATCGGGCTCAGCGCGGCATCATTTATATCGACGAGATCGATAAGATCGGCCGCCGCACGGATAACGTGTCCCTGACCCGCGATGTGTCGGGCGAAGGCGTGCAGCAGGCCCTGCTGAAGATCATTGAAGGCACGGTAGCCCGCGTCCCGCCCAAGGGCGGGCGTAAGCACCCGCAACAGGAATACCTCGAAATCGACACCTCCAATATTCTCTTCATTTGCGGAGGTGCGTTCGTTGGCATCGAGGAGATTATCAAGCAGCGGGTCGACAAGAAGAGCATCGGATTCTCCAGTCCGGCCAAGGAAGAGCTGTCGCCCAATTTCGTGACCATGAACGTCGAACCCGAGGATTTGCTCAAGTTTGGATTGATTCCGGAGTTTATCGGACGTCTTCCTGTCGTCACCAGGCTCGAAGAGCTGACCGAAGAGGAACTGGTCCGTATCCTGACGGAACCGAGAAACGCCATTATCAAGCAGTACAAGAAACTGCTCTCCATGGACGACGTGGAACTGGAGTTCGAAGACAGTGCACTCCACGCATTGGCCGGCATGGCAATCAAGCGCAAAACAGGCGCCCGCGGTCTGCGTGCGATCATTGAACACCTCATGCTCGACGTGATGTACGAAATCCCGATGCGAAGCGATGTCACGCACTGCACCATCACGCGCGACATGGTCGTACGCGGCCTGCATCCGCTTGAAGGGCTCAAGGTTGTAAAATCCGACGAGCAGAAGAAAACGGCGTAACCGCGGCTGAGGCGAAAGCATGATTCTTCATGATTTCGCTCAACACGCGCCTGCATATATTGTCTACTACTGGCACTCCCCCAACCGGACAGCACGTTCGCGAGCAGTACCAGGAACGATGAATTATGATAAAGCGCAGATCATTCATGGCGGCACTTTTAACGCTTCCGTTGATGAAACGGATGGCATTTGCTCAAACCGGTTCAATGGCAGCGGTCATATCGGCCTTCCAGCCTGGCGAAAAGCTGACATATGAGCTCGGCTGGCAGTTCGTGGTGGCTGGTCACGCCACTCTCGAAGTGCATCCTGATAAAGAGTTCGAAGGGCGCATGGTGCGCAAGTTTCGAATGACCGCCCGCACCCGCAATTTTGTCGACCACATCTTCAAGGTTCGCGATTCGCTGACATCCATCACCGAATATGATGTAAGCCGCGCCCTGGCGTTTAAGAAGATCCAGCGCGAAGGCGATGAGGAACGCGATGAAACCATCCATTTCGACTGGGAAAACCTTCAGGCCCATTATCACGAGGAAATCAGTGGCGAACGGGATTCCACCCCTATCAAGGACAATACACTTGATCCCCTGTCAGCCTTCTATTTCGTACGCAACCAGACATTTGATGTCGGTTCCGTAATCGAGGGGCCGCTGACCGACGGCAGAAAGTGCAAGATAGCACAGATCCATGTGGTTGCGCGGGAAACGATTAAGGTAAACGGCACAAAGTACGACACCTTCAGACTCGTTCCTGACATCAAGGACGTGGGTGGCGTATTCAAGAAAAGCAAGGACGCCAAGCTTGAGATGTGGTGCACAGCCGACCACCGCCATATCCCCGTGCTGCTCAAAAGCAAAGTGATTGTCGGCAGCTTCAAGGCCGAGCTGGCAAGCATGGAAACAGCCTGATCGAGACTGATTTCAAACCCTATTCTGCCTTGTCCAGAACGACATAGGTCGGCAGACCCTGAACGTCAAAGTAGTCCCGGACGGCCTTCGTAGTCGGATTTCCGGGATCTTCCGCAACGTACTTTATGACGACATAACTTTCCAGGCGCGCCTTGACCATCTCATCCTTGAAGGTCGTCTTGTCCATGGCCTGACAGTTCTTGCACCAACTGGCCCAGAAATCGATGAAGATCGGTTTATTCCTGGCCTTTGCCTTCAGAATTGCATCAGCAAAGCCTTCATTGGTCGCTCCATCGATTACCAGATGCCCATCGCTGCGCTCCATGCTGCCGACATCCACCGGGCGGAAGGCACGATAGCTCAGGTGGCCGTAGTAGAGTGCAAAAAAGATGATTCCAATGCCGAAACCGTACTTGATGTAGACCATCCACTTCCCCGGCTTGGGAAGGAATGACAGGCCTGCTCCGGCAAACGGCCACGGCAGGGCCATGCCGAATCCGAGTACAAAAGGCAGCAGCAGACCGGCAACACTGTTGGCTTCGTAAATATTGGTTGCCAGCAAGAGTACGGCAATCACCACCGGCGCCACGCATGCCCCGGCCAGCAGGGCTGCCACGGAGCCCATTGATATGGCAACGAGAAAACTGCCGCGCTTTCCATGCCCGCCGTCAAACCGGCTCTGGAAACGGGAGAAATCAATATGAATAACATCGAACATGGCCAACGCCAGCACGGTAAAGATCAATGCGATGATGAGGTTGAACCATGGATTCGCCTGTATGGTCCCGAACTGCGATCCGGTGAGCACTACAACGACGCCGAGGAGGCCGTACACCAGAGCAATGCCCAAACCATATGTGGCGCCCAGTGCGAATCCCCGCCCCTTGGAGCCCGCTTGCGCACCGGCTCCGATGATCGCCAGGTTGACGGGTATCATGGGCAGAACACAGGGCGTCAGGTTCAGGGCAAGCCCCCCCACGAGAATGAAAAGAATGGTGACCAGCAGACCCGATTCGCGCACAAATGCAACCGGATCGGTAAGGAACAGGTGGAACGCGCTGGGCTCCCTGGTCGCGAGGCCGTTCTCCGCGCGGTCAAGGAACTCCAGAAAGGCAGCAGATCGCTTGGATCCGACATCCACTCCCTTGACTTCATACCCCTCTAGAGCGACTTCCCAATCGGCCTGGTCCGGCGCCGCCGTTACTTGTTGTTCCGAGGGAACCTCCGCCTCTGATTGCTCGAACTCAACCACTTTGGTTTGGGGAATGAAGCATACCCGGTCGTTGCACCCCCAGTAGTGGACATGAACGGCTCCAGCCCCGCCAGCTTCCGGATTCCATTCATATACCGCATGGAAGGAAGACGTATATACCGGCTTTGGTTTGCCGGTATTCGGATCGGTTATTTCTTCACTCGCCGGCAGATCCAGGGCCTGCTGTTCGTTCCCCAGCGCGTCAGTTACCCTGAACTGATCGGCATAAAGATAGTGCTTTTCCGGAACCGTGACATCCAGCTGCAGTTTGTCATCCACCAACTTGACCTCGACGGCGAAGGGGTCGGATAATTGGGCAATGGCTGAAACTACACAACAGGCAAGCAGTGCGAATGCGATCGCGGTTTTCCTCATGTCAGGATTCCTCGGTTAGTGTTTCCTTCGACATCAGATGGAGATTATAGTTCAGGCTTTGGATGGTAAATCGAATTATGAGTGCAAAACTCGGGTACAAAGAGATCGCCCTGCAGATCGTGCAGACTTTGCAGCAGGCGGGTTATGAAGCCTGCTTCGCCGGGGGATGCGTGCGTGACGAACTTCTCGGGCGCATGCCCAAGGATTACGACGTCGCCACCAGTGCGCTGCCTGATGTGGTCGAATCGCTGTTCCCGAAGACCATCGCCATCGGAAAAGTGTTCGGAGTCATAGGGGTGATTTACGGGGATAAGACCATTGAAGTCGCCACGTTCAGGAAGGAGAGCGGAACAAAGGACGGACGCCGCCCCGAATCCGTCCATTTCTGCGCGGCGCGGGAAGACGCCCTTCGACGGGATTTCACCATCAACGGCCTGTTTTACAACCCCGTGAAGGATGTGCTGCTGGACTATGTGGGCGGACGGAAGGACCTTGAGCGACAGAGAATCGTTGCCATCGGAAATCCGTCTGACCGCTTTCGCGAAGACCATTTGCGCATGCTCAGAGCCATACGATTCGCCTATACCCTCGAATTTGACATCGACCCCGACACCGATGCGGCCATTAAGGATATGGCGCATCTGATCCGTCGCATCAGCATGGAACGCATCGAACAGGAATTGACCAGCATACTTACGGAGAGCACCAGACCTGGCGATGCCCTACTCCACCTCCATCGTTCCGGATTACTCGAACACATCCTCCCCGAACTCATTCCAATGGTCGGACAGGAACAACCTGCCCGGTTCCATCCGGAAGGCGATGTATTCGAACATACCGTACTTATGCTCAACCTTATGAAACGGCTGCCCGCTGCCCACCCTTCATACCCCCCTCGTGAACTGGCCTATGCGGTACTGCTGCACGATGTCGGGAAACCCCCGACGGCGCGCGTAGGTCCCGGCTCCGACGGCGTACCGCGCATCCGCTTCGACAGGCATGCCGAGCTGGGAGCAGACATGGCAGACGGCATCCTCAAGCGGTTTCGGATTCCAAACAGGGAACGCAACCATATCGTCCATGCAATTCGCAGACACATGCGCTTTATGGAGGTGAAAAAAATGCGCAACTCAACGCTGCGACGACTGATCGGTGCGGAAACCTTCGATCTCGAAATGGAACTTCATCGCCTCGACTGCCTCGGTTCCCACGAAATGCTCGAGAACTATGAATTCCTCAAGAACTACATTGCAGTCATGGACAACGAACCCGTACTGCCCGAACCATGGCTCAACGGAAACGACCTGATCGAGATCGGTATTCCCGAAGGAAAGCTCATCGGCCAGGCGCTTCAGGAAGCCTATGATGCACAGATGGAAAACCGCTTCGCCAGCCGCCAGGAACTGCTGGATTGGATTGCGCACCGGTATCGCACCTGACACCCGCGCCTGGTCCGCCGCGATGCCTAAACTAACTTTACATCACCACAATTATCAGATTTAGTCGCGGTATTAAAATAACACGCTGCTTTGGAGGATAAAATGGCCTACGAGAAAATAATGGTTCCCAATGGCGGGAAAATCACCATGCTGGAATATGGGCACCTGAACGTACCCGACAACCCAATCATTCCCTATATCGAGGGGGACGGAGTGGGCCCCGAAATCACGGCGGCCATGATCAAAGTGATCGATACAGCTGTCGACAAGGCGTATGGAGGAAAGCGAAAGATCCAATGGATGGAGATCTACGCCGGCGAAAAGGCAAATCAGGTTTACGGGGCCGACACATGGCTGCCCGATGAAACCCTGCAGGCAATCGATGAATTCCGGATCGCCATCAAGGGACCGTTAACCACGCCTGTCGGCGGCGGACGCCGCAGCCTGAACGTCACCCTGCGACAGGAACTCGACCTCTATGTCTGCCAGCGCCCCGTCAAATGGTTCCATGGTGTGCCCTCCCCGGTTCATAATCCCGACAAAGTGGACATGGTCGTGTTCCGGGAAAACTCGGAAGACATCTATGCCGGCATCGAATGGGCCGAAGGCTCCGCCGCAGTCCAGAAGGTGATCAACTTCCTGCAGGATGAAATGGGTGTTAAAAATATCCGCTTCCCGGAGGATTCAGGTATTGGCATCAAACCCGTTTCCAAAAGCGGATCGCAACGTCTGATACGGGCTGCGATCGAATATGCGATTCATAACAACCGCAAGTCGGTCACGATTGTCCACAAGGGCAACATCATGAAGTTTACTGAAGGCGCCTTTCTGAAGTGGGGCATGGAACTGGCAGCCGAGGAATTCGGAGCGATGTATCACGGAACGGAAAAGGATTACAAGATCAAGAATCCGCATACCGGGGAGATGATTGTGGTGAAGGATTGCATCTGTGACGCCTTCCTCCAGAACATCCTGCTGAAACCACAGGACTACGACGTGATCGCAACACTTAATCTCAACGGCGACTATGCCTCGGACGCGCTGGCAGCCTGTGTGGGCGGCATCGGTATTTCACCCGGCGCCAACATCAACTACCGCGACGGAAAAGCGGTCTTTGAAGCCACCCACGGCACCGCGCCCGATATTGCCGGGCAGGACAAGGTCAACCCCTGCTCGCTGGTGCTGTCCGGTGAAATGATGCTGCGCTACCTCCCGTGGACGGAAGCCGCCGACCTGGTGATCAATGCGGTCGACAAGACGATCCAGAACAAAACCGTGACCGGCGATTTTGCACACATGATGGATGATGCGACCTGGCTCAGCTGTTCTGAGTTTGCCGACGCAATTGTCGCCAATATGTAGCGCAGGCCGTTGCGGCATGTACGGTAAGCAACAAAAGGGTTTCCAATTCACGGAAAACTCCGCGCATTGGAAACCCCGGGGGAGGATGAAACTGCTTCTTAAAGAATACCTTGCAAGGCTTCTACGGCCTTGGCAATGGCATCCTTGGCTTCGACGGCATCCTTGGCACTCTTGATGATTTTCTCGTAATCCGAGATCGGCATCTGTACCGCAACGGCATTCCCGTTACCGTCGTAGAATATCTGTACATTATCCTTTTCCATGGTTTTCTCCTTCGGTTCTTTCATTTTATTATTTTAGTTTGTTGAGCAGATCCAGGTGTCCGCTGAGCCAATCACCTGACTTTTCCTTGTTCTTTGGTTCCACGTTCGCTTCAGGGGCTTGCTCTTCGGGTTTTACTTCTTCCGGCACGACCGGCGTTGAATCGGAAACCGGTGAAACGGCTGGCGCTGCGACCGGCGCGGCGGCTTCATGCAGATCGAGCGATACCGAGCGTAGCGGCTCCTCCACCATTACGCCGCCATGGTGGTCGTCCAGCGCGCCGGATGCGTACAGTCCGGAATCAAAGCTGGATATTGAATAGGACTCGTCCAGATCCGACTCTTCGTCGTCCAGCGACGAGCGAAGCTCCGTCTCTTCCACAGGCACTACAAATGCATCGTCGTTGTCGATTTCAAGCGGGAAGAACTCCTCTTCCTCCGCCGTTGCCTCGGCGGCAGGTGCCATTGCCTCTTTAACGGAAGGTGCGGGGGGCACTTCGGGCTCGACCACGGTTTCGGAAATCGCATCAGGAACCGGCTCCTGCTCGATATGCTCGGGCACCTCGATCTTCAAGGCACCGTCTCCAGCCGGCTTTTCCACCCTCTCAACTTTCTTTTCGACTTTCTTTTCAATCGCGGTCTCTGTCGCCTCAATGGTTTTGGGGGGATTGTGCCCGATCCCGAAATGGTTTAACACCGCCCAGATCAGCCCGACAACAACACCGGCCAACATGAACGGGAAAACGACTGCATTGAGGATAACGCTGCCTCGAGCACTTGAGATTCCGCTGTTCAGCACGGCATCCAGGATAAGTAAACCGGCAATGATGTAGATAAACGGAATCTGCTTCCTGTTATAGAAAGCAAGACGAACCTTGGTTGTGACATTACCCACGGCCAGTGCACCGAAAGCTCCGTAGGTGGCTCCGGCGGAGGTCACTTCTGCTACACTGATGCCGCCCATGCCCTGAACGCCCTTGTATGCCAGGAATCCTCCGGCTACATAGGAGAGCGAAACAACCATTGGCTGCAGACCGAGCAGGACAATCGCCCAGAGGATGGAGGCTACGTTCAAAGCCACGAAAGCGATCCAAAGCACACTGTTGTCTACAGGTGCAATGGCACCTTCTTGAGCGGCCAGCCAAACTCCCATATTGGTGGCCACAAGGATTACGGCTGCTATCGTAATCATTGCCAAGTTTTTTTCTTTTTCCCTGTGCATCCTATTCTCCCTTCTAGCCCGCCGTCTGACCTACTTCTTCAAAGGCCCTGGTCAAGACGCCGAGCATCGTTTTGTTCAAATCACCCACCTGAACGGCAATCAGGCTCCGGCGCGCAGCCAAAAGACGCGCGACTTCGCAAATATTGAGCGATGAGAGGTCGTCCGTGTAGCGGGCGTCAACGGCTATGCGCAGTTCGTCATCAAGCACATCAATGAACGCGAATTCCTCCCACTCGTCATAATTCCAAAGGCTGCAGATGCCATCCTTAAGAGTCACGCGTACGATACCCCTGCATGACTCATTCAGACAGGTGTAGTATTGCTTGAAAACGTTTAAAAGCCGGCCGGACCCGTCACGGGAGTTAAAATGATCTTCGATGTCTTTCTTGACCGGGGGGACCTCTACGGGAACCGCTTCTTCGGATTGAATGGAAGTGTGTCCTTCCGGCTCTTCAGGTGAGAATTCAACGGACACCTTTTCGGCTGCCACATTCTCAGGGTCCCCATCCGTATTTTCGGATTCGTAGGTCTGGGTGATATCTTCCTCTGCGATTGCAGCATCACCAGCCGGTTGTCCATCAAGATAACCTTGCAGGTTGGCCAGGACCGTTGACTTGACCTGCTCGATCCTCTTCGCCTCTTCCATTTTTTCCACCAACGCCGTGTATTCGTTGTACGGAATCTGAAGTTTTCCATTGTCTTTCGATATTAAATATTGACCTATCATATCCATTTTTTCCCTAACCTTCTTACAGCTTTGAATTTCAACACCCTGGTTAAAGCAATATGCATGCCACAGATCATTATCCGAAACAGAAATCTTCAGCGGGCATTCCGGACGCAACGGAAGAGCCGTAATAATCAGGGAACTTTGACGATAACGAATGCCCACGATTCATTTGTCAGAAGATTCAGGTCATGCTGGAGCAACCACTCCTTGCGGAAATGCAATTGATCCCTCTCCAGCCATTCGCAATCCACTGTCGGAATCCGCGTACAGATTTACTACGGCAAATACATCCCCCGGTTTATCTCCGGTTCATCAACAGCAAGAGGCCGTCTCCGCAACCAGATAGGCATGCTAATTGCTTCTACTGCGTGCACGTCAACAAATTAGAGGTGAGGACAATGAATACACTTAACCAAGGTATATGGATTACAGTTGCGCTGCTGTTGGGAGCGGCAGCGCAGCCTGCTTGTGCTGAAACCGTCAACACATGGCGCGGCAATGCAACATCCGCAGATTGGAACGAATCCTATCGATGGAACCTGCACCATCCGCCCGCTGAAGGAGAGGCTGCCCATTTCAGGGAAGCCAACAGTATCATTTCGATCAACAGCACCATACAACTGGACAACGGTATGCACCTGTATGGCGAAGAACTGATGTTGAAAGGAAACGGCAACATCAATCTATGGAGCAAGGTCCCCCACGAACGTACCGTTAACATTCCGGCTTCCGCCACAGGCTATGCAAACCTAACGCTCTGCGACAACCTGTCGCTTAATGGCCGCATTTCGCTGTCAGCAAAAGGATTCGGAACCTCTGCCAGTAAGGGCAGCATAACCCTCAAGGACCGCGCCACCGTTACCGGTGGCCTGGCCGTCGGCAATGAAGGTGTCGGCACCGGACAGATCTATGTAATGGATAATGCGACGTTCCGTATCACGAGTCTCGAGCTGCACACGCAATCAGCAAAAGGCGGCATGGCTGAGATTCATATTCTAGGAGGTACAGTTCGTGTGGAAGCCCAGCAGAACCTGTTCGATATGCTTATGGAAGATCCGAGCCGCAAAATCATCATCGGCGATACAGGCACCTTGCGTATAGAATCTGATCTTCCCATTGCAGAGAAGAAGGAAATGATCAAGCAGCTGATCGCCAACAAGCGCCTGGTGGCTGCTGCGGGATGCCGCCTCACACCGCCGATCCTTCAGAATGAAATGCTGATCGCACGCGCGGAGGATGCCCGCTTCAGCTCCACTTCCAAGAGCGACGAATCGCTCATCACGGCTATCGAAAACATGCCGGCCGAAGGAGCTGATGACGCTTCAAAACCTTCTGATCTTGGTGCGCTGGTTAAAGCATTGCAGACAGAAGTAAACAGTCAAAGCGATGAACCGGCCCAGGCGGATGCGGTCGCGCCGGAAGTGCAGAAACCCCATATGGCAGGCTACATAGTCTTTTTCGGAACAATTCTTCTGGCCCTCCGACGCCCAGTCAACGATAAGGATTAGCCAGGTCTACTCCCCGCAGCATAACGGCACGTTTACTTCCACGTAACATGCCGTTTTTTTATGTCGGGCAAATCACCCTTCACCCCATTCATTGGCATGTAAAGTGCTATTTTAAGACGGATTCCTGTTAGAGAGGCCTACGATGAAAAAACAAACGATGTTGATATGTTCCTCCAGCCGCAGCATGCAGCTGGCTACAGCCACCACCCTGCTGCTGCATCCGGCAGCCAGCTACGCAACGATAGACGGAGGAGCAGTCAAGCTGAGCGTGGTTAACTACCTGTTTCTAGCTATCGCGCTGATGTCATCGCTGGTGATGTTCTTTATCTTCCAGCGTCGTTACAAGAATACCAACCGCGAGCTTCAGGATATTACCGCCGAGCTGTCAACAACCCGCGAGCGTCTCAGTGACACCAATCACGAACTCGAACGGTCGCAACAATCGCTGAAGGCCACGACCAACCGCTATCAGGGGATCCTGTTCAATGCAGGTGTAGGCATGTTCCAACTGGATCTGGATGGCAGATGCACCTATGTAAACACCACCATGCAGACGATGACAGGACTCTACCTGAAGAAAGCCCAGCAGGAAGGGATCGCGAGTTCCGTACACCCCGAAGACCGCGCCCGGTTTGAAAAAGCCTGGAAGGCATTTGTTGAGGATAACGAACCATTCAATGAAAGCGTTCGTTTTCAATTCAAACGGGGACGGCAGACACATGATGTCCATGTTGACTGCCAGGCCAGTAAGGTTTTGAATGAGAAGAAAGAAGTGGAAAGCTATATCGGCTGGGTCACCGACATCACGACTCATCACACACGCCAGATGCAGGAGCAGGCAAGGACCAACCGCTACCACCATTTCATCACCGAAACACTTGAGGGTTACTACCGGCTGGTTCCGGAAAAGCCCATTCCTGTCACCTCCTCCGCTTCGACGATGGCCGAGGAGATCATGAAGCAGATGGTCCTGTTCGACTGTAACAGTGAGTTTTCAGTGATGTACGGCGCAAAGCCGGAATCGCTCCAGGGTAAACGGATCAATGAACTCAGCGGTGGATGCGGTCCGTTCAAGAACAAGCAGGATCTGATCTATTTCATCGAAGATGGCTACAGGGCAGTCCAGGCCGAGTCCGTCAAGCAGGATGCGCGCGGCAATCGGCTGACACTGCTGAACGACGTAGTCGGTATCATAGAAGACAACATGCTGGTCGGCATCTGGGGCGCGCAGCGGAACATCAGCGAGCATAAGCGGGAAGTGGCGGAACTGGGAAGCAAGATCAGCTTCTTGCAGCGGATCTTCAACGCACTGCCGGCCGATGTGCATGTTAAGGACACGCGTTGCCGCTATTTGTATGCCAGCAAGAAACTGGCTGACCGCACCGGCATCGCCCAGGATAAGTGGAATGGGAAAACGATTCAGGAGGTCATGCCGGGTACCTCCCGCGATCATGACCAGTATGCCATTGAAGCCATGAAGTCCGGAAAACTGAACCGTGTCGAACGGCCCTACGAAGCCCGCGGGAAGTCGGGTTGGATGGAGACCATTCAGATTCCACTCATTTCGGAAGAAGGCCTGGTAGAAGGCGTTGTTGGACTGTCGCTGGAAATCACGGACCGCAAAAACCGCGAAGCCGAAACCGGTCAGAAATATGAGAAGCTGGAACAGGTACTCAAGCAGACCCGCAGCGACCTCTCCAATACCCGCAACGAATACAACAAAGCCTCCTCCGCCCTGTCGGAAGCACTGCAGAAACTGAAGGCGGTGGAAACGGAACGAACCAACCGCGAAAACAATTACAAACAGCACCTCGAGGAGCGCAAACTGGTGGAAGATAGCCTGCGCCGGAAAGAGGAAAGCCTGCTGGTGCGCCAGCGCAAGCTCGAAGAGCAGTTGTCGCAGCGGCTGTCCGAACTTGAAGCCGAAACCGACAAGCGAAAAAAATGGGAAGAACTCATTGCGATCAAGGAGGATGAGCTCCGTAAAGCCGAGGAACTCTCCCGCGAACTTGGACAGCAGTTGACGGAAACCGAGGACTTCCTGAAGAGTACCCAGGAACAGTTGATCCAGATTACCGAAGAGCACACCAAGGAAGTCGAGAAGGAAGTGGCCGCACGGGAAGCGGCGTCGAAAGAGCTGGATGCCATTAAGCAGCAGTTGAATCAAGGTGATCAGAAATGGGCGAATGAAATTGAAACCCTATCGGCCCGCCATCAGGCTGAACTGAATGGTGAACATAAAGCGCGGACGGAAGCTGAAAAGCAGCTTGCGAAGGCGGAAGAACTGATTCAGAAGACCCAGGAAGAGTTCAAGCAGATGACCGAGCATCATTCCAAAGAGCTTGAAGAAGAAGTGGCCGAACGCAAGGCCACGGCCGAAAAACTCATACAAAGCATGGAAGAGCTCGACGAACTTCGCCAGCAGTTCAATACACGTCTCGATACGGAAACCAAGGCCATCAAACAGGAACTGGCCCAGAAACAGATCCGCGAGAAAGCCTTGCGGCAGCATCAAAAGGATCTCGAGGAGCGCATCAAGGAACTCGAAAGCACGCTCCACATGAAAGCGAAGGAATTCTCCAAGCAGATTCAGGCCCGGGAAGGGGCCGAAGTTCAGAAGAAGCAGATTGAACAGCGGCTCGAACAGATGACGCAGCGCCAGAAGGAACTGGTAGCCCGTGAAACACAGAAGCTGCAGCTGCATATCGCTGAAATCCGGCTTGAAGAAGTCAAACTGCGCAAGGAAGCCGGCGATTTGCAGCGAGAAAAGGAATCCCTGGAAGATCTCCTGCAGGCACGCAACGGCGAGATTGAAAAGGCTTTGCAGAAGCAGGAGGGAACCGATGCCCTGCTCTCCGAAACCAAATCGCAGCTCAAGAAGCTTTCAGATCATCAGGATCAGTTGATAGCCGCTGAAACAGAAGCGTTGCAGAAACAGCTTGAAGAGGTCAACCACCACGCGGAAGGACTGCAGAACCAGATCGCCAACCTCCAGAAGGAAAAACAGGATCTCGAAGGCTCGCTCGGGGAACGCAATGCCGAACTGGATCAAGTCCGGCAGGACTACGAGGCTGCCAACGCGGCATTGAAAGATACGCAGACCAAACTCAAGGAGATGGCCAGCAGCCAGGCCAAAACGCTGGATGCGCAGACCAAGGAATATCGCAAGCAGCTGGAGGAAAACCAGAAAGCCAGCGACAAGCTGAAAAAGCAGCTTGAAGAGCTTGGCAAGGAAAAGCAGGCCGTAGAGAAGAATCTCGAAATTCGCACCCAGGATCTGGCCAATGCAGCGCGCGAATACCGCAAGGTGGTCGATGCCTACAAGGGATCGCAGGCAAAACTCAAACAGCTTGCCGAGGAACAGGAAGCCGCCCTCGCCCAGAAAACCAAGGGACTTGAGGACAACCTCGATCAGTTGCGCAAGACGGAAGCCGATTTGCGCGCACAAGGTGGAAAGCTGCAGGCATGCATTGAAGACCAGAAGAAGGAAATTGAAGAACTTTCCAGCAAACTGAATGCGGAATCCGAAGTGCGGATGCAGGCAGAAAAGAACCTGCAGGATCTGCAGCTTGCGGTTGAGAGCGACAAGCAAAATGCTGAAGCGCTAGCACTCGAGCAGACCAAGGCGCTGCAGACAAAGATTGCGAGTCTGGAAAAAACCGAGGAGCAGCTCAAGCAGCAGCTCGAAAAGACACAAAAGCTGGTTGAGGAACGCGATGCAGCATTGACTACGGTGACTGAAGAGCGGAAGCAGGCTGAAAAACGTATTACGGATATCGAAAAACGCCTGGCCGGCATCCGTGAGGAGCATCAGGCCGAAATCAGGAAATCAATGGCCGAGGTCAAGGAAATCAGCCAGCTGAACGGTAAACTGGTGGATGAACTTAACGAGACGGTGCAGTCGGCACTCAATCCGGTTGTTAAAACAAGCATTCTGCTGGAAAAAGCCGACAACCTCTCCGAAGACCAGAAGCGCGATATGGCCGGCGTAAATATGAATTGCCGCAAGCTCATTGACATGATGAACTACCGGTGCGAGCTCACCCATATAGCTGACGGCTCCGACAAGATTGCCATTGAGCGGTGCGATCTGCACGGACTCATGACCGATATCGACCGGCAGTTCAGTCATCGTGCAGATACCAAGAAACTTTTCTTTGCCGTGAGTTTTGCACAGTACCAGACGGCCCACAACGTACCGAAGCTGGTTGCTACCGATGAAATAAAGCTGAGAAAGACCTTATCCATCCTGCTGGGTTACGCCATGGAGAAAACCGCCAAAGGACGGCTTGGCCTGCACGCCACGCGTAAAGCGAACAGCGAAGACTCAACTCTCATAGACTTCGAACTGGCATATACGGGCAATGAAGAAAAGGATCCCCTCCTCTCTTCAATATTCGGGAATGATCAGGAAAAGAATGAAACGGTGGATGTTAAGTACGGCCTGACGCTTGCCCGGCGCTATATCGGTATGCTCGATGGCAAGTTCACGCTCGAATACCGGACGGGCGGTGTCACGGCGATCACCGTGCAATTCCCGTTCAGAAAGGCCGACTCGGGTGCGTCCTCAGGCAATGAAAAGCAGGCGGGAGCCGCATAACCGGCGCGCAATCTTGACACAGTCGATGCGCCCCCCTACCGTGCAGGCATGAAATCTGCCTTTGCCTGCATTCTTGTGGCCGCCGTGACCATCGGCTCCGCGGTGGCCAATCCTACGCCGGAAATCTGGGCCTATTTGATGAAAGGCGAGGAATCGTATTTTCCTGCACGTTCTACGATAACCGATATCGCGTGCTTCAGCGCTTCTGTTGACAGTGACGGCAACCTCGCCGGCGGACACACCTCGCCCCCCGCCCTTCCCGGACGTGGGTTGCGCTATCATCTGGTGATAACCATCCCCTGGAATCCAACCCTGGCACATATGTATCTCAATCCAGACCTGCCATTTCGCGAAAGGATCATCGCCGGAATTATCGAGCGCTCCCGGCCATTCGACGGAGTACAGATCGACTTCGAGGGGATTCCCAAGGAAGACGGCACCAACTACCTCAATTTCCTGACGGCCGTAAAGAAGGCTTTACCAAAGGAAAAGGTATTCAGCGTGGCAGTCATGGCTCGCTGGGCTGAATACAAACGGCGCAACCCATCCGACGCGTTTGACTACCCTTTCATCAACCTGATCGCCGATCGCGTCATCGTAATGGCGTACGATGAGCATCATCGTTCAGGAACACCGGGTCCGATCGCATCGCTCCCCTGGTGCACTAAAATCTTTGACTACGCCCTGGAGACTGTTGATGCCGACAAGCTCGTCATGGGTATCCCCCTTTACGGCCGCAGCTGGCAAACGGAACAGACCTCACGTGCCTATCGCAACCCCGAGATCTGGACCGAATTGCGTGCACGAAAGGCCCGGTTGCAGTCTGATCCGGAAAACGGAGGAACCTACTCCTATAACACCAATGTGGAGGTGCAGGTTTACTTTGAAACGCTCACGTCACTTGATGCCAAAATGGATCTTTATAGCTCGGAACCCATTCAGGGCATCGCCTTCTGGCGCATCAGCCAGGAGCCTCTCAATTTCTGGGATCACATTGCAAAATAACTACACTTTCACCCGCATTTAGTGCATAGTTCCGGCATTGACTTTGGAGGTAAGCATGAAAATGGAAGACATGATACGTGTGATCGCTGGCTCGCTCATCCTTATATCGCTGGCACTAGCAAAATGGGTGAATCCCAACTGGATATGGTTCACCGTATTCGTTGGAGCCAACCTGCTGCAGTCGGGTATCACTAAATGGTGTCTGATGGAAAAAATTCTCGCCAGGTTAGGCGTGGCAAAACACGGGTAAAACATTGGGCGCGCCGACGTCTGCCGGCGCTTTGATAGCGGAGGCAAAGACTTCCGCACTCCAGCTAATCTTTACCCTTCCAGCTCCTTCTGAAGCTGGGCATCGGCTTTCAGCACTTCCTTCGCCATGCTTTTTTTGTAAGCAGCCAGCTTGCGTCTCAACACGCCGTCGGAGAGTGCCATGATCTGAACCGCAAGAATCGCGGCATTGATTGCGCCGGCCTTGCCGATCGCAACGGTCGCCACGGGCACGCCCTTCGGCATCTGCACTGTAGACAGGAGTGAATCCATTCCATCCAGCGCCCACCCCTTTACAGGAATGCCGATGACCGGAAGCGTGGTGTGACCCGCCAATACGCCGCATAGATGCGCGGCTCCTCCGGCCGCACCGATGACAACCTTGTATCCATTCCTTGCTGCGTTTTCCGCAAACTCGGTCGCTTCATGCGGCGTACGGTGGGCCGACATCACCTTAACGGTACTTTCGATACCGAATTCCTTCAGCGTATTGACCGTAAATTCCAATACAGGCCAGTCGGTCTTACTGCCCATAACAATAGCCACGGTTGGTTTCTTTTTAGCTGCCATGATTTCCCTTTCTATTCTTTATTAAAATCACAACCCAACCGCTTCATCTCGCGATGGGCGATATCGTTCCGGTAGAACGCATCCTTGAAGCTAATGGTCTCCACGGCAATATAGGCTTTGGATAACGCATCCGGCAGATCCGACCCGAGTGACGTAATGCCGAGCACCCGGCCGCCTGCTGTGACCACGCTGCCGTCCTTCAAGGCCGTGCCCGCATGGAAGACCACGGTATCGGCCACGGCATTGGCCTTGTCGATATTCTCTATCTCATTGCCTTTCTCGTACGAACCCGGATAGCCCCCGGCTACCATCACCACACACACACTGTGCTCATCCTTCCAGCGGATCAGATCTTCGGTAAGGCTGCCGTCAATGACGGCGTTGATGGCCGGAAGCATGTCACCGTCCCAGCGCGCCAGCACGGCCTGCGTTTCCGGATCCCCGAACCGGCAGTTGAATTCCACCACACTTGGCTGGTTGTCCTTGATCATCAAACCTGCATACAGCACGCCTTTGTAGGTGATCCCGCGCTTTTTCAGCTCCGCCAGGGTGCGGCCATAGATTTCATCTTTCACCTTCTGCCAAACCGTTTCGTTCACGATCGACGCCGGTGAATAGGCTCCCATTCCCCCGGTATTAGGTCCCTGATCTTTCTCATAAATGCGTTTGTGATCCTGCGACGATGCGAGCATCACCACATGATCCCCATCGATCAGCGCCAGAATGGACGCTTCCTCGCCTACCAGGAAATCCTCGATGACAACCCGGCTTCCTGCATCACCAAACGCATTTCCTTCAAGCGCATCGCGAATCGCGGTTTCGGCCTGCTCGACCGTCTCGGCCACGGTCACTCCCTTGCCCGCCGCCAATCCATCCGCCTTGATGACGATCGGCGCCCCGCGCTCGCGCACATAGGCACATGCGGCGTCGGGATCGCTAAAGGTCTCATAGGCGGAGGTCGGCACACCGCCGGCCTTCATGATTTCCTTGGCAAACTGCTTGCTGCCTTCCATCTCCGCCGCGGCTTTGCAGGGACCGAAAACGCGGATACCCTCGGCTTCCAGCACATCCGACAACCCGGCGCAAAGAGGCGCCTCCGGGCCGATAACTACGAGATCAGGCCGGTTTTCCAGACACCACCCCTTGATGCCGTCGAGATCCGTTGCTCCGAATGAAAGGTTTGTGCCCAGTTCTGCCGTACCCGCGTTCCCCGGCGTGCAGAAAAGTTCCGGCTGGGCACTGTCGCGAGCCAGTTTCCACGCCAGCGCGTGTTCGCGCCCTCCGTTGCCTACTACCAAAATCTTCATTTTCCGTGTTTCTCCCCGTTCAAACTCAAAAACCTCCGCGGAACATACCCAACGTGCGGAAGCCATGCAAGACGCACCGCGCGGAAAGCCTCTAAAGCGCTATTTATTCGTCATTGCGCGACTTCCAGTTCCAGTAGCGGGCCAGACAGGATGCGGTCACCACGCACCAGGTCGCAAAAACCGCCGGCATAATGGCGGTTTCGGGCGCAAAATGCTTTACGGCGAGAACCGCACCCAGGCCGGCGTTCTGCATACCCACTTCCACCGCTAATGTTCGCGCGCGGCGCTGATCAAAGCGGAACAGTTTGCCGGCCAGATAGCCTCCCCCATAGCCGGCAAGGTTGTGCAGAAACACCCCCGCGAAGACAATAATCGATAGGGCGGCAATGGTATCCCGGTTCAACGCCACAATCATGCCGCAGATGAGGGCGATGCACAGGGTGGAAAGCGCAGGGAAAAGATCGTGGATGCGGGTAATTACTTCTCGAAAAAAATGCTTCAGCAGCAAGCCGATCAGCAGCGGGGCAATCACAATTTTAATAATGCTGAGAAACATCGCCCAGAAATGGATTTCAATCACGGCATGCATGTAGAGGTAGGTTAGTGCAGGCGTCAGGATGGGTGCCAGCAGCGTCGCCGTGGAGGTAAGTGCAATGGAATAGGCCACATCGGTCTTTGCCAGATAGGCGATTACATTGCTGGCCATGGCCCCGGGCACTGCGCCTACAAGAATCATTCCGAGCAGGAGCTCGGCCGGCAGGTGCAGTATTTTCCCGATAAGGTATCCGCAGGCGGGCATGATCAGGAACTGGGCTGTCACACCCAGCAGGACCAGCTGCGGCTTCTTGACGAGGGGCTGGAAGTCGCCGATGTTCATGGAGCAGCCGATCCCCAGCATGGTGCCGAAAAACATCCATTCCAGCCATGGCTTTAATACAGTCAGCAGCGGCGGATGCAGATAGCCGGCTATTCCGGCCGTCACAACCCAGATCGGCATCAGGCTGGCAATTTTCTTAAGCATCCCGTTCCAGACAGTTTCACCTTTATTTCCCGCGGAAGGTCCGTATCCTTTGAAACTTTGAAAGCTAGCAGATGAAAACCGACCTCTTCAATTATGATCTTCCCCCCGAACTCATCGCCCAGCATCCCCCTGAACGCCGGGAACTGGCGCGCATGATGGTGCTGCATCGCGATTCAGGAACCGTCGAACATCGCACCATCACCGATATCACCACTTACCTGCGCGCGCCCGATGTGGTGGTCCTTAACAATACCAAGGTCGTTCCGGCGCGCATCTTCGGCCACAAGGCCTCATCGGGAGGTAAAGTCGAGGTGCTGCTGCTTGAGGAATCTGCACCCGGTGAGTGGAAAGTGCTTATGAAAGCCTCGCGCCGCCCGAAGATCGGCGATGAACTGGCACTTTGTTCCGGCAAGGTCAAGGCCACCATGCTCTACGACGGTGAGCAGGGCGAAGCGGTTTTGAAAATCGACTCCGACCGCCCCTTGATGGAAATCCTCGACGAGGAGGGCGTACCTCCCCTGCCCCCGTACATCACGCGCAAGAACCAGACCCGCGAGCAGATAGAAACCGACAAACAGCGCTACCAGACCGTTTATGCCTCGGAACCAGGTGCGGCCGCCGCGCCTACCGCCGGATTGCACTTTACACCCGAGCTGTTCGACAAGCTGGCAGCCAACGGAATCCATAAAGCCGAACTGACTCTGCATGTCGGGCTCGGTACCTTCCGTCCGGTGTCAGCCGATCTGATCACCGACCACGAAATGCATCACGAACGGTATGCAATTTCTTCCGATGCCGCCGAGACCATCAACGCCGCCCGGCAGTCCGGAGGGCGTGTTATTGCGGTCGGATCGACGTCCGTGCGCACCCTGGAATCCGTCGTTCCCATTCGCAAGGCCGAAGGCGCGACCAATATCTTCATCTACCCGCCGTATGACTTCCGGAACGTCGATGCCATTCTCACCAACTTCCACCTGCCCAGGTCGACACTGCTCATGATGATGTCTGCCTTTGCCGGTCGTGAACAGATGCTCGAAGCCTACCAAGTCGCCGTCGCGGAAAAATATCGTTTCTTCAGCTATGGCGACTGCATGCTGATGCTGTAGGCCGCGTCGGTGTAGATGTTCATGGCGGATCCAACCACAGTGGAGGACACGGCCGTCGCAGGTGGGGCTCATTATGATGTGCGTAACCAAACCATCGGTGTCAGTGTCCAGGATCGACACCAGCGGCAGATTGGTCGGATTAGAATTGACCGTCAATCCTCCGTCCAGATCGATGGTTCCCAGATAGGTTGTTTCGTTTGAGACGATGGACCAGCTTCCCTGGGGCGTTGCGTTTTTGATGCCCGCGGCGTTCGCGAAGCAGACCTCGCTTTCCGGCCAGTCGTTGCCAAGCCGGCCGAATCCGTTGGATACCACAATATCGTTCAATCCCCAGACATTCCATGTACCCGGGCTACTGCCAGACCGCAATTTATATGAAATATCATCCTGTTTTTGTTTGGCAGGAAAGAGCGAAACCCCTCCGCCCGGCAATACACTGCGGTATTTCCATCGTGTGGTGCTCCGGGTCTCTTACTGACCCTGCTGTTCGTAGGCACCCATATCCACGGTAAGAACGCCGTCACCGTTGCCATCCGTGATGCGCCAGTTGCCATCCATATCCGTAAGAGGCAGCGACTGGAAACCGGGCACCATGGGATGATAGTCCATGTAGTTATCCCCTCGATCAATGCAGGGCGAACCCGGCTGCAGATGAAGATTGCCCCCAAAACTGTCCACGAATTGTGGGTCGGCACTGAAATTTCCATATCCAGTATAGCCGCTAATATTCTCCAGACAGGAGGTCCGCACCGTCACTACAGGGGCGGTCCCTTTCCTAATGATATTACCCCAGAAGATACTGTTCTCGACCCGGCAAATGCAGTAATTAACGTTAATACCACCAGTACCAACATTATCTACGATGGACGAATTGAGAATATATAGGCGTTGAGAATTTGAAGAACTTTTACCATCTGCCCAAATTCCACTTCCATAGCCGGCAACCGAATTTTGCCAGAAAACACTTTGAAGGATTTCAACCTTGAAATCGCCCGTCGTGCTTAGGTTATCGCTCATGTAGATCCCGCCGCCATGTGTAGCGCTGTTCCCGATGAAATCACAACGGGAAACAGACACTTCTGCAGATCGCAATACCGTAATTGCCCCGCCGAATTTAACACTGCTGTTCCAGGCGAAGGTGCAGTTTTCCAGATAACATTTTCCGTTTATAACCAACGCTCCCGCTCCCTGATCAAACGTATCGTTACCTATCGCGGAATTTTCATAGAACTGACAATTCATCAGGAGTAAAGGCTGGTATGTACCATTATAGCGCATACCCCCTCCACTAAGGGCATCGTTCTGTAAGAACAGACAGTCTGAAATGATGTACGGTTCGCTCGTGGCGATACCTGGCTGCGGCCAGGAATAGAGTCCGGCTCCATTCCTTCCGTAATTTGAGCGGAAAAACAGGTTGCGCAATTGCGGAAGCCCTTTTGAATAGAGCCCCCCGCCATAAACAGCGCCGGCGCTTCCGCCCGTGATGGTGAATCCATCCAACCGACTCCCGGAAAGAACATTTTGCTCTGCTATGCAGACGGCATAACTGTTGTCATCGAAGGTCGGCGGATCATCCGAGTAAACCGTAGCGTCATTGCCGTCCAGATCCCCGGAGAGAATCGTGTTGTTGAGAAGCGGGTTCGGTTCCCTTTGACTCAACTTGGTTTCGGTACCAACAAAGCCCCCGTAGAGTGCCGTGTTATTAACCAGCATGAACGATTCATTCCGATTACCGGTAGACGATGGTTTATACACCCCCTCGGCTACCCAGATCTCGGCAACATCCGTTGAAGGGTTACCATCGACTGCCGCGGTCCGAGCCGCAGCGAGCGCATCCTGAAGGCTTGTAAAGGCCGTCGCCCAGCTCCCACCGGAACCACCAGGAACGGCATCCCATTTAACGCGCAGCACCTTCGCCGGATGAAGAGGATACTGGTCAAGATTATCCTGCAATCCATCCTCATCGGTATCCGGTATTGCAGGATCGGTTCCATTATTTTTCTCCTGATTATCGCTTAAACCATCGCCATCCTGGTCGGATTGGGTCGGGTCGGAGAACACGTGATATGGCGGCTTCCCCACGACGTTCACCAGCCAGCCTTCGCGGACCTCAAAGACATCCGTCAGCCCGTCTCCATCCGAATCAGCCGTACTATTGTCATCGGTCCGGTAGTGCTGTTCCTCGGCGCCGAACAGCCCGTCGCCGTCTTCATCCCGGACATACAGCAACAGGATCTGATCTCCCGCATGAAGGGCGATATCTTCAAAATCCGTCTGGCTCTGTCCGGGGCCGATGACCACCCAGAATCCGTTGGCCATGCCGGCGGTCTGCAGATCACGGACGGAATAGAGCACCTGCTCATCCGTGGGATGGCTTGCAACAAGGGACTGCGCATTGGTTGTTGCGAATGGGATCTCCAATATGTTTTCCATGACAAAACCCATCGTAATGCCGGCATAGCTTCCATCTTCGTTACGGTCCACATTGGTAGCCACGCGGTATTCCTCATTGGTTCCGTTGCCATAGTCAATTTCCACGCGGGCGGTACGCCAGCTGGTGACCTCCTCCAGATAATCAAAATTCAGTCCGTCAGCATTCTGCAGTTCGTAGAAGGCCGGTTCCAGATACAGGCTGTTAGGCCGTGCGATGAATTCCTTTACCCTGGATGCATTCAAATCCGTGGCCTGGACCTGCAGGACAGGCGTGCTGTCACCCGGTGCCAGGGTAAAGCCTTCCGCCCCGAGCGCCGGAACAAGCGTGGCCAGTGTCTTGAAATCACCGGTCGTTCCACCATCACCACCCGGCGTCCAATAGCGAACGGTCAGCCCGAAATCGGTGAGCGTGTATGTAACAGGCCCGGTGTTTACCAGCCTGATGCCACTGCTCATGGAACCGCTGGCCGCCGTTTCGGTCCGCGTCCGCGACTCGGTCGTATATTCTGAATACGAATTCTGCATGGTCTCGGAGCTTTCATCCGTCGTAGACCACACGTGCCCGTAACCCACGGTCAAGGATGCATTGAATGTAGCCCCACCAAACAGACCCACCTCATAACTGGCCCCGACGGTCAGACTTGCATTCATGGAGTTCTCATTGTAGTCGGAGTGGCTTTTCGTCGTAGACTCGGTCAGCTCCGATCCATACTGGTACGTATCGCCTTCCTCTTCCGCGTATTGTACATCGAGCCGGACATCCACGGTGTCGACCATCTCCACCTCCAGCTTCGGCACCTCTGCAATCAGCAGGTTGCGGCCGGGCTGATCGAATTCCTCGTAGTCGGTACGGCCGTCGCCATCGGTATCATCCAGCGTGGGAGAGGTATGCAGCAGATAGATTTCGTTGTAGTCGAATAGTGTTGCACTAGGAGCCAGGTCATGGTCGGGACCGCGTGCGTCGCCATCGGTATCCACACTGGTGGGCGAAGTCTGCCAGCGATACCATTCCTCTGCATCGGTCAGTCCGTCCCGGTCGGTATCGATGGAGCCGGGGTCCGTTCCGAGCATCCACTCCCACCAGTCGTCCAGACCGTCTTCGTCGGTATCCGTGTAGTCGGGGCTGCTGGTCACATACCTCATTTCAAGAACCCGGGTTTCACCATAGCCCGAGGTATCCACTACGATAATCCAGCCGTTGGTCTCCCATGCATCCTCCAGACTGTCTCCATCAAGGTCGGGTGACAATTCCAATGACATCAGGCGGAAAAATACAGTTGTGTTGGTCATCGGCTGTTCGCACCAGTTCATACCCATAGTTCCGGGCACATCCTGCCAGACGGGATCAGCCAGGTTGGTGGCCTGTTGAAGCACCGTGCCGGAGTCGCCAGACCAGTGCAGATTCATTGTATTACTTACGCACTCCGCTGACAGCGATGAGGGCTCGGCAAACGCGGCCCAGGCGTATGTCATGATCAGGAGTGACAGAATGGGCAGTGCGAGCGTATGTTGAGTGAATCGGCATACTGCTTTCATGGCTTGCTTCCTTTCTGGTTTTATTAACTGGAATGACAGGGATGATCGGGCCTCGGCGTTACTGCTGTTCCGGATAACTTGGTAGCAGCGGCAATCGGTCGAACTGGGTCGGTTAAATCATGAAAAAAAGCAGGGGGAAGGATTGCTGCGCATCGCAGATCAACCAGACGGGTGGCTATCTCCAGGGGAGCGCGTAAAGGATGCAGACAGCCATGAGAACTGGAGGGCCATCCTCTGCGGAGTGTTCTGATGAAGCGGGAACCGTTCATGCATTTCTCCTGTGGGGAAGGTGCAAACTACTCGTGCAGAAGCAAATGACAAGATTAAACACTTATTAATTATTTGGTATTTGCATACCAGTTTAGGAGCTTGAATGTTGCAGGCGGAACTCATAGAGCCGGAAATACACCGGCACTGACCGCAAAGTCATCTTCTGACTTGAAAGCAGATACGTGCTTTCGTACCGTTCGCGACTGTTTTGCGTTAACGATGTATCAAGGAGAGATGTAAATGGCTAAAAAGACGATGAAGTTTAAGACCGAGCTGGAGCAGCTGCTCCATCTGATCACCCACTCGCTCTATTCCCACCGCGAAGTGTTCCTGCGCGAGCTGATTTCCAACGCCTGCGACGCGATCGACAAGGTCCGTTTTGAAGGGCTGACCAATACCGAGGTGCTGGATGGCGATTCCGACTGGAAGATCACCCTCAAGGCCGACGAAGAGGCCCAGACGCTGACCATCTCCGACAACGGCATCGGCATGTCACGCGATGCCGTCGTTGAAAACCTGGGAACGATCGCCCACTCCGGCACCAAGGCTTTTCTGGCGCGTGCCAAGGAAATGAACCTGAAGGACAACCCGGAGTTGATCGGCCAGTTCGGCGTCGGTTTTTATGCTTCGTTCATGGTCGCCGACGAAGTGACAGTCATCACCAAGGCCCACGGCGAGGATGCCGTTCAGTGGAAATCCAAGGGCACCGGTTCCTTCACGCTCGATGAAGCCGACAAGCAAACCCGCGGAACCGACGTCATCCTGCACCTGAAGGACGACGCGAAGGAATACTTAGAGGAGTGGGAGCTCCGCTCGGTCGTGAAGAAGTTTTCCGACTTCGTCGAACACCCCATCGTTCTGCTGACCACGAAGAAGGATGAGGATAATGAAACGGAGGAAGAGAAAGAGGAGCAGCTCAATTCCCAGAAGGCCATCTGGCTCCGTCCGAAGAGTGAGATCACGGACGAGGAATACGGCGAGTTTTACAAGCATATCTCGCACGACACCAACTTCCCGGCCGAGACGATCCACTACAATGCCGAAGGAGCGATCGAGTTCAAGGCGCTGCTGTTCATCCCCGAACACAAGCCGTTTGACCTGATGATGAACAACGATCCCAAGTCGCATCTCAACCTCTATGTCCAGCGCGTATTCATCGGAAACGACTTCGAACATCTGCTGCCGGGTTACCTGCGTTTCGTCAAGGGCGTGGTCGACTCCGCCGACCTGCCTCTGAACGTGTCGCGCGAAATCCTTCAGGAAAATCCCCAGCTCGACAAGATCCGCAAGAACCTGGTCGGCCGCATCCTCAAGACCCTGGCCAACATGAAGAAGAACGACTACAAGGAGTACGAGATCTTCCACACCAACTTCAGTACGATCCTTAAGGAAGGCCTGCAGACCGATTGGGAAAACCGCGAAAAGATCGCCGACCTGCTCCTGTTTGAAACCACGACCAAGCCGGCCGGTGAAAAAACCTGCTTCGCCGATTATGTCGAAAACATGGCCTCGGACCAGGAGGAGATTTACTACCTCGCCGGCGAAAACCGTACGTCCATCGAGAACGCCCCCTACCTCGAAGCCTTCAAGGCCGAGGGCAAGGAGGTCCTGCTGATGACCGATCCCATCGACGACTTCGTCATACCGCAACTCTTCGAGTATAAGGGCAAGAAGCTCAAGGCCGTTAACAAGGGCGAGCTCGAAGAGGACAAGGACAAACTGAAGGATGAGGAAAAGCAGTTCGAAGGACTGATCGGCTTTGCCAAGGACCTTCTGGTTGGCGTCAAGGAAGTCAAGCTGACCACCCGCCTGAAGGATTCCGCCGCCTGTCTCGTGAGCGATGAATACTCCATGAGTCCGCACATCGAAGAGATGATGCGCCGCATGGGGCAGGAAGTTCCAAAACGCGAAAGCGTGCTGGAACTCAACCCGGATCATGCGGTTGTCAGGAAGCTGCAGGCGCTTTACGACGCTGACGCAACGGACCCCAAGGTGGAGATATTAACAAAGCTCCTGCACGACCAGGCGGTAATCGCCTCCGGCGCCAAGCTCGACGATCCGTCCGGTTTCGCTGCGCGTCTCAATGCCGTGCTCTCTGCATAATTGCCGATCCGATCGACAGCTGAATGGCCCCGCAACCGCGGGGCTTTTTCATATAATTCGTTATCTACGCAATAAACGGCTGGTCAATTACGTCTTACGGCGGATAAATAAGCATATCGACTCGCATTAACTGCCATTTAACGAAAGGAATGCCACATGACAGCAAGAGCGATGACTTGCAGCCTGATCGTATTGACGGCCCTGGCCCACACTGCCATGGCTGAAGAAGTTTCACTGTCCAAGGACCTGATGCCGTTGTTTGCACGATCCTGCACCGGATGCCACCAGCGCGAAGGCGGCAACCAAAAAGCCATTGAAAACGGCCCGTATATCGAAAAAAAATCCGACATCACGAATCTCAACGGAACCATGATCATGCCCGGCAAGCCGGAAAACAGCTACCTGCTCATGATCATGAGCAAACCTAAGCCCGGAACCCCGCAACACAAGACCATGCCGCCATCGCGATCCAAGGCGCCGCGCATGAGCGACGAGGAGATCAAGAAAATCTCCGCATGGATCGAAGCCGGTGCCAAGGACAACTAGCGTCCGCAAGGCCCGGCGGAAGCGGGGCCTTTCAACCCTGCCACCCGAAAAACGCGGCGGCCGCCTCCCGGATCCTGGTTCGGTTGCCGGGCAGGTAGAGGTGGGCATTGATCCCGAATGACCGGGCGGCTTCCACGTTGTCGGGCAGGTCATCAATGAAGAAGCACTGGCTCCCGTCTGCCTCGAGTTTATCGAGTGCATAGCGGTAGATGTAGGGATGGGGTTTACGCACCCCGATCTGGTAGGAAAAAAAGCGACCGCTTACGCCTTCGAAAATACCGGGCCAGTTCTGTTCGATGGCGTCGACGTGGTGCTGCGCGATATTGCTGAGCAGATAAACGGGCACTCCCTGCTCCTGCGCTTCCAGAAACAGGGCTTGTCCCGCTTCGTGGCTGGTAAATATCGTGGCCCACAGCTTGGTTAGGTCTTCAAGTGTCCATGGCAGCCCCATGGACCGGTTTAGATAATCCACCCACTCCGCATCACTTATTGCTCCGGTTTCGACGGCATCGTGCATTTCCAGATCACGCCCCTGCAAGAATCCGTATGGTTGGCCGGAGTCCCGGGTGACCGCATCCAGAAAAACCTGATAGTCGAAATCAACGAGCACATGCCCGATATCAAATAGAAAATATTTCATACCGCCACGTTTCCAATCCCATGCAAAAATCGCAATCCCATTTTTACAGTTCCGAAATCCCTACCAGCCATTCATCTTGATTTGCCGTGGTTTCTGCAGTAGAGAGGGTGCAAATATTATCAACTGTTATCAAGGGGGGTTGGGGTTATGTTTTTCTTCTATGGAATCCGTCGCTACGGCAAAAAGAATGGCACCTCGCGCACCGGGGTTTGCGAGTCCTGCGGCAAGACCGGCACGCTTGAGACCTACGATACGGCACAGTTTTTCCACCTCTACTGGATACCGCTGATTCCGCTCGGGCACGTGAAGATCATCGATGCCTGCCCCCACTGCAATAAATGCCGTGTTATATCACCGCGCAAGTACAGCAGTCTGAAGCAAAAGAGCGAAGCGGTCCTGCTTGAGAAACTGCGGGAAGCGCCGGACGATCCTGCCGTCGCCAGCGAGGCGCTCGGACACTGGGCCGCCTACAACGACAACGACAATTTTGAAAAACTGGCGTCACTCTATCAGACCCGCATGCAGGGCAATGTCCAGGTCATGAAGTCCATCGCTCTGGGCTATTATCAGCTCGGTAATTTTCCGAAGGCGCTGGAGGCTTCACACCGGCTTGCTGATTCTGACCCGGAAAAGGCCAGCCTCATTGATGCGGCGAAGGCGCGACTGGATGTAGCGGCCAGCCAACCCGCCAGGGAAACAAAGCCTGCCGGCGTTCCGATCCTTCTTCCCTATCTGGTGCCCCTGCTCATTATCATATCGCTGATTGGTGCATTTGCCGGAAAAGGATTCACAGCCGGCAAATACCGCGAGGTATGGCTGATTAACGGATCGCTCCAGACCTACACGCTCAGAATCGATGACGAAAGGTATGAGCTTGGCAGCCTGACCCCGCGCCGGATCACCATCCCCATGGGCACCCATGACGTGCAGATTGAGAATGCACCGATTGAATGTGAACCGTTTTCCTTCGAATACAATCTTCCTTTCACGAAGCGTATCGGCGACAACAACCTGCTCGTGCTAAACCCGGACGGGCTTGCTTTTCTGGTCCTGACGCACGTTCCCTACATCGCGGACGGCAGTTCCCGCACAGCGGAACCCCGGTACGAGTATGTGTTCGGCAAGAAATGGCATGTGCTCGACGAGGTCGATTATGCGTTCAGGGAATCACCCGACAATATCGACATGCCTTCCGGTCAGTCGGTCACCTTCAAGTCGCAACTGTCACTCTATAAGCCGGAGACATATGACGATCTGTTCACCACCCTTTACGAATACGGAGATGTCCAGGACTTCAAACCATTCGTCGATACAACCCTGCGACTGCAACCCGACTATTCGGACGCTGGTTGGATGCTGGGTGTTGTACTGGGCACCAACGATCTCGACTCGCTGACGCTTCTTAACAAGGGACTGGCAACCCGTCCGGTGCTCATTGAGTGGCACCGCTTTTATCAGACCAGCATGGAACGTCTGAAGCCGGAATACGACCTCGTCGCCGAATACCAGTCACTCCTGGATGCAGAACCTGACAATACCGCCTTGAAATACCTGCGGGGACGGATTGAACCGGACTTAGACAAATCGATAGCCTTTTTTACTGCGTCCGAGGAAGGTCAGGGTTGCGGGGGGTATGGCTATTATGCCATGGCCTACAATCTCATGTGCCGTTTGCAATTCGACCAGGCATTTGACTATGCCTGCAAAGCTAAGGAGCGTGCAGGCTCGACAAGCAGCTTCGACAACGTGCATGGCTCCTCCTGCCTGGCCACCTACCACTACCAGCCTTTGCTTGATTCGATCCGTAAAAAAATGGCGCGCGATCCGGATGATGGAGAGTTGGTGGCCCTGGAAGTACGCTATCTGCAGCTGATGGGACAGTCTGACGAATCCTTGGATGCAGAGTCAGCGTATCTCGCATCCACCACCGACTGGATGGATGCTGACACGCGAAAAGGCTGGGAGAATTATTTCGGTTCCGCACGCTGCTATGCGGGTGGTGAAATCGATGCCTATCTTGAGAAGCTCGCAGCGGTGTTGCCGGATCAAGCCGAATATCAGCAGGCGCTCCACAAAGGTAACACCCAAAGAGCAATGGAAATGCTGCTGGCCGGCAACAGCTCCGATTTCAAGGCCTACCTGATCCTCTATGGAGCAGCCATGCACCATGGCCAAAAGGATGTGGCGGAACTGGCCTTGCTGAAAGCCATTGAAAACGTCGAATCAAGGCCCGATGTCAAAGCCTACCTGACCGGAACAAACCACCCCTCCCCCGGGATGTTGACCGCTGCCGATATACTTCCGGAAGAAAAACTGCTGGTAGCAAGTACGCTTGGATATCTTCATCCGGACGAACGGACGGAATACTTCCAGTTGGCAAAGACCTGTAACTATTCACCGTTTTTTCCCCAACTGCTGATCAACAGCTGGATGGAATAGCCTTTCAGCCGGAACCGAATAAATTGCCTGGATTCAACCGGCTGGATGGATCAAAGAGCCTTTTCAGATCGCGCATGCTCTCTATGCCGTCGGCGCCGAACATGAGTTCCAGGAAATCGGTCTTGAGCTTGCCGATACCGTGCTCGGCTGAAACGGAACCGCCCATATGGACAACCTGGCGGGCCCAGTCGCGATAGAGTCGCTTGCCGGCCGAGTATTCCTCCAGGCTGCGCGGCAGGATGTTGACGTGCACATGGTTGTCGCCTATGTGCCCGAAAATCACGTATTCGAGCCCGGCGTCCGCCAGCCCCTCATGATACATCTCCATCATCTTTTCCAGCAGACCGTCCGGCACCGACATATCTGTACCCAGCTTTGTCAGCCCGGGTACGCTCTTCTTGCGCTCGCCGATCAGCAGGTTGACCGATTCGGGAATTGCGTGGCGGAGTATCTTAAGCCTTTCGATTTCGTGATCCCCTTCTGACACCCAGCAGTCGACCGCCTTTGCATCCACATGCCTCACGACGGCGTCTGGTACCTCGTCTGCAAACTCGAAATAAATCGCGGTGTGAAACTCCGGGTTCAAGTCCGGCAGGTCCGAGAATGCCGGACTTTCCACCTTCATGCGCCGCAATAGATTTAATGCGTTTGTATCGAAGAGTTCTATGGCAACGGGAATATCCGCTGAGGGCCGCGGGCCTGCATTCACGGGATTGACAGTTGCTGCAGGCCGGGTGCCTCTCCCGGCGTCCCTGAGAAAACGAACGAATTGCAGCGCTTCAGATTCCGTCGGGAAAAAAGCCGTCAGCCCGATCATCTGCTCAGAAACCGGCAGTAACTGAAGTGCTGCTTTCGTGATGATGCCCAGCGTCCCTTCCGCGCCAATGAAGAGATCGACCAGATCCATGTCGGGTTGCACAAAATAGCCGGCCGCCGATTTGATATTTAATGGAGTCTTCAGATCGGGCAGCGTTCCTGAAATGGAGCCGATTGTGAAATCAAGTCCATCGGCACGGTGGATTCCCCGCTCCAGTGCTACCACCTCCCCGTTCGGCAGCACCACCGTCAGACCATGGATCCAGGGCCTCACGGAGCCATACCGGAATGATCGTGCACCGGAGGCATTGTTGGCAAGCATTCCGCCAATGGTCGCAGAGGTTTCAGTCAAATCCGACGGAAAGAAAAACCCGGTCTGCGCCAGTACGGCGCGGATGTCGGACAGTACGGCTCCGGGTTGAACCACCAGGCGGGTGTGATCGACCTCTTCGATCTGCTTCATATGCGAAAGATTCAGGATCAGGCCACCCTCAGGCACGCAGCCGCCGGTGATGCCTGTGCGCCCCCCCTGCACCGTCACCGGCCAGTTGTTTTCAGTTGCAACGCTCAACGCCTCGCGAACCTCTTCCGTCGATGCCGGGAACGTGATCCTGTCCGCCCGCCCTTCCAGACGCGACTCGTCATGCAGATAGTCCGCATACACCTCACCAACATCTAGAATTTTGACTGGCATACAAAAGAATTAAACACCAAGGCACTAAGATCTCCAAGCATTGTGCCCTTCGTGTCTTCGTGTTTATTCAGAATCGTTCATCGTCGCGGAGGTAGCGCCACTGACCACTGGGCAGGTTGCCGAGGACGACCCGACCGATGCGTATGCGTTTGAGTCCGGTCACCCGGAGGCCGACGAGCTCGCACATGCGTCGAATCTGCCGTTTCTTTCCCTCGTGCAGTACAAAGCGGAGCTGATCTCTGTTTTGCCAGCCCACCTGGGCAGGCTTCAGCGGCTTGCCGTCGAGGCGCAATCCATGATTGAGCAGTTTGAGACCATCCTCCGAAAGACTCCCTTCGACCCGCACTAGATACTCCTTATCAACATCGGAAGTTTCGCCGATAATGCGGCGGGCAACGCGGCCGTCCTGTGTGAGCACCAGCAATCCAGTGGAATCGATATCAAGCCGCCCGGCCGGAGCGATGCCTTTCAGCTGCGCCGGATGAAACCGCTGCGGTGATCTATCATCCCGCCAGCGGCTATTCTGAGCAACCAGCGAGACGGCGGCCTTGTACCCCTCCTCCGGCTGACCGGATACATACCCAACCGGCTTATTGATCAGAATCGTAACCAGTGCGTCCTGCCGCTTTCGACCTTCCTCAGCCAGTTCTATCCGCGCATCCGGCGAAACCTTTGTACCCAGTTCGGACACGACCACCCCATCGACCATCACCAGCCCGCGTTCGATGTAGCGGTCCGCTTCGCGCCGGGAACACATCCCCCGCGCCGCCATAATCTTGGATAACCGCTCTTTTTCCATACCAAAACGATTAAACACGAAGGCACAAAGAACACGAAGCCCAGAGTGTTTCGTCGCTTCGTGTTTTTTCAGTCTCCCAGGGCCTGTTGCGAAGGGTCGACCGAAGCTAGATACGCGCATAATACCTTGACATTCCGGATGAACACCTCGCTCGAAACAAAGTGGAAACCCGTCTTGAATTTCGGTTGTCCCACGAGCCGTTCACCCGCATAAACGGAAATCCAGCGCCCCTGTTCATCAAGATGCGCTATGACCTGGCACGCGTCTCGCGCAATCTCCTGCGGCGTCCTCTGCTCCGATTTCAATGCGCGGCCGTTCAAAGCTTCTTCATAGGATCGACGGATCCTATCGAACCGCGCATCGACTTGCCATCCATAGTGGCTGGGAGCCGCCGAAACGTCATAGGTGAGACGGTATTCCGAGTCCAGGTAAAGCGGCTTGTTGGTAGCCAGCTCGTAATAGCGCGCGACCTTCCCATCCGGCAGCAAACAACGGCGGGTGAAATAATCCAACGCCCGGGGAACCGGCGCGAGATATTCTTTCTTGTGGGTGTAGAGCGCGATCTTGATCAACGTTTCCATAGCTTCCTGCGATTCGGAACCGGAAATGGCGGGCGGCTCGAACTTGCGTGCCCAGATGGGAACCATTTCAGCATTGTACTGCTGGCACCAGCCCGGTTGCGGATCGGGCATTTGCGCCAGAACCAGGAAACCGCCCAGTTTGCGCAGTGCCTTCATGTATATTTCGTCGCCGTAAACCCGATGAGCAACGATCAAGACATCGGCCACATTTCCGGTTACATTGTCGTTCAGCGTATAATGGTCCCAGTAGTTTTTGATTCGCCCCCCGGTGCGCCAATCGTAGTCGGGGTATCGCGCTTCCACGACTGGCCTGTTCTCGACCGGCTCTCTCCATACCTGCGGGAACCCGCCGTTGGCAAACTGCGCCTTGAGCAACGCGTCGAGACCGTAAAGGGCGGCCTCGTGAATCCCGTCGTGCCGGAACTTGAGCGCCTGGTCGCAATGCATGAGAAACCGCAACACCGACTGCGTCTGGTCATCGTCCAGCGAGGAGCCGTTCCAGTTTCCGCCCTTTGCCCCGTTTCGGTATTTCCCCATCCGCCCGCGCTCCGGCGGCGCGAAATGAATCGACTGGTCCCAGCCACCCGATGCCAACTGCCCATGCACCAGCGCCTCGGCAGCCTCGCGCGCCGCATCCAGATAGAATGTGTCGCCCGTGGCGGCATAGGCTTTCAAATACGCCTCGCCGACAGCGGGCGTTCCCGGCGGCTGTACAAAAATCGTATCCCTCGACGTGCGCCCTTCACCCCAGCTCTGCCGCAGATCCTCCGTGTAGTAATAGACATAGCCGCCATGGCTGGCGACTTTCGAGCGGTAGAACGCAGCGGCCTTCCTCAATGCGGCCTGCGCTTCAAGACGCGACGGTTCATCCTTTGAAACCTGTCCTTGCGCGAAACCGTTCGTTGTTCCGCAAGCCAGCAGGCCTATGATCGGGACGATGCGGATTATCATGGTAAACCTTCCGTTGGAGTTAGTTCACGCGGCACTCGTCGACTCCGGCCGTGGTAGATATCCCCCGCGCCGCCATGATTCTGGATAACCGTTCCAATTCGATAGTGGAGATTCTAAACACAAGGACACGCAGAGCACAAAGCTTAGAGTCCATTGTGTCTTGGTGTTTATCTCTTCCAGAAGCTGGGGAGAAAAAGGATGAGAACCGTATATAGCTCGAGGCGGCCCAGCAGCATGAGAACGGTAAGGAAGGCCAGCCCGGCATGTGGAATCGCGGCGTAATTCTGGGTGGCGCCCACGGCGTCCAGTCCCGGTCCTATGTTGCCGAGGGTGGCGATGACCGAGGTGGCGGCCGTTTCAAGATTGGGGGTGAAGAAGGTCATTACGAACGAACCGGCCCCGAAAATGAGTACAAAGATGGCGAAGAATGCGGATATGTGGGAGATAATCTCCTGCTCCACAGGCTTGCCGCCCAGTTTCATCTGGATGACGGACGACGGGCGCATGAACAGTTTCATCTCTCGCACCATCTTCTTGAACATAATGAAAATGCGGACCACTTTCATACCGCCGCCGGTAGAGCCGGCGCACCCACCGATAAACATCAGGGCAACCAGCAGCAGCCGCGAGGCGTTCGGCCATATATCGAAGTCGGCGGTGCAGAATCCGGTTGTGGTGAGAATCGAGGTGGAGGTAAAGGCGGCGTCACGGAAGCTCCGCCCCAATGGCGCCAACCCGTGCAGCCAGACATTGAAGGTGATGAAGAGCGTTGCCCCGGACAGCAGGAAAAAATAGAAACGGAACTCCGGATCCCTGAAATAGCGCTGGGGCTTGCCGGTGAGCGCATAGTAGTGAAGGGAAAAGTTGACGCCCGCCATGAACATGAAGACGGTGATAATGGCGTCGATAACCCAGCTGTCATAGGCGCCGACACTGGCGGAGCGCGTGGAGAATCCACCGGTGGCCATCGTGCCGAATGTGTGGCAGAGCGCATCGAACCAGTTCATCCCGCCGACAAACCTGAGGAGCAGGGTTTCGACAATGGTCAGCAGGGCATAGACCCCCCACAGCAGCTTGGCCGTGGTGGTGATGCGCGGCGTGAGCCGGTCCTTCGACGGCCCCGGCATTTCGGCGCGGTAGATCTGCATCCCCCCTACCCCGAGAAACGGCAGGATGGCCACGCACAGCACCAGTACGCCCATACCGCCGAACCAGTGGGTCAATGCGCGCCAGAAATGAATTCCGCGCGGAATATCTTCCAGACGGTTCAGCACCGAAGCGCCGGTGGTGGTGAATCCCGACATGGTTTCGAATATGGCGGCAACCGGGTGTGGAATGACGCCCGACAGGATATAGGGCAGCGAGCCGAACAGCGTTGCGGAAATCCAGCCGAAGGTGACGATGCCGAATCCGTCGCGACGGGACAGGTTGATATCACCTCTGGTCAGCACACCGACCATGCCCGCGCATCCAACGGCGATCAACCCCGACTCAAGCAGGCTCATCTGAATGGCAAACGGTTCCGCGTGCAGCCACGACACGCCGGCACACACCATCATCGCCAGACCGATCACCAGCGTCATGTAGGATACAAGATGAAATACAGCACGTTTGTTCATTAATCCACCAATGCAGCAGTCTCTTTATCCACCCGCAGCTTGTCGAGCACGTTCGGTCCTACTTCTTCCAGAAGCTGGGCAGCAGCAGTACAAACACCGTATAGAACTCGAGACGTCCCAGCAGCATGCATGCAATCAGGACCAACTGCCCTCCGTAGGAAATGAATGAAAAGTTGTGTGTCGCACCGACCGCGCTCAGACCGGGCCCGACGCCGCCCAGCGTTGTGGCAACCGAGCTGACCGCCGTTTCCAGATCGGACGTGCACAGGCTCATCAGCACCTCATGCGAATCATGATAGTGCAGCGACACCACCGTGCAGCCTAGGATCGCGATACCGATCACGAAGGTCATGTAGGAAATCAGATGGAAGACAGCACGTATGTTCATGTGACTATTTCGTATTACGTACTACGTATTGCTAATCGATGCGCCTGCCGTCCGGCAACAAACCGCCCGCGGTCAAAGAAAGGTCGACTGGATTTTCTTCACCGCGACGGGATGGCAGAAGATCAGGACCCGGTCGTCGGCTTTCAGTTCCAGATCACCGGTCGCCGTCATGACTTCACCTTGCCGGAGGACCGTTGCAATGATGGCTTTTTCAGGAATTCTGATTTCGCGAATCCGTTTGCAGTCGAGCTTCCCGCCGGCCTCCACGCTGATATCAAGCAATTCGCCGGGCAGGTTATGCAGCAGGGAGGCGGCACGGACCTTTTTGGAACGAAGCCAGTGCAATATGGCGTTGGTGGTGGAGATGTAGGGACTGACCACCCGGTTGACAAGATAAAGCTGCTCGACCACCGGAATAAAATCCGTACGGGCAATCTGTGTCACGGTAAACGAGGCCCCCTTTTTCTGGGCCATCAGGCAGTTCATGATATTGCCTTCGTCATCGCCGGTCAGGGCCACGAAAGCCGTCTGCTCGTGCAGCCCTGATTCCTCCAGCGCGCTTTCGGTCAATGCATCAGCCCTTAATATCAGGGTCTTGTTCAGTTCCGCCGAGCAGAACCGGGCACGTTCCTCATCATGCTCAAGCAGCACGCAGTCCATCTCGTGTTCAATGAACTTGGCCAGCATCAGTCCCAGATCACCGCCGCCGGCTATAATCACCTTTTCAAACGGTTTAATATCGGGGCATACCCAGCTGAAGAAGGTAATGATATCCTTGCGCTGTCCCACCAGATAGACGAGGTCCCGCTTCTTGAAGGCTGTATTACCATGAGGTACGACCAGTTCCTCGTCACGGCGGATCGCAATCACACGCACGCTCTGGATCAGGTCCAGCCGGTCACATTCGGCCAGCGTACGGTCCAGCAAGGGGCTGGCGGAGGTCACACTGAATCCGGCCACCATCACCTTGCCGGCAAACAGATCGAATGCTTCCAGGGCTCCGGGAATCTGCAGCATGTTGTAGACTTCGCGTGCACACTCCTGCTTCTGGTTGATGACCAGATCGATGCCCATCTTCTGCAGGTCGTAGTGCGAAGAGCCGGTCAGGAAGTTCGGATTAGTCACCCGGGCGATCTTGCCCTCCACCCCGGCGGCATTGGCCATGACACAGGACAGGATGTTTACTTCGTCGCTATCGGTGACAGCGATCAGAAGATCCGACTTGTCGACCTGCGCCTCTTCCATGACGGATGGATTGGTGCCCTGTCCGCAGACGGTCAGGATATCCAGACTCGCTTCAGCCTGGGCCAGCGCCTGGGCATCGGTGTCAACCATCACGACCGAATGCTTCTCTTCACACAGGCGCTGCGCCAGTTGGCGCCCTGCATTTCCTGCTCCGATAATTACAATCCGCATTGGTGCCCCCCGGAAAAAGCCGTCGTATATGCTTCAAGTTAACCAGCTTATCAATAAAAAACGGGAAGAACTATAATCCGCTTACATTACTCAGATCGCAAACTATTAATCTTTTTTCCAGACATCGCGGATCAATCCCCCTATAAGAAACGCAGTTTTCCGAACAGCTGGTATTTTTAAAAAAGGCCATAATGAACAACTTGATTCAACACCCGTCGCCCGGCAGTCATTCCATTTTTTTTCGTGGCGATACGATTGCGGTCACCCTTGAAAACCATACCGGGAAGAAAGGCAAGGCGTGGTTGCGGGCGAATATCGGCTACGCGCATGTCAAGCATTCCGAGATTATTGTCCACGCCGAACGAGGCCTGCCCCCGCTCGAGCGCGACTGGCACGATTTTGCAATGCAGCCGCAGGGCGCGAGCCGGTTCACGATCAATCTGCCTCTGCTGGAAGTGGGCCGATTTGCGGCCAAGGCCTACTTCATTGAGGACGGTACCGATACCATCCTGTGGCCGGAGGGCGGCAATGCGTCCATCAAGGTCGAACCCGCCGAGACCTGCGCGGCCAATACCATGTACACCGCCTTTGTCCGCCAGTTCGGCAAAAACGCATCCGGGGGGGCAATCGCACCGAACGAAGAGTCCGCCGTGCATCAGCTGGATGAGGCCGGCTATGCCGTGCTTCCGCGCAGCGGAAAGTTTCGCGACCTGATCGGGCAGCTGGACTTCATTGTGGGCACCCTGCGCTGCAAGATCGTGCAGCTGCTGCCGATCCACCCCACCCCGACCACCTACGCCCGTATGGGCCGTTTCGGGAGTCCCTTCGCCGTGATGGATCTGCTCGACGTTGACCCATCCCTCGCCGAGTTCGACCAGCATACCACGCCGCTCGATCAGTTCCAGGAACTGGTCGACGAGGTACACAAGCGCAATGCCCGGCTCTACCTGGACATGCCGATCAATCACACCGGCTGGGCATCGCACCTGCAGGTCAACCACCCGGAATGGTTCCACCACAACGAGGACGGTTCGTTCATGTCGCCCGGCGCATGGGGAACCGTATGGGAGGACCTGTCCAAGCTGGATTATTCCCGGCATGGACTGTGGCATTACATGGCGGATGTATTCCTGTTCTGGTGCCGCAGAGGCGTGGACGGCTTCCGGTGCGACGCCGGTTACAAGGTTCCGTTCGAGGCATGGGAGTATATCATCGCCAAGGTACGCATGGAATATCCCGATACGATCTTCATGCTGGAGGGACTGGGCGGTTACAAGCATGTGACCGAGCATCTGCTGGCGGACTCCGGCATGAACTGGGCCTATTCTGAAATCTTCCAGAACTACGAGCAGAGCCAGGTAGACGGCTACCTGCCCGAGTCCATCCGTGTCTCCGAAAGCAAGGGCAACCTGATTCATTTCGCCGAAACGCACGACAACCTGCGCCTCGCCGCCACCTCGCATGCTTTCGCCCGGCTGCGGACCGCCTTCTGCGCAATGACCTGTCACAACGGCGCCTTCGGCTTTGCCAACGGCGTTGAATGGCTGGCGACCGAAAAAATCAATGTGCACAATGCCCACTCCCTGAACTGGGGTGCCGAAGTCAACCAGATCGAATTCATCCGCCGCCTGCATGCCATCATGGAGGCGCATCCATCGTTCCACGCCAGGGCAAAGGTGGATCTCATCACAAATGGCTATCAGAACTCGGCTGCCGTCCTGCGTACGGACTCCACGGGCCGGCACCGCCTGTTGATACTGGCAAATCTCAGCCACGAACAGGAAAGCGGCGTTGCCTGGCATGGTGACTATCAGCCCTTTACAACCGACCTGATTACGGGCCGTGTGGTCAAGCTCAGTGATTCCAGCTGCCACCTCAAGGCGGGCGAAGTACTGTGCCTCTGTGATGAACGCAGCTGGCTGGAGTCTGTTTCGGCATTGCTCGCCTCCGGCTTCCACGGAGCTGCGGTCAGCGAAGAACAGTGCCTGCGCGCCAAGGCAATGGACATATTCGCCCACTTCGATGCACTGGACCGGTACGATGTGGAGCGACTGATGGACACACCCAAGCAGCTTTGCGAGGAACTGGCAGGCGGCGCACCCATTGTCACCACATGGAAATGGCCGCGCGACACCCATCGCACAGCCCTGCTTCCGCCCGGGCATTTCCTGCTCGTCGAGGCGGCACACGGGTTTATCGCCGAACTGAAGGAATCCTCGGGAACAACTCTGGCCCACGAAAAATCGCTCATCGGGAGGAACGGCAGCTTCTTCACGCTCTTTAAGCCGCTGGATACGCCCGCCACCCATCAGATGCTTACCTTGAAGCTGACCATGTTTGAGCCGGACGGAATCAGGCATTCCGAAGCACCGGTCATGCAATTGTGCGATGCCGGGCAGGCCACCGTTGTCACGACCTGCCAGGCCGGCGAGGTCCACGATCACGACCGCTACGCCGTCTGCACCAACCGGCACGGTGCACTGGCGCAGGTGCGCATCGGCTGGGCCGAGCTGCGCAGCAAATACGATGGACTGCTCTCCGCAAACCTTCATCCCGACGTGCCGGTGGATCGGCACACCATGTTTACCCGCTGCCGGGCGTGGGTTGTACGCAAGGGGTACTCCTACGAACTGTCGCTGCACTGCCAAAAGCGCTTTTCCGTCGCGGATGACGGCACCGTTGTCTGGGACTTTGCCGTCCCGGTCGGGGAAGGACTGCTTATTCCGCTTAAAGTTGCCTTGCAGATGCATCCCGACACCAATGCCGTCCGGTTGAGTTTCCTGCGTGGATCGCACGGGAACGATCCCGAGCATCTTGTCGACAGCGAACCCATCGCCCTTATCCTGCGACCCGACATCGAGGATCGCTGCAACCATGAAACAACCAAGGCCTTCGCGGGGCCGGAAGCCCAATGGCCGCAAGCGGTGAAAACGGCGAAGAAGGGTTTCACCTTTACACCGGCCGGAGATCGGAAACTCAAGCTGGAAATCGATGCCGGCGCCTTCCATGCCGAGCCGGAGTGGCACTACATGATCGATCATCCCGTGGACAAGGCGCGGGGCATTGATGGTTCATCCGATCTGTACAGTCCCGGTTATTTCAAGATCGACCTTCCGGGCAACGTCCGCACGGTCCTCGTGGCCTCCATCAACGGCGCCCCGGCGTTTGAAGAGCCGACGATGGCAACCGGCCCCACCGAGCTGTCCATCCGGGATGCCATGCGGATCGCCATGAAACAGTTTATCGTCAAGCGCGACGAGTTCCAGACGGTCATCGCCGGTTATCCGTGGTTTCTCGACTGGGGTCGTGACACGCTGATCTGCCTCCGCGGCATCATTACCGCAGGCATGCTGGAGGAGGCCCGGAACATCCTGCTGCAGTTTGCCAGGTTTGAAAAAGGCGGCACCATCCCCAACATGATTCGCGGCAATGACGACAACAACCGCGAGACCTCCGACGCCCCGCTTTGGTTCTTCGTCGCCTGCAATGAACTCATGCAGGCGCAGGGCAGCAAAAACCTGCTCAAGGAAAAATGCGGCAGCCGCTCGCTTAAGCAGGTACTGGTGTCGCTGGCCGAGGGACTCATGAACGGCACCGAGAACGGAATTACCTTCGACGCCGACACCGGCCTCATCTACAGCCCGTCCCATTATACGTGGATGGACACCAACTATCCGGCGGGTACGCCCCGCCAGGGGTATCCCATCGAAATCCAGTCCCTCTGGCACTATGCCCTCCACATGCTGGCACAGATCGACAAGAAACCCACATGGGCCGGACTTGCCACCCAGGTCGAACAGTCAATCAGGGAATTCTTCGTCATCACAACCGACGACTACATCTATCTGGCCGACTGCCTCGCGGCTTCGCCGGGCACGGGAGCGCGCAGCGCCGAAGCGGATGATGCCCTCCGTTCAAACCAGCTTCTGGCAGTAACACTCGGTGCCGTGAAGGATCAGGCGCTGTGCCGAAACATACTCGAGGCCTGCGAACAGCTGCTCATCCCCGGCGGCATCCGCAGCCTGGCGGACCGCCCGGTCAGGCACCCCGCCCCGGTATACAGCGAGGGTCAGCTGCTCAACGATCCCGAACACCCCTACTGGGGCAACTACACCGGCAACGAGGATACGCGCCGCAAGCCTGCCTACCATAACGGAACCGCCTGGACCTGGCCCTTTCCCTCCTATGCCGAGGCGCTGGTCATGGTCTATGGCGATGCCGCACACAGCACTGCCATGGCCATCCTGGGCAGTGCATCGGAAGTCATCAACCACGGATGCCTGCGGCAGGTCCCGGAGGTAATCGATGGCAACACACCGCATATCCAGCGCGGATGCGGCGCTCAGGCATGGGGCGTTACTGAGTTATACCGTGTCACGAATCTGCTCAATTCATGACAATCTGCTTGTAAACTGCGCAGGCGACTGATTTCATAATTCCGAAGGAGAGAGCGACATGGCAACCAGGAGCAAAAAGAAAACGAAAAAGCCGCGCATCCTCATTGTTACCCCGGAGATCACCTATCTGCCCGCAGGCATGGGGAACATGACCAACAAACTTTCAGCGAAGGCGGGCGGTTTGGCGGATGTCTCGGCATCTCTGGTGTCGGCTCTGTATGACCTGGGTGCGGATGTGCATGTCGCACTGCCCCACTACCGCAAGATGTTTCATGTCGACATCGGCGGCTTCATCGACAACGAACTTCTGATCTACAAAAGCAAGCTGCCCAACGACCGCATTCATCTGGCAGAAGACCGTATCTTCTATTACCAGGACCGTGTCTACAGCAACTCGGAAGACACCGACATGAAGATTGCCCTCGCCTTCCAGCGCGAGGTCATCAACAACATCATTCCGACCGTCAAGCCCGATCTGATCCACTGCAATGACTGGATGACGGGACTCATTCCCGGCGAAGCGCGCATGCTTGGCATACCGAGCCTCTTCACCTTCCACAACATTCATACGGTAAAGGCCACGCTGGCGCACATCGAAGACCGGGGAATCGATGCCGCGGAGTTCTGGAGCAACCTGTTTTATACATGGCCGCCCAGCAACTATTTCGACGCGCGCGACAACAACCCGGTCGACTTCCTCTGCAGCGGCATCTTCAGCGCGCACTTCATCAACACGGTCAGCCCCACCTTCATGAAGGAGATCGTCGACGATATTCATGACTTCGTTCCGAAGAACATTCAGTGGGAAGTGGCGAGCAAGTTCCACGCAGGCTGCGCCTCCGGGATTCTCAATTCGCCTGATGCCGCCTGCGATCCGGAGACGGACAAATACCTCGTCGAATGCTATGGGGTAGCCGACCACTATGATGCCAAACGAAAGAACAAGGTCTACATACAGGAACGCCTCGGGCTGGATATCAACCCCGATGCACCGATGCTCTTCTGGCCTTCGCGCCTCGACCCGGTTCAGAAGGGCTGCCAACTGGTCTCGGACATCCTCTTCAAGGTTGTCGACAAGTACTGGAACCAGGGGCTGCAGGTTGTGTTCGTGGCCAACGGCGCCTACCAGCAGGTCTTCCACGACATTGCCTACAATCACGACCTCTACAACCGCGTCGCCGTTTGCAATTTCGAGGAAGGGCTCTCGCACATCGGATTTGCCGCCTCTGATTTCATGCTGATGCCGTCGCTCTTCGAACCGTGCGGCCTGCCGCAGATGACCAGCGCCATCTATGGATCGCTGCCGATTGCGCGCGATACCGGCGGACTCCACGACTCGGTCAGCAACATGGATGTGGCCAACAGTACCGGCAACGGCTTCCTGTTCGAGACCTACGATTCCGAGGGACTTGCATGGGCGATCGACAAAGCCATGGAATTCTACAATCTCGACATCCACACACGCGGCACGCAAGTCGGTCGCGTCATGGCTGAAAGCAAGGAACGCTTTAACCACAAGGTAACCGCCCAGGCATACATCGACATCTACGAACAAATGCTTCAACGCCCGCTGGTGGACGAGGTGTTTGAAAAGACCTCAAAGGTATCCGAATGAGAGACCCGAACCTGGCCAAACTCACCGACGATCCGTGGCTGGATCCCTACCGCGACCAACTCCAACAGCGTGCAGATCATATCCGCTACATGGAGGAGCGCCTGACCGGCGGGAAAATGAGCCTGGAGGAATTTGCCAATGCGCACGAGTACTATGGACTGCACTTCCGCGACGGAAAGTGGGTTTTCCGTGAATGGGCGCCCAATGCAACCGCGATCTATCTGATCGGCGATTTTTCGAAGTGGAAACAGCTGGACAAGTTTGCCCTGCACTACGGGGATGGAAACGGCGTCTGGGAAATCGAGCTGCCGGCCGGAGCGCTGAAGCACGGCGATCTCTACAAGCTGAAAATGTACTGGCCCGGCGGCGAGGGGGAGCGGCTGCCGGCCTACGCCCGCCGCGCTGTACAGGATCCCCACACGCATGTCTTCTGCGCCCAGGCCTGGCATCCTCCGCAACCCTACAAATGGAAATACCCGCAGCCGAAAACGCCCATCGAAGCACCTTTGGTATACGAATCCCATGTCGGAATGGCCCAGGAGGATGCCAAGGTCGGCTCCTATCTGGAGTACAAGGAAACCATCCTGCCGCGCATCGTCAAAATGGGCTACAACACGGTCCAGTTCATGGGAATCATGGAGCACCCCTACTACGGATCGTTCGGCTATCACGTATCCAACTTTTTCGCCGCGTCATCGCGCTTCGGCACGCCCGAGGAACTCAAGGAACTGATCGATGCCTGCCACGAAGCCGGTCTCGCCGTCATCATGGACCTGGTTCACTCCCATGCCGTCAAAAACGAAGAGGAAGGCCTGTCCCGCTTTGACGGCACGCTCTACCAGTACTTTCATGAAGGTGACCGCGGCGACCACGATGCGTGGGACTCCCGCTGTTTCGATTACGGAAAACCCGAAGTCCTCCATTTCCTGCTATCCAACGCGCGCTACTGGCTCGACGAATACAATTTCGACGGATACCGGTTCGACGGCGTCACCAGCATGCTGTACCACCATCGCGGACTGGGAACCGGTTTCGGAAGCTACGATAACTATTTTGACGGATCCGTCGACATCGACGCACTGGCCTATCTGGCACTCTCCAACAAACTGATTCACACGGTCCGCCCCGCTGCCATCACGATCGCGGAAGATGTCTCTGGCATGCCCGGTCTGGTCGCTCGTGAGACGGAGGGAGGCTGCGGCTTCGACTACCGGCTCGCCATGGGAGCTCCCGATTGCTGGTTCAAGCTGGCCAACGACATCCCGGACGAGGAATGGAACATGTACTGGCTCTACCACGAGCTGACCAGCCATCGCGCCGACGAGCAGGTAATCAGCTATGTGGAATCGCACGATCAGGCGCTGGTGGGCGGCAAAACCTTCATTTTTGAACTGATCGACAAGGAGATGTATTTCAACATGCATCTCGAAGCACAGCACATGCTGGTGGATCGAGGCATCGCCCTGCACAAGATGGCGCGGTTGGCCACCCTGGGCGCTGCGGCCCATGGCTACCTTAACTTCATGGGCAACGAATTCGGTCATCCGGAGTGGATCGATTTCCCGCGCGAAGGCAACGGATGGTCGTACCATTATGCCCGTCGTCAATGGAGCCTGCGTGACGATACCGGTCTCAAGTTCCACTTCCTTGCCGACTTCGATGAAGCTATGGTGAACCTGATCCGCGAGAAAAACATCATTGGTCACATCCCGGTCACCTTCCGGTTGATCCATGACAGCGACAAAATGATTGCCTTCGAACGCAATGGACTGGTCTTTGTATTCAACTTCCATCCCAGCCAGTCATTTGCCGATTATGCCATCGACGTGTCGCCGGGTACCTACCGCCTGGCCCTTAACACAGACGACCCGAAATTCGGCGGCTATGATCTGGTTGATCCGGACCAGACCTACCACAGCTACGAGTTCCACGACGGCGAAAACATGCGCACCCAGATCATGCTCTATATACCATCACGCACGGGCTTCGTGCTTGAGCGGATCTAGTCGTCGCTTTCGTTCAACTGAGAAATTGTTCCTGAGCCAGGATATAAAGAACACCGCTTGTTTCGCGGTCCGTCATTTATTTGCCTCCGCAAGGGTTCCAGACCCGGTGTAGGCACGTTTTCTGCTCTCTGTTTGGCAGACTTACAAATTTCGACCGGGAAAGGTAATGGATAACGCCAAACAAACGACACAACAGGTCTGCACCAATATTGCAAGCCCTGCCCTTCAGCACGCACTGAATGAACTGGGAAGATCCATCAACCTTGTAACAACCTACGGGATACACCACCCAGCGGTCAGAAAATCCCTGACCGAATCGACCACCGCCCTGCAGAAGCTGCTGATCGACCGGAAAAAGCTCACCATCGGGGCGTTCAACGGTGTATTGACAGTCGACGAGAAAACCGTGGAGGCTTCGGGCACCCTGCAGAAATCGCTTGAACGGCGTCTGGTTCGACTGAAGATCAGCGGCCTTAAAATAGCGCGCGGTGCATCCAGGGAGGAAATTGCCAAATTAGCCGAACTGCTGGCGTCAAATGATCCCGATGCATTTCAGTTAAACCTCGGCCTCAGCGGGATGGAGAACATCAAGGCCGAAAACACACAGTTTCAAGCCGTGCGTGATGGACAAACCGTCGCCAACGAAAACGACCTGGCCGGCATGGGCGGTGGGGGCTGCCTCGTACTGGACGATGATGCGCAGGATGAACAGGAATCCGGACCGTCAGGCAGCCTGCATATTGAACAAATCGTTGCGTTCCTTAAAGGCGATGTCGACGCAGACAACGAAGCCGCCGGCAATGCGCTGGCCAATGCCGCCGCCGATCCGGATCAGCTAGGTCGCATGATCGTGGAATCCGTGGCCATTCGTCAATCGGTCTCCGGGCTGGCCGGTGAATCGCTCAACGATATCATTCTTGGTTGTTTGCGCCGCACCTACGACGGGCTGCGCAAACAGTCGGCGTTCCAATCCTCTGAAGGCAAGGCCGAACTGAAAAAGGCCCTGCTGCTGCTGGAGGAGAGCATTCTCGAAAAAATGCGTGGGCTGGCCGGCGATGACGATCCGGAGATGGACCGCCAGATTGTTCAGGCCATACGGGATATGGATGAACAACTGAGCTTTGAAATGGCGGCGGCACAGTACATGGAGCACCGCGATGCCATCGAACGAAGCAAGGACCAGCTGCATCGTTTTATTCAGGTACAGGGTGCAGCGGTTGCGGAAAACCTGCTTAAGGATTCAGGCTTCCCCGGAAATGACTGGCGTAAAATCGTCGTTGAAAGCGGCCGCTCCGCTTCTATCTCCGATTCCTCCATCGCAGATGGCTTGAGCAGGCTGACCTCGGTCTTTGAAAAACTCGAACAGCTGATGAAGTCGGAGAGTCCCGACGGCACCCAGGTGAAGGATCTGCTGGGACAGGCCAACGACGATCTCGACGACACCCTGGGCTACACGAAGGAAAAGCTGGCTGTGCTGTCCTCCACAATTGGCGGGCAGGCCCACACCATGCCGCGTGCGGAACTGCTGGCATCCCTCGCGGAGGTTGCACAGGAGCTCATGCAGCCGCTCACCGCCATCAATGCCTCGCTGGAAATGATGCTGCACGGCTATGTGGGCGAGATCACCAAGGATCAGCAGGATCTGTTGACGCTGGCATCCAACAGCGGAGAACACCTCAAATACCTGATGGATATGCTGATCGAGATTGTAGGCTGTCCGGCCAACAAGGGTGTGGATGACCGCTTCCACACGACCAGCGAGCAGGTGCAGCAATTGAAGGATGCGGAAGGGCAGAGATACCTGCCGCTGAACCTGCCGTAAACCAGTCTAGGTAAGATCGCAGCCGCGGCTCATGACAACCGTACCGGTTCGCACCAGTTCAATGATCTTGAACTTGGCGATCATTTCCTCGAGAGCATCGATCTTGTCCGGATTGCCAACAACCTGCAGGATCATGGAATCCGGGGTCAGGTCAACGGTCTTGCAGCCGTAGTGTTCCGCAATCTGCAGTGCCTCGGATCGCCCTTCGCTGTCTACGGCAATCTTGATCAGTCCCATTTCCTTGGCGACCGACTCGTCGTAGGTATGGTCAATGCAATGCAGGACATCGATCAGCTTCGACAACTGCTTGATGATCTGCTCCAAGCCCTGCGGGTCTCCGCTGCAGCTGATGGTCATCCTGGAAAAATGGCCGTCAACGGCCGGGGATACCACGAGCGACTCGATATTGAATCCCCGTCGTGCGAACACCTGCGCTATGCGGGCAAGCACGCCCGGCTTGTTCGCAACATAAACACTCAACGTATGCATGGCTTTGTTTGAATTCAGCATCTCAAAACTCCCGTTAACTTTTTGCCCATGTACTGACCGCTCACCTGTTTCCACGGCTCAGGTCGAGCCCGTCGGTTTTTCCATTTTCCGTGTGGGCGGCTCAATCAGCATGTCCTCGATCGCGGCACCGGCAGGAATCATCGGGAATACGTTGTCCGTCTTTTCAACCTCACAGTTGATCAGACATGGTCCGTCATTGTAGTTCAAGGCGTTCTGCAGGACGCGCTTAACGTCGCCCGGGCGGCGCAGATTGAACCCCTTGATCCCAAACGACTCCGCCAGCTTGACGAAATCCGGATTACCTTCCAGATCCACTCCGCTTTTGCGGTCCTCATAGAACAGTTCCTGCCACTGGCGAACCATTCCCAGGTAATGATTGTTGAGCACGACGATCTTGATCGGAAGCTTGTAGAGCGCAACCGTTGCCAGTTCGAAAAATGTCATCTGGAACCCTCCATCGCCTACAAAGCAGACGTGGAGATCCTTCGGCCGCCCGAAGGCCGCGCCGATACATGCCGGAAGGCCGAAGCCCATCGTACCCGCCCCGCCGGAACTGAGCCAGTTGTAACGGCTGTCGTTCCTATAGAACTGCGCGGCCCACATCTGGTGCTGACCTACGTCGGTAGCAACGCACGCCTTGCCTTCTGACAGCTTGTAGAACTCGTCGATGATATGCTGCATCTTAAGACTGCCCTGTCGCTTGAACTTGAGCGGATACTTGGCTTTGTAACCATCCAGATGCTTGCGCCATTCACGGGTCTCCAGGATGGGTACATGCTTGATCAGCTCCTCCAGGGCAACACGCGCATCGGCAACGCAGGCGATTTGCGGCTGGATCATCTTGCCGATTTCGGCGGCGTCGATATCGATATGGATAATGGTGGCGTCCTTGCAGAACTTCGCCGGCTGACCCAGAATTCGATCATCAAAGCGCGAACCTATGTTCAGCAGCAGGTCGCATTCGCATATGGCCTTGTTGGCATAGGCCGTGCCGTGCATGCCCAGCATCCCCAGGGACAGCTTGTGCGTTTCGGGAAACACGCCCTTGCCCAGCAACGTGGTTGTGACCGGAATCTGCGCCTTTTGGGCCAGGGCTTTCAGTGCATCATCGGCGCCGGCAATCATGGCCCCATGCCCCGCCAGAATGAGCGGGCGACTTGACTTGGAGAGCGCTTCCGCGATCTCAAGGACGATGTCCTTGTCGACCGTCTCCTTGAGCGTATAGCCAGGCAGGTCCATCTCTGCGTGCAGATCGGCCGTACAGGGGCCGGCGCTGATATCCTTGGGGATATCAATCAAGACCGGCCCGGGGCGTCCCGTCGTGGAAATGTGGAACGCTTCGCGGACAATCCGCGGAATATCGTTGGTCGACTTGACCAGATAGGAGTGCTTAACGATCGGCATGGTGATACCGAAGATATCCGCCTCCTGGAATGCATCCTTGCCCAGCATCCATGAAACCGACTGCCCTGTGAGAACGATCATGGGAACTGAATCCATGTGAGCGGTCATGATGCCCGTAATCGTATTCGTTGCCCCCGGACCGCTGGTAACAAGAACAACAGCCGGCTTGCCGGTGGCCCGGGCATAGCCGTCCGCCATATGTGCCGCACCCTGTTCATGACGCGTCAGAACAAAATTGATCTTGGTGTCCGTGGTAATGAGAGCATCGAATATCGGAATTGCTGCACCACCGGAATAACCGAAGATGTATTCAACCCCCTCATTCTCCAGACACTTAATGAGCGCCTGCCCGCCTTCCATAATATTATTGGACATTATTTACCTCCAAATTTGAGTGCACCCTATTTTTATACACCCAGATTGTCAACATATTGTTCATAACAAATAAATGACCGCATTTTAACGGCCTATATTGATAACATTTTCTGTTCCAATCTCATTAAAAACGAAAACACCGACTATTTAAGCAATTATGTGTATTGTTATGCTGAAAGATATACGGAAAAACAATTAATACTGCAAATCAGTCCATTCTCAATCCGGATTTTGATGATATTGGTGTTGGATATCTAGAAACAACCCAATATGTGGAAGCAATAAAGCTCATAATAACGACTGATTGTATTAAATATGATGCATCACGCGAGATAAACCCCGTTTTTTCGGCACTATATGCCAGCAAAAGAGAAAATTCACTCGATTGCCCCAGCCGAATGCCCAACTCTTTAGCCAAACGCCCCTCTTCCCGAATAGCCTTGAAGGCCATACTGAAGAAGAGCGGTTTTGTCAGCATGACAACGGCGGACAGCAGCAGTGCCGGAAACAGCAGGTCCTTCGTAACAAACAGATCGAATTTCGCTCCGATCGAGAAAAAAAACAGGATCAGAAAGAATTCGCGCAGGGGTTTGAGGTTTTCTGCAATCACCAAAGCCACCGGGAAAGCCGCCATGGCGACACCGGCGATGAACGCGCCCATTTCATAGGACAGGCCCGCCAGATGCGCGACCTCGGCCATAAGCAGGCACCACCCCAGCGATACAAGGAAGAAGTATTCCTTGATCACATCGAAGCGCCGGATGAGCGGCATGATGATGAATTTAACGGCGCCGAACGACACCAGTCCCAATGCTGTCAGCTTGAGCAGGATGAGCAGGGACGCCAGCAGCCCGTTACCTCCCGTCCCTCCAAGAAACAGAATACAGAGGATGGCCAGGATATCCTGAAACAGCAGTACGCTGATCATCATCTCCCCGGTATGCTTCTGGTGCAGCGTCGTAGTGGGTGTAAGCTTCAGGCTGACAATCGTGCTCGAAAACATCATGGCCGCACCGGTCACCAGGCTGTCGACCAGGCCAAATCCAAATATCAGGCAAACCGCCAGCCCCAGCAGCATGAACACCACGCTGGTGCCGAGGGTCACGATCGACGTCTTCTTAAAAAGCATAAACAGCTTGTTGGGATGCAGGTTCAATCCCAGCAGAAACAACAGCAGGATGATCCCGATATGGGAGAGCTGTTCGATGTGCGCAGCCGACCCCAGCACCTTTAACCCCAGCGGACCAATAAGGGCACCCAGAACGATGTAGGCCAGAATAATGGGTTGCCGAAGATAGAGAAAGATTGTGCCGAGCAGGGCCGCGCCGGCAAAAATGATCGCCAACTCAATAACGATGTTATCCAGCACCATGTACCCGCTCCAGCTTGTGTTTCACCAACTGGCCGCAGGCCGCGGCAATGTCGGTCCCGAGAGAATAGCGCAGCGTGGTGTCAAACCCCGCCTCCTTGAGGGCGTTTGCAAACTGTTCCCGTTGAGGTTTTGGTGTTCCCCGCAGATTGCTCCCTGCATATTCGTTGAAGGGAATTATATTGATGTGCACCGGCATACCGGAGAGATAATTTTTCAGCGCTTCCAGATCGTCGTCCCGATCGTTGACTCCGGCCAGCATCAGGTATTCTATCATCACCTTTCCGTTTCCGGATGACTTGAGCAGGGTTTCCCGCAGTGCTTCGAGAGGGTATTTCCGGGCCTGGGGCATCAAGCGCTGACGCACCTCCTGTTTTGCACTGTGCAGGCTCAATGCAAGCTGAACATCGGGAAACCGCGCAGCAAACGCTTCCATGGCTTCGGGGATACCCACCGTGGATACGGTAATCCGTGAGCCGGACAGATTGAAGAAAGGCACGCCCTTCAGGAAGGCTACGGCGGCACATACATGCTCGAGATTCAGAAGCGGTTCGCCCATCCCCATGAAAACCACGTTCCGGATCGAACGCCCCTCCCCCTTGATCAGGCGGTTGGCCTGCGCAACCTGATCCAGCATTTCCGCCGTGGTCAGGTTTCTGGTGAAGCCCATCTTACCCGTCGCGCAAAAGCTGCAGTAGCAGGCACACCCGACCTGCGAGGAGATGCAGATCGAAGTCCTGCCGGTTTTTGGACGAAGTACGACGCCTTCAATCAGGTTGCCGTCGCCCGTACGGAAGATCAGCTTGCTCGCGCCATCCACTGCCGAATCGTGGCGTTCCATCAATTCAAGGCATTCAAACTGCACACGGGATGAAAAATCTTCACGGACCTGCCCGGGAAACACCGACAACGCCTCGTCCCAGCCCCGGGCATTCTTGAACAACGCATTTCGGAACAGCTTCATGGAATGCGGCTGAACGGCATTCCGGCTCCGCAACACCTCCAGACCGTCTATATCGTAGATCGTCAACATGGTGCCCTTTGTATAATCAAAAAGGCCGGCGTTGCCGACCTTTTTCGATCCAAAGCATTCCCCGCTTAATTGATTGTTTTCTTGGTGGCCTTGATCAGGGCCTTCCATAATTCCTCGTCGGTCTTGGCTTCCAGCAGCATGTCGCGTGCTTCCTTATCGCGGAAGGTGCGCGACAGGCCGGCAATGAGCTTCAGATAGAAGGCGCTCGTTGCCGTGGGAATTACCACAAAGAAAAAGATCCGCGTCAATGTGCGTCCCGGCCCGCCGAACTTGACGCCCTTCTTGCTGATGCCGACCGCCATGGAGAGGCCACCGCCCTCAACACCCCGGACATGCGGAAACGCCAGTCCGTTGTCTACCGCTGTACTGACGATCGCTTCACGCTGGAGTGCCAGATCCAGCAGCAGATCACCATCCGGTACAAAGGCTTCATCGGACATTCGCTTGCACAGCTCGGCCAGCACCTCTTCTCCTGTCGTTCCGGAAAGATTTACCATCATCAGCTCGGGCGATGTGTAGCGCGATATGCCTGTCTTGCGGACTTCCCCATAGACGCGACTGGTCCGTTCGCGGGATATCAGCTGTTCGGGATAATAGAGAAAGCGGGTGCAGTTGGGACAGCGGCACATCGTATCGGCTTTCTGCACGCTGTTAACCAGACTTTTGGTCAACGACATGCCGCACCCCGTACAGAATCCATTGGCGATCGGCACAATGGCTTCCGGATGCTTCTGCAGCAGCCGGTTGAAGTGCGTCTTGACCTGCTGCGGCACATCGGCTCCCAGCGCCGCAATGGATTTCTGCAGTTTGTCCAGCTTGGCCGTCGGCATGGATGCCTTCTTCTGCATGTTCGCGGCGATCAGCTCCTGCAGCTGTATTAATTGGTTAATTAAACTGTGCGTTGTTGTCATAAAATCCCCTGTTAGCTCCTGTAAACTAGCAAATAATACTAGCTTAATTGATTATTGGAAGCGGAACGCGAACAAATGTTCAATTTTCTTAGCGCTTTGCCGGAATCAGGCTGATTCCTACAGATCCTGGACAGCCGAAATCAGATCCTGAAGGACCGCCTTGGCGTCACCGAAGAACATCAGCGTATTATCATTAATGAACAGCTGGTTCGGAATGCCGGCAAAGCCGGGGCTCAGGCTGCGCTTGACCACGATCACCGTGCGGGATTTATCGACATCCAGGATCGGCATGCCATAGATCGGGCTCCCGGCATCGTCGCGCGCCGCCGGATTGGTTACATCGTTTGCACCCAGCACAATCGTAACATCGGTCTGCGCGAATTCGGGATTGATGTGTTCCATCTCCACGAGCTTCTCGTAGGGGACCTTCGCCTCGGCCAGCAGCACGTTCATGTGCCCCGGCATACGGCCCGCCACGGGATGGATGGCATATTTCACGTCGATACCGCGCGCCTCCAGGAGGACCGCCAGCTCCTGGGTGGCATATTGCGCCTGCGCCACGGCCAGGCCGTAGCCTGGCGCAATGATGACCTTCTGGGCATTGTCGAGCAGCATGGCCACCTCTTCCGCACCACAGCTCTTGACCTTGCCTTCATAGAATTCCTTGCCGGGTACCGAGGCCATCTGTTCATCGCTGACCATGGCTCCGCCAAACAGCACGGAACCCAGGGACCGGTTCATCGCCTTGCACATGATCTGGCACAGGATGATCCCCGACGCCCCCACCAGCGAACCGCTGATGATCAGTCCATTGTTCAGCAGCACGAAACCAGTTGCTGCCGCCGCCAGACCGGAATAGGAGTTGAGCAAAGCAATGACCACCGGCATGTCCGCCCCGCCGATAGCGACCACCAGCAGAATACCAAGGGCCAGCGAAACGGCCACGAGTACCACCAGCAGAAGGCCCCATCCCTGCCAGACAAAGAGCACCGCCAGAACCAGAACGGCCGCGACCGATGCCACGCGGAGCAGGCTCTGATTCGGAAGCTTCATAGCCTGTTCCGCAAAGCCTTCCAGCTTGGCCCAGGCCACGACGCTGCCGGTCAGCGTGACCGACCCGATCAATGCGCTGAGCACCAGGGCGACCAGCCATTCCACCGGCTGCTGCGATTTCGGAGTTATGATGAATTGCGACAGGGCTACCAACACCGATGCGCCGCCACCGAATCCATTCAGCAAGGCAACCATCTGCGGCATGGCCGTCATTTTTACCGTGCGGGCAATATAGGCGCCAATCCCCCCGCCTACCACCATGCCGGCGATGATCCAGCCATAACTCATGACTTGCTTTTCGACCAGTGTCGCTATGACCGCGATCAGCATGCCGACAGCACCCGTCATGTTTCCGCGCACGGCCGTCTTCGGTGAGCTGAGGCCCTTGAGGCCCATGATGAACAAGACGGCGGCAACCAAGTAAGCAAAGTTGATTAAATTGACCATGCGAGATCCTTTCAGGTACTGCTTACTGCGTAGTGCGTATCGTTAAACGGAACGTCCTCACCCAACAGATGGCGGACGGAATATACGGAATCCGCTTCACGGAGAAGGCATTCACGTTCTTCGGGAACAATGGAGATCAGCATTTTAATGATCTCCGTCAACAAACCGGCGTTATGCCCGATTACCTTCTCGCCAGGCACGTGCCTGCCGCGATAGCACCACCCCCGGCTTTCCCGCGCCGAACCCAAGGCATACTCGCAGAAGCGCGCCCGATCCCTTCCACTTACCTCAATATTCGCGGCAATTGAACCAACAGTCCGATTGAGTTGGTTTGATAACGATTTGGTTCGGCTATCTTTTACCGACTGCGAAACATCGTTCCAGCAGATGTCGGACAAGAAAAGCGCCATCCGGCAGACCTTCATCTTCCATCGCACATCATCCCGGATCATCTCCGAAACCTGTGCCTTCCACTCCGAAAACATCATGTCCATCTCCTGTTACTGAAAATACGCAGTTAGCAATAAGCAGTACGCTCAATCCTTCTTTTTCTTGAACATGTGGAGCATGCGGTCGGTTACCATGAAGCCGCCGACAATGTTGATCATCGCCATGACCACCGCCACAAAACCCAGCAGGGCGGAAAAGAAGTTTCCGGCCTCTCCGGCACCGGCACACAGGATGGCACCAATAATGGCGATGCCTGAAATCGCATTGGATCCGCTCATGAGCGGCGTGTGCAGCGTGGGCGGCACCTTGGTTATGACCTCGTAGCCTACAAAGACCGCAAGTACGAAAATGGTTAAAGCACCGATAAAAGCTTCCATGGCTAGACTCCCTCCTGCTCCATCAACGGCTTGATCATCTCATGCACCACATGCCCGTCGTGCACGAGCAGCGACCCCTTGACGATTTCATCTTCAAGGTCGATCCTGAATCCATCCTCCTTCACCATGTTCAGCAGGAAGGTGGAAATGTTTTTCGAAAACAGCTGCGAGGCGTGGACGGACGAACGGGAGGGATAGTCCGTGTAGCCGACAATCCTGACGCCGTGTTTCTCGACGACCTCCCCGGCTGCGGCCCCCTCCGTATTGCCCCCGCGTTCGGCCGCGAGGTCGACAATGACCGAGCCCGGTTTCATGGCCTGCAGCATCTCATCGGTAATCAGCACCGGTGCCTTCCTGCCGGGAATCGCCGCCGTGGTGACGACCACATCGACGGCCGTAACCTTGGCCTTCATCTGCTCCTGCTGCTTTTTATAGAACTCTTCCGACTGCGCCTTTGCATATCCGCCCGAGCCCTCGGCATCACCGGTCTCGAGATCAAACTCGACGAATTTGGCACCGACGCTCTCCACCTGCTCCTTTACCACCGGACGCGTGTCGTAGGCCTCCACCACCGCTCCCAGCCGCTTGGCCGTGGCGATGGCCATCAAGCCGGCCACGCCGGCCCCGATAACGAACACCTTGGCCGGGGTAATCGTTCCGGCGGATGTCATCAGCATCGGAAAATATTTCGGCAGCAGCCCGGCCGCCTCAATGACAGCGCGGTAGCCCGCAATAGCCGCCATGGAACTGAGCACATCCATGCTCTGCGCGCGGGTGATGCGCGGAACGAACTCCAGCCCGAAACCGCTGATCCGCCTCGATTCCAGCTGGGCCATGAGATCGAGACGGAAAAAGGCATCCATCAGGCAGATCAGCGTGCATCCTTCAGGCATCTTCTCAACCTCGGAAGCGTCAGGCGGACGCACCTTGAAGATGATATTGGCTGACGAATAGAGGGCTCCGGCATCCGGCGCAATCCCGGCACCCGCCTCGACATAGGCTTCATCGGCAATGAACGCTCCGGCCCCCGCACCGCTCTCCACCAACACCTCAAGGCCGGCCTTTGTCAGCGATGAAATGGTTTGGGGAATCAGGGCAACCCGGTTTTCTCCCGGCAGAATCTCTTTCGGTACGGCAACCAGCATTTGAACACCTCGTACTTGGTTAATCAGAAAAGCTGATCGGAAAATAGTTGATTACCAAAACCCCGTCAAGGAATTGGGATACCATCACGGTGAGTGTCGTGTTTCCGTACCGGCTGGGATCAGGATTCCGCCAGCATCCTGTTCATGGCGGCGGCGGCCTTGCGGCCCTCCCCCATGGCGAGGATCACCGTGGCGGCGCCAAGGACGATATCGCCGCCGGCATAAATGCGGTTGATGGAGGACCTGCCGTCTTCATCGACGACGATATTTCCCCAGCGATTCGTTTCGAGGCCCGGGGTCGTCTGGCGGATGAGCGGATTGGAGTCGTTGCCAATGGCGACGATGACCGTATCCAGATCGATTTCAAATTCGCTGCCTTCGATGGCGACCGGCCGGCGGCGACCGGAGTCGTCGGGCTCGCCCAGCTCGTAGCGCAGGCATTCGATACCGCGCACCCAGCCGCGCTCGTCGGATAGGATGCGCCTGGGATTCTGCAGCATGTGGAAGATGACCCCCTCCTCCTTGGCGTGATGCACCTCTTCGACACGGGCCGGCATCTCAACCTCGGTACGGCGGTAGATCAGGTGGACCTCCTTCGCACCCAGGCGCACGGCCGTACGGGCTGCATCCATGGCGACGTTGCCGCCACCCAGTACGGCGACCTTTTCGGACTCGAAAATGGGCGTGGATGAACGCTCCTTGTCATAGGCGCGCATGAGATTGGAGCGGGTCAGGTATTCGTTGGCCGAATAGACGCCGACGAGGTTTTCGCCCTCGATGTTCATGAAGCGCGGCAGGCCGGCGCCGGTTCCGATAAAGAGCGCGTCAAAGCCGTCCTTTTCCAGCAGGTCGGTAATCTTGCGGGTGCGGCCGATCACGAAGTTGGTTTTCAGCTTGCAGCCCATGGCGGTGAGCGCGTCGATCTCCTGCTGCACGATCTTCTTCGGCAGGCGGAACTCGGGAATCCCGTAGACCATCACGCCGCCGGGCTTATGGAATGCCTCGAACAGCACGACATCGTGCCCCTCGCGACGGACATCGGCAGCCACCGTCAATCCGGCAGGCCCCGTACCGATGATACCGACCTTCTTTCCGCTCGCCGGCTTTATGGCCGGCACTTCAACCAGCCCGTTTTCACGCTCCCAATCCGCCACAAAGCGCTCCAGCCGGCCAATGCTCACAGCCTTGTCGATCGACTTGAGCGCCTTCCCCACGGTGCAGGGTGCCTGGCACTGGGTTTCCTGCGGGCAGACGCGGCCACACACGGCGGGCAGCAGGCTGCTGTCCTTGATGATATCGACAGCCAGTTTATTATCTCCATCAGCGATGGCCCTGATAAAGCCGGGGATGTCGATGCCGACGGGGCAGCCGGAAATGCACGGCGCATTCTTGCACTGCAGGCATCGTTCCGCCTCCAGGATAGCCTGTTCCTGCGAATAGCCCAGCGCCACCTCTTCCATATTCGAGCGCCGCACCAGCGGGTCCTGCTGCGGCATCTCCTGCGCCGGTATCGCCATCCGTTCCCTGGGTGTCAGTTCGCGACTCATTACGCATCCTCCAGCCGGCAGATGTGGTCGCGCTCCTGCTTCTTGTAGGAGGCAAGACGGTTGATCATGTTGTCGAAATCGACCAGATGACCGTCGAACTCGGGACCATCGACACATACGAACTTGGTTTCATCACCTACAGTTACACGACATCCGCCGCACATGCCGGTTCCGTCGACCATAATGGTATTCAGCGAGACGACCGTTGGCACGCCGAACGGGCGGGTTGCCTCGGCACAGAATTTCATCATCATGGGTGGGCCGATGGCCACGGCCATGTCGGGTTTGGGATCGCGTTGGCAGCACTCAGTGAGTGGTTCGGTGACGAGCGCCTTCCGTCCATAGGAGCCGTCGTCGGTACAGATGATCAGCTCGTCGGCGATGGCGCCCATTTCATCCTCAAAGATCAGCAGGTCTTTCGTGCGGGCTCCCAGAATAATGGTTACGCGGTTGCCCGCCGCCTTGAGTGCTTCGGCAATCGGACGCAGCGGCGCCGTGCCGATGCCGCCGCCGACACAGACCACCGAGCCTGCATTTTCGATATGGGTCGGGGTGCCCAGGGGACCAACCAGGGCTTCGACATGCTGCCCTTCCTCGAGTCTTGCCAGCAGCTGCGTGGTTTTTCCAACCGTCTGGAATACAATGGTGATCGAACCCTCCACGGGATCGGCATCGGCAATGGTCAAGGGGATCCGCTCCCCGTAGTCGGCATCGACCTGAAGAATGACAAACTGCCCCGGCTGGCGTTCCGAGGCGATCAACGGCGCCTCCAGACGCATCAGCACGACGGTTTCCGAGAGCTGTTTCCTGCAGAGAATCTTGTTCATACCCACCCCTATCCTGACTACCAGCAACTACACAATTCCACGTTATATGGTCGAAGGACAATATGCAACAATAGAGCCCGTATTTATCCGCATGCACATCAGATACATGATCCCGCATCCGTCAGCGATGATGTGGCCCGCATGTCCGATGCGGGTTTCTCTTGCGCACGGAATCCCGCTATCGAGGGATCGCGGATCGGATATCCGCTCCACAACTGTGCCGCGATTCCGGTTCTTCGTGAATGACCATCATGCCGGATCGCTGAATTGACTCTCGATCCGATGGATTAACGATCCCGAGCTTCCAGAATCTGATAGCAGTGCTCGAGCCATGAAGGGTCAATGTAGATGGCTGCCATGACACCCGTGCCGTAGGTTCCTCCCATCGCGGCTTCGAACGGCAGCATGTTCCGGATCGCCATATCATCGATCTCCAGCTGGAAATCGATGCCAGCACCCTCGAGCAAGCCGCATATTTCCTGCGCCGCATGAAGATCGAAGCTGCCCAGGAATGGGTACTCTGGCGCTGCGCTCATACACGGCAGCGATATAATCGGGTAACAGTGGAAAACAAGATGGATTTCGAGTAGGCTTTCGGCATGAAACTGAATATCGGGGTTTTAGGGCCGAATACCACCAGCGACGAGGAGTATGAGCTGGGCGTCGAAGTCGGGCGCTATATCGCGGAGTCGGGAGCCACGCTGCTGTGCGGCGGACTCGGCGGCATGATGCGCGCGGCCTCCGAAGGCGCCAGGGCTGCCGGCGGGCAGACGGTCGGCATCCTGCCGAGCAGCGACCGTAGCAGCGCCAACAGTTTTATCGACATTGCGATCCCTACCGGACTCGGTCCTTTCCGAAACATGCTGCTCGTGAGCTCGTGCGATGCGGTGATCGCCATCCATGGCGCCTACGGCACGCTTTCTGAAATCGCCTTTGCGCTGCGGATCGGCATTCCCGTGGTCGGACTCAACACCTGGGCACTCCATCGGAACGGCGAGATCGATTCCGGCATCCACGTGGTCCGGTCGGCCAAGGAAGCGGTCGAGCTGGCAATACGCCTGGCGCACGACACATCATAGCATGAAAGAATGACTGGGCCGTCATTGCAACACAGGCGAAACCGGCTAGAGATCCACCCCTAGCAGATAGAATCGGCTGTCAGATTCGGCTGTGCTGTTTGTCCGGCTGATTATTCCGCCGGTGCCCGCCGCTGGATCCCCCAGCGGCTTCCAGGCGGCATCCTGCAATGTATTCTTGTGCAGAATCCTGTATTGCAGGCCGTCGAGGGACTCCCAGTTAAAGATGATATCCGGCCCATCCAGTGTTACGTCCTTCAACACCTGCACCGCACCGATAAAAGAAAAGCCGACACGGAAAAAACATATGTCCTGACCAGCAATTGAATTCGTCCATGAGAGCTCTTCCCCTGTGCCCTCAAACGGGGTACCCACAGGTATCCAGTAGATACTCCGCAAGTCGGCAGCGCCGTACACCTGGTAATACAATCCGCTTACCGAGCCGAAGTTGAAGCTGATAGCCGGAAAATCAACCTGAAGATCCGTTATAGCCGGCCCATCCGCCGGAAGTGTATTGGCATCACCCGGCGTTGAGTCCAGCAGCTTCAGGATGGTCTGAGAACCGGATGGGCAGCGGCCTTCCGAGCGATTCTCAACCTGCTCTCCGAAGGTAACCGTATCGATCACATGTCCGTCCGGAGCATACAATCCGAGCGTCTCGCCCTCTTTGCTGAGCGAAAAACCGACATGCAGATCGGGCTGGCTCAATGAATTCTGTTCCGGCTCCCCATCGGCCCACACCAGGAGATAGCCGCCCGGAGTAATCGTATAGTGGCCATTGTCCGGAATCCGGAATTCGAATGGTTCGTCCAGTTCGTCCGTAAGATAACAGCCACCCAGATCGACCGTTGTGGTCCCCGTATTGTACAGTTCGAACCAGTCTTCATGGTCACCATCGGATGGATCGGTGGTGGAGGTATCGTTATCGGCCATCCATTCGTTGATGACTACGGCATCCAATGGATCAACGGCATGGTCGGTCCTTGTAACCGTCAGCGATGCGCTTGCCCCGGAAACGGTCTCACCGAATCGGTCCACGCCATCAATCGACAGCATGTTGGTACCGGGGTACAGCGGCACCCGCATGCTCCATTCGGTGACACTGGTCCAATTGATCGGATAGGCAATCCCGTTGACCTGGATCTCCGCGACCTGCAACGGTGCGCTGCCGGTGAGCACCACGCTGTTGGAGGCTACCGACAGAATGTCCGGGCCATCCACATCGAAGTCGGCGGACGGCAGCACGCTCTGCAGGTAGCTGCGGCGGGTCGCGATCCAATTCTTGATAGCGGTCGGTGATGCGACCGCGATGCCGTTGGAGACCAGATTAGCATAGCGTTCTTCCAGAATCGGATTCACCTTGCCGGCTACCAGCACCTGATCGACGGCTTCCTGAAACGCCATAAGATACTCGCGATAGAAAGCGGGCGTATCTTTGATCAGGGAAGCAAGAGCCGGATCATGAAAATCGTCAATCGGATCGTATGGTCCGTTCCAGCTGTCCGTCATGGCCAGCTCAATGTCCCACAACAGCAGCCGCCAACCTTTGTTCCCGGGTTTGTAGGCATACATGTTCTTACCGCGTTCATACCCGTAGCTGTCCCAGTTTGAAACGATGCGGTTGACCGCCACGGGACGGACAAAGTTCCGGACATCCATCCAGCTCCGGACACGGCTTTCATAATCGGCGGCCGTCGTGTCGTTTACTGCAGCGACCAGATTGGTGAATGCATACCACTGATCGTGGTTTTGCGTCGTACGCGGCCGCCAGTTCCAGCGGTAGCGTTTAGCGTCTATGGCGCCATCCAATCCGTTGAAGCGTTCCAGCGTCGCGGTAATATAGCGGAAGTTCTGGTTGTCCAGACGAAACTCGAACCAGTCCTCTACCTTGCGCAGTTCCCCCTCGGAATCGCCGGCATAGTATTCGTCCAGCATTTCACTGTTGGGCTGCTGGCTGTCCATGTAGACGACACCGCGGCGGGAGCCGTTCAGCACCACGTTTACGTGGCGGCGATAGTTGTACTGCTGACCCAGTTTGCGGCCGATCCATGTGCTGGTGAGATCGATCTGCGTCGTAAAGTCGAACCAGAAGTCCTGGTCGCTTCCTTCCCCCGAGAGAACAAACGGTTCGGAGCCCAGGAAGCGTTCGTCGGGCTGGAAGTTCATTTCATAATCGCATGCGAACGATCCGGTCGGACCGTTGTAGGCACCGGTATGAAAAGGACTGCCGCTGTACATGGTGCCGACATTGTAGACCACCCGGTTGGTACCGTAGACAAATGTAGCATCGATCAGATCGTTGGCGTTTCTCTCCCGGCTGTTCCAGAACGCAAGATTGGCCGCTGTCATCCATAAGCGATACGTGCCCAGTCCGCCCGCGAGCGGTGATTCGCCCCACCGGATCAGGCACTCTTTTGCCGGAGCCGACGCCGGAAACCGGCTTGAAGCAGATCCATCGGATGCCGTGACGTAGAACGCAGCGAGCGTGGCACTGGATTGGCCGGGAATGATTGCGGAATAGAGGCCATCCCCGGCGACCGCATCGCCCAGCGCACCATCGTCGCGCATGGTCATGGTTGAATAGGAACCGGATGGGTCGATCCGGTAGTGCAGCGTCATCGCATCGATGCCGTCAGGATCAACCGCCCGCGCTGTGACCGTTACTTCTTCACCGGACGCCGGCAGCACGGGACTGTGCAGCGTATCGCAGATCGCCGGGCCGGCATTGTCCACCAACCTGGAATTGGGCTGTCCCGGCGTTCCGCAGTTTGTCGGGACTGTTACCGGTTGCGATGCTTCCATCCAGTGGCCCCGCAAACGAAGCAGCATATAAGGTGAACCTTTCAGCCAACGAACCTTGGCCCGGATCGTTCCGGTATTTGCAGCCCCATACACGGCGGTACCATCCAGCGCATGGTCCGCCTGATTGCATCCGATGTCACCGCGGGCAGAGGAAACCAGATGCAGTGCAGCGGATCCGCCCTGGCCCACACCGCCCTCCACAAAGGAGTTGCGCACGACACCCCCGAAGGTCCAGCCGGCTGATCCGCCCGAAAAATCCCCGTTGGAAAGCATATTCCCGCCGCCGTTGTTGAGAAATACGAGATCATCCACCAACATCTCACCGGCACCCTGCAGATAGAATTCGAACCGGTTTGCTGTGCCGTCGTCGGCGCTTTGTCCGTTCTCCAGCACATCCGTGACATCGATGATCGTCCACGGCGCCTTGGCGGTCTCGTCGCTGTCGGCCCAGCTGGCCGGCTGGCGGTTGTCTGCATCGGGGTCGATCAGTTCCAGCGAGCTGCCGCCGCCATCGCTCCACTCCCCCCACCGGCCGCCGTCGAGATAGGTCACCTCGTCCACCGGGATGTAATAAATTGTCGTCGTGACCACTCCGTACTCGTTGGTGGCAATCAAATCCTCCGGCATGGACAGCCGCACGGTATCGCCGCCATCCCCCAGCTTTCCGTCATAGTTTCCGAAGGTATTGGAGGCATTGAGCTGAGTGTATTTTGCGATCAGGTTGGTGGCATTTTCCGCCACGACCACATAACCGTGGGCGGGGATCTGCACGTTTTCGGGGAACTGGTAGGAAATGCCGCCCTGCAGTCGCCAGCTGGAGAGATCAACCGGTCCGGCGCTGCGGTTGTAGAGCTCGATATATTCGTCGTTGTTCGATTCCGAAATCGGGTGGTACATGATTTCATTGATCACCACCGGGCGCAGCAGCGGTGCCGCGTTGGCACCGCCTTCGGTGACGGCGGACAGCGCCTGGAAGCCGGGTGCGCCGTCGGGATACCGCCCTTCCGCCACGCCGTTGGCCTGACCACGGAAGGCGACTGCGTCAAGCACCCGCGTAAGATTGGAGTTGACCAGGAAGATCTGTTCGCCATCCGCGGAAAGCGCAAATCCCAGTTCATTCTGGTCAAAACTCAGGAAGCCGCGACCGGCGATGGAAGTCCCGTCAGGTATGCGGTATCTGTTCGTACCGGCCTCGTCGCTGAGCCACGCTCCGGACAGGTTGACAGCCGCTGAACCGGAATTGAACAGCTCTACATAGTCGACCCGCGGCAGATCGGTGTGCGCGAGATACTCGTTGATCACCACGCCGCGGACGGGCTCGACACCATATGTCTCGAACGTTCCCGGGGATCCCCCGATCACATCGCTGGCCGACCAGGCACGTGCATCGTTTTCACCGTAGCTGGGGTGGCTCAGCACCAGGGAGTGTCCGGTTCCGAAGGCCGCCGCCGGCCAGGGAGCATGGTTGTCGTATTCCACCTCGAGCAGAATGCCGTCCAGCTCGTTCCGGAAGCGCAGTGTTCCCCCGCCATTGGCCAGCTTGCCGTTGTAGGGACCCAGACAGTTTACGCCATAGAAAGACTGCGCGGCCGCAGGATCCTTGGCAATTACGAGGAATGCGCCGGGTGCCAGAGTCGTACCGTCCGGGAAGGTGTAGTCGATGTCGCCTGAGAAGCGGTGCCCGGTCAGATCCTCGGTAATAAGACCCGTATTGTAGATTTCAATGAATTCCAGACTGTTGGTACCGCCCCAGTCCGACGGTGCGTCCACCATGATTTCGCTGATCACCATGGCACCGCGCCGGCTGCTCGGTCCCAGGGGCTCGCTTGCTGCCTGAAGGACATCCACACCTGACAGAATCAATAAAAAAGCGGTTGCGCATTGTCTAAGCACTGATCTTCCTCTGTTCATCCGGTCCGCGCCGTCTCCACTCCCCTGTCGACACCGGCGACCATCCATTTAGCGATCCAAATTAATCCTTAACGTACCGTCTTTCTGCCCATCCTTTAAGACATCCGATTAACAGGCAGGCCCTGCTGATGTGAACATCAACCATTGGCGCGAGACAGGCCTAGTAGTAGTTGTATAGAATGATTTTAAAGCGGTAGTAGCCTGTATCGCCCACAAGCGGATCTACGGCTTCGATCTGCGTCTGCCCACCCCCGACCGACACCGTACCCACGAGATCGGTCCAGACCGGCACAGTCAGGCTGGTCGTCTTTTGGATGGCATATCCCAGGTCAGAGCGCTGAGCCGGCAGCAGGAAGGAGACTGTTGACGGCGTCTGCAAAATGGCATACTCCCCGGCCATGGTGGAAAAGACCATCGGGTCGGTTCCGCAGGCGTATTCGATTGCGGTCTGGATACCATCGCCATCGGGATCATCGTTCGGTCCATCCTGCCCGGCGGGTAGACTTTGACCGCCCAGCCATTCCATGAAACCGGTTTGACCCGGCGTGGCCGACGCCTCGCGCCAATTGGCGAAGTCGTTGCCGTAGGCGCGTTCGTTTATGCGGGCGAGGGCTGTGCCGCCGCCGTCAGGACCGGTGGGCCATGGAGCATCGTCTGAGAAGTCGACCCGGTCAATGCGGACGAACTGCAGCTCGCCCACTTGATTCGTGTCGCCGGGCAGCGAAATCTCGAGCGTTTCTCCGCCGTTGTCAAGCGCACCCGCGTCCCACTGGATCACCTGCGTGCCGGGAGGTGCGCCATATTCGGATGCGAAGGCCGTCGCATTGCGCGCAAGTATGAGCTTTTCGCCGGGCTGCATCACGACGGGACTGCTGGACGAAAATACATGATCGATTCCCTTCGTCATGCGCCACGGCTCGCCGAGATCCGCATCGTAGAGGGTCACCTGGTTCGATTCGATATTGGTCAGCTCGATATATTCGGCTTCGGACACCGGCGGATGGTACATGATTTCACTGATGACCACGGGACCGACTAGCGGGTCGCTGTTGGCCGCTCCGGGGGTGGGCACAGCCATGGTCACGAAGTTATAGGTGCGTGTGCTGGCTTTGTAGTAGCGCCCTTTGGTGACGCCGCGCAGCGAGGCACCGAAGGTTTCCTTTTCCTTATAATCGGGACGCAGCGCATTGCCGGGACCGAATATGTTCACTGTGTCGCCGTTTTCACTCAGAGCGAATGGAATCAAGGCGCCCGGATCGCTGCTGGCCTGCCCGAAATTATAATTCTCGCGGAAGACGATGTATCCGTTTGCCGGCAGTATGGTCCCGTCGGCGATGCGGTATTTCAACGGCGTGTCCGGATCATCGCTTAGATACCAGCCGCCTAGATCAACATCCCTTGAACTGGAGTTGAACAGCTCGATCCAGTCCGGCGCAATATCGTGGGAGTGCGCCAGCACTTCATTGATCACCACCAGGTTCGGTATGAAGTAGGGATAGTCTTCCGGATCGAAGGTATAGTAGGCGCCCATGTCCGCGCGCGAACCGTCACCGTCCAGTGCATGCGCCGGATCGCCCGCATCGATTGCCGGTGATGCCGCGGTTAAGGAGAAGTCGTAGTACCCTGCATCGGTGAAGAGCGGGTCGTTCAGCTGATTGCCGGATCCGGCCAGGGCGAGCGTGTCGGACAGCGAGTAGTCGACTGTCAGGATGGATAGAGGGTCAACGAAGACCGGCTCATCCTTGGAGCGTGAAAAAATGCAGTTGCTGATGTGGGCGATACCGCCGCCGGCCCCGATATTCTTTTCATAGGAGGCCACACCGGTATTGCAGCGGGCAAAGGTGTTCTGGTCAATGTAGGCCGTGGAACCGCTGTCCTTGATACCCACGCCCATGTCGCAATCCACAATCAGGTTGCGTTCGATGTAGGCCACGGAAGCCTGTCCGACCGAAACCCCTTTGTCGGTGATGTTGAAGATGCGGTTACTGGTGACCATCAGGTTCTGGCAGCCCTCACCGACGTCGATGGCATCGCTGTTGAACCCATAAAAGGCATAGATTCGGTTCCCGACGATCCGCCCGCCCGCGACATTGTCGAAATCGATGGCGTCCGTGTCTGGCGAGTGGTTCCCGGTAAAGGTGCAGCCTTCCACGAGGCCGTCGCCCGATTTAATATTGATGCCGTCACCGGTAAACTGGATATGAACCGTGCTGTCGCGCATGGTTGTTGAACCGTAACGTGAAAAGACGGGCTGCAGCGCATCGATATCAGCGTGATCCAGTATGATGGTCGAGTTGTAGCCCGATACGGCCGCCTTGAGGTTCAGGGGGTCGAACCGGCTGGCGCCGGCTCCGCGGATGATGACATGGTTCAGAGTGGAAACGCCGGTGGCATTGACAAAGCCCAGATTCCCCCATCGCGCACCGGTTCTTGACAGGATTTCCACCGGCTGGCTATCCGTGCCGTTGGCGTTGAGCGCGCCGTAGACTCGGATGCTCCTCCCGGCCGGCATCAGTAGTTTGACTCCCGGGTCGAGAGTAAGCGTGCTGCCGGCCTCAACAATCAGATCGTTGGTCAGTGAATACGGGGATCCCGCTGATGGAAGCGTCAGGTTGGCCGCAATACTGGAGGGAATAATGGTTTCGGCGCCCGGAACAAAACTGGCCGTGATGGACTGGGCGGCGTTGAGCGTGATTTCGATAGTATTGTTCGTGCTGCCGGTGCTCCAGCCTGCAAAGGCATAGCCCGGCGCCGGCTCGGCCGTCAGTTCCACCGGCGTGTTCGCGAAAAGATCAACCGAACTGCTGTAGCCCGGCATCATTGCCACGCCTGCAATCCGGATGGTTCCACCGCCGGCCGGCGATGCGGCAAAGCTCAGGGGATACAGCGTGCCGCTGGCGCCCAGATAGTTCTGCAGACCGTTGATCGCCGAGGCCGGCCGCATCACAAAGAAGTTCTTTATCTCGGCAATCTGACCGGGCCGGTCGGACATGGAGCCGGGCCATTTGGCTTTGTGACGGGCCACCTCGGCGTCCTGTTCGGCGGTCAGGATATCCAGCTCGTCACTGATCCGCTGCGGCTGGAACGTGCTTGCGAGATGGGCGGCGTAGCGCTGGACGAGCCGGTTGACGAAATCACTGTTGTTGTCGAGACGCGCGAACAGGCTTTCGATGGACTGGAAGTCGTCGATCAGGGATTTCGAGGAGGAATTGTTGATCGCATCGACATTCATGCCCCGGTCAAAGTCGTTGATGATCCACTGCCATTTCGATCCGTCCGCATGGGCACACCAGAACTCGCGGTTATGCGGCCAGCTGGTATTGTAGGCAAAGTCGGTGGCAACCGCCCAGTCGATGAATGAGTCAACGCTCATCATTTCCTTGATCTGATTGTAGATGGCGGGATCGGCGGGGTTGTTGGTCGTGCAGAACGACAGCAGGGACTCATACGCTTCCGTCGTACCGGTTTCGGCGGTCAGCGGAGTCGCGCTGTTATAGGCGATGTCATGCACGAAGTCATTGATGTATCCCACCAGGTCGTAATCCCCCTCCGCCAACTGGTGCTCGTTGGCAAAGTAGGTTTCATCAAAGCGCTTGCGGATATTGTAGAGGCCCCAGAACTCGCCGTTGAGAAACATGATGCTTGGCCGGTAGGAATAGAACCCGGCGTCCATCTGACCTTCCAGCATGGTGGGCATCATGGCATCGCGCAGCAGGGTATTCTCCCAGTCGTCGCCGCCGTTGCGCAGACTGATCTCGCCAAAGGTCGCCACCGGCTGGCCGGGGAATACCTGATAGTTGATCAAATCGTCGCCGTACCTGGATCGCATGTAGATATTGAACGGCTTCTGCGCCTTCTGCCAGATGTTTTCACCGGCGATGCGGGTCCCGGCGTTCACGGCAAAGGCAAGGCTCTTGTCGGCTTCATACATTTCCAGGCGGATCGGCACTTCCCGTCCTTTAAAGGGATAGGCGGTATTGTTTTGCGCAATGCCGAAGGTATCGTCGAACAGGGTATCCGGATCAGCCACAAAGGAAAACACGGGCAGCGTAGTATCCTCGTCGATAAAATAAGACCGGGTCAGCAGTTCCCCCGGCATTCTGCCCGCTGCAAAAGCCCTGGCCCGGAGGATGGTTGTATCGGAAACAGCCAGCGCGTTGGAATATACCGGCGAGGAGGATGCGGGCACGGAACCGTCGAGCGTATAATGGATGGTTTCTCCGCCCCCGGTGCTTGAAAGGGTTACCGACTGGGCGCCGGTGTAGAAGCCGCTTTCCAGCGAGGCCGTAACGGCGGAGGCAGGTACAAATTGCACCAGTGCCTCGGTCGAGTTGCTCCCTTCGGGCGTCGGTTCGGCAAAAAACGACCAGCCGTTGGTGGAGGAAGGATCGCGGCCATAGGATACATCCGTGACCTGCGCGGGAAAGTTCGAGATCGCGTCCAGCAGTACCACGCTGGCAGGATTAATCTCGGAAACCATGAGCTCTGCAACCATGCTGATGTCACTGCTTCCCGGGTCGGCCTGATGGACTTCAACCGCCAGGACATTGTCGCCGGCACGGAACTCCGTCTGCGGGATATCAACCAGCTCGAACCCGTATTCCGCCCCACCCAGGCCGGAGTAGTCCAGATAGGTCTTGGGTCCATCCGTCATGTGGAGCCGGGAAACCTCCGTACCGTTCAGATAGATAATGGCACCGTCATCAACCTTTATATTCAAGCGGATGTCGGCAATAAAGGACGGATCGGTCACGGTGAAACGATGACGGAAGTAGGTCGTGGGATATTTGTCGCCCGAGTTGGGACCAAAGCTGACCACCGTCGCTTCATCACCGTCGCCGTAGCCCAGTTCGGCGGCACCGGAGGACCAGCCGGTATCATCGTAGTTCAGCTTCATCCAGTCCGGTCCGGGATCGGTCCCCAGGTCGCGGTACTTCCAGATGGCCCCCAGCGATATCAGCGTCGCATCGGTTGGCGGTGCAGTGACACGGAAGAGGCCCACCGATTCCCCGCCGGCGCTCAGCTTGAAACCGGCGTGGTAGCGCTTGGTGATAAAGGTGCTGTTGACCGGATAATAGTCGCGGCCGCGGGTTTCTCCGGGAGCGGCATTGTACCCATCGGCCCGGATCATGAGATAGCCATGCGATGAAATAGCGGCACCGTCCGGAATCTTCCATTTCAAGGGCAGTGTCAAATCATCGGTAAGGTAACAATCCGTCAAAGGGATATTGGTGCTGTCAGGATTGTAGAGCTCGATCCAGTCGGAATAGTCGTCAAAATCGCAGTTGTCGGGGTAGATGGACTGGTTGGACGCCAGGAATTCATTGACAACCGGCCCGGCCCCAGCCGTCGCGCACAGTACCAGCGATAAAAGTCTAACAATCCATACACGCATTGCACGTGCCCCTTTCGAAACAAAGTTAATTAAGCGCTGCCCGACGAATTCACCCCCACGGCTTCACGATCCGGAACATTTAATCGTAAAAGTTTGTATTTGGCACTCGAGCAACGGGTTTTGTCAATCTTCCGCTTCCTGAATGTTTGGAAAGTGTTAGGGTGCTGCGAGCCTTGCGTACCCGTTTTACAGAGGTTTACCTGCTTAGTGACAGCCGGCATCCTCATGTTTCCTTCGCCCGCTTTTTGTAGGGCGGGAACGGTTGAAAACCTTCCCGCCACACAATTGAAACCGGCTGACTGACGTGCCATCTGGAATCTATCCCTGGACCTCATTATCGGAAACACAGATGCCCGGCCTGCAACCATTTCATCGGGCGTTCATGCCACTGGGCCACGTCCCCGCACCGGTGCAGGTTTTAGGATAAGTTCTAATATACACGTATGCGTTGTTTTTTACTAGTTGTTAGAATTATATAAGTGCTATCAATTGACCATATATCTATGAGCGAACGCAGTCATATCAAGGAGATAAAGGATCAGGCCGACTTTTCCACGGAGCTGGACCGCTTCGAGGCGAAGTACATAATTCCCCGCACGCTCGTCGAACCCATTAAGCAATTTATAAAACCTTATTGCACAATGGACCGGCATTGTGCGGCGGCCGGTGGCCGGTACTACATTGTCACCATCCAGTACGACACCCCTTCCCTGGCGCTTCATTACGCGAAGGAGTGGGAACTGTCGCACCGCTTCAAGCTGCGTGTGCGTACATACGGAAAACCGCCCGGGGAGGCACCGGTTTTCCTGGAAATCAAGCGCCGCTACTTTGACCGGATCATCAAGTCGCGCGCCTGCATCCCCTTCGATCAATGGAAGCCCGGCATCCTCCGCCGGCATGTGGACGAACTCAACCTGAAGTCCGTGAAGGAACGCGAAGCCTTCCGTGAATTCGTGCGCCTGCACGACGAGATCGGCGCAGAGCCCCGCGTTTTTGTCCGGTATAGCCGCGAGGCGTATACCGGCATCTACGACCACTATGCGCGGGTAACCTTCGATTCGCAGCTCAGCTACCAGCCCGTGCGTGATGCGTTTGACTGGGGAACTAACGGACGGTTTATTTCCATGGACAGCGGTATGGTCCGCTATCGCAGGGATTCGCCGCTGGTGCTGGAGGTCAAGTGCACGGAACAGGTGCCGACCTGGATGATTGAGCTGGTGCAGCACTTTGAACTGATTCGCGTGGGCAACTGCAAGTATTCCACGGCGATCTGGATGGAAAAGCTTCTCATCGGCCGGGGCGACTCGCCATTTGCCGATGAGCTTATAATAGATTAAAGGGGTGCTATGGATACAGGGGGCTTTCTGGATTTACTGGCTTCGGCGAGCAGCTCGCAGAGCCTCAGCCTGCAGCATGTCGTTTCGGCACTGCTGCTGAGCTTCGTGCTGTGCTCGGTCATCGCCAAGCTGTACCAGCTGACGTTTCAATCGCTATCATACTCGCGCTCGTTCGTCCACACACTCATCCTGGGCGGTATGATCACCTGCATGGTCATGATGTCGATGGGCGACAGCATCGCCCGCGGAGTCGGCGTACTTGGAGCCCTGTCGCTTATCCGCTTCCGCACGGTGGTACGCGACCCGCGCGACATGATGTTTCTGTTCGCCGCCCTCGGCCTGGGCATTGCCTGCGGGGCCGGCATGTATTCCGTGGCGGTCGCGGGGTGTGTGCTGCTAAGCTCGGTCATCGTGCTTTTAAACTGGGCCCCCTTCGCCACACGCCGCCGCTACGAAGCCATGCTGCGCTTTCTGGTGGAAGCAGACGACGATACCGTCCGTGAAGATGTGGACCGCATCATGTCCGAATGCTGCTCGGCCTACATGCTGATTGCCATGCGGGAAGCCGTTCAGGGCGATCTGCTCGAATATTCCTACCAGGTACGCCTGATCGATCCGTCCTATCAGGTCGATATCGTCAAGAAGCTCGAGGCGCTCGACACCATAGCCGAGGTCAACCTGGTCATGCAGCGAACCACGGTAGAACTCTAGGGGGATTCGGACATGACCAACCAGAAATTCAAACGACCTCCCCTGCGCCAGCACCGGCGCCACCTTGTCCGCCAGATGTTCAACAGCTGGCCATGGTTCGTCTGGCTGGGCGCGGCGATCATGGTGCTCGTACTGCTGCCGGGCGGCATGTACCGCGTCCGCTTCCATGGCATTGCGGAACGCACCTACGAATATGTTTCGCCGCTTGAAGACGGCCGGTTGAAGAGCCTCACTGTCGGCATGGGCGACATTGTGCAGGCCGGCCAGTTGATCGGTGAACTGGACAACGAGGCGCTGGCGGCGGAACTGCTCATGGACCAGGCCTCCCTGATGAAGACCCGCGACAAGATTCATGCGATCCGCTACGAACTGGAAAGCAAGAAGCTCGACCAGGCCAAGACGGAGGCGGAACTGCTCGCGCTTGAATCGCGCTGGGCCCGCACCGAGGATATGCTCAATAAGCGCCTCGTTCTTGAACAGGACATTGAAGACCTGCGGCCGCAGATTGAAGCCACCCGGCAGGTGCTGGCCCGCTACCCCGGCCTGATCAAGCAGTTGGAGGAGCGGCTGGATGCCGCGATGGTTGATTCCGACAAACTCGACTCGGAAGAGCTGACTGAACTCGCCGCCGCACGCTGCCGCCTGGAAACCACCACGTCCGGCGTGGTGGCCGAAGTGCTGCATCAGCCGGGGGATATCGTGGAAACCGGCGATCCGGTCGTGCGCATCAGCAATGTATCCACCCGGCGGGTGATCGCCTTCATGCCGGAAGCGCACCGGATGGATCTGGCCCTCGGCGAGCGCTGTCGGATCATTACCGAAGCCAACCGGCAGGTCTTCCACGGCGAGGTCCAATCCATCACGGCCGACATCCGCAAGCTGCCCGTCAACACCGGCTTCAGCGACCAGCTGCTGCGCGGCCGACGCATCGTGATCGATATCGAGGATGGCGATCTGCTGCCGGGCGAACAGGTCGTCGTGGTGCCGGATATTTCTATCTTTGAGCAATGGTTTGGGAAACGATAATGCGCCGGAACATCCTTCCCATCACACTGCCCGCATTGCTCTGCATCGGTAACGCATTGGCCTCGACGCCCGATCTCGAATCCCTCATGGAGCAGGCCGCCTTCCGCGGCACCATCCGCAAGCAGAACGAAGGTGCCCTGATCGACGAGTCCACCGAGCTGGAACAATCGAAAACCTTTGCGCGGTCCCGCTCGGACTATGGCCTCGAACTGCGCCCCAGCGTCAGCGACAACGATGTCGGACTGGCCCTGCGCGTCTACCTGCCCGACCGGTGGAGCAAGACCAGGCTTCAGGAGCAGCTGGCCCTCGCCGCCCAGTCGGAACAGCTGCGCATTGCGGCGCTCGAATGGCAGGATGTCGTCGGGGTGTACCGCAATTTCTGCACCTACCGCATGCTTCGCAGGCAGCTGGCCCTGATGGAACACGAGATGGACTTCATCGAACCCTATCTGGAACTCGCCGACCAGCGGGTTGAATTGAACCAGTTGACGGTAAGCGACCGGGCACGGCTCTACAGCACTTATCTGGCACTGGTGAACGATTATGGCGAACAGATGAACGACTTCCTGGACATGCAGCGCCGCATCCGCATGGTCGTGGGTCCGGATGCCGATCTGGATAGACTTTCGAAACTCGCCGTCATCGATATGCCTTCGCAGCTGGAGATCAAATCACTCCTGCGCACCGCCCTGGAACAGCGCTCCGATTACCGGCGGCTGGATACCGACATGCGCGCCATGCAGCTGGCCGAGGAGGCCGCCCGCTCCGAAGACGGGTTCCGGCTGAAATATATCCAGCCGGCGTATAGCATCGATTATGAAGACGGTTCACAGGGATGGGAACTGTCGGCATCCATCGTGCTGCCATGGGGCACGCGTAATCCCGATATCGCGGTTTACCAGCATCAGCAGGCGCTGTTTAAGGCCGCGCGGATGCAGCAGCGCAGCATGATCGAAGACCGCCTGCGCGTTACGCTCGACATGGCCAACGCCTACTACACCCAGGTGGCCGACCAGAAACGGCGCACGGCACCCGTGCTGAAAACGCTGAACGAAGATCTCGCGATCATGGCCGGCGCGCCGCTGGATCAGGTGCGCGACCTGATTGCCATACGCGAACGCATGCTCGACGCCGCCCTGCAGTCTGCCGAATCCGAATGCAGAGCCGATACCATCGCAATCGACCTCGCCGAGGAACTCGGCGGCTGGTAGCGCTGCCTCCCACATTTCACGTTTAAATTTCAACGGTTCAACGTCTTCAACGGTTTAGCGATTACCTCACACAGAACCGCAGAACCAGCTAAAGCCTGACCATCACCTAACACCCAACACCTGAAACCTCCCCCTCTCCGCGATCTCCGTTATCTCCGTGTGAGATTCCCAGTCCGCACCTTCCCACACTTTCTCCGCGATCTTGGCGCCTCTGCGCGAGAC
>JBNLDM010000120.1:0-31870 GCA_050304335.1 Pontiella sp.
TAGCAACTGCCAGTATGCGGTTTACCGTTCGACCAACCTGCTTTCTGATGCGTTCTGGTTAATCGATGGGATGGAAGGAGAACTCGGGGTCATGGAGTACGAGGAGACGGAGAACCTGCCGATCGCATTCTATAGAGTCGAATCAATCCGAAAGTAATTACTGCTCCCATCCGCTTGCCTATACTCCGCAAGAGCACTCTTTCTGGGAATCCGTGATGGGGATGTCGTTCCATTCTGCCACTTAAGATACGAAGGGATATTCTTTATACCTCATGCATAAAACTGTTTTTCACGATGCAAGACAGTGCATTCAGTTCCAGGTCAAAAAGTTACATTAGATACAAAAATGTATGGCAAATATTACTAAAAAACAAATGCGTAGACTGTTTGCGCTAAGATCAATCGCGACTATATGATGATCCGACGTGAAGGAAATCTCAATAATCAACCTCATACGACGGTCACAACGATCTGTATGGTGCAGCTTTATTTGATAGGGGGAAAGTCAATCTATGTGTGCCATGATGTACAAGCACGGACCATCGTATTCCGCACTTCTTGCGGCCGTCGTCATTTTAATTGGTGGGCTGCTGCTGTGTGCCGGGGCCACACATGAGTATCAGGTGCAGGACGAGGTGCCGCCTCAGGCACTGATGATAGGATGCATAACCTTCATAATGTTCGGCATTTTCCTGGTGATATCTTTTGCGCGCTATAAGTTCACGCATCTTTGGATGAAGCCTCGAAGCTCAAACCGGAAGGAATCTCGCCAATCGCATCAAGCGAAGCGGCCATCCAGCCGTTAGCGCTGACTACAGCCTAGAAGGTTTCGTTGATGACCACTTCGTCCAGCGGAAGCAGGTCCTTCGGGCCATCCGTTTCATTGACGGCCTTGCCGATGGCAACGAAGAGGCTGATGGCGTGGTCATCCGGCAGGTTGATCAGCTCGGCGACGGCTTCAAAGTCGAAACCGTCCATTGGACAGGAATCGTAGCCCATCGATTTGGCCGCCAGCATCAGCGTCTGGGCCGCAATACCGCAGGAGCGCATGGCTTCATCACGCTGGACCTGATCCAGGCCGTTGTAATAATCGTGGATGGTGGGGACAATGAATTCGCGCACGGGCTCGGGCGCGGAATGCCAGTAGCGCATCGGCTCCTTTTCCCACGCCTTGAGATCTGCACAGAGAATGATAAGCACGGAGGCCTCGGTCACCTGCGCCTGGTCCCAGGAAGCGGCCCGGATCTTTTTCCGCAATGCAGCATCCCGGACCACCACAAAGCGCCAGTTCTGGATATTGAACGCGGTGGGCGACTGCACAGCCAGTGACAGAAGCTTATCGATCTCCTTCTTGTTCATCTTGTGTTCGGGATCGAAATGCCTGACGGACCGGCGGCTGAGGATGGCTGTAGCAACATTCATTTCTATGTCCTCCCATATATGCGGGCACGTTATAAGAACGCATATCGGATTAAAAGGGATTTGTTGCACAACGAGGCGGTAGCGGTTCCGAAATAAACGCAGGGCGTATTGAAACAGTGAGCAACAGACAGACTGACGCCTGGGATATACTTGCGAAATCTGACCAGACCGTCATAATTACCTTCAGTCCGATCATATCGGGAGAGGAGGGAATCATGAGATACCTGATTCTGGTGATATACCTGCTGGGACTTTACGCGGGGCCTGTTTCAGCCGAGACCGGCACGAACGATGTCGCCGTGGTCAGGTTCCATGGCAAGGAGCTTTTTCAGGTCACGAACATCTCTTCTCTTCCGGCACAGCAGCGCGCCAAAATTGTGGTCGACCGTATCCGTGCACATGCTAAATCTCCACTGGTCAGCACAGAAGCCTTCCGGCTGCACAACGATGATGAACTGCATGTCACGGCGATCATGTCCGGTGCGGATGTGCTCTGCTGGGTCCTGGACTCGGATGCGGAATTACATGGCATTCCCAGGGAACAGCTGGCAGTGATGTGGGTGCGTCAGCTAACTGAGATCATTAACCTTTACCGTAAGGATTATACTTCTGAATCCTACATTAAAGGTACGGTTTTCGCTTTAGTCGCCACGGCTGTATTCCTGGGGTTGTGGATATTCATCCGCATCCTTTCACGACGGGAAATGGAAGCGGCTACCAGAAAGCTTTCCGGGAAGCAGATGCTCAAGTTTGTCGATGGCGACAGTCTGGTGACGATCAACAACGGCTTTATCAGGACGCTTCGTATACTGCTGCTGTTAGCCCTGTTGATTATTTATCTCAATCTCGTCCTCAGCTTTTTCCCATGGACCTTCAACCTTTCTGCCAGACTGTTTGAACTGGTGAGTACTCCGTTTATCCACTTCGCGCATGGTTTTGTATCGAACCTTCCCAACCTGTTTGCGATTCTGGTTATCGTATTCATCGTCCATTTCATTCTCCGCGGTTTAAGGCACGTATTTCGGCAGATCGGGGAAGGAAAGGTCCGGATACGCGGTTTTTATGCCGACTGGGCTGATACGACCTTTCGCCTGGTGCGGATGGTGATTATCGTGTTTGCGGTCGTAGCGGCATTTCCCTACATTCCCGGCTCAAACTCGCCGGCATTCAAAGGCATATCCATCTTTATCGGGGTATTGTTTTCGCTCGGTTCCACGTCTACGGTGGGCAACATATTCGGCGGACTGATGCTTACCTACATGCGTTCCTTCCAGCCGGGTGACTTTGTTGAGATCAGCGGTTTGAAGGGAACCGTCATGGCGCGACGCACCTTTTCCACACGGCTGAAGACACCCACAAATGAAATCATTTCCATTCCTAACGCCCAGGTGTCATCGAACACGATCATCAACTACAGCAACCTGACCAAGAGCATCGGCGTGAATATCGGCACCACGGTGTCGATAGGGTATGATGTCCCCTGGCGAACCGTGCATGACCTGTTGATCCAGTCGGCGGAGGGTGTGGAGGATGTGCTCGAAGATCCCGCACCAACTGTCTTGCAGCTGTCGCTGGACGACTTCTATGTCCAGTATAAACTAATCGTGGCGACCAAGCGACCCGACCGGATGTATCGCATTCTCTCCGATCTCCACCAGAATATCCAGGACTGCTTTGCCAGGGCGGGTGTGGAAATCATGTCCCCGCATTACCGTGCCAACCGTGCCGGAGAGCAGCCTGCGATTCCTGACGCCGGGGAAACGCAGCAGGCGAGGGAATAAAAAGGGCGGACTCATTGAATGATCCGCCCTGCAGCAGCCACATGCGGCTATGGTCGTATGTTGCGACGGTGGTAATGCATCTCGAACTCCTGCTTGCTGTTGGCGGCCAGCTCGATCTCGAACTTCAAGGTAAAGGCGTCCTCCAGTTCGTACTCCAGGTTGCATGATTCCATATCCCACTGCCCGGCGATATGCTGGATCAAGGTCAGCCTGGCCGGGGTGTCCTTGAAGTTTTCAATGGTCGCCGTAATCAGCTCATCGGTGTCGTACAGCACGATGGCGTTTTTGCTGTTGCGACGGATGTTGATCTGCTTATCCATCATCTTCTTCTGCGTCACCGTGATGTCGCGGCTGTCGCCTATATACACCTCCATCTCCTCGCCTACCGGCACGAGATCCGCATAGTCCTCGCCCAGTACGATGGTTCCGCCGTGGCCGTCATCCTGGTAGACCCGCGCCTTGCCGCCGTTGAGCGCGAACCCGCCGAGCCCGTTGTCCTTCGTGTTCCTGATGATGTACGACACCGGGATGCCGACATTGCCGCTGACCTTTTCCGGATCCCATGGAAGCGTGGCGGCATCGAATGTCCAGGTTTTTTCAATGGGCAACTCGCCCGGATTCAGGAAGAGCAGCTGCTTGGTCTCCTCATGCCGGATACCGCGTTCGAATGCTTCGCCGTAGTCGAGCAGCACGCGGGCGTTGTCGAAATCCTCTCCCGAGAAATTTCTCAGAATCAGATGACTCTTGAAATCGACCTTGGTTTCCGCCTTGTCGGCCACCAGCTTATAGGTCACCAGCCGGTCTATATTGTAGAGCAGGTAGGAGATGCGCACGGTTTCCTCGACAGCATCCTTGCTGCTGATCTCCCATACCAGCGCCTGCTCATTCGGTGGGTAGCTGACGTTCAGCAAGGTCACCTCGTCCGGATGATCGAGTACGGTCAGTCGGATTGAATCCGCATCGATGTGTACGCCCTTCCATGAAAAGTCGACCTTGTTCAAGCCCTTCTGCAGGGTCAGGACGCGTTCTTCTTCAATCAGCGTTGCGCCGGGATTGTCCAGCCGTATATCCGTCAACCCGCGTTCCGGCAAGGCCACCATCTTAATGCGGGCCTGGGTGGTGGCAGCGAGTGCTGCGATAGTTATTATTGTCGTAAGGTATTTCATGAGTTGGTCTCCTTTGCGTGAGCCGTGAAACATAAGCCGTGACACCGTCACGTCTCCATGTTCACTTTTCATCCGCGGTTATCTCCATGATAGGTGGTGAGTTGATAGGTGAAGATCTGCTTCGATTCCGGCGGTAGTTCAAGGGTGAACTTGACGGTGTCCGCATCGTCTTTCTCGAAGGTTCCGAAGTCGCCGTCCTTTTCGAGAGTCCAGTAGCTGGTTCCGAAGTTGCGCTTGATTTCTATCTTCACCGGTACCGGCCGGGTATTGCGGACTTCGACCTGGAAGTCACGGATCTCGTCCCATCCGGTAATGTTGCCTTCGTTGCGGAACCGGTAGTTGTCGGTCGCCGATTTCATAAGCCTCGGCTCGACGATTACGTTCTGCACCGGGCCGAGATCCAGCTCAACATCTTCACCGACCGGGATATACTTGAAGCTGGACTGGCCTTCGTAGGATAGGTGCGAGTCCTCGCCGGTGCTGCGGTAGACTTTCATCGCTCCGCCCGGGATCGGCGTATCGCCCAGCTCGTGGTCCTCGTCGTTCTTGAAGCTGAGGAAGCGGCGCGCCTGCGGGCCATAACGCTCCTCCTCGAACTTGTAGAGGTTCCGGACCGGAATATCATCGGTATCGAAACTCGGCAGCCGCTTCGACCAGGTGTTGGGAATCGTCTCCGTGCCTTCGATGGTATAGAGAAAGTATTCACTCAGCCCTTCCTTGGTGATTTTCTTGGCTTCTTCTGCGGCAAGCATCGGCATGTCGAATGCCATGGCGACTTCGCCCTTCCGTGCATATCCAACGCCGCCGAGCAGTCCCGATGACGGGTAAATCCCCGCTCCCGGCCGGCCATAGGGTTGCTCTCGCTGCGCCAGCTCGGCAATCCGGTCGACCAGATGCACCTTGCCGACAATCAATCGTGTCTGGGCGTTTTCATAGTCCTCGCCGCTGTTGTTGGTTACCCGGACGTACCCCTGCAGCCGCAGCTGTGTTTCATCGGGCGTGAGTGTCCCCATGTAGAAAGCCCGCCACGAGAGACCGCTGGTTAGGTAGCTGATCTCCACCGGCGACTTGCCGCTGATCCGGCTGTTCACATTCCATAGTCCCAGGTTCTGAACGCGCGGGGGATAGATCAGGTCCTGAATATCGATCTGGTCCGCGTTTGCCTTGGGGAGCATCTCCAGGCTGGTCGGATCGATCAGCGTATTTTCCCACGAAAACTGGAGCTTGTTGATGCCCTCCTTGAGGGTCAGGGCGCGCTGTTCGCGCACCAGCGTCATATCGGCGGAATTGTAGATGGTCAACTGTACCGTGTCGCGCGTCGGGATCGTTACCAGATCCACTTTTGCCTCCACCGCACCGCAGACCGCTGCGGTCGCGAGTGTTATTGCCAATCGTTTCATGAGTGCCTCCTGGTTGCATGCTGCGTTAAAGATCATCCCGCAATACGTGTTCGGTCAGCTCGTAGTGTATTTCCCGTTTGCTGCGGGGTTCTAGCCGGACATTGAAGCGGATGTGGTGGGCGTCATACTTTTCATAGGGCTCATCCGTCTGGATGTCCCAGTCGCTAGTTCCAATCAAACGCGTAATCTCCAGCTCGACCGGTAGATGACGTGTGTTGGTGAGGACGATCTTCCACGAAGTAATCTGATCCCAGGCAGTAATGTCGCCGCTCACCGGTCCGGTTTGGCCTTCGCCTTCAGGAACGTCCTTGAGTAGACGATAATTGTCTGTGCGGATGCGCATCAGTTTAGGCTCAACCGTCACCTTCTGCGAGATACCGAGTTCGAGTGTGATTTCGTCACCGACCGGGATGTACTTGATGTCCGCGGCTCCGACATACGAAAGCCTTTGTTCCGCATCGACCGTGCGGCAGACACGTACCCGCCCATCGGGCAGCGGATTTTCGCCGAGCTGGCATTCTTCGGTATTGGCGAAGGAGAGAAAGTGTATGGTATCGGGACCCCAGCGTTCCTCGTCGTATTTATAGAGGTTGGTGATGCCGATATTCTGCACATTGATCGACGGCAGTCTCTTACCCCAGCCGTCGGGAATCGTTTCGCGCCCTTCGATGGTATAGAGCTGGTATTCACTTAGCGCCTGTTTGAGAATTTCCTTCTTGAAATAGAGGAAACTCGAGAGACTGTCCGAGGCCTCGCCCCCGAACAGGTCGTCCATCTCACCCACATCCTCGAAATCCCAGGTTTTACTCTTGTCTTGAAGTTCACCTGCACTTCCAAAAAAAGCCAACTGCGGCTGATAGGCTGGACGCCGGGCAAGATTCGCGATGGCTTCTGTGAGGTTGATTTCGCCGACAACGAGACGGGTTTGGGCGTTTTCGTAATCCTCGCCACTGCCGTTATCCACGCGGACATAGGATTTCAGCTGCATCGATTGTTCATCGGACGCAAGGGTCGCTTCGTAGAAGGCGTTCCACTTGAGGCCGGAGGTGAAATAGGTCAGCTCGAATTCGGCAGCGCAGTTGGTTTCAGAAAAGATGGACCAGCGCGCCAGCTCGTTGAGACGCGGTGGATAGACCAGCTGTGTGATCTCGATTTGCTCGGTATGCGTTTTGGGTTCCAGTTCCAGGGAGGTCGGATCAATCAGCGTGTTGCTCCACATGAACTGCAGCCAGTTCCAGCCACGCTTCAGCGTCAAAATTCGTTTCTCCCGCACCAGTGTCAGATCTTCGGCGTTGTAGATGGTGAGCTGCACGTCGTCGCGACGGGGCAGGACATTCAGCTCAATGTTGCTGGCGGGGGCGAATGGTTTTTTTGCGCGCAGTTCATCGAGCGAAAATGCGGGTTGGGTGCGTGATACACTTTCGGCACGAACCGGCTGGAGGGACGACCGCTGTATTGTCGTTTCGTCCGGCCGGGACGGAGCCTGTCCCTCCATGGAAGAGCCGCCGTCAGCGATACGGATGTTGTCTTCGGCGTTATTGCCGATTTGTAAAACACCGATGACAATGGCAATGCCGGCCGCCGCCGCCAGAAGGACGGCCTTCCGAAATGGCAGAACCCTTCGGGATGGCGTGTTCGGATTCAGCACGCGGTTCAGCAGTGTTTCCGAAACCTCGGGCTGTTCATTCAGAACGTCAAGCGCAGCAAACTGCTGCTCGATTCGTTCGCGCTCGGACCGGCATTGGACACATGTTTCAAGGTGGGCTGCAACTTGCGATGTTTCGGGCTCATCAAGCAGGCCGAAGCAATAGTCGCGGAGCTGGTCGGTGTTGTAATGCGTCACAGGACACCTCCTTGTGGCAGCAGGGTGGAAAGCTTCTTGAGCGCACGCGACATGTGGGATTTGACGGTGCCGAGCGAGCACCCCATGATTTCGGCGACTTCCGGATAGGTGTGCCCCTGGTAGTAGGCGAGGATCAAAGCGGCCCGTTGCTGGGGAGGAAGTGTTTCAAGGGCTGTCCGCACGGCCTGCCTGAGTTCGTGCTGCTCGGCCAGATGCGCCGGATCGTCCAGAGTGGGCTGGACGGGATCGTCAAGTCCCAGCGAATCGGTTCTCGGTCGGCGGGCGATAAAGCGCAGCCGATCGATGGCAACGCGGGTGGCGATGGTGTAGAGCCAGCGCCTGAAGACGGCTCCGGAGCGGTAGGTGTGCGCCTTGCGGTGCACGTGCAGGAAGGTTTCCTGAAAGCAATCCTCCGCAATTTCGCTGTTGTTCACCATGCGCATGAGATAGCCGTACAGCCGGTTTTGGTATCGATGGACCAGCGTGGGGAACGCGGATGGATCGCCATCCCGGTATGCCTCCATGAGAAGTTCGTCTGTCCGCTCCATCGATAGCTGCCTGTTCCTTTACCCGCCTATACGTCTGTCACGGTGATTCGGTTTACAACGAAATGCGTTTTTTTCGGGAAACCGATCATAGGCATACGCCTTTTACTGGAAAAGTCCCAATTCCCGCTTTCAAAACTGAACGGGTTCGGCGAATAATATGGCCCGTTTTCTGACCTGCTTGGCAGATTCAGTTGATATGTTAATGCTTGATGGTTGTCAGGGCATTCCCATCAACCAACACTAAACAACCATGAACCGGAGCGGCCGGGCCGCTCCCCAAAGAGGCGAGTCATGCTGGATATTCGTTTTATTCGTGAAAATACCGATGCCGTGAAGGCTGCGATGACCGACCGCAATGCCGACATCGACGTCGATGCCGTACTGACGCTGGACAACCGGCGCCGTACAATCGTGGCCGAAGCAGAAGAACTGAAGGCCGAACGCAACCGCGTCTCCAAGAGCATCGGTCAGATGATCAAGGAGGGGAAGGACCCCGAAGAGATCAAGGCACAGGTGCGCGAAATGGGCGACCGGATCTCCGCCTTCGACGAAGAGCTGCGCGAGATCGAAAGCAATCTCCGAAACCTGCTGCTTTTCATTCCCAACATGCCGTCCGGTTCCACGCCGGTCGGGAAGGATGAGACGGACAATCCCGTGGTACGTTCCTGGGGTGAAAAAAAGGAGTTCGACTTCGTGCCTGCGCCCCACTGGGACCTTGGTGCCGAACTGGGAATATTCGATTTCGAGCGCGGCGCCAAGATTGCCGGCTCCGGGTTCCCGCTGTTCAAGGGCAGGGGAGCCAGGCTGGAACGCGCATTGATCCAGTTCATGCTCGACCTGCACACGGAGGAACACGGCTATATCGAGGTAGCTCCCCCCTTCATGTGCAATGCGACTGCCATGACCGGCACCGGCCAGCTGCCCAAGTTTGCCGAGGACATGTACAATGTCACGCTGGACGAGCTGTACCCGATCCCGACGGCCGAGGTGCCGGTAACAAACATGTACGGCAACGAAATCCTGGATCAGGCCCTGCCGATCTGCCACACAGCGTATACTCCCTGCTTCCGCAGGGAAGCGGGGTCGGCCGGCAAGGATACCCGTGGGCTGCTGCGGGTGCATCAGTTCGATAAGGTGGAGCTGGTCAAGTTTACCACCCCCGAAACATCCGAAGAGGAGCATGAGAAACTGACGGCCGATGCCGAAAAGGTGCTCCAAAAACTCGGACTGCATTATCGCGTGATCGAACTATGCACCGGCGACCTCGGCTTCAGTGCCGCCAAGTGCTATGACATTGAACTGTGGGCACCGGCACAGAACAAGTGGCTTGAGGTGTCTTCCTGCTCCAACTTTAAGGATTACCAGGCGCGGCGGGCAAACATCCGTTATCGCAATGAAGAGGGGAAGCCCGTCTTTGTCCACACCCTGAACGGTTCAGGGGTCGCATTGCCGCGCCTCGTGATTGCCATCATGGAAAACAACCAGACCGCCGATGGATCCATTGATATTCCTGAAGCGCTATGGCCCTATCTGGGTGGACTTAAGCGGTTGGAAAAACAGGGCTAACAGTCCCGACCCGGACGGCCGCGACTTGACGGATGCTATGCGGCTTCCTGATGTATGCCGATATCGTCGTTCAAGTACGACTTTAGATCGATTTGTTCCTCATCCCTGCCCTTGACACAGGCACTGATACCGATGGCCAGATAGACCAGGGTAATTGCCAGGTAGATGCCGCCCGAGATGGAGATGCCCGCTGCGGCCGAAGCCGCGATGAAAATGATCGAGGGAGTCGCCGCAACCGTGGCAACACGCAGTGTTCCTGCAAAGGAAAGCTTGCCGTGCATGGCCAGCGACAGTATCAATCCGACAATGGCCGCCAGGATCATAACCATCACCGCGAAGATATATGAAACCATAAGAAACAGGCCGTAGGACAAGGGAGCGATCGATGTCTTGGCCGTTGTCAACCACTCGTTCGCGATATACTTGTTAATATGCAGGTCGGTAACCTTTGACAGGTCAAAGGTATTGAACGCCTTCTCTCCGCGACGCACGATGAGCTCCGTTTCGGTCAGCAGCGCAAAGACCCGGTCGTTATCGATGTAGTTCATACTTCCGGTGGTATCGATGATGATGGCCGGCGAGCCATCCTGGCGGTTGATGAAGAGCGGTTCGGTCTGGTCGACCTTTACCTGTCCGTCCGTGATCTGAATATCCGGGATCTGGTTGATGATATTCGCCTGCCCTTGATCCAGCGATTCGACCATGTGTTCGCGCATGGTGAGCGTTGGTGGAATGCAGCAGATGGCCAGTAGAAGGAAGAGATAAGCGAAGTTTATGCCTTTCCAGTTGTATCCTACATCGCGATAGACCCGCTTTGAGAAGAACGAGAGGAACGGCACCGTTAGCAAGTTGTATTTCCTAATCTTCATGGCAGAAGATTAAAGCAATATGGATGCCAAGTAAGAACTTCAGATGAGCTGCGAGGTGGGTGGATGGGTTTTTCCTGCGCTACCATTCCGCGTCTTCGGGAGCGATATTCGAGAACTTAATGCTGGATCGCGGATCGGCCATCATGTGCTCCACTGTGTCTCTCCAAGCCGCATAATGGGCTGTTTCCTTGTGTTTGGCGGCATCTTCAGGCTGGCGATAGACCTCGACGAGAACGAAGCGGGTTGGGTCGTCGAGCTGTTCTATAAAATCGAATCGGGCTATTCCCGTTTCCTGCAGCGAGTTTTGCACATTTGAGAGAGTCGCCGCTTTAAACTCGTCGATACATTCGGGTTTCACATGAATGAATACATGGACAATGAACATTGCCAGGCTCCTTTCCTATTTCGGGTCGAGCACCCATCGTTTGTTGTACCAGAAATACTGCTCCGGTGTTTTTAAAATCTCTGCGGACATTGCCGCCATCATATCCTGCATGATGCGATGCTGTTCCTTTTTCCGATCCGCCGTGGGATCGGGAATAATAGGGTCGAGTAGAACCGCATCGTGCTGCGTCCATCCGACTCTCCGCACAACTATGGGATAGACGGGACAATTGGCCAGCAGGGCAAAATGGGCCGCTCCCGGGGCTATGGTGGCCGTTCCATTCAAAAAGTCGACCGTGATGCCGCGGCTTCGTACGCCGATGTCCGGCAGGACGGCAAGCACCTTGCCTTGCTTGAGGCGGTCAATCACACCTTTCCAGCCCTTCGCATCGCGATAGAGCACCTCGAGACTGAATGATCGCCGCATTTTATTGATGTAGGCATCGATCAGCGGATTCTTTTGCTTGCGCGCAATGGTAAAGAGGGGCAGCCCGATCAGATCGCCGGCAACCCCCGCGATTTCCCAATTGCCCATGTGCGGCGTCGCCAGAACATAGCCGCCCTCACAATCCTCCAACAGCTTCATGAGAGCGGGCTCGACCCGGGCGAGCGGCTGTTTGCGGATTTTTTCGGGGGTGAGCCTGGTAAAGCGAAATCCATCGATGGCGTTGAAGCAGAGGTTTCTCCATGAAAGCCAGGAAATCCGGCGTATGTCTTTTTCAGGCACGCCCGGCCCCAGCACTTCCCGCACGCGCTTGCGGGTGCGATCCACATGGATGCGTCCCACGAAATGGCTGGCTGCCGCAACCAGCCAGCCCACTGCCAATGCCGCGCGCAGCGGCAGGACGCGCAGCAGCATGCCGACGGAGACCACCATGACGTATTCAAAGATATGGGAGGGCTTGTATTTCATGATGGGAGCAGGGCTCCGGGCACTAGGCATGCGGCACTGGTGAAATATCCTGCTGGTTCTCGGTATGAACACATCGTCCTATTGCCTGTTCTTCCATTTCCGTTCCGGGGGCGGGTTGCGTAATGGATCGGATTTAGCAGCGATGTAAACAAGGTCTTCGCCAATGGCGTGCTCGATTTTATGCTCCAGTTCGGCGCATGGGCGCACCCTGAAATCGTGATCGGCATTGATGAACACCTTCGGGCCGTCAACAAACTCGATGCAGAGATGCAATGGTGTATTGCCCCTGTATTCCGCAGTCACGTCACGCAGCGCTTCCATGACATGCTCATTCACACCCATCTCGGGCAAATGAATGCTGACCCGGTCGCAGAACAGCGTGGATGCCTGATCCAGCGGGAACATTTCCATCACCTGGAACTTAAGGTCGCCGCTCTCCTCCTCCATCATGATTCCCCCGAACATCAGGGTGGCGTCATCCGCCAGCAGCGGTCCATACTGTTCATAGGGATTGGGAAAAATAATGGCACTGATTGAACCTTCCAGCCCTTCAATGCGGAAGGTCGCCATCGGCTTCTGGTCTTTCTTCGTAAACAGCTTCCGTACTTCGGTGACCATACCGCCAACGCGCGTGCGGGTTCCGGCCGCCAGCTTCTGGATGTCCTTCATGCGCGTCAGCGCAAAGCGATCAAGCGCCCATTCGTAGCGGGCCAGCGGATGACCTGAAATAAAGAAGCCGATCAGCTCCTTTTCCGCAGCCAGCATTTCCGACTCCGACCACGGCTTGACATCCGCCAGCTCCTCGTCCGAGCTGCCGGCTGTTTCATCCTCACCGCCGAGCATATCGAACATGGAGCATTGTCCGGAGCGTTTGTCCTGCAGGGTCTCGGCCGCGCGACCAATGGCGGTGTCGATCCCGTTGAACAACCTTGCACGATGGATGCCGGTAAAATCGAATGCGCCGCAACGGATCAGGCTTTCCAGCACCTTTTTGTTGGCGTCGGGGACGCGCGCACAGAAATCCATAAGCCCTTCAAACAATCCGTTCCCGTCGCGCTCCTTAACGATTTGCGCCACCACGCCCTCGCCGACGCCTTTTACGGCGGCCAGGCCGAAACGGATGCCGCTTCCGTCGGGAACGGCATTGAATCGGGCGATCGATTCATTGACGCACGGCGGCATGATCTCGATACCCATTTCCTTGGCGGCGCCGATAAAGCCGGTCAGCTTGTCGGAATTGCCCATTTCACCGGAGAGCAGGGAGGCCATGAATTCGGCAGGGTAATGCGCCTTCAGCCAGGCCGTCTGGTAGGTGACGAAGCCGTAGGCTGTCGAGTGCGACTTGTTGAAGCCGTACTGCGCAAACTTCTCGATATTGTCGAAAATGGTGCCGGCCAGCCGGTCATCAATGTTGTTGGTCTGCCGGCAGCCTTCAATGAACTTGCTGCGCTGGGCGGCCATGACCTCCGGCTTCTTCTTGCCCATGGCCCTGCGCAGGATATCCCCCTGGCCGAGCGAGAAGCCGGCCAGCTTCTGGGCGGCCTGCTGGATCTGTTCCTGGTAGACGATGATGCCATAGGTCTCCTGCAGGATGTCCTCCAGCAGCGGGTGGTCATACTCGACCTTCTCCTGTCCGTGTTTCCGCTTGGTGAAGGTCGGGATGAACTGCATCGGCCCCGGACGGTAGAGCGCCAGAATGGCGATGACATCCTCGATGCAGTCGGGACTGACCTGACGCAGCGTGTCGCGCATGCCGCCGGATTCCAGCTGGAACACGCCGACCGTATCGCCGCGTGCCAGCAACTCAAAGGTCTTCTGGTCGTCGATCGGCAGTTTTTCCGGATCGAGATCGATTCCGTGGTTGCGCTTGATCAGCGCGCAGGCCTCGTAAATCGTTGTCAGGTTCTTCAGGCCTAGAAAGTCCATTTTCAGCAGCCCGATCTCCTCAGTCGGTCCCTTCTCAAACTGGACAACCGTGAGTTTTTCCTTCGGCTCGCGCGTGAGGGGGATGATCTCGATCAGCGGCTTTTCGCCGATGACCACGCCGGCGGCGTGCATCCCCGTATGGCGCGGCAGACCTTCAAGCAGGCGGGCATGCTTCATGATCCTTCGCGCATCATCCTCTGTTTCCGTCGCCTTCTTGAAGTCGGGGCTTTCGGCCAGCGCTTTTTCAAGCGTCATGCCGGGTGTGTCTGGAATCAGTTTGGCCAGGCGATCGCAATAGGGCAGCGGGATCTCCAATACCCGGCCCAGGTCGCGCATCAGTGTCTTGGCTCCCAGGGTTCCAAAGGTAATGATCTGGGCCACGCAATCTTCGCCATACTTGTCGCGCACATACTTGATTACATCGCCGCGCCGGGTCGGGCAGAAGTCGATGTCGAAGTCGGGCGGTGAAACACGCTCCGGATTTAGGAATCGTTCGAAAATGAGACTGTATTCCAGGGGATCGACAGTGGTGATTTCCAGTGAATAGGCCAGCAGCGAGCCGGCACCGGAACCCCGCCCGGGACCTACCGGAACGCCGTCGTGGCGCGCATATTGGATGAAGTCGGCCACCACGAGGAAATAGTTGATGTAGTTGGTCTTCTCGATGACGCCTACCTCGTAATAAAAACGATCCTTGATCTCCTGTTCGCGTTCGTCCTTGGGGTTGTCGAGGTCTTCGATGTCGTAGAGTTTCTTCAGACCCTGCTTGCCGAGATGGATCAGATAGCTCTTTTTATTGAAGCCGTCGGGAACCGGAAACTCGGGGAAATGGAGATCCTCCGCCTTTTCAGGGAAGAAAAACTCCACATTGCAGCGTTTGGCGATTTTGATGGTATTTGCAATGGCCTCGGGCTGGTCGCGAAACAGAGCCGCCATCTCCTCGCCGCTCTTCATGTAGAACTGGTCACCCTGGTAGCGATACCGGTTAGGATCGGCCACCAGGTCGCCACGCTGGAGGCAGATGAGTACGTCGTGCGCCTCGGCGTGTTCCTTCCGCACATAATGGACATCGTTAGTGGCCACCAGCGGCAGACCCGTTGCCTTTGCGACCTTGAGAATGTTGTGCCGAGCGGTCTTTTCCTCCTCTATTCCATGGTCCTGCAGTTCGAGGAAGAAATTGTCCGGGCCGAGGATTTCGGAATATTCACGGGCGAGGGCTTCGGCCTGGTCGAGGTCTCCATGCATGCAGGCCTCGTTTACCTCCCCGCGCAGGCAGGCGGAAAGACCGATCAGCCCTTTGGCGTGTTTGCGAAGCAAGTCCTTGTCGATTCGAGGTTTATAGTACATGCCGTCGAGATGGGCGGTGGATACGAGTTTGACGAGGTTGGCGTAGCCCTCCTGCGTTTCAGCCAGCAGCACGAGATGCATGTTGTTGCGCTGGGAACTCTTTTCCTCCATGCCGTGACGCGCCAGGTAGACCTCGCAGCCGATAATCGGCTTGATGCCGTGGGCCATGCATTCCTTGTAGAATTCCACCGCTCCGTAGAGTGCGCCGTGATCGGTCAGGGCGAGATAGGTCATGCCCATGTCCTTGGCCGTTTTTACGGCATCTTTAATCTTCACAGCGCTGTCCAGCAGGCTGTAGCAGGTGTGGAAATGAAGATGGCAGAACGGCACTTGGCTCACGAATTCAGACTCCCGGTTGTTGAGATCAGGAAGATAAAATCCAGCGTTGCGAATGAACAGAACAAAGTGCCTCGGGTAACAAATGGCAACATTTATCTTGCAAGCCTTACGGTTTGGCGTAGTTTTTCGCGAATTAATGCAGGAGATGCTTATATGCACGAAATCATGACAATTGAAGAAGTTGCCGAATACCTGCGGGTATCGGAGCGTACAGTCTATGACTGGGCCCAAAAGGGCGATCTGCCGGGTGGCAAGCTGGGTACAACCTGGCGATTCAAGCGCGAGGATGTTGAAAACTGGGTCAATACGCGCCTTTCCAAGAAATCGGCCCCGACCATCTCAACCACCAGCGATAGCGGTAAATCGCTGCTGACACCGGAGCGGATTGCTATTCTCGACGAAACCGACAAGAAAACCGTGCTTACGAAGCTGGTTGATCTTCTGGCCACTTCGCCGCTGGTCAAGAACCGCGATGAACTGCTCAACGGAATTTTCGCCCGCGAGGAACTGATGAGCACGGGGATCGGGTTTGGCGTGGGTGTGCCGCATGTGCGCATCGATTCCGTGTCCGATCTGGTCATGGCGGTGGCCGTGAGCAGGAAGCCTATTTCCGGCTATGCCTCGCTCGACAACCAGCCTGTCCACATCGTGTGCATGCTGGCAGCGCGTTCAGACCAGCACGCCAAGTATATCCGCACGCTTTCGGCGGTGAGCAGCCGTTTGAAGGATGCCGATGCCCGCGAGCAGATCATCGCTTCCGACGATCCCTCTTTCATTTACGGGCAACTGATTTCGGAGGGATAGGCCTATGGAAGGGTTCCATCTAGGCGTGCTGGCGGTGCTCGGCATATGCGTAGCCGGCGGGGTGGTTGGCGCTTGGATTTTCCAGCGACTTAATATTCCACAGGTGGTGGGCTACATCGTTATCGGCGTTTTGATCGGCGATACCGGCCTCGGTCTGCTGCATCCCGACGACATCGCGGCACTGAGGCCCTTCAACAATTTCGCGTTGGGGCTGATTGGCTTTCTGGTGGGCGGCGAGCTGAGCGGAAGCATCTTCAGGAAATACGGCAAGCAGTTCACGGCCATTCTGCTGGGCGAGGGGCTGGCGGCATTCGTTCTGGTAGGCCTGGCTTCCACGGGCATCGTCTACCTGGTCGGTCATGACTGGGTCATGGCGATCGCCGCCGGTATTGTGTTCGGGGCGATAGCGTCGGCCACCGATCCGGCTTCGACGATCGACGTACTGTGGGAGTATCGCTCCGCCGGCGTCCTGACCACGGCTATCATTGCCATCGTTGCGCTTGACGACGCACTGGCCATGACGCTCTACGGGCTTGGCACCAGCATCGCCTCCATTCTGGCGAATACAGGCGGCGAATCCGTGGGCGCCGCGATGCTGCACACCTTCATCGACCTGGGCGGCGCCATCCTGCTGGGTATAGCCGCCGGCTTCGTGCTTAATGCCATGATGCACTACATGCACCAGAACGAGAAACGTCTCGGGATTTCGATCGGCATCCTGCTGCTGTGCATCGGCCTGGCGGTGGCTTTCGACATGGATCTGATTCTGGCAACGATGTCGGTCGGCATCGTTCTGATCAACCTTGCCCCCCGGCGCAGCAAGCAGTTGTTCGAAGTCATTCGTTCATTCTCGACACCGATTTACATCATCTTCTTTGTGCTGGTCGGGGCACGCCTGTCGCTGGGCAATATGCCGTTGTGGCTGTGGGGGCTGGTGGCGGCCTATGTGTTGATGCGCAGCATCGGCAAATGGGTGGGTTCCTACTGGGGCGGCCGCATCTCCAAGGCTGAAAAGCCGGTGCAGAACTACATGGGCATGGCTCTGTTTGCGCAAGGCGGCGTGGCCGTGGGCCTTTCGATTGTCGCCAGCCAGAACCTGCAGCACATTGAGATTGTCAAGGGCATGTCCCTCGGCGATATGATCATTTTCACCGTGACGGCCACCACGCTCTGCGTGCAGCTGATCGGACCGGCGTTTGCCAAGATGGCTATCAAGAAAGCCGGTGAAGTCGGCCGCAACGTGACCGAAGAGGATGTGATGGCCGATTTGAAGGTCGCCGACGTGGTTGACACCGCCGTCGTGCCGCTGCACGAAGGTACGCCCCTCGCGCAGGTTGTACAGCATTTTGCCGAACAGGACACGCTGGTCTATCCTGTCGTATCCGCCGAGGAAACCATCGCCGGCGTGCTTACCTTCGACATGCTCAAGGAAGTCCTGATCGATCACGACACCTGGCTGTGGCTGGTGGTCGGGGATGTGATGCAACCGCTTCAGCAGCGTCTGCTGGGGGAATCAAACCTGGCCGAAGCGTTGCGTGAAATGCATGACACACAGATGGAGGCACTGCCTGTGATTGAAAGTGCCGAGAGCGGGAGGCTGCTGGGCGTGCTCGACCAGCGCGCCGCGCGACGCAGGGTGAGTGCCGAACTCGTCCGCCGTCAAACGATAGCGGCTTAGAAGGGGATGAATGGGGAAAGAAGGGGGAATGAAAGCCAATCTTGAAAACACAACCGTCAAGGATCTCGCGTATCTGATCAAGCATGCCTGCCTCAAAGCGCCTGCGGACACACCGCTCGAAAAGCTGGCGGAAATGCTGTGCTCGTCGGACCATTACAAGGTCTACCTCGAAGACGGGGCGGGGCGGCTGATCGGGATTGTCCAGGCGAAGCAGATTGCCCGGAAGGTATTGGAACTTTCGCGCCATAAATCCGATGAAGAGGACATGCTTCCGGCAATCGCTTTCGCCTTGAACGCCCAGACCGGCAAGGACTTAGTCGAGCCGCCCGTGTCGGTAGAGGGTTCGACGAAGCTGAAGAAGGTGCTGGAACTCATGGACCAGAACCATATCCGTGAAATCGCCATAACGGATGACGCCGGACAACTCGTCGGCCTCATCGAGGCAAAACACATCCTTTCGCACTATCTTCAGACTAAAACCGAAAGCAACCTGTAAACCAAAAAGGTCCGATCATGAATGTGATGAACTATACCCGTCGCGAGGAGTCGTGGATGCCTCGCATTGAATCCGGTACCCGAGACCAGTTGTTCGACCGCATGGTCGCGAAGCTGTGTACGGCAGAATTCTACGAAGTCAATCCCCAGTTGACCCATGAGGAGATTGTGGAGGCGCTGATCAAGCGCGAAGCACAACGACCCACGGCGGTGGGCGAGGAGATTGCCTTTCCGCATGCCCGCGTCGAACATCTTTCGCAGGCGTTGATTTCCATCGCCACCCTCGATGAGCCGGTCATGTTCGGGGAGTTCCCCGTGCGGATTGTCTGCTTGTTCCTTGTGCCGGCCTCCGATGCATCGATCTCGCTCAAGCTCATGGCGCAGCTTTCACGGATGTTGATGGATCCCGCGGTCCGCGGCGAAGTCCTCAAGGCGCAGGATACCCGGAGCCTGCGTACTGTCATCCAGCAGCACAATCCCCGCATCGACAAACCCATCGTGGCAAGCGACATTATGCGCCCCCCGCGTTTCAGCATCGGGCTGGACGAGCCGGTATCGAAATGCACGCATACCATGAGCGTCAACAACCTGATCGCGCTTCCGGTCATCGACGATGGGCACAAGATCCTGGGTGAAATCAGGGTGGGACGCCTGTTCCGCTACGGTCTTCCGGAGTTCTTCTCCAAACTGAAGAGCGTTTCTTTCATTGCCGAGTTCGATCCCTTCGAGAAATATTTCGAGGACGAGCGAAATACGTTGGCCAGGGATTTGATGGATACCACCGCCCGCATCGTTCCGGTGGACTACACCATCATGGAAATCGTGTTTGATCTGGCGATCAGCAACTATCCCAAGCTCTACGTCGTCGATGACAACGGCCGGTGGATCGGAACCATCGACAAGAGCGTCGTGCTCGACAACGTGATCAACTACTAATCCCGGGGTTTACCATGCTTATTCCAATCATTGTTTTTCTCGTGGTCTATTTCTTCATTGCCACGGAGCTTATCGACAAGACCATTGCCTCCCTGATCGGCGCCGCCCTGATGATCGGCCTGCATCTGGTGGGTTACGAGGAGGCGTTGCACGCGGTTGACCTGAACGTGTTGTTCCTCCTGATCGGCATGATGGTCATCGTGAACACGCTCACCGATACCGGTGTGTTCGAGTGGCTGGCCATCAAGCTCGCGCGCGTTGCCAAAGGCAACGGCCTGCTCATCGCGGTCTTTTTCATGGTGTTGACGGCCGTGCTTTCGGCGTTTCTCGACAATGTGACGACCGTCATTCTCATGGCGCCGATCACCATTCTGCTCTGCCAGCTGCTGGAAATGCCGGCGCCGCCGATCCTGATCATGGAAGCCGTCTTCTCCAATATCGGCGGCACCTCCACGCTGGTGGGCGATCCGCCGAACATCCTGATCGGCTCCCAGACCCATCTGTCGTTCAACGACTTCCTGGTCAACCTGGGACCGCCGGTGCTGGTCATGATGCTGCTCCTTCTAGGCGTGATGGCGTTCATGTTCCGCAAATCGATCCGCACGACGGATGCAACCCGCAAGCGGGTTGAAAACTCCCGTCCGGAAAAGGCTATTCTCGAACCGGTTGTGCTGAAGAAGGCCCTGGTTGTGTTCGGCCTCGTGCTGGCCGGATTCTTCGGGGGCCGTGCGCTTGAGATCGAGCCGGGTATCATCGCGATGGCCGGCGCGATGCTGATGGTGCTGGTCTGCAAGAAGGATATCCACCATTCGCTGGTCCATGTGGAATGGAACACCATCCTGTTTTTCTCCGGTCTCTTCATGATGATTTCGGCGCTGGAACACCATCATGTCTTTGAGAAGATGGGTGAGCTCATCCTGCACCTCTGCGGCGGCAACCTCATGGCCACGACACTGACCATCCTGTGGTTCAGCGCCATCGCGTCGGCTATCGTCGATAACATCCCGCTGGTGATGGCCATGATCCCGCTGGTCAAGGGGATCATTCCGGTTTTCGCCCATTCGATGGGCATCGAGGGCGCGGAGGAAATCAAGCTCGTCATCGCTGAACCGCTGTTGTGGGCACTGGCGCTGGGGGCCTGTCTGGGCGGCAACGGCACCCTGGTCGGCGCATCCGCCAACGTGGTGATTTCGCAGATTGCCAATCGCAACAACTGCAGGATCACCTTCATAGGATTCACGAAGTACGGCTTCCCGTTCATGCTGGCATCGCTGGCCGTAGCGCACATCTACCTCTATGTGAGATTCTTCATGTAGTCTCTGCGGGAGTTTTATGTTCAAGCCCAAGCTCTTTACCCTGGTAAAGGGTTACAACCTCGCCACGCTCCTCCGTGACGGCATCGCCGGTCTGACCGTCGGTGTTGTCGCGCTTCCGCTGGCCATGGCGTTTGCCATCGCCAGCGGGCTCCCACCGGAACGCGGCCTCTTTACCGCGATCATCGCAGGCTTCCTGATTTCGCTCCTCGGGGGGAGCCGGGTGCAGATCGGCGGACCGACCGGCGCGTTCGTGGTCATCGTTTCCGGTATCGTGGCGCAATACGGCTATGCCGGACTCGCCTGGTGTACGCTGCTGGCCGGAGGCATCCTGATTCTGTTCGGCGTTTTCCGGCTGGGCGGCCTGATCCGGTTCATTCCCTTTCCCGTCACGACCGGATTCACGTCCGGCATTGCCGTAGTGATCTTTTCCACCCAGATCAAGGATCTGCTGGGGCTGCGGATGTCGACCGTACCTGCCGGGTTCATCCCGAAGTGGGAGGCTTATTTCCACGCGCTCGGCACGGTCTCAGCTGCAGGCACGGCGATCGGTCTGGGGACCGTATTGGTGATCGCCCTCCTGCACCATTGGACTCCGCGGCTTCCGGGCATGCTGATTGCCATGGTACTGGCCACCGCCGCCGTAGCGCTGTTCCATCTTGACGTCGAAACCATTGGTGGACGGTTCGGTCAGCTGCCACGCATGCTGCCCACGCCCGGCCTGCCGTCGATTGAGCCGGGACATGTAGGCGGACTGGTGTCAGCGGCGTTCACGGTTGCCCTGCTCGCCGCCATCGAGTCGCTGCTGTCCGCTACCGTGGCCGACGGCATGATCGGCGGCAAGCACCGGCCCAATACCGAGTTGATTGCGCAGGGCATCGCCAATATCGGGAGCGTCTTCTTTGGCGGTGTTCCCGCCACCGGTGCGATCGCCCGCACCGCCACCAACGTCAAGAGCGGCGCCAAGACCCCGGTCGCCGGCATCATCCACGCCTTGACGCTGTTGCTGATCATGTTGTTGCTTGCACCGCTGGCCGCACGAATTCCGCTGGCGTCGCTGGCCGGCATTCTGGTGGTGGTGAGCTACAACATGAGCGAGCACCGCCACTTCGCTTCGATCCTCAAAGGGCCGCGCAGCGATCGTCTCGTGCTGCTGCTGACCTTTGCATTGACTGTACTGGTCGACCTGACACTGGCGGTGCAGGTGGGGATCGTGCTTTCTTCGCTGCTGTTCATGCGGCGCATGTCCGAACTCGCCAACGTCAGCGCTATCACCCGCGAGCTGAAAGGGGACGCGGATCCGGAATTCGATCCGCTTTCAATCGCGTTGCGCGAGATACCGGACGGCGTGGAGGTGTACGAAGTCAATGGCCCCTTTTTCTTTGGAATGGCCGACACCTTCTGGAACGCATTGCACCAGATCGAGCACAAGGTAGCCGTGCTCATCATCCGTATCCGCAACGTGCCTGCCATCGATGCCACCGGTTTGCACGTGCTTGAACAACTCCATCGCAAGTGCCACCGGCAAGGGACGCAACTCGTCTTCTCCGGTGTAACGAAGCAGCCCTATTCCGTCTTCAAGCAATCCGGCTTCATGGATGTAGTCGGCCCGGACAACTTCTGCCCGTCGATTGATGAATCGCTCGCCCGGGCCCGCGAAATAATCGGGGAACACGCCTCGGCGCAGCCCGGTTAGTGGTCATCCAGATGGGCCTTGGCTTCGGCCTCGGTAGGGTAGGGTTCGGCATAGTCGATGAGCAGGACTACCTGCTTGTCGACGCGCACTTCAAGTACGCCTTCGCCGGCGGCATAATACAGCGCCTTGTCCTCACCGCGCACCGTGAGGACGCCGGGCTTCAGCGCGGCGATCATCGGCGCATGGCTGGCCAGCACGCTGAACGATCCCTCTACCCCGCAAGCGGAAACCGCCTCGGCGTCATCGTCCCAGACATTGCCTTCCGGGGTGGTGATGTGCAGGTGGAACACGGCCATGGTCAGAGCCTCTTGGCCTTTTCAAGCACGTCCTCGATGCCTCCGACCATGTAGAAGGCCATTTCCGGCACATCGTCGTGCTTGCCTTCCAGCACTTCCTTGAAGGAGCGGATGGTGTCCTCCAGCTGCACGAAGGCGCCGTCCATGCCGGTGAACTGCTTGGCGACGTCGAACGGCTGCGACAGGAACTTCTGTACCTTGCGCGCGCGGTCGACCGTCAACCGGTCCTTTTCCGAGAGTTCGTCCATGCCGAGAATGGCGATGATGTCCTGGAGGTTCTTGTACTTCTGCAGGATCTCCTGCACGCCACGGGCGACGTCGTAGTGTTCCTGTCCCACGATGCTGGGATTAAGGATGGTCGACGTGGAGCTCAGCGGGTCCACGGCCGGATAGATGCCCAGCTCGGAAATCGCACGCGAAAGTTCAGTGGTCGCATCGAGGTGGGCGAAGGTAGTGGCCGGCGCCGGGTCCGTATAGTCGTCCGCCGGCACATAGACCGCCTGGATCGAGGTGATCGATCCGCTCTTGGTCGAGGTGATGCGTTCCTGCAGCGCACCCATGTCGGTGCCCAGCGTCGGCTGGTAGCCGACGGCGGAAGGAATGCGCCCGAGCAGCGCGGAGACTTCCGACCCGGCCTGGGTGAAGCGGAAAATGTTGTCGACGAAGAGCAGAACGTCCTGGTTCATCTCGTCGCGGAAGTGCTCGGCCATGGTCAGGGCCGAGAGGGCCACGCGGGCACGGGCACCGGGGGGTTCGTTCATCTGGCCGTAAACCATCGCGGTCTTGTCCATGACGCCGGCCTCGCCCATTTCGCGGTAGAGCGCCGTCCCTTCGCGCGTACGTTCACCCACGCCGGCAAAGACCGAGTAGCCGCCGTGGCCCTTGGCGATATTGTTGATAAGCTCCTGGATCAGTACCGTCTTGCCGACACCGGCGCCGCCGAACAGGCCGATCTTGCCGCCCTTCTTGTAGGGAGCGAGCAGGTCGACCACCTTGATGCCGGTTACGAGCACGTTGTCCGAGGTGTCCTGCTGGTCGAAAGCCGGTGCGTCGCGGTGAATGACCGATGTCGTTTCACTGGCGATCGGACCCCGCTGGTCAATGGGATCACCGAGCAGGTTCATGACGCGGCCCAGGGTCGGCGTTCCCACGGGAACACGGATCATGTCGCCGGTGTCGCGCACCGGTGCACCGCGCACCAGGCCGTCGGTGGTATCCATCGCGATGCAGCGGACGGTGTTGTCGCCGAGGTGCTGAGCAACCTCCAGCGTGAGATTGTCCGGTTCTGCGCTGATGGTGGGATTGGACAGCTTCAGCGCGGTCAGGATGCGGGGAAGGTTTCCCTCGGGAAATTTAACGTCAATGACCGCACCCAGAATCTGGGAGATTTTTCCGTTTGCGGTTTCTGTTGCCGTGCTCATGGGCGTTCTCCTGTTACTCCAAGTCTCTTAAACAAAATCCGGAGGCGCCGTCTACAGGGCCTCGGCTCCGGATATAATCTCAATCAGTTCCGTGGTGATAGCCGCCTGCCGGGCGCGGTTGCGCAGCAGCGTGTACTCGTCGATCATCTTGCTGGCGTTGGTGGTGGCGTTGTCCATGGCGGTCATGCGGGCACCGTGTTCTCCGGCGGCATTTTCCAGCAGGGCGAAAAACACCTTGAACACCACCAGCATGGGGATCAGGCGCGGCAGCAGTTCGCCCAGCGGCGGTTCGGCGATAAAGTCGTCGGACTTGATCGCCTCGACCGCATCATGGTCGGCCAGTGTAACCATCGGAAGCGGCAGCATCTGGTCGCATTGCGGCACCTGGGAAAGCGGGCTGGCAAAGTGGTTGTAAAGCATGTGCACTTCATCGAACTCTCCGTCGGTGAAGGCGTTCATCAGCTCTTCCGCGATTTCGGTAGCATCGCGCGACTGCGGCGTCGCTGTAACGTCGGGATAGTGCTTGAACACCTTCGCGCGGTTGGCGAAATAGAGATACCCGCGCCGGCCGCAGAACGCCAGGCTGACCTGTTTGCCCTCGGCCTCCAGCTCGGTGCTTTTCCGGCGCACAAACTTGATCAGGTTGTTGTTGAATCCGCCGCACAGCCCCTTGTCCGACGAAAAGACCAGCAGCAGCACGTTTTTTACTTCGGACCGCGGCGTGAGCAGGGGGTGCATCCCCTGTTCGACCGACCCGGCGATGCGGAAGATCAGGTTGTTGACCTGGTGCGCATAATCCTTGGCCCGGGTCTGTGCGTCCTGGGCGCGGCGCAGCTTGCCCGCCGAGACCATCTTCATGGTCTTGGTGATCTTCACCGTGCTTTTCAGGCTGTTGACCTTGCGGGTGTATTCCTTGATGCTTGCCATATCCGTCTTCCGTGCAGCGTTAGGCCGCGAAGGTGCGCTTGAAGTCCTCGAGGGCGTCCTTGATTGCCGTTTTCAGTTCGTCGCTCAGCACCTTCTCCTCCTTGATCTTCCGCAGTACGTCGGAATATTGGGAGTCGAGTGCTTCATTCAGTTCGCGTTCAAACCGGCCAACGGCGGATACCGGAATGTCGTCGAGATAACCGTTGGTGCCCGCAAAGATGATCACGATCTGTTTCGCGACCTCGAGCGGCACGTTGACGCCCTGCTTGATCACTTCCATCAGGCGCTGTCCGCGTTCGAGCAGTTTGCGGGTCGAGGCGTCGAGGTCGGAGGCAAACTGCGAGAACGCCGCCAGCTCGCGGTACTGGGCCAGATCGAGACGCAGCGTGCCGGCCGTCTGCTTCATGGCCTTGATCTGGGCGTCGCCGCCGACACGTGATACCGACAGGCCCGGATTGATTGCCGGGCGCTGGCCCGAGTTGAACAGGTCGGATTCAAGAAAGATCTGGCCGTCGGTGATCGATATCACATTGGTCGGAATGTAGGCCGATACGTCGCCGTCCTGCGTTTCGATGATGGGCAGCGAGGTCAGGCTGCCGGTGCCCTTGGAATCGCTCATCTTGGCGGAGCGTTCGAGCAGGCGGGAGTGCAGGTAGAACACGTCGCCGGGGAACGCTTCGCGTCCGGGCGGCCGGCGGAGCAGCAGCGACAGCTGGCGGTAGGCCTGGGCCTGCTTGGTCAGGTCGTCGTACACGATCAGCGCATGCCGGCCGGTGTCGCGGTAGTATTCCGCCATCGCCGTTCCGGAAAAGGGCGCCAGGAACTGCATCGGCGCCGGATCGGAGGCCGTTGCGCAGACGATGGTGGTGTATTCCATCGCGCCATGCCGCTTCAAGGTTTCCGCCACCTGCACCACGGTCGAGCGCTTCTGCCCGATGGCCACGTAGAAACAGTGCACGTTTTCGCCGCGCTGATTGATGATGGTGTCGATCGCCAGCGCGGTCTTGCCGGTCTTGCGGTCGCCGATGATCAGTTCGCGCTGGCCGCGGCCCACCGGCGTGAGCGCATCAATGACCTTGATGCCGGTCTGCATGGGTTCATGCACATCCTTGCGGTCGATGATGCCCGGGGCCTTCACTTCGATCTGACGGTACTCGACATCGTGCAGCGCGGGGCCGCCGTCGACCGGTACGCCGAGCGCATCGACAACGCGGCCGGTCAGGCCGTCCCCCGCCGGCACGGAAGCAATGGTTTCGGTGCGCTTAACCTGGTCGCCCTCCTTGATGCCGGTATCCGGTCCGAAGATGGCCACGCCTACGTTGTCCTCCTCGAGGTTCAGCGCCATGCCCTTCATGCCGTTGGCAAACTCAACCAGCTCGCCGGCCAGGACGTTCGCCAGTCCATAGACGCGGGCAATGCCGTCGCCCACGCTGAGCACTGTGCCGATTTCATACGATGTGGTTTGTCCGGTGAAATCCCTGAGCTGCTGCTTCAGGATGGATGATACTTCATCGGGCTTGATGTCTAGTGCCATGATTCTACCTTCACCTTAACGTGTTCGTGTTTTGCGTTCATCACGGATTGTTCAAATTGGTCCAGCTTGTTGAGCAGGCTGAAGTCCCGGATGCGGTCGCCTACCTGAATCCTGAAGCCGCCGATGAGCGTTTCATCGACCTTCACGTCTGCTTCAATCGTCTTCCCATATTGTGCATGGAGTTTTTTCTTCATCGCCGTCAGTTGAGCATCGGACAGATCATGGGCCGCGGTAATCCCGACCTTGAGAATGCCCAGGTCTTCGCAGATCTGCTGCTCATAGGCGTCGCACACCGCCCGCAGCTGGTTCAGGCGTCCCTTGGAGGCGATAAAGCGGACAAACCGCATCGTCGCGGGATGGAGCCTGCCGTCAAACAGCTCATCGACGGTCCGGATTGCCGTTGCCGGGGTGAGCGTCGGGTTATCCAGAAAGGCCGGGAATTCCGGAGTGCTTTCGGCCAGCCCGCGAATCGCGATCAGGTCCGCCCGCACCTCTCCCGTAACGCCTTCGTCGGTTGAGAGGTCGTAGAGGGCACGGGCGTATCGTCTGGCAACGGCTGGAATCTCCATCGGAATGCTAGAGCTCCTGAATAAGTCTGTCGGTCAAGGCCCGGTTCTTCTCGTCGTCCAGGTTGGCTTCGATCAGCTTGCCGGCCAGCTGCCTTGCCCAGGCTGCGCTTTCGGTCCGCAGCGAATCCTCCGCCTTGGCACGGCTCGTCTCAATTTCGCGGCTCGCGTTCTCCATCAGGATCTGCGCTTCGTCGCGGGCCTTGGCCTCGATGATCCTGGCCTGTTCCCGGGCGCCCTTGCGGGCCGCATCGAGCACGGATTTCGCCTTCTCGTCGGCTTCCCCGATGATCTCCGAGCGCTTCTTTTCAATGCTGGCGAGCTCTTCGCGGATTCGGGCCGAGTTGTCGATGGAGTCCTGGATATCCTTTTCGCGCTGGTCGAGCACGTTGAGGATGGGTTTCCACGCCACCTTGTAGAGCACGATCAACACGATTGCAAAGACCACCCACGTCCAGATGACCATCTGCCCGGAAATTTCCATGGGATCGACATCCCCATGGGATTCTTGCGGAACCTGGGCAGTTGCCGTGAATTCGTAAGCGGTGTCGGTGCTGTGTACCGGTTCAGCCATGGCTACTCCTGAAATATGCCGATTACCGTTATTTATTCGGCGAGGAAGCAGATCACTGCGCCAAACAGAGCCACCCCTTCGATCAGGGCCGCGGCAATCAGCATGGCGGTCTGGATCTTCTGGGTTGCTTCCGGCTGACGGGCTATACCGTTCATGGCGGCGGCACCGATCAATCCTATGCCGAGACCCGCGCCAATCGTCACCATTCCTGCACCTACTGCTGCAATACTCATTTTATTCTCCTAGTTATAATATTTCCTGTTCGTAAGCAAAGTCGACTAATGCGATGGGTGATACATCTGGCCGATAAACATGGCCGATAGCAGGGTGAAAATATAGGCCTGCAGGAACGCGATAAAGATTTCCATCAGGCTGATTGCGACCGCCATGGCGATGGCCGGCAAGGCGGCGAGGCCGAAGGCGACGATCAGACCCACCAGCGAAAACACCACGATGTGACCGGCCAGCATATTCGCGAAGAGCCGGATCGTCAGCGCTGCGCACTTAATGAACAATCCGGCCATCTCCAGGGGCACAAGCAGGATGAGAATCGGCCACGGGACGCCGGACGGGGCGAAGCTTTTGAAAAACCTGACCGGACCGTTGACGTAGAGGGCCCCGAACACCATGAAGAAGAAGGTGATCGCCGCCAGTGCGAAGGTGACGTTGACGTTGCCGGTCGCCGTGGAAAACAAAGGCACGAGCCCCATCAGGTTGCACATGGCGATGAAGAAGAAAAACGTGAGGAAGAGGGGGGCCATCCTGCGCCCGTCCTTTTCACCGAGGTTGGCGATGCAGATGTCGTCGCGGACGAACTTTACCAACGCTTCCATCACATTGGTCCATCCCCGAGGGGCCCGGCCCTCCCTGTAGCGGCAAAGCACGCCGAAGATGAAGAGCAGCAATAGTCCGGCAATCACCAGCATCAGGGAGTTCTTGCTCATCAATGCCGGAAGATGCACCTTCATGAACGGGGTATGCCAGGTCCCGGAATCAGTCACATGGTGCATGATCCATTGGGTGACATGGTGGGACCGGTCGGCGGTCGCATGCGCCTGCTGTACAACCTCTTCGCTTATGACTGTAGTCTCACTCATCTTCTTGGCGGTGCGGTGGTGCTGAAGACAATCCCTTCATGTGGTGGTGAAGGCCGTATATCAGCACCGCGAGAAACGTGAAATACCCGAAAAAGGTTTTCAACACAAACCCGCGCACGTGCAAAATTTCCCATTCCAAAACGCAAAACAGCAAAATCAGGAAGGCAATGGAACGAAGTCCATTGCCTACAAAAGCCCATGCGAAAAATCCAGTGGAACGCGTCTTCAACGCCCGATTCGCTATAAAGATAGCGATATAAGCATTAAACGAAACCAACAGCCAACTATAAAAGAGGTCTTTTGTGGGGGGTTGATGATCATCTAACTCGTGAATAAGGAGCGACCCTCCCGCGAAGAAGGCCAGCGCTATAGGCAGCGCATGCCGAATGGCCGCGGCGAACTCGGGGCTGGCGTGTATCATCGTTCGTTCCCTCCATTCCGTTGATCCACGTCATTGGCCGGTTTCCGGTTGGACGCAGTGGTCAGCTTCCACAATTCCCAGCCTCCGTAGAACAGGCCCAGGAACAGGCCGAGCAGTGTAAACAGGGGTTCTCGGCCGTACCGTTCATCCAGCCAGTGGCCGCCCAGCCCGAAAAACGCCATGCCTACGGCAAAGGAGGTTCCGAAGCCGATGGCGGCCCCGGAGCTCCATTTCCCGGGCGGATGTTCTTCCTTGTATGGTCCGGGTTCGGTCATTCCGCGTGCTTCCTGGCCGGATCGGCCTTTGATATCAGGGTATACTGCGCGGTCATGGATGCGCAAACTGTATCGTCGGTCAGCAATCGGCACAGAAGTATGATGCGGCATTTCCCTTGGGATTTCAGTTCCTCCAGCAGGTGCTCCTTCTCACCGGCAGGTATTTCGGCGGTGGACGTCATGTCGTTGCGAACGGGCGCGGTGTAGTCCGTCTCGCTCTTCGTGATCATCACATCGGCAGCGACCCCGGCGTCGCGCAAGGTCAGCATGATCGCGCTCCAGCCGGCCAGATCCAGCATGGAATCAATGCTGCCCGCAAACGCCGTTCCCTTGTCGTTCAGGTTTTTTGCCAGGGGCGCCGTCAACGTCGCACATGTGCCGGTCCATTCAACCACCTTGATACCGAGTGGCTGTGCTGGAAGGATGGTGTTGAACAGGGTTTGCATAGGACAAAGGGTAGGGGGCCACGAAAGGGCAGTCAAGTTGAGTCAGCCCGATCTTGGGCTTGCTCCAGTTTCGGTGTTGCTCCAGTGCGACGGCAAGGTGTAGATTTCCGGTGGAGCCGGAACCATTGATTCAATACCGAACCGAAGTAGAGTGAAAGGAGAGTTGAGACAATGCCATTGCTCAAGTTGTCGTGCACAAAGGAGGTTCCCGAGGATTTGCTGATGCGGCTATCGTCCACCATCGCGCTGGTCACCGGGCAGTCGGAGGAGCAGGTCATGATCATGTTTGACCAACGGGAAATGCTCATGGGTCGTAGCAGAGGTGATGCGGCGTATGCAGAGATCAAGAGCGTAGAAGGGCTCGATCGGGTCGTTAACCATGAACTTACCATGAAAATCTGCATCTTGCTCAACGATCATCTGGGGATTCCATGCGAACGGATTTATGTGACCTACCAGTCGTTCGAAGCCGATCACTGGGGGTGGTTACGATCCTTCTCGGAATAAATACCACCGCTACCTACGGCTGTGCTACCAGAGGATGAGTCTAAAATGATGTGTCGCGCAAGAATCAAATATGTGCAGGAAAGGGTGCGGAAGGTAGGTAGCGTTGAAAACGCTTAAGAAACAGCTTGGTCTGCTGGATGTGTTCGCTATTTGTAGCGGGGCGATGATCAGTTCGGGCCTGTTCGTGATTCCTGGGATCGCGGCTGAGAAAGCCGGGCCGTTGGTCATCGTAGCGTATCTGCTTTCCGGCCTACTGTTGATCCCCTCGCTGCTGTCGATGGCGGAAATGGCTTCGGCGATGCCGAGAGCGGGTGGCACCTATTTCTTTGTCAGCCGCAGCCTAGGCGGGATGTTCGGCACGCTCGACGGCGTAGGTGTCTGGCTGGCACTGATCCTGAAAACGAGCATTGCTCTGCTTGGTCTCGGCGCATACCTGACAGTTTATCTTCACCTGCCGATGCAACTGACTGCCATCATTGCCGGCATCGTATTCATGGGCATCAATATTGTCGGAGCGAAGGAGACTACCAGCTTGCAGGTCGCGATGGTGATCGGTTTGCTGGGTATAATGGTCTACCTGCTGATTCGCGGTGCACCCTCCATCCAGCGTGAATACTATACGCCTTTTGCTCCAAAAGGCGCGGGAGCCATACTGCCGACCGCAGCTTTGGTGTTTATCAGTTACATTGGCCTGACCAAGGTGGCCAGCATTGCGGAAGAGGTGGACAACCCGGGGCGCAACATTCCCGCCGGCATGTTTCTTGCTCTCGGGGTCATTTTGGCACTCTATGCCGGGGTGGTGGCGCTGGTAGTTGGCATCGTACCGGCCGAACATCTGTATGGAACCCTGACGCCGATCGCCGATGTCGCCGATATCGCCCTGGGGCCGGTGGGTAAGCACCTCATAAACGTTGCCGCCGCGCTGGCTTTTGCCACGACGGCCAATGCCGGTATTCTCTCCGCCAGCCGCTATCTGCTGGCCATGAGTCGCGACCGCGTGATACCCCACCCGTTTTCCCGTTTTTGCCGGTTCAAGACTCCGCTGAACGCAATTCTGATGACCTCCGGAATCGTGCTCGTCTTTGTACTTTCCACTGGAATCGAACGGATCGCAAAGCTGGCCAGCGCCTTCCAGTTGCTGGTTTTCGCCTTTGTGAACATCGCGGTGATCGTCATGCGCGAGAGCGGTATCGAAAGCTACGATCCGCGCTTCAAGAGCCCGCTCTATCCCTGGGTGCAGATTGTCGGCATCCTGATTTCTGTCGTGCTCATTCCCGAAATGGGGCTGTTGCCGAGCATTTTCGCCATGGGGCTCGTTGCCATGGGGGTCATCTGGCACAACCTCTACGTTACGCGACGCGTGGCGCCGCGCGTCGGGGC
>JBNLDM010000121.1:0-15206 GCA_050304335.1 Pontiella sp.
GCACGGCCGTAGTGGGGGTGCCGAGACTGGCCTCGAAGCTGTATTGGTTGGTGTTGGCGGCATTGGTGATGGACAACCCATTGCCCCAGTGCATCCAACCTTCGTCGGTCATGCCGTCCCAGTCGCCTATAACGACCTGGCCGACACCGGCAGAGGGAAGCATTAAACCAATAGCCGCAGCCCATAGCCCGATGTATTTGGTTATTGCCGTTTTCACAGTTTCGTCCTCCTCAATGTTGTTGGGTTAACTCGCCAATGCAACTCATTGCGGACCTTGTCGACCAGACTGATATAGATCATTCCAAGGTCACACCCTTCGTCACAGGCATACATAAATGTACTCTGGATTACGATTCCGTCATCCCGTAATAATGAATGCGAATCAGTAATTTATGAAACCTGCCGGAAGCGGCCGTGATAGCCGTTTTGACCGCTTGGTCGAACCCCGATTGTTGGTGGGTTGCCTTCAATTCATCCTGCGGGATGCTATCAGCAGCCACGTTCACGGTTCGGGCAGGCCGGGGTTTCATCAAACTGGTACGGTCGGATGAAACTGTCGGTTTACGCTAACGGGCTTCTGTTCTACGCTTGCGGGATAATCAGAAAGGTTTTTATGGGAATGAATGAAGTCAGCGTAATCATGGGTATCGCCATGCTCCTGCCGGTGCTGGTCTGTGCGCAGCAGAGGGATGAGTGGGGGCGGATCAACCGATTTAGCCATGGAGATCATCAATTAGTGATGAAATGCCTGGGAATTGCGGCACTGCGCCCCGGCCCATCGGGAGCTTAACGTTCCCAATGCCGCATACACCGGCGCGATGTAGACTGTTCCCTGCGCATCCCTGCCGGATCCGCTGATCTTTGATGACAGTACGCCCGTCAAAACCGCTGGCCAATGGACCATGCGTCGGGCCGGGTTGGTTGAGCGTTTCGACTGGGAAATCTATGGAAGGGTTTCTCCGTAAACACCCGTGGTGACGTGGGAAATGGTGAAGGATGAGTCCGTGCTTGAAAGGGTATACCGCGCTATGCAAAACCTCGCCTCGTCGGCAGAATACCACTGGTTTATGCCTAATTTCATCAAATAGACAGCTCCTATGGAACGTGTGCTTACAGAGAGCTAGAATTTCGACAGCATGTGGGCGGTCATTCCATTGGGCCAAACAGGCCGGCATTCATCTAAATTGACATGCTGGAGGCAAGCATCTGGCGATATCTATCTCCATGGGAAGAACGATCATGCATCGGGCTGTTCTGTTTGTGATGTTTCAAATACCACGAATTCTGATTCAGAAGCCGTGATTGTTGATTTCCATACTTCACGTTAAAAACAGGTTCTGGTAATCGTATCCCTCGTGTTGGGATGTTTATTGATTCAATGATGCAAATGGATGAGGATCATATGGATACAAAACTGCCCTTGATCATGGGGCTTGCTGCTGCTATGGGCGTCAATCCGGGTGCCGCCGAACCCGGACCCGTTGCTTTCGACTATGTTGCTTATAGTGGAGTAGATACTCTCTGCAATCAGAAGCATGTCGGTAAGGACGAATACTGCAATCCGGTGCTGGCCGGCTTCTATCCGGACCCGACCATCTGCCGGGTGGGCAAGGATTACTATCTGGTCAATTCAACCTTCGAGTACTTTCCCGGGCTGCCGATCTTCCACAGTACCGACCTGGTAAACTGGGAGCAGATCGGCAACGTCATTCACCGCCCCGAACAGCTCGACTACAAGGCCCCGAACCTTAGCGCCGGTCTATACGCGCCGGCGATCAGCTATCATGAAGGCACCTTCTACGTCATCTGCACCATGATCGAAGGTCCGGGCAATTTCCTCGTTACGGCCACGGATCCGGCGGGGCCTTGGTCCAACCCGGTACCGCTGGACTTCGGCGGTATCGATCCTTCCTTGTTCTTTGATGACGATGGCCGCGTGTGGGTGGTCAACAACGATGATCCCGATGGCGAGCCGCTGTATGAAGGCCACCGCGCCGTGCGGATTCAGGAATACGACCCGAAGAAACAGAAAATGGTAGGCCCGCGTCCGGTGCTGATCAATGGAGGCGTGGATATTTCCAGGAAGCCCATCTGGATCGAAGGGCCTCACATTTACAAGCACAACGGCTGGTACTACCTCTGCTGTGCCGAAGGCGGCACGTGGACAGACCATTCGCAGGTGATCTTCCGCAGCAGGAAGGTCGATGGCCCCTACGTGCCCTGGGATAAGAATCCCATCCTGACCCAGCGCGATCTGGACGCAAATGTAGAAGGTGCTGTCGCCTGCACCGGCCATGCGGACCTGACCATCGGGCCGGACGGGAATTGGTGGGCGGTATTCCTCGCGATGCGTCCGTACGACGGCGAGCACTCGGCCATGGGTCGCGAAACCTTTATGCTGCCGGTCACATGGACCGATGACGGCTGGCCGACCATTCTGCCGCATGGTGAGCGGGTCCCGTTGACGGTCAAGGCCCCCGAAGGCAGTGCGGTTAAGCGGTCAGGCACGCCGATGAACGGTTCTTTCGAGTGGAAGGAAAAGTTCAACGGCAGCGAGTTTACGCATGAATGGATCATGCTGCGCGAGCCGGGCGAAACCTGGTGGAACCTTTCCGGCGGCAGGCTGGAGATCACCCCCCGCGCACTCAATTTATACTCGGGAACCGAAAATCCCAGCTTTGTTGCCCGCCGAGTGCAGCACAATGTCTATAAGGCGAAAACCAGGCTGGAGATGCCGGATGAAGAAGGCGTCTCCGCAGGGCTGGCGCTCTTTATGAATGAAAAGTATCACTATTTCCTCGCCGTGAAACGTGTTGGCGAAAAGGCCCGCATCTATCTGGAACGTGTCGCAGGCGGCAAGGTTGAAGAAATTGCTTCCTCAGAATTGTCGGGCAGAGGAAAAGTGACTCTGGAAATCGATGTCGATAATGCGATATGTTCGTTCCGCTACAAGCAGGGGTGGTGGGGCTGGAACAGCCTCGTCGATGGTGCCGACGCGAAGATCATCAGTTCCAGCGTGCCGGATTCAAGCACCATGTTCGTTGGCGCGACGGTGGGTCCGCACGTGCGTATTGACAAGTAGGAACATAGAAAGGTTTTAGTGATGAGATTCAAGACGCCGGGATTACATGCATGGTTGTTGGTCGCGACGATGTCCGCTGCATTTACGATGACGGCTTGCGCGCAAACAGACACCAATCCCCTTGTGCTCTGGTACGACAAGCCGGCCGGTGAATGGGTCGAGGCCCTGCCCGTTGGGAACGGACGGATTGGCGCAATGGTCTTTGGCGGGATTGAACAGGAGCGTCTGCAGCTCAACGAAGATTCCCTGTGGGCGGGCGGCCCCTACAATCCGGTCAATCCCGACGCGAAGGATGCGTTGCCCGAGGTGAGGGAGCTGGTCAACGAGGGTAAGTACAAGGAAGCCGCTGATCTCGTCAGTTCAAAGGTCATAGCAAAACCGCGCGGCCAGATGCCGTACCAGACGGTCGGTGATCTGTTTCTTGAATTTGATCACACGGCGCAGGCGGAACACTACCGGCGTGAGCTGGACCTCAATACCGCGACGGTTACCACCCGTTTTACCCTCGATGGCGTCACGTATACCCGCGAGGTCATTGCCAGTGCGCCGGATCGTGCCATCATTCTTCACATCACGGCGGACAAGCCGGGGAGCATCTCCTTTGTTGCCGGTATGCAGACGCCGATGCGGGCGTCGATCAAAACGGAAGGCAACGATACACTGGTAATGGATGGTGTCGGTGACGACGCAAACGGCATCAAGGGACAGGTAAAATACCAGGCGCGTGTCCAGATCATGGTCGAAGGTGGGCAGACCAAGGCGGAGGACGGGGCCATCCGGGTCGCCGCCGCCGATGAAGTCACTTTGCTGATCTCTGCCGCCACCAGTTATATCAGCTTTGAGGATGTCGACGGAAATCCCGAAAAAATTACCAGGGAGATTCTTGCCGCGGCATCAAAAAAAAACTTCGACCAGCTGCATGAAGCGCAGCTTGCGGATTACCAGTCCCTGTTCCATCGGGTGAAGCTGAATCTTGGCGAGAGCAAATCCGTGGAACTGCCAACCAACGAGCGCATCGCCAGGTTTGCCGAAGGCAACGATCCTCAACTTGCGGCTCTCTACTACCAGTTCGGACGCTATCTGCTGATCGGTTGTTCACGCCCCGGCAGCCAGCCGGCCAACCTGCAGGGCCTGTGGAACGACAGCAAGAATCCGCCGTGGCAGAGCAAGTATACGATCAACATCAACACCGAGATGAACTACTGGCCGGCTGAGTCCGGCAACCTCGGCGAATGCGTTGAGCCGCTGATCGGGATGGTGAAGGATTTAACTGTCACGGGTGCACGCACGGCAAAGGAAATGTATGGCGCGCACGGCTGGGTGGTGCATCACAACACCGACCTCTGGCGGGCGAGCGCACCCATCGATGGACCCAACTGGGGCATGTGGCCGACCGGTGGTGCCTGGCTATGCCTGCACCTATGGGATCGCTTTGAGTTTAGTGGCAGCCGAACCTGCCTGGAGGAAATCTACCCGATTCTAAAGGGTTCATCCGAGTTCTTCGTGGATACCCTACAGAAAAGTCCCGATGGCAAGTGGTTGGTTACGAATCCCTCGATATCTCCCGAAAACGGGACGCCGATGGGCACATCGATCTGTGCCGGTCCGACGATGGACATGCAGATTCTGCGCGACCTGTTTGCCAACACCATCAAAGCAGCCAGGATCCTGGATGTGGACGACAGCTTCTGTCGGAAGCTCGTCAAGATCCGCGACCAACTCGCACCGAACCAGATCGGCAGCCAAGGACAGCTGCAGGAGTGGCTCGAGGATTGGGACGCGCAGGCCGGCGAACAGCACCACCGCCACGTATCGCACCTGTACGGCCTTTATCCCGGTCGTGATATCGATCGTCGTGACACGCCTAAGCTGGCGGATGCCGTTCGGAAGTCGCTGGAGATGCGTGGCGACAAGGCCACTGGCTGGGCGACCGCCTGGCGAATGGCCCTTTGGACCCACCTTGGTGATGGCGATCATGCCTACAGGATCCTGCAATACCTTATCAGCTCAGATCTAACCTATCCCAACATGTTCGACGCACATCCACCGTTCCAAATCGATGGGAATTTTGGCGGTGCGGCATCGATTGCCGACATGCTTATGCAGAGCCGCCTCGGGCAGGTGGATACTGCGCTGGTGCCAACGATGGTTCCTGAAATAGAACTGCTGCCGGCGCTTCCGTCCACCTGGCCGGAAGGCAGCGTGAGCGGGCTTCGCGCTCGTGGCGGCTTCGAGGTCGATGTAGTGTGGAAGGACGGCAAGCTGGTTGAGACCGTCATCCGCTCCATCAATGGCCAGGCGGCCACGCTCCGCTATGGATCGCTGACCCATAAGATAAAACTTGCGCAGGGCGAAACCTATCGATGGAACGGACGTTAAAAACACTACCCCCCTGTCTGGATCAAGGATGAATATGAAAACAGAATCATTTCCGACTCTTTCCCTCTCGGCGGCTGGATTGCTCCTGCTGACAGCCGGTGCCTATGCCGATAAACCAGTCCCCGAACAGCCGGCTGAACTTTTTCCACTCGCTTCGGTTCGCTTGCTGGATGGTTATTTCAAAGATGCGGCCATGGCCAATCGCGAATATCTCCTGGCGTTGGAGCCGGATCGTTTGCTCGCACCGTTTCTGCGGGAAGCCGGCCTGAAGCCGAAGGCTGAGCCATATGGCAACTGGGAGAGCCTCGGGCTGGATGGTCATACGGCGGGACACTACCTCTCTGCATTGGCTGATATGATTGCCGCCGGCGATGATCCCGACGGCGAACTGAACCGGCGGCTCGACTACATGCTCGACGAAATGGAGCGGTGCCAGAAGGCCAATGGCGACGGCTATATCGGTGGGGTGCCCGGAAGCCATGAGTTCTGGGCCAAACTGGCAGAGGGCGATGTAGGACTGGTGTGGAAAAAGTGGGTGCCCTGGTACAACGTGCACAAAACCTTTGCCGGGTTGCGCGATGCGTATCAGGAAGCTGGAAAGGAAAAGGCCCGTAAGCTGCTCGTTGGTCTCGGTGACTGGTGCGTCAAGGTAACTTCTGGACTCGCCGACGGCCAGATGCAACAGATGCTCGGCAATGAACACGGCGGCATGAACGAGGTGATGGCCGATATCTACGCCATCACCGGCGATAAGAAATACCTGATCACCGCCGAACGCTTCAATCATCGCTCCGTATTCGACCCGCTGATGAATCACGAAGACCGTCTCACGGGTCTGCATGCCAATACGCAGATTCCCAAGATCATCGGCATGCAGCGCATCGCCGCACTCACTGACAACGATAAGGAACATGTCGGTGCAGACTTTTTCTGGCAGACCGTAACCAAAAACCGATGCGTAGCGTTCGGAGGCAACAGTGTGAGCGAGCACTTCAATCCGACCAACGATTTTTCGGGCATGATCAAGCATCGCGAAGGTCCCGAAACGTGCAATACGTACAACATGCTGCGCCTGACCGAACAGCTTTTTGCAGCCGAACCCAAAGCTGAATATGCGGATTTCTATGAACGCGCGCTCTACAACCATATTCTTTCATCGATCAACATCCGCAAGCCGGGCTATGTGTACTTCACGCCGATCCGGCCGGACCATTACCGCGTCTACTCGCAGCCCAATGACTGTTTCTGGTGCTGTGTCGGTACCGGAATGGAAAACCCCGGGCGTTACGGACAGTTCATCTATGCACGCGCCAAGGACGGGATCTACGTCAATCTCTTCATTCCCTCGGAGCTCAAGGTGGCCGATGGCTTCACGCTGCGTCAGGAAACTGAATTTCCCTATGAGCCCTCGACGCATCTGGTCATGAAGCTGCAGAAGCCGGCGGCCTTTGCGCTGCACCTGCGTCATCCCGCATGGGTGCCTGCGGGCCGGATGACGGTCAAGGTCAATGGGCAATCCGTACCGACGGACTCCATGCCATCCTCCTATGCGGTGATCAGCAGGACCTGGAAAAACGGCGATGAGGTCGACGTTGAGCTGCCGATGCATGCCAGCGTGGAGCATCTGCCGGACGGATCAGACTGGGTGGCGCTTCTGTATGGACCGATCGTGCTGGCCAGCCCCGACGGGACGGAAAACCTGGATGGATTGTTCGGCGGCGGCGGCCGCATGGCCCATGTGGCCAATGGGCCGATGGTTCCCCTCGACAAGGTGCCGGCCCTGTTGACGACTCAAGAGGAATTACCCAGCCATATCATGCCCGATCCTTCGGCCGGTCCACTGCACTTCCAGATCAGGGATGTTGTTACGCCATCCGACTCCAGGGGGTTGCCGTTGGTGCCTTTCTTCAGTCTGCACGAGAAGCGCTACCAGATGTATTTCGAGTTGACCTCGCCTGAAAAGATCGCAGCGCAGAAGGAACGGCTCGCGGCTGATGAGCGCGCACGCGCCGCCCGCGAAGCCGCCACGATCGACCGGATAGCGGTGGGTGAACAGCAATCGGAGGTCGAGCACGACTACAAGGGTGAGGGGGCGGAGAGCGGCATCTTTAACGGCCGTCGTTGGCGCCATGGCAAAATGATTCAATATACCCTCGACACGCGCAGCGAAAAGGCCATCGACCTCGAGGTGACCTATTCCGGCACGGACAGCGGTCGGACGTTCGAGATCCTGGCCAACGGAACGAAGATCGCCACGCAGGAACTCACTGGCGAGAAGCAGGGGGAATTCATCAGCAAGCGCTATCCGATACCGGAAGCGGTCGTCAAGTCCGCACCCGACGGCCGTATTACGATCAGATTCGTGGCAACCCAGTGGCTGGCCGGCGGTCTTTACGATGTGCGGTTGATGCAGCAGAAAGGTGCCGATTAATGGCAGGACGCGTGCAATCCCGTCGGGGTAGTCGGTGCCGCGCCAACCGCTGCAGTCTGGCAGTGCTCTTCATCGGCATACTGTGGTTGCTGCCAGGCAAGGTCGCTGCAGAGGCGCAGGTGCATGACTGGGAAAATCCGCTGGTCCTTGGAATCGGCAAGGAAAAGGCGCATGCATCGTTTGTCATGGCGAGCGAGAAGGCGTCAGATCCCCGGGTGGTGTCGTTGAACGGCCTGTGGCGTTTCAAGTGGTCGCCCGACCCCGAATCCCGCCCGAAGGATTTCTACAAAACCAGCTATTCCGTGGCCGACTGGGACCGGATCGTGGTGCCGGGCAACTGGCAGATGCAGGGCTGCGGACAGCCGATCTACACCAACATGAAGTATCCGTTTCAGTCCGGTAAATCCGATCTTCCCAGGGTAACCAACGAACCGCCCGGCTGGTATTACAGTCACGACCACCGCAATCCGGTGGGTAGCTACCGCACCGACTTCGAGGTATCCGATGAGTGGTTGAAGCACCGGGTGTTTATCAGTTTTTCCGGCGTCAAATCGGCGTTCTACCTCTGGGTGAACGGCAAGCAGGTCGGCTACAGCCAGGGCTCGATGACCCCGGCCGAGTTTGATATCTCGGACTTCATCCGTCCGGGTAAAAACCAGCTCGCCGTGGAGGTGTATCGCTGGTCCGACGGAAGCTATCTGGAATGCCAGGATATGTGGCGTTTGAGCGGTATCTTCCGGGATGTGGATCTGTTCATCCGGCCGCCGGTCCACATCCAGGATTTTGCCATCACGGCCGAGCCGAACGATGCAATGACCAGGGCCCGGGCGGAGATCAGGGTTTCCATCGAAAACCGTTCCAGGATGGCCGGGGATTTCATTGTTGAATCAACGATTTCCGGGGGCCCGAAGCCGCTTGCCGTTTCGAAAATGACGGGCTCCATCAAAGCGGCCGGAAATCAGACGGTTACGCTGGACATTCCGATAGATCGACCGCAGCTCTGGTCCGCTGAAGAACCAAATCTGTATGATCTGAACGTGACCCTTAAAACCGCCAAGGGAACCGTTATCGATACGGCCCATTGCCGCTTCGGTGTGAAGAAGGTGTCCATCGATGGAGAACTGTTCAAGATCAACGGACAGATGGTCAAGCTGAAGGGCGTCAACCGTCACGAGCATCATCCGCGGATGGGCCGTTACGTGGACCAAGCTACTATGGTTCGCGATATCGAGCTGATGAAACGTGCCAACATCAACTGGGTGCGCACCTCGCATTATCCCAACGACCCTCTCTTCTACGAACTGTGCGACAGCTACGGTCTGTATGTCATGGACGAGGCCAACCAGGAGTCGCATGGGTTCGGCATCGGAAACAGTGTAGTTGGCGACAATCCTGACTGGGAGGATGCCCATGTAGACCGAGCGGTGTCGATGGTTATGCGCGATCGCAACCACGCCTGCGTGATCCTGTGGTCCCTCGGCAACGAAGGAGGGAAGGGCAGCAACTTCCGGGCGATGGCCAATGCCGTGAAGGAAATCGATCCTTCGCGGCCGGTGTATAGCGATTCCGACCGGAGTGTCTCGGCCATCTACGACGAGGGCTACCTGCATCCCGACAAGTTTAAGAAACTGGGGGAGGAAATCAGCGACCGTCCCGTCTGCATGCGCGAGTATGCCCATGCCATGGGCAACTCGGTCGGCAACCTGCAGGAATACTGGGACGTAATCTATGCGGATGACAGCATCATGGGAGCTGCGATCTGGGACTGGGTGGACCAGGGGATTGCCAGGTCCATTGACGGCTCTCCGTTGAAATACGATGACCATCCGGAGGCGCTAGCGCTCAAGGATGGCGAGTTCTTTGCCTACGGCGGTGATTTCGGTGATCAGCCCAACGACGGCGCCTTCTGTATTAATGGTCTGATCGGCCCGGATCGTATCCCGCACCCGCACTACTACCAGGTGCAAAAAGTCTACCAGCCGATCATCTTCGATCAGGTTGACGGGAGTCCGCTAAAGATCAAGGTGACCAGCCGTTATGATTTTGCTTCGTTCGATCAAGTTGATCTGAGCTACAGCTTCAGCAACGATGGCGAAGCGATGGAGTCGAAGGTGCTTCCCTGCAAAAACCTTGGACCGCGTGAATCGTGTGTCGTCGATATCCCCCCGCCGGCCGGACTTGATTCTTCGATTCAGGATGTTTGTCTCAACCTGACGGCTCGGCTCAAGTCGTCCACCTTGTGGGCGGAGAAGGGCTTCAGCGTTGCCCGCGAGCAGTTTATTCTGAAACGGGGCCGCGTCGATGCGGTGCAGGCAGTTGCGGGTGAGCTGGATGTACAGCAGGACGATAAGGAGATCCGCATCGCGGGCGACACCTTCCAGGTGGTGGTCGACAAGCAGAGCGGGGCAATGACCAGCTGGACGGTGGACAGCGCCGAGCTGTTGCGCGGCACTTTGGAACCCTACTTCTGGAAGCCGGCCAACGACAACCAGAGACGGAATGGATACACCAATCGTTTGGGTCCGTGGAAAACGGCCGCGGCCAACCGGGTGGTCAAAAGGATCGGGGCTACGCAGCAGGGTGGACTGGCCAAGGTGCGCTGCGTCATGGAACTGCCCGGGATCGGGGCCGCCTGCACGTTGGATTACACCATCAACGGCCAGGGCCGGATTCAGGTAGAGGCCGACTACCAGCCGGAAGGTGCATCCATCCCGCTGATGCCCAAGTTTGGTATGCGCATGCAATTGCCGAATCGCTTCAATCATGTTGCCTGGTACGGCCGCGGCCCTCAGGAAAACTATCCGGACCGCAAGACCGGCTATATGATCGGCCTGTACGCTGCATCGATGTCCGACTTCATCACGGATTATGTCGTACCGCAGGACAATGCAAACCGTTGCGATGTGCGATGGTTTTCGCTGGCCGATACCGACGGTCGCTCAATCCGCGTCACCGGCCTGCAGGACCTGTGCTTTCGGGCCTGGCCCTATACCGAGGACGATCTGGTGTCGGCAAAGCATCCGTACGAACTGCCCAATAGGGAGTTGGTCAATGTCAACATTGACCTGAATATCCATGGCGTCGGCGGTAATGACTCCTGGGGCGCAAGAACCATGGATCAATATACCATCAATGGAAACCAGCCCTATCACTATGGCTTCATCCTGGATGCCCGGAAGGATGCAGCGGGAATGTAACTAATGACTGATCGATGCAATACGTTGGATTCTTTCGGGAGCGGTGGCTGTAACGAGTCGCAAGAGCTGTTTCCGTTGGTTTACAACGAACTTCGTCGATTAGCCGGTGCGCGCATGGCGGATGAAGCCGGCCAGCATACGCTGCAACCGACTGCGCTGGTGCATGAGGCATGGTTGCGGATGGTGCGCGACGAGGATCGCTCCTGGGAAACCCGGGCCAGCTTCTTTGCGGCCGCCTCCAGGGCGATGCGACGGATCCTCGTTGAACATGCCCGCCGCAAGAAACGGTTGAAGCGGGGCGGTTCAAACCGCCGCGTTGATCTTGAGATTTCCGATCTGGCGGTGGCCCAGGCGGATGAAAAAATCCTGCTTGTGGAGGATGCCCTAATGCAATTGGAGCAGCTTCATCCGGAATGGGCAAAGATCGTGGTGATGAAATATTTCGGCGGCATGACCCAGGTGGAGATCGCCGAGGCGCTGGATATCGGGGAGCGGTCGGTTCGACGCTATTGGTCCTGTGCGCGCGCCTGGCTTTACGATCGCATCCAGTCAGAGACGGAATAGGGCGATGAACGATGCGGACCAGAACAGGGTGCGGGCCGACGAAATCTTTTTTGCCGCCATGGAAATCGAATCTGATGCCGACCGGATGGCCTACATACATACGGCCTGCGGCCAGGATGATTCCTTGCGCATACGGGTGGAACGATTGCTTACATCCCTGGACGAATCGGAGCCTTTTTTTTCCGAGGATGCGCCAACCCATATTACCACGGCCGAGGTTGCCGAAACCCTCGACGGTATCGAGGGGATTCTGGCACGTGCCGGCGATGCACTGGATGACGACGAAGAGGTCGGCAAGCAGATCGGTCCCTACAGACTGGTGCGGAAGATCGGCGAGGGCGGTTCCGGCAACGTCTATATAGCTGAGCAGTCAGTTCCTATCCGGCGGCTGGTAGCCTTCAAGATCATCAAGCGGGGCATGGATACGAAACGCGTCATGGCGCGCTTCGAGGCGGAACGCCAGACGCTGGCCATGATGGAGCATCCGGACATTGCCCACGTCTACGACGCCGGGGAAACCGAGACGGGCCGTCCCTACTTCGTAATGGAGCTGGTGCACGGCATTCCGATCACACGCTATTGCAAGGCCAACCGGCTGGACCTGCGCCAGCGGCTGGCACTCTTCATCCAGGTTTGCCATGCCATTCAGCATGCGCACCAGAAAGGGGTGATCCACCGCGACATCAAGCCTTCCAACGTACTGGTCGAACTGCACGAGGGCACGCCCCGGCCCCGGGTGATCGATTTCGGCATTGCCAAAGCCGTTCACAAGGGACTGTTCGACGAAATGGACGGGTATACGGAGTTCGAGCCGTTCATCGGCACCCCCGCCTACATGAGCCCCGAGCAGATCGGGATGGACGGCATCGATCTCGATACGCGCAGCGATATCTACAGTCTGGGAACCCTGCTCTACGAAATGCTTACCGGCAGCACCCCGTTTGAAAAGCAGGAGTTGCTGGATGCGGGTCTGGATGGTATGCGGCTCATTCTGCTGGAGCGGGAGCCTTGCCGCCCCTCGCTCCGCCTGCAGCGGATGGATCTGGAAGAGCGGGCTGCCGCGAGCCGGGACTTGGGGGATGTTTCGCTGCTGGAGCGCGCCTTGGCCGGGGATCTAGACTGGGTCGTTATGAAGGCTCTGGAAAAGGACCGGGAGCGCCGGTACGAAACGGTGGAAGCGTTCGCCATGGATATCAGTCGCTACCTGAGCAATGAACCGGTCATGGCCCGGCCGCCCAGCAAGCGGTACCGCTTCCGGAAAATGGTGCGCCGGAACCGGGGGGTGGTGATCTCCGTTTGCGCGGTGCTGGCTACCCTGTTGGCCGGACTCGTAGCTGCGAGCTGGTTGCTGGTTCGCGAGCATGCGGTTCGCCAGCGGGCCGTGGCGGCGGAACAGTTGGCGGAAGAGGCGCGGCAGGGCGAGGCCCGGTTGCGAAAGGAGGCGGAGGCCCGGGAAAACATTGCCATGGCTGCCGTGCTGCTGCAAAGGCATCAGTATGAGGAAGCGCAACGGATGGTGGAGGATTGCGAGCTCCCGGTCATCAAGCCGTCGCTCGAGGCCGGAAACGTTTTCCTGCGCCTGGCGGAGTGGAACCTGAGACGGGGTCTTTGGGGCAAGGCTGCGGAACAAATGCTCAAGTTTGCGCGGGCCGTGCAGGTGGATAAATCGGACCTGACCGACGATGCGACCCGTGGATTGCTGTGCGTCGGACCAACGCTGGTGGTGGCCGGAGATATGGAAGACTATGATCGATATATCCACGAGACGATCTCGCATTTTTCCACCACGCGCAATCCGATCGCCGCGGAGCATGTCATCAAAATGTGCGTGATTTTGCCCTGCGATCAAACCGTGCTGGACGCGTTGCAGCCGTTGGCGGACATCTTGAAGAAGTCGGTCATCAGGCAACCGACGGCGTCGGATTGGGAAAACTTCATCAACGCTTGGCGGGTGTGGGCGATCGCCATCTACGAATACCGGGCCGGCCACTTTGCGGAAGCCGCCAAATGGGCGCGGGGCAATCTGGCGAGTACGGATAGAAAGCCCGTGCGGGAGGCCATGGACCATGTCATCCTGTCCATGGCGCTGCACCACATGGGCCTGCCCAGCGAGGCCCGGGCCGAATTGGCCAAGGGCCGGGAGATGGTGAAGACCGGATTGCCCGGTGGGCTGGGGCGGGTGGAGCGTACCAACGATGATGGGTCCGGATTCTGGTTCGACTGGGTAATCGCGGATCTTCTGCTGTCCGAGGCCGAGTCCGTGCTCCAAATCCCCGGTGGTGCCGCCGTACCGCAAAATCCCGTCGTCGATTCAGGCGCCGGGCCGAATGGATAAAAAAAGTGGCCGGAAATTTCCGGGAATGGCGCCCATGTGGATGAAACCTGTCTTGTTCTTTTTTCCTAGGGGCCGGGCGGATCGGGTTTAATACATGTGGAGGTTTTCTTATGAATTTTTGGAAATATGGAATCAGAGGTCAGGACCACAACGAAAGATCTGTCGGATTCATGGCCGTAGTTGCGTTTTTTGCAACCGCTGTGATTCTGCAGGCTGCCCCGACAGGGCTCGACAGGAACGGACATCTGGAAAAGGTGGACAGCAAGGCCGGAAGGAATGGATTCGCCTTCGTCCAACTGGAAAACGGTGTGCAGCTGCATGTCGGCGATCAGGTGAAGAACATAATTTTCTACGGGCCGGAAACCGTGCGGGTAAACGAGAACCTGGGCCGGAACTTCTGGAAATATCCCAGCATCGTGGTGGTGGGCAAGCCGGCGGCGGTGCCGTTCAACGTCAGGGAGGCCGGGGATAGCATCACCATCATCTCGGACAGCCTGCAGATCAAGGCGGACAAGAAGACCGGCGCACTGACCTTCATGGATGCCTCCGGGAAGGAACTGACGAAAGAGCGCGCCGACCAGCCGGCCGAAATCAAGCAGGTGAAGGTTTCCGGTGCGCCTACCTACGAGGTCGCCAACACCTTCACCCTGAAACCCGACGAGGGCTGGTACGGCCTCGGCTATCTCGATGCCTCGCCGGCAAAGATCAACCGCCGCGGGCAGGAGTTGGTGCTGATCCAGACCAATCTTGGGATCGTGATCCCGATGATCCTTTCAAGCGAGCGTTACGGGATCATGTGGGACACCTATTCCATCATGAAATTCAAGGACGATGAAACCGGGGCGCGGCTGTGGGCCGAAAGCGCACCGGGCGGCGTGGACTATTACTTTTTCGGCGGGGACAACCTTGACCAGGTTATGGCGTCCTACCGCGACCTGACCGGTGCCGCGCCGATGTATCCGAAGCAGGCGATGGGCCTGTTCATGAGCAAGGAGCGCTACAAGACGCAGAAGCGCATTGTCGAGGTGGCCAAGACCTTCCGCAAGGAGCAGTTCCCGCTCGACTACATCGTGCAGGACTGGCAGTACTGGGGTTCCGACGAGGACGGCACATGGAGCGGCATGATCTGGAATCCGGAGCGCTTTCCCGATCCGGAAGGCATGACCGAGGCGATCCACGATCTGGATATGAAACTGATGATCTCCATCTGGCCTTCCG
>JBNLDM010000122.1:0-32634 GCA_050304335.1 Pontiella sp.
ATCATGCCCAATACACCGGCGCTCGTGGGCGAGGGCGCGGCCGGGATTGCCGCCGGCGAATTTGCAACCGCCGACGATCTGGCTATCGCCGGGCACCTGATCAGCGCAGTAGGCGTCGCGGTCATTGTGCAGGAGGAGGAGATCGACGCGGTGACCGCCTTGAGCGGCAGCGGACCGGCCTATGTCTTTTATCTGCTCGAGGGGATGCTCGAAGCCGCGGAAAAAATGGGACTCGATCCGGGGGTGTCGCGCGAACTGGCGCTGGCAACCGTGGCCGGGGCGGCGCGGCTGATGCGTGAAACCGGTGAAGATGCCGGAACATTGCGGCAGAAGGTGACCTCGAAGGGCGGTACGACGGCGGCTGCCATCACTACCATGGAAGGGCATGGAGTCAAGGATGCGATCGTCGCGGCCTTGCTGGCGGCGCAGGCGCGTTCGAAGGAATTGGCCAATGGCTAAAAAGAAGGCAGTGAAGGGGCGGCGGACCGCGTTGAAACGCCGGTTGATTGCCGCCGGCCTGATCTTCCTGATTCTCTATATCGGCGTTCACCTGATTTCGCGCACCGAAGGGGTGCGGGCGCTTGTTGCCGACAAGATATCGAACGGGACCCGCCTGCCCGTTTCATTGCAGAAGTGCGGGGCAACCCCCTTGCTCGGCTTGCGGTTGCAAGGGCTCCTGATCCAGGGGACGGAAATGCCCGACATGAAGCTGTCCTTCAACTGGTTTTCATTTCTTTCGAAAGAGAAGCCATTCGTGAAGAAGATCCGGCTGAAGAACGCCGAGGTGCGTTTCCGGCGCGTGCCCGCGACGGGCAGCTGGGAACCGCTGGTACTCAGCAGTATCGCCAGCCGGCTGGGGGCCGTGGTGGGATTGAATCCGCCCAAAACGGGCGATGACGAATCGGTCCCCGTCTTTCCTCCCTATGCCATCAACGCCAGATCCCTCCTGCAGCTGAAGGACACCAAGGTGATGTGGCTGGATGAAAAGGGCAACGAGCTGGCTTCCATCGAAAACGCCGACTTCAATGTGAAGAGTGCACGTTTGAAAGGGCGCAAAGTGATGCAGGCGATCGTTGAGTGCGACCAGATCACGCTGGCCTCGCGTCGGGTGCTTGACGACTTTCGGCTTGAAGCCATCCGGGTTGAAGGCTCCGACTGGATTACCGTACTCGAAATGTCAGATCGGGGAGGGGAATATCCCCAGTTCTCGACCCCGACCCTCTGGCAGGACCTGAATCTCCAGCTCAATCAGCTCTCCGCCATCCACTGAAGGAGCTGCCGATCTTAAAGAAAGAATGGATATCGCGATGAAACATATGGTGACATCGATTTTAGGGCTTTGGGTATGGGCGGCTTGTGCGGGGGCATCGGGAAAGCCGAACATCATCGTAGTGGTCATCGACGACATGGGCTGGAACGATATCGGCTACCACAATTCCGAGATGGTCACGCCGAACCTCGACCGCTTTGCAAAGGAAGGGATCTCTCTAGATCGTTTCTACGTCGCTCCCGTATGCAGTCCCACCCGGGCCGGCCTTCTCAGCGGTCGCTATCCGATCCGCTACGACATGCAAAGCGGGGTCTGCTCGCCGACCGCGAAACACGGGATGCCGCCCTCCGAATTTACCGTGGCGGAAATGCTGTCCAAATGCGGATATCGGCAACGGATGTTCATCGGCAAGTGGCATTTGGGCCACTACACGACGATCTTCCATCCACTCAACCAGGGTTTCACGTCGTTCTATGGGCATTACAACGGGGCGATCGACTATTTTACCCACATGCGGGCGGGGGAGTTGGACTGGCACCGCGACTACGACGCCTGCCATGACGAAGGATACAGCACGGATCTGGTGGGCCGGACGGCAGTCGACTTTATCCGGCAGAACGCTTCATCCGAAAGCCCTTTCCTGCTTTGGGTCGCCTTCAACGGCGTACATTCACCGGTCCAGGCCAAGGAGGAGGATATGAAGCGCTTCGGCTTCGATCCCGGCCAGCCCAGAATCAAATCCGACGACGCCGGCTTGGCGCGGCGCGAAAAATATCCCGAATATGGACAGCAGGGGCGTCCCAATGACTTGAGGCAGGGATTCAAAGCCCTGGCCCTGGCCGTCGACCGCGCCTTTGGCGGAATCGTCGATGAACTTGAAATGCAGGGCATCGCAGACAATACCCTCGTGTTGTTTGCCAGCGACAACGGGGGGGATCCCCAGCACGGCGGAAGCAGCGAACCCTGGCGCGGGGGCAAGTTCACCACGTTCGAGGGCGGTGTGCGCGTGCCGGCCGCCATACGCTGGCCCGCTGGGCTTGAAGGCGGCCGCAAGGTGGAGGCCACGCTAACCTATGTCGACCTGCTTCCCACGCTGGCCGCCGTGGCGGGATACGAGGGTTCCTGGCCGAACGAGTTGGACGGAAAGAACATGCTCGGTATTTTGCAAGGGCGCGAAAAAGCCGCCGATCGGTATGTTTACCTAGGTACGCACAGCGGGGGTGCCGTGGCCAATAACCGTTGGAAACTGGTCAAGGATGAGCTGTTCGATCTAGAAGCCGATCCATTCGAAAAACACGATGTGGCTGCGCAGCATCCTGAACAGGTCGCCGCGTTGCGGGAGGTACGCAATCAGTTTGAAAAACTGCACGGCCCCGCCGTCGTCGGCACGACGGAATACGACGCCTTCCCTCCAAAAGAGTGGAAGATCGCCGCAGAAGAGGGCAGTGGCCATCCGCAGACCGACAAGGAAAAATAACCAGGCCGCCGGTTCGAAAAAGCCGCAGAAGCAGATTGACCCGCTTGGCACATTTTCGTAAACACGCTCTCTCTTCAACGACGCCAATGTAGCTCAGCTGGTAGAGCAGCTCATTCGTAATGAGCAGGTCATCGGTTCGAATCCGATCATTGGCTCCACAATTCCGGTCCTCCGCCTAAAGCAGGGGTAAGGCGGATGTTCATTCATCACGCAAGGTTGCTCCCGGAAGGTGCAAGCTAGATGACGCGCAGCCTGCTATGCTAGGATTCGACCTTCGTTGCTGGGCCATCTAGTTCATCCTGAACTGCCCATATTCCTGCAGTTCCTGCAGTTGAATCGACAAACGTGCGACAACGATATTCATAAGCAATACTGGTCGTTTGGATAGGTATGTGGATTTCCCCATACGGCTTACATTTCCATTTCCCAAAGCGCATGAAGTGCGCCGCGGATGCAATCGGGTGTGCGCTGCATTTTTTAACTGATGAGGAATGAAGGCAGAGAATGAGAATACGTGTGACAGGTGTGTTACCGGCTTTGGTTGCAGTGATGCTTTTTTCCTGCAGCCAGGCTTTCGCCGAGCCAGAAGTCGGTCTGGCGGACATGAGCCGGCTGGCTGCGGCGGAAGGCCTTGTACTGTTGAAGAACGACAACCGGGTGCTCCCGCTGGATCCCGGACGAACGGTTTCCATCTTCGGGCGCATTCAAGTGGACTACTTTGCCTGTGGGTATGGATCGGGCGGCGATGTAAATTCACCGTACAAAGTCAACATACTGGACGCCATGCGCATGCATCCGGGGATTACCGTCAATGAAGAACTGGCCGGCATGTATGAAGCGTGGTGCCGGCAGCATCCTCCGGACAACGGGTCATGGGGCAGCTGGCCGAGGCATCATCCCGAGATGCCTTTGGACGAGCGTACAATCGCCGAGGCTGCTGCTGTCTCCGACACCGCCATCGTTGTCATCGGCCACTCTGCCGGCGAAGACCGCGAAGCGGAGCTGGCAGCGGGCAGCTACTATCTGACCGATGCGGAGAACGAATTGCTCGACCGTGTCGACAGGCAGTTCAAGAAGATCGTTGTGCTGGTGAACTCCGGCAACATAATCGACATGTCCTGGGTGGACTCCCATGCAAACATCGATTCCGTGCTGTATATCTGGCAGGGGGGCATGAAAGGCGGGTCGGTAGTCGCCGATATTCTGTCGGGGGATATACCGCCTTCGGGCAAACTGTCGGCTACGATCGCAAAAAACTACAAGGATTATCCCACCAGCGGGCAAAGCGGCGGTGAAAGAATATTCGGGGGACGCGACTTCAGCAACTATGTCGAGGACATATACGTCGGCTACAGATACTTCGAGACCTTTGCGAAAGACGCGGTCCTGTATCCATTCGGCTATGGGCTCGGGTACACGGATTTTGAGATCAAGGTGGATCATGCGAGTGCGTCGAACGGGGTTTTTTCCGTTGATGTCGCAGTAAAGAACATGGGAGAGAGCTATTCCGGCAAAGAAGTCGTCCAGGTCTATTACGGCGCCCCGCAAGGCAGGCTGGGAAAGGCGGAAAAATCCCTCATTGCTTATGCGAAGACAAAGACCCTGGCGCCGGGCGAGTGCGAGCAGATCCGGCTTCTGTTCAGGGTGGACGACATGGCATCGTACGATGATGCCGGTGTAACAGGGCATGCATCCGCCTATGTGCTCGAAGCCGGGGAATACCCGATCTATGTGGGGAATTCCGTGCGCAGCGCGGTCAAGGCCGGTGCCTATGTTGAGCATCGGCTGCGGGTCACGGAACAGTTGAAGGAGGTTGGGGCCGTGCCGCAGGGCAGTACGTTCAAGCGGATGAAGGCTGTCCGGAACAAGGATGGTTCCCTTGTACCCCGTTATGAGAATGTTCCTGCCCGGACGGTGGATTTGTCGGAAACCATCGCGAAAAATCTTCCGCGCAAGACAGCACGCAGGGATGACCGGGACATCAAGCTGATCGATGTCTATAAAGGGCAATCCAGCATAGAGGATTTCATTGCACAGTGCCAGGTTGAAGAGCTTGAAGCCCTGTGCCGTGGAGGTCATGTCATGAACAGCAGTCTCGGTGCGGCGGGCAATGCCGGCGTGTTCGGGGGCGTTACCCAATCCTTGAGGGACAAGGGTGTGACCCCGGTTACGACCGTGGACGGACCGGCCGGCGTCCGCCTGACGGCCACGACGAGCCTGCTCCCCATCGGAACGGCGCTTGCCTGTACCTGGAACGACAGGCTGATAGAGGAGCTGTACCGCATGGTAGGCAGGGAAATGCTGTCGAACCAGGCCGACGTACTGCTCGCCCCCGGCATGAACATACAGCGGGATCCGCTTGGCGGGCGCAACTTCGAATACTTTTCAGAAGACCCGCTCCTGACCGGACAGATGGCAGCAAGCGTAGTCAGGGGTCTCCAGTCCCAGGGGGTCGCGGCAACCCCCAAACACTTTGCGCTCAACAACCAGGAAACCAGCAGGAACCGCATGGACGCCCGCTGTTCCGAACGGGCCATGCGCGAAATCTACCTGAAGGGGTTTGAGATCGTCGTGAAAACCGCGCATCCATACAACATCATGGCATCCTACAACCGGGTGAACGGGGTCTACAGCCATTACAGCTATGATCTGTGTACCAGCATGCTGCGCGATGAGTGGGGGTATGAGGGCCTGGTGATGACGGATTGGTGGATGCAGCCGGGAACTGATCCGGATAATGAGCGCATTTATGACAATGCATACCGGGTGCACGCACAGGTGGATGTACTGATGCCCGGCGACGGCCCGCAGGGAGGCAAGTCCGACCGGTCCCTGCTCGATTCCTACGAAAGCGGCAAGGGGATCACGCTGGGTGAAATACAGCGCTGCGCGATCAATACACTGAAGTCGGTCATGAAATCGCCCACCTTCAGACGGGCCAACGGTCTTGCCCTGTGCGACTACAAACCTTCCGGGATGCGTTTTCTGGTGAAACAGGGCCGCATCGAGACACCCCGCCTGGAATCCCTGTCGCTGGATGGGGAGCTCCTCGCGACATTTAATCCGCTGGTTTTGGACTATACCGTCTACACGCCGGATGCGACTGCGCTGCCCAAGGTGGCGGCCACGGCCGCGGACGGATTTCAAGTTGCAGTTGTACCACCGAACGACATGTCGCCGGTGGCGACCATCAAGGTATTCAATGATCAGGCGCAGACGATTTATCGCCTCTATTATTCGAATGCCGCCGGGTTGGAGCCCAGTGTCAAGAATCCGGTCTATGCCAGGGTTCTGAATGTGTATGTGAATGGGAAGCGCATTCCGGAATTCTATCCGTGCGTGTACGAGTACTCGGCCACGGTGCCCAGCCTGAAGAATGCAGTGATTACGGCGGAGGTTCCGGAGGGAATACGGTACAAGGTTTCAAAGGATCCGGAGCATGGCTGTGCAGTTGTTCGTGCGGAATCCCCCCATCAGGCGATGGAATACACGGTGCACCTTACGCAAGGCAAGCGATCGGATCCGGTCCCCGACAAGACAATACATATTTCATCGAACGGCTCCACGAAGCTTGAGGCGGAGGACTATATCTTTAAGACATCCCCGCTGGACATCGAAAAGTGCGAGGACGATGGCGGCGGAATGAATGTCGGCTGGACCATTGCCGGCAACTATCTACTGTATGAAATAGAGGTGGCGAAGAGCGGGCACTACACGGTCAGCCCGCGTGTGGCAAGTGGTGCCAGCACCCTCACTCAAGTAAGCTATAATCTCGAAGTGGATGGCGATGTGGTTGCCTCCTACGTTCACGGGGGTACGGGCGGATGGCAGAACTGGCAGAGCATGGATGCAAAGCAAATCTATCTGGAAGCAGGATCGCATAAACTGCGCATCTACTTCAGGACCTCCTCCGTAAATCTGAATTATCTCCGGATCAGCAGGATTTAAGTCGAAGGGTTGTCATGATGTAGTAAGCAGGACCCTGTACGATGCGGCCAGGCACTCATTGATGTCAGTAGTAATGTTTCAAGTCCGATGGCTCCGCGAGATGGTGCGAACAAACGGGCACGGGTATCGGGCGCTGCAATTGGCTGCGCGCATTAAATGTGAGTGGATGGAACGTAAATACATTCTGCAACATTCTGGTTCCGGCATGGCTCCCGGGTAGTATACCCTGAAGATAAGTGTATAAACGGCTTCTGCGATCTAGTGTAAGGGCTCCATGACGATGACGAACATCCTGTCACATGCCGGACGGCTGGCGGTAATCAGCCTGATATGTGGATGGCTGGCGCCGCCCTGCCAGGGTGCTGCCGGTGCCGTCGGCGATGAACAGACCGTCGTGACGAGCCTGGCGCAATTGAAACAATTAGTGCGCGAAGATATGAGTCGCGTTGCTGCCGTGCGCATCGAGGGTACGGTATGGTGGTCGAGCGAGGACGAAGGCAGGATCATTCTGAAAGACGAGACGGCGGTGCTCCAGCTGGAACTGGACCTGCCATGCGCCATGCCCAATCTGGGGGATCGCCTGCTTTTGGAGGGCGACTGCTCGTTTGTTAAAACCAGGGATTACATAAAGCTGTCGGGCGTGCCGGTTGTGGAGAACGGGGGACTGCATCCTCCTGAAGAAAAATCCGGGGCGGTTAAGCTGCAGGCCGGCCGCCATCCGATCCGCGTCCTGTGGTTCAACCGAACGGACCGGTTAGGCCTGGAAGTGTATTATGAAGGCCCGGAGCTGGAGCGGCAGCGGATTCCCGATGCAGCACTGTTTCATCAGGCAGCGGATGCTGCCAATGGAACGACCAATCTGGTCAAGGGCGTGCGCTATCGCTGCTGCGAAGGTCCGTGGTGGAGTCATCTGCCCAACTTCGACCATATGGCCGCCGTAAAAACCGGCGTGGCGGACAACTTCGATATCTCGGTCGCCAGCCGGACCAACCATGTAGGACTCTTGTTTGAGGGGGTTCTGGATATCCCTCGTGACGGCAACTATATCTTTCATGTTTTCTCCGACGATGGCAGCCGGCTGTTCATCGGGGATTCCTCCCTTCGCATCCACACGGTCGGCCATGCAGCGATCCCGGCGCTGAAGCCCGCCGTCATGGAACCGGGTCAGGCTGAAGCGTCTGAATACCAATGGTCCGAAATCCAGGGCATTGTCACCTCGTTCAGTCGCTCGGAAGGGACCCTGACGGTGGATCTCATGAGCGGTCCGGATCTGGTGCGGCTGAATGTGGCGGAGGATTCAGACTGTTCATATACCCTGCGTCCGCAGAACCGCATCCGTGCCGCAGGCGTCGGCCGGCGTATACGCAGTCTGGACGGGTCATGGGTATTCGGCGATTTTTTTGTACAGCGCTGGGAGGATATCGAGCAGCAATATGTTACACCCAGTATCTGGGGTGAGTATCCGCTCACAGCGATCAGAAAGCTGCTGGCGGAGAAGCCGTCCAGCGTGGTGGATTCCGTGGTTCATTTAAGCGGGATCATCACTTCGGGAAATGCAGTGCCGTCCATGGTGCTGGAAGATCGAACCGGTCGGATCGCCGTGGATGGTACCGTACCCGGGGAGTTGGCCGGACATTCCACGGAAGTACTCGGACTGCTGGGTATGGATGGCTCCAATCTGATGCTGCGGTGCGCCCTTTTTCAACGGTTGGGGGCCCCCGGCACGGCGGCTGACAGCCTTCCGGTCCTCACGACCGCCGAGCAGGTCGGTCGGCTCAGCCTGGATGAAGCCGCGCAGGCCTATCCGGTGCGGCTCCGGGGCGTGATTACCAGTTTGAACCAGTACGAGGGTGCCGTGCTCCAGGATTCCTCCCGGGGGATCTATTTGTGGCTTACAAAGCCCGATGATGTATCCGATGAAGAGTGGCGTCCGATCGCGGTGCAAAGCGGCGACTATTGTGAAGTCGAGGGCGTGACGGCCCCCTATCAATTCAACCCCTACGTCAGGGTATCACGCCTGACGAAACTGGGCGCCGGCACGCTTCCCGCTCCGGTGCAGCCTTCTTGGGACCAACTGATCAACGGAAGCATGCATTGCAATTACGTGGAACTCGAAGGTGTAGTGGCCTCGATCAAAGACGACACCATCGCCTTGCTGACGCGTGATGGCCGTATCAATGTACGCTTGAATCCGATCGGTCCGGAAATGCCTCCTGACGCACTGGGGGCCACGGTTCGTCTGCATGGCTGCCTGCTCGCGGATTGGGACGGCGAGTCGCGCCAGGTGGTGATCGGGAGTATCTATCTGGATCAGCATAGCGTGACCGTAGTGCATCCGGCGCCGCCCGACCCCTTTTCCATTCCCATGAAGCACGTCGGGGATCTGCTGCAGTTTGACCCGCAGGCCGGGGCCCTGCAACGGGTCAAGGTGTCCGGCCTGCTCATCCATCATGATGAGCAGCTTTCCTATCTGATGGACGAGGGGCACGGCTTGCGGTTTCTGCCGCTGGAGCCCGTGACCACGCAGGTCGGTTGCCGCGTGGAGGTCGTTGGTTTTGCGGATCTGAGCGGGTCTTCGCCGCTTTTGCGTGAAGCGATTGTCCGTCCGCTCGGTCAGACGGAACTGCTGCAGCCCCGAAAGCTCGAAGCGGGCGATTTGCTGCGGGATGAATATGATTCAATATTGGTGCAGCTCGATGGCGTGCTGCTGGGTCTGAGCAAGCGCCATGACGGGACGGTCCTTGAAATGCAAAGCGGGTTGCGCCGGTTTCTCGCGACGGTGAGAGATCCGGACGGCCTGGATGAATCGCTGATACCCGGCTGCGAGCTGGAACTGACCGGTGTTTATGTCGGGCTGGGGGGCGATCGCGTTCTCGGCCGACCGATCGATTCATTCGAGCTGCGGCTCAATTCAGTTCGCGATATCCGTTTTCTGTCCCGTCCGCCCTGGTGGACACTGAAACGAATGCTGATGGTGGTCGGACTGCTCTTCGGTGTGCTGTTTGCTTTTCTGGTGTGGATCAACCTGCTTCATCGTAAAGTGGAGGCGCGAACGCAGGAACTGGGGGATCAGATTCAGCAGCGTGAACGGGCCGAGCGCCAGCGGGAGATCGAACGCGAACGGGCCCGTCTGGCCCATGACCTGCATGATGACCTGGGCGCCGGCCTGACCGAAGCGAACATGCTCTCGCTGCTGGTTACCAGCCCGGCGACATCCGCCGAGGAAAAGGAGCGCTGTGCCGACGAGATGAATGACCTGCTCCTGCGCATGGTGATGTCCCTGGATGAAATCGTCTGGGCCGAAAATCCGCGTAACGACACCATTTCCTCGCTGGCCGGGTATCTTTGCGCCCATGCGCAGCGGTTGCTGGATCTGGCCTCCATTAGCTGTGGCCTTGATGTGGCGAAGGATCTTCCGGAGCAATCGCTCGATCCCAAATTCCGTCAGGAACTGTTCCTTGCATTCAAGGAAGCGATAACTAATGTAGTTCAGCATGCGGACGCCAGCAAGGTCTGGCTTCGCATAGCGGTCCAGGACGATGATCTTGTTATTACCGTATCCGACGATGGTTGCGGCATCCTGCCGACCGGACAAGCGGCCGGTGCTGACGGATTGATCAATATGCGCGGCCGCATGGATGCCCTGGGAGGGAGCTGCGAGATCCAGGGCGAGCCGGGCAAGGGAACCACGGTTCGCCTGCGAGCGCCCATAAAAAGGATTGAGACGTGATAAAAGTTGCTATTGTGGAGGACAACAAGAACGTACGGGAAGGGTTCCGGGCGCTGATCAACCATGAACCCGATATGATGTGTGTCTGTACGTGCGAACTGGTGGGCGAGGCGCTTGACAAGTTGCCCCGTTTTGCACCGGATGTCATCCTCATGGACATACAGCTGCCCGACGGGACCGGCATCGAATGCACCGCGAAAATCAAGGAGATGATGCCGCGGGTGCAGATTATCATCGTCACGGTGTATGAAGATTCCGTGCGGATCTTCCAGGCGCTGCAGGCGGGCGCATGCGGCTACCTGCTTAAGCTGGCCAATCAGAAGCGCATCATCCAGGCGGTCCGGGAAGCGCAGGAAGGCGGGGTGCCCATGACGCCGGAAATCGCCCGCAAGGTAATCGGTCAATTCCAGAACAAGGTCAAGGGGGCCGAGGAGATTGAGAGCCTCACAGCCCGTGAAAGGGAAGTGCTTGAGCTGATCATGCATGGCTTATCCAACAAAGAGATAGCGGATCACATGGGCGTCACCCTTTCGGCCGTAAAGTTTCACCTCCAGCATGTGTATGAAAAGCTGCATGTGCATTCCCGCACCGACGCGGCCTTGCGTTACAAGGAATATCAAAACCCCGAATAGGACACCCCTGCATTCCATTTACAGTCGGTCCAATCCGCGCCGGGTAGAAGCAATTGATTATCATGCTTCGCACGATGGATTACCGCGGTCTCGCCTTGAAAAAATGGAAAACGTGACTACGTTTGATGTGGGTGGGGATCCAGCTTTTGTCATGTTACTGGTGCCTTAGGCACTGGAACCATGCGCCTGGCTTTTCCGTGGCAATCCAAATGCTATCCGAACGGCTAGGTATGCAGATTCCATGATCCGGTGCAACCTGTCGACACTGCTACATATAGCTATGTGCAGTATCAGGTACCAAACCATGTCAAGGAAAGGACGGATGCAATGGGGAAGAAACTGTTAGCGATGGTTGGGGTAATGGCGGTATTTTCCGCGACCGGTAGCGTGAGCGCGAATCTGCTGAGCAATGGTGATTTTGCGGTGGGGGACTCCAACCCGGCGGACGCGGTAGACTGGAACGAATACAACTCCAGTGCCAGCGGCTGGGTCAACCGCGAAACAAACACGGGAAATCCACCCTACGGCGACACCAGCAACTACCACATGGCCATCGGGAATGCAGGCGGCTATGGGGCGTACATATTCCAGGATGTTGCGGTCGCAGATGATGGTTCCGAATACAAGCTCACCTGCGATGCGAGTCTGGATGCCTGGTGGCTGAACAGCGGCTACATTAAAATCGAATTCTATGATGCGGATACCAATCTGCTGGATGAGGTCGAAAGTGCCCATTTCAGTCAGCCGAACTACGATCTCGGGTTGCCCTGGACCGAGTACAGCCTCATCGGGACGGCTCCTGCCGGCACGGTGATCGTCAGGGCTTTGCTGGGCACGTATGGCGAGGGGGGAACCGCCCGCTTCGACAACGCCGACCTGATCATCTATGATCCGATTACAGATACGGACGGGGACGGCCTGCCTGATTCGTGGGAGAACACCTACGGGCTCGATCCCTTTGACGATGGAACGACCAATATCAACAACGGGGCTTCGGGCGATCCCGATGTCGATGGGCTGGCCAACAGCAATGAGTATGCATACGGCACCAATCCCATAGATTCTGATACGGACAATGACGATCTCAACGACGGACCCGAAGTCAACACCCATGGAACCGATCCGCTGAACCCCGACTCGGACGGCGACTACCTGAGTGATGGCGACGAAGTGAATACCCACGGCACCAGTCCCCTGCTGGCGGATACCGATGGCGACGATGTAAACGACGCGACGGAAATCTATGCGGGCAGTGATCCGGACTCCGCCGGCAGTGTTCCGGCCAATGACCGCCCGGAAGTTGTCGGGGTCGATGGATTCGACTACACCAATGGCGTGTTCGTGAGCCAGGTTGGCGGGGAACTGTTCGACTATGACAACAACGTAAGCAATGATCTCTATGCCGGGCACACCGGCGCATCGAGCGCCTGGGAAATCCGGTGGGGCAATCCATCCGTTAACAGTGGCAAGCTCTACACCCCGGATTCGGCCGTGTACCGGGCGCTCAATGGGGCTGAAACGGGCGGCGAAGACATTTCGCTTTTTGCCGCTGCGTCCCTGTCGCCTGAAGTCGACTCAGACATTCTTTACGCCAAGGTTGATATGCTGGTCGAACCCGGCACGGCATGGGGCGGCCTGAGCATGTTTGCCACCGACACGGAGGAACTCTACTTCGGCATGTCGGACCAGGGTTTTGGTCCCGAATTCGCGATAGACGAAAGCGGTGTCGGCACTTCCTACTCCTCCGTTCCTATGTCGAACAACGTACCCTACACGATGGTGGTCAAAATTGACGGAATCACCAAAACGGCAAACCTGTGGGTCGACCCCGATCTCGGATCAAGCGAATCGGTTCCGGACGTCGCAGCGGTAATTTCCGACGGCAACCTCCGTTGCGACGCCATTCGTCTTGCGGCAGGGAATGCAACGGGTGGTATCCGGTGGGACAACCTCGTGATTGGAACCACGTGGGCCTCGCTGTCAACATCCGCCAGCGACAGTGACGGCGACGGGCTGCCCGATTCATGGGAAAACACCTACGGCCTGGATCCGAATGACAGCACGGGCGATAATGGAGCTTCCGGCGATCCGGATGAAGACACGTTGACCAATATTGAGGAACTGGGTCTTGGTACCAGCCCGATTCTTGCCGATACGGACGGCGACGGGTTGACGGACGACAGCGAAGTCAACACGTACCTCACCGAGCCGCTTGATGCCGATAGCGACAACGACGGTCTCTCCGATGGGGACGAGGTGAATACCTATGGAACCGAACCGCTCGTTGCCGATACCGACGGTGACTATGAAAACGACGGCCTGGAAGTGGCGCAGGGTACGGATCCGCTGGATCCCGAAAGTTCCTCGGCCGCCCTCGGGCTGATCATTCTCGACGGCGTCCTCGACGTGGTCGCCTATGGGGATGCCGTATGCACCCAGACCGTAAACACGACCTGGGCCGACAATACCGGCGAGTTGAATGCCGCCTATGCAACGGTTAAGGATGGCAAGCTCTATCTGTTCCTGTCCGGTAATCTCGACTCGGCCTGGAACAAGCTGCAGATCTTCATCGACTCCACGGACGCGGTAACAACCAACGTCCTTACGACGGCAGGCAACTCGGATACCTATCGTCTGGATGGGCTCGTCTTCGATGAGGGCTTCAGCCCGGACTATCACTTGAACATCCGGCGGGGCACCTGGAGTGGAGGCGGGGCCTTCAACATGGATGTGGCGAATCTGGCGACGATGAATTCGGTGACGTATGATGCGGTGTTCGGAGCCAACACGCTGGAAGGCAGTGCATTCACCGGCACCAACGCATTGGTCAATGCCGGCCCGATCGGCGTGGCCTATGACGATAGCAATACAAACGGGGTGGTGACCGGTATTGATGCCGCCAACCAGGCCGACGCACTCGCCGCCAATCACGGCCTTGAGCTCTGCTTTGAACTGTCGGACCTCGGGAATCCCTCCGGAAGCATTCGCATCGCGGCCATGATCTGCGAAGAGCCGAACACGCCGATCTCCAATCAGATTCTCGGTGGACTGGCACCGCCGCAGGGATCCCTGGGCGCAGCGACCAACGTGGATTTCAACGCCTATGCAGGCGACCAGTTCTTCACCGTGAATCTTCCTTCCGTCATGCTGTCTCCGAAGATCATGTCGGCTCATATGGCATCCGGGAATACCATGTTCGAGTTCATGGTGGTCGATCTGTCAGTCAATGCCGGCTACCGGATTCAGCAAACACCTGATCTGACCACAGGCTTTTCGGATGTACCGGGTTCCGATTGGACGGCGGCCGATACGAATGAAACCGTTGCCGTACCGGTCGATACCAGTGCTAATCCCGTCATGTTCTATCAGGTGGTCGCGCCGTAGCGTCTGGAAGGTCCCGCTCCACGTCCGCCGGGGGCGGGACCACGGCCTGATGCAGGATGCATGGCCGATCAGGAAACCTAACCGGTCGGCTAGGTAGGCAGATTTGCGGGTTCATAGGAACCTGTTAGCACTGCTCACATAGGTGTGTGGCAGCCAGGAACGAATACGACAGAGCAATAAGGAGGAAAAAATGAGGCATAAATTGTTAGCGCTGACAGGAGTCATGGCTGTGCTTGCAATGATCGGTACGGCGAATGCCAACCTGTTGGCGAATGGGGACTTCGAGTCATCCACGGCCCTTCTGGATACCAATAGCGTGCCGACAGGCTTGTACGAGTCGGCCGATTGGACGCAATGGGCATGGAATACGGGATGGTCGGAGATTACGGTCAAGCCCCCGGCCAATGGCGGGAACGACTCCATTCTGCTGAATGTCGGCAACAACTGGTATGATGGTGGTGGTGGTGCCTACCAGGTGGTAGCGGCAACCCCCGGGCAGGAATACAAGCTTACCGTTGATAGCGGTGCCGATGCCTGGTGGCAGCCAACCGGCGAGATGGCCATGATCTGGCTTGACGACACCAACGGGGTCATCAGCTCGGTCACGCGTTATACCGTGGATCCGGCGGTATACGGAGGAACGTTCGATGTTCTTCAACCCATAGCAAATTACGAGCTGACTGGCGTAGCGCCCGTTGGCACAGCATCCGTGAAGGTCGAGTTTGCATCCCGGATGCCGGGTGGGGTCGGCGGTGCCATCACATTCGACAACGCGGTCCTGGAAGCCATTCCTGAACCGGCAACCATAGGCCTGATGGGATTGTTCGGCGGTGCACTTCTGCTGCTTCGCCGGCGATTCAAAATCTGAGTCAACGTTCGTGCATTTGAGTCATGAAATCCCCCGCCTGTGCGGGGGATTTTATACAGAAAGAGATTGGAATCCGAAGAGACGAGGGGTTGTTAACATGAAAAAAAAGATGCTGCTTCCAATCCTGGTTCTTTCAGCTGCGGGATTTTCCCTGCCGCCCGTTGCGGGGGCTGGAAAGTCCGTTCTGGTCTATACAACGGCCTCCAATTCAGACCTCAGGCTTACCCTGACGGATAAACAGGCATTCGAGCCGGCCGGGCAGCCGCTGGAATCCGACGTCAGCGTCTTCGTAAATCCCAACAAAACCTTTCAGACATTCCTGGGAATCGGCGCGGCCATTACCGATGCATCCGCGGAAGTGTTTGCCAAACTGCCCGAACCCAGACAACGGGAATTCCTGAAAGCCTACTATGATGTGGATGAGGGAATCGGCTATACTCTGGCCCGCGTGTCCATCCATAGCTGCGACTTCAGCAGCGCGAGCTTTACCTATGTTTCGGATCAGGACAAGCGGCTGAAAACATTCAGCATTGAACACGACCGCCGGTACCGCATCCCCCTGATCCAAAAAGCAATCCAGGCCGCCGGCGGGAAGCTGACCCTGTTCGCCAGCCCCTGGAGCCCGCCGGCGTTCATGAAGGACAACAACGACATGCTGCACGGTGGCAAGCTGCTTCCGGAATACTACGAACCGTGGGCGCTCTACTATACGAAGTTCATCAAGGCCTACGAAAAGGAGGGCATCCCGGTCTGGGGCATTACTCTCCAGAACGAACCCATGGCCGTCCAGCGGTGGGAGTCGTGCATCTACACCGCTTCCGAAGAACGGGATTTCCTGAAGAATTATCTCGGCCCGGTCATGGAGCGCGAAGGACTCGGCGACAAGAAAATCGTGGTATGGGACCATAACAGGGATTTGATCGCTGATCGCGCCTACACGATCTTTGATGACCCGGAAGCCGCCAGGTACGCATGGGGAGTCGGCTTTCATTGGTACGAAACATGGGCCGGGGGCGAAAGCATGTATGGCAACCTGCAACGGGTGAAAGAAGCGTATCCGGACAAGGAACTGCTGTTCACGGAAGGATGCGCGGAAGCGTTCAGTCCGGATGGATACGAACGCTGGGCCAACGGCGAGCGGTACGGCAAGTCCATGATCAACGATTTCAACCAGGGGACGGTTGGCTGGACCGACTGGAATATCCTGCTGGATGAAACCGGCGGACCGAACCATGTCGGCAATTTTTGTTTTGCGCCGGTGCACGCGGATACCCGCAGCGGGGAACTGATCTTCACGCCGTCATACTACTACATCGGCCATTTTTCAAAATTCATCCGTCCGAATGCGAAGCGGGTCGGCACGTCCAGCAGCCGCAGCCACCTGTTGTCCACGTCGTTTGTAAACGAAGATGGAAGCATGGCAACGGTCGTGATGAATCAGAGCGACGAGAAAATACGCTATGGACTGCTGGTTGGGGAGCAGGGCATCAGGGAAACCATTCCGCCGCATGCCATTCAAACCCTGGTTTATTAGCTGGTTTGATTCCGCGTTCTAACGGGGAGTATGTTAAGAGGGTGTGACGGAGGAAGCCTGATGAGATCGCGATTTTTTATTGGGGCGTGCATGGGCGTTCATTTTCTAACGCTGGTCGCCGTGTCCGCAGCCGATCAATCGTCTGACTTTGGGCCTAAAGTCCACATCTTTGATCCCTCCATGCCGATGGAGGAAATCCAGCAGACCGTCGATGCGGCATTCGCCGTGCAGGAACATGCCCAGTTCGGCTCCGGCCGCTGCGCGTTCCTATTCAAGCCCGGCGAGTATCAAGTCGACGTAAACGTCGGTTTCTATACCGAAGTGCTGGGCCTGGGGGAATCGCCTGACGATACGCACATCATCGGTGCCGTACGTGCCGAAGCGGACTGGATGAAGGGCAATGCGACCTGCACGTTCTGGCGAAGTTGCGCCGGTTTGTCCGTCACTCCGGTATATACCGATCAGACGACGGAACGCGGCGTGAACCGCTGGTCCGTTTCGCAGGCTGCTCCCTTCCGTCGCATGCACATCCGGGGCAACCTGGTCCTGACCGACAATGGCTGGGGCAGCGGAGGCTTCATCGCCGATTCCGTGATCGATGGGTGGGTGGATCCCCTGGGGCAGCAGCAATGGCTTTCGCGCAACAGTGCGTGGAAGCGATGGGTAAACCATGACGGCTCCTGGAACCATGTTTTCATGGGCGTGGTAAATGCACCGGAGGGGCGCTGGCCTGATGTGTCCAACACGGTGATCGAAAAAACACCTCGCATCCGCGAAAAGCCCTTTCTGATGATCGATGATAAAGGGGAGTACTTTGTTATAAGGCCCGATCCACAGGAGGATAGCCAGGGTGTCAGCTGGAAAACAGGCGCCGAGGCCGGTTCGAAAATTCCGCTCAGCGAATTCTATATCGCCCGGGCCGGCGAGGCCGATGCAGACAGCATGAATGCGGCACTGGCGGCAGGGAAGCATCTGCTTCTCACGCCGGGTATTTATCACCTGACCGAACCACTGCGCGTGATCCGGCCCGGCACGATTGTCCTGGGTATCGGTTATCCCACGCTCGTTCCGGTCAAGGGAACACCTGCCCTGGTGATTGCGGACGCAGGAGGGGTGCAGGCGGGCGGCATTCTGATCGATGCCGGACCGGTAAAGTCGAAAGCTTTGATCATTGTCGGCGAGGAAAAAAGCGATCGCCGGCATCGGGGTGATCCGGTTTATCTCTACGATATTTTCTGTCGCGCGGGCGGGGCAGGGGTCGGACAAACCGCATGCATGATAATCATAAACAGCAACGATGTGATCGGGGACCATTTCTGGCTCTGGCGTGCGGATCACGGGGAAGGTGTCGGCTGGGATAAAAACATCAATGAAAACGCCCTGATTGTTAATGGCGATCATGTGACCCTGTACGGCTTGTTCGCCGAACATACGCAGGAATACCAAACGATCTGGAACGGGGAACATGGCCGCACGGTAATGTATCAGTCCGAATTCCCGTATGATCCTCCGGACCAGGCGTCATGGCAGCACGATGGCATCAACGGCTGGGCTTCGTACAGGGTGAGCCCGGAAGTGAAGCATCATCGGGCGGACGGTCTGGGATGCTACCTGGTCCTGAACAATAAACATGTAAACTGTGCCACCGCGATCGAAGCGCCACAGGCACCCGGCATCCACTTCACGAATGTGGTTACACTGTGGCTGCGGGGCGGCAGTCTGTCCAACGTCATCAATAACATGGGCGGCGAACTACATCAATCGGGTGCCAGGCGTGTGCTGGCCTATCCCTAGGGCCGTGGACTCCTTTCGTACAGCCCGGCAGCATTTTTAGATCCAAAAGCTAACCGAACGGCCAGCTATATGAGATGGTTGTTCCTGTGCGAGTATGTCTGCATGCGCCTGAGAAGGCGTGGATGGCTGGGGGACTTTGTGATCGGAAGGAATCGACCCATGACGGATATGGACACCCATGTTTTGGATGGAGCGTTATGCCCTGCTGCGCCGACTCCACGGCGGTTCATGGCGTTTACGGCCGTCTGGTTCGGCGTGGCGGCCGGGGTGGCTTCCGCCCAGACCGTGGATGTGTGGCTGACGACCATCGATCAAAGCAGCAAGCTGGAGCAGCAGGCTTCGGTGATGTTTACGAGCGGGATCGGTACCGGCAATCCTGTTTATGTGGATGAAACGCGTACCTATCAGGAGGTGGAGGGCTTTGGTGCGTCGTTCACCGATTCCGCGGCCTACCTGCTGAACTGGGAGGCTACGCCTGCTGCCAAAACCACCGCCATGAACAACCTGTTTACACGCGACGGCGATGGCATCGGGGTGAGCTTTGTTCGTAATCCAATGGGGGCTTCGGACCTGGCCCGCTTCCATTATTCCTATGACGACGATCCGCCCGGGGGCACGGATCCCGATCTGTCCCACTTCAGCATTGCACATGACCAGGTCGACATTATCCCGCTGCTCCAGGAGGCCCTGCTGCTCAATCCCGAGCTGACGATCATGGCAAGCCCATGGAGCCCGCCCGGCTGGATGAAGGATTCCGGCTCCATGGTGGGCGGATCGCTGCTGCCGGGCATGTACGCTCCGTATGCAGACTATTTCGTAAAATACATCCAGGCCTATGAAGCCGAGGGTATTCCAGTCCACTATGTCTCCCTGCAGAATGAACCGCTGTATGTGCCCGGCGACTATCCGGGCATGGGCATGAGCGCTGAACAGCAGCGCGATGTGCTGCGCGACTATGTCCTGCCGGCTTTTGCCGCGAGTAACATCAGCAGCAAGGTGCTGGTTTTCGATCACAACTGGTCCGATTCGTACTATCCCGAAACTGTGCTGGCCGATCCCGTAATCCAGGCTTCGTCCCGGGTCGCCGGAACGGCATGGCACGGGTATGGGGGTACACCGGGCGTAATGCAGGCATTGGCCAATCAGTATCCGGCCAAGGGCAACTACCAAACCGAGCATTCCGGCGGGCTGTGGGTCGGCGGCGATGCAAACCAGATCGTCAGTGACTTCAAGGAGATCACCCACGTCATGCGTAGTTCAGGCAAGGCCTATGTGAAATGGAGCCTCGTGCTGGATCAGAACCACGAGCCGAACGCAGGCGGATGCAATACCTGCAATCCGCTCGTGGTCGTCAACAGCAACACGGGCCAAATCAGCTACAGTATCGATTACTATACCCTGGGGCACTTTAGTAAATTTGTACTGCCGGGTGCCGAGCGCATTTATTCCTCCAATGCCGATGGTGTGGTCAGCGCGGCATTCCTTAATCCGGACGGAACCAAGGCCCTTGTGGCCTTTAACGATACTCCCGTCAGTAAAACCTTCCAGGTTGAATGGGGCGACCGCTCCTTCGCCTATGCGCTTGCCGGATATTCGGGCGCCACCTTTACCTGGAGCGGGGAACAGAACGGAAGCTACACGGTTGATCCGACAAACACGATCCAGGCATCGAGTTTTGACGTCATGTCCGGTCTGGTGACCGAACCCAGCACGGATACGTCGGGTGGTTATAATCTAGGGTATGCCGAAAACAACGACTATGCGGTCTACAGGAACATGCGTCTAACATCAGCGCTAACCAACATCAGCGTGCGTGTTGCATCACTTGGCGGGGGAACCATCGAGTTCCGGCTTGGCAGTCCAGCCGGAACGCTTATCAGTGCGCTCTCCATCCCCAACACCGGGGGGTGGCAAAGCTGGCAGACCATCACGGCACCGGTCGCAAGCGTCACCGGTGTTTACGACCTGTATCTTGTTTTCAAGGGCTCGAGCGGTATTGGCAACGTGAACTGGTTCCGGTTCGAAGGTGCAGGGGAGCCCGGACCGCCCGATCCGGCGACGCAGCTGATCTGGTCCGTGCAGCCGGGATTGGCTACGAATGGTCTGCCCTTTGCCCGGCAGCCGCAACTGCTGACGGCGGACCGGAGTGGACAGCCATCCACGAACGGTTTGCCGGATGTGTTGGATGTTACGGTCGTGCTGACGGCAGGAACCGGGATCCTGCTGGGCACCACCAATCTGAACATAGGAACCGCCGGATGGAACGGGACGGTGCAGTTCACCGATCTGCAGATCGATGGAGTCGGAGCCGGAAAAGTGCTGACCGCATCTGTCAGTGCCACCACCAACGTTGCTTCCGAAAATCTTCTCGTCAACAGCGATTTCAACGATCCCGCAAGTACGGATCCGGTGACATCCTGGACGTCGGAGGCGATAGGGGATGGATGGGCCAACCATGAAAACAATGCGCCCGTTACCTACGACGGTTCCTATTATCTGGTGGCAGGTGCTTCCGGCAATGGCGGGGGACGGTTCCTGCAGACCGTGCCGGCCGCCTCCGGCGTAGACTATCAACTCGAGGTGTTGAGCGGTGCCGACGCGTGGTGGCTGCCCACCGGCAGAATGACCCTGTCGTTCCTGGATGCCGGCGGCGGCTTGATCTCGTCAGCGTCCCGGACCACCGTGGATCCGGCCGTTTATGGTGTAAACTTTGACATACCCCATCCATGGGAACACTATGTACTGGCCGCAACCAGTCCGGCCGGAACGGCGCAGATTCAGGTGGAATTCTCATCCAGGGAGTCGTCGGTTTCCGGATATGAAGGGTCGGCAACGGGAAGCGTCTGGTTCGAGAATGCGGGGCTGGTCGAACTTGCGAGCATGCCTGTCCTTGCCGCCGCCGAAACGCTCCCCTTCACGGTTTCCGAGTATGTCCCGCCCCCGGTCACCACCAACTATATTACCGGCATTTCTGTCAACGGCGGAGGGGTCTATACGCTCGATATGGCCGGTACGGCAGGGATGACCTATTATGTGCAGACAACCACCAACCTGATGCTTCCGGTCGTCTGGGAAGCGCTGGTCAACAGCACAAACACGGTCACCAATGCCAGCGGCGCCTGGAGCTACACGGGTACCAACAACAGCGGACAGCAGTTCTTCCGGTCGGCCGTAGCCTCCCCTTAGCAACACGCCCGGCCATTGGCGCCATTCCTTCCTTAGGCAAAATCCTTTCACCCCATTCGGCGTTCCGCTAGTGTGCCCCCTTATGAATTTTCGGGAAGAACTCAACGAGGAACAGTATGCTGCCGTGACGGCGCCGGATGGGCCGTCCCTGGTGGTGGCTGCGGCCGGTACCGGCAAGACACGCACCCTGATCTACCGGCTCGCCTGGCTGGTGACGGAAAAGAACGTCCAGCCGTGGGAAGTGCTGCTGCTGACGTTCACCAACAAGGCCGCCAAAGAGATGCTGACCCGTGCCGAAGCGCTTGTGCAGCGCCGTTTCAACAGCGGTTACAGCGGGACGTTTCACTCCTTTGCCAATCGGCTGCTGCGTTCGCATGCCGATACGCTCGGCTTCGGCAAGGACTATACGATTCTCGATGCCGACGACGCCAAAAAACTGGTCCGCGCCTGCTCCGAGGAGATCGGTGTGGAGAAGAAGCATTTCCCGAAACCGGAGGTGCTTCTCAGTCTGTTCGGTGTGGTGAGCGGCCGCATGGGCGATCTGCCGGCGGCCGCTGACGAACGGTTTGAATATACCGAGGTCGATGCCGAGCAGGTATTGAAGGTGCATGCCCGCTACCAGGCCAGGAAACGCGAGTCCAATGCCATGGATTTCGATGACCTGCTGATTTATGCGCACAAGCTGCTCGCGGAGAACGAACGCATCCGGTCCTTCTACCAGGACGAATTCAAGTACGTGCTGGTTGACGAATACCAGGACACCAACACCATCCAGGCCGAGCTGGTGCATATGCTGGTCAGGGCCCACGGCAATATCATGGTAGTGGGCGATGACTTTCAGAGCATCTATTCCTGGCGCGGCGCGGATTTCCGCAACTTCCTGGACTTCGATAGCGCCTATCCGGATGCGCAAACCTTCAAACTGCAGATCAACTATCGCAGCACACCGGAAATTCTTGAGGTAGCCAATGAGGTGATTGCCGGCAATCCGGAGCAGTTCCAGAAGCAGCTCCAGGCTGTGCGCGAGAGCCAGGCGCTCCCGAAGCTGGCCAAGCTGCGCGACGGGTCGGTGCAGGCGCGCTACGTCATAGAACGCGCGCAGGAGCTGCATCGGCGAGGCATTCCGTATGCCGAGATCTGCGTGCTCTACCGCTCGCACTTCCATGCCATGGAGCTGCAGATGGAACTGGCCCGCGCGCAAATGCCCTATATCGTCACCTCCGGCGTCCGTTTCTTCGAGCAGGCGCATGTCAAGGATGTGCTCACCGTACTGCGCCTGCTGGTCAATCCGTCCGACGAACTGGCCTTCACCCGCCTGCTGGAGCTGTTCCCGAAAGTGGGTGCGAAAACGGCCCAGAAGATCTTCCGCAAGTTTGGCGGACGCGTAAACCTGCAGCGTCCTGAAACGCACGAAGAATTGCTGGCCGCACTCCCGGCCGCGGCCCGCGATGGATGGGGACAGATCAAGCCGATATTCATCGCCTACCGTGAGGAGGATCTGCAGAACGATCCCGGCGAAATCATCTTCCGATTCAACAAAGCGTTCTACAATGAGTACATGGTCGAGAATTTCGACAACCACAAGTTCCGGGCCGAGGATCTCGACGGGCTCATCGACTTTACCGGCAAGTTTGAGTCAACCGAAGCCTTCCTGTCGGAAATTGCCCTGCTCACGAACCTGGATGCCGAGAGCGGAAACGCCCCCTCGGATACGGATGAACAGCAGGATGCGCTGCGGCTGAGCACGGTGCATCAGGCCAAAGGACTGGAGTGGCAGGCAGTCTTTGTTCTGTTTGTCAACGAGGACATGTTTCCCAGCAAGAAGTCGGTCGAGGAGTCGGGCGATGCCGAAGAACGCCGTCTCTTCTACGTCGCCGTCACCCGCGCCAAGGATGAGCTGTTTCTCTGTTCGCCGATGGTCCGTCGCCAGCGCGACGGCGGTATGATATTCCTTGATCCTTCGCGCTTTCTTACCGAGATTCCGGAGGATATGCTGATCAACAATGGAGGCGGTCTCTATTAAGCGTTAATCGGGGACGGGGGTCTGTAGATGGGGTTCTTTATCATACTGATTGTGATTGGGGTTATCGTTTTCTCTTCCTACAGGTCGGGACAGGCTGCCCAGGAACAATGGAGACAGGCGGCACAACGGCTGAATCTGGGCTACCAGCCAGGCGGCCTTGGAGGGGCAGGCAGCATTCTTGGACGAATGAACGGGCATCGCGTTTCGGTGTCCACGTTTACCAAGGGCAGTGGAAATTCGTCCCGAACCTATACCCGCTATCAGATGGAATATCGCAACGCTGTTCCGGTCGACATGAAGATCACCCGACAGGGCATGCTGCAGGGCATGGGAAAGGTGTTCGGCATGCAGGACATAGAAGTCGGCAATCCGGCATTCGATGATCACCTGCTGGTACAGGGGGCCGTGCCGGAACGGGTCCGGGATTTCCTGACCGTCGAGGTCCAGTCCGCAATCCGCGATCTTGCATTTACCTATGCCGACATTACGATCACGGGCCGCCATGTCGAGATCAGCAAGTCAGGCAAGGATGGCGATGCTGCCGTTATCGTGTATACGGTCCGCCGGCTAGCGGGTTTCTGCGAGGCCATGATGGATGCAGAAGGGGATGCAGAAGTACCCGATATCCTGGAGGTAGACGAGTACCCGTCAGCGACGCCGCTCATTGATATCGAACCCCCGGAAGTGCCCTATGACCCGCTCGCCTCGGCCCAGCCTATTGTTCCCGATCCGCCGCTTGTCCCGGTGGAGCCGGATGAGCCGCAGTTCCTCGAGGAGACGTTGCCGGAGCCTGCCGAGCCGGAGCCGGTTGCCGTGATGGACGAAGAGCCGGAACTTGTTGCCGTGATGGATGAAGTGCCGGAGCCTGCCAAGGAGGTTGAAACGCCACCGAATCCGGTGGAGCATGAAGCGCCTGTCGTCTTCGAGCCCGTTGTTCTCGCGGAAGCGGCGCGCGAATTGTTCGGCGATTCGGGAAGTACCTTGCTATCGTCGAAGTTGTTCGAGGAGCGCTTCAAGAATCGGACGGTCACCGGTTCCGGTGAGCTGACCCGCGTCGGGAAATTCAGCTACGATCCGGTATTCATCAATATTCAAGGGGTAAAAGCGACCCTTGCCGTTTGTACGCTGCAGGGCACCTATTCCAAGATCAAGGTGGTGGCCGAAGTGGTGTTCCCTCCGGATCAGTACGATAGTCTGCAGGCCCGCATTGGAGCCGAACTGCCTGTTTCGGGAACGCTCATCGGCCACGATTCAACGATGTACCGGCTATACGTTGATTCGATGGAATAACATGCTTCAACGGATCGGCCGTCATTCCGCCCGTTCGCCGATGGTCCGCCGCCCGCGCGACAGCGGTTTCTTTTGATTTCATATCTCACGCAATGGCGCAAAGACTGGAACGCATGACCTAGCGACCTTCGCGTCTTTGCGTGGGGGCCTTTCTGATCTGAGGTCGCCGGCCCCGGCGACCAGGGCAACGAGGCCGTTGCCCATCCAAACGCAGGAATTACTCCGCACGTTCGGCATGGGGGAAGAGCGATACCACGCGATGGAAGAAGTAGAGGATGAAGAAGGGCATGGTGATGAGCACCGCGGCCATGATGATCCCTTCCTTGTCCCAGATGCCGGGAAAATAGCTGGTGAAGCCGCGCATTGACTTGGAAATGAGCTGGCCGCCGATGACCACGTTCCATCGCATGAGCAGCACCTGCACCAGCAGCATGGCCGATGAGAGACAGATCAGGATGTAGGCGGTTTTCTGCCGCAGCTTAAACAGGGCGTTCACCGCCAGCATGAAAAACGGGATGAGCGAGAAGACAAAGAACTGCAGGACGACGTAGGATATGAACAGCTTGCTTCGGATCAGCTCGCCCAGTATTTCGGTTTTGTCGGTCTGTTCGTAGATGATGGAAAGCAGCTCCATCATTTCCAGTGAGACGGCAATGATCATGAATCCCCACAGGAACCTAGCCATGCACTGCACGCAGGGAGCGTCCACTTTCCAGTGGTTGATTTTCGATACGATGAAGTAATGGAAGATCAGTACCGCAATGCCGGAGACGATGGCCGAGAAGATGAAGATCACAAACATCAATGGTGTCGACCACCACGGGTTGGCCTTGAGCGATCCGAACAGGAAACCCACGTAGCCGTGCAGTACGCAGGCGAGGGGAATTCCGATGGCGGCGAGAAACCGGGCGATGTGATGGTCGGCGAGGCGTGTGGCTGCGTTTTCACGATAATTGAACAGGACGATGATGCGGCATAGCCATGCAATGGGGCCCTTGCCCTGCGCCCGGGCGATAAAGTCCGACCGCATCACAAACCATATTTCCAGCACCACGAGGATCAGATAGGCAGTATAGATATAGCCGAAACCCGCCATGGCGGAGGTAAAGTGCGGCGTGATCATGATGTTGAAGGCGCGCTCCGGATGGCCCAGATGGATCAGCAGCGGGAGCGGCGCGAACAGCAGGAAGACAAAGGCCGATGCCAGCGAAAAGCGGGCTACAGGCTTCAGCTCGGATCGTCCGAATACATGGTAGAGCGAGGAGACAATGAACGCACCGGCGACGAGCCCCGTGATGTACGGATATAGAACGATCATGACCGACCAGGTGACGTGCAGTTCGTTGGGAAAGACAAAGTTCATCACACCACCTCGAAGTCGAGTTCCAGATAGTAGCATTTGGGATGGGTGCCCATCTCCGGTTTCAGCAGCCTGAAGCGCCGCTGTTTGAGCGCGATGGAGAGCGGATCCTCGGGATCGTTCAGGTCGCCGAACATGCGGACCTGTTTCGGACAGGCCAGTACGCAGGCCGGCTTCCCGCCCTTCTTGATCCGGTGGTAGCAAAGCGTGCATTTGTCAGCCCGGTGGGTTTCGGGATTGATAAAGCGGGTGCCGTACGGGCAGGCCTGCACGCAGTAGCCGCACCCGATGCACCGTTTTGAATCAACCAGCACGACGCCGTCCGGCGTGTCGTAGGTAGCGCCGACCGGGCAGACCTGTGTGCAGACCGAGCGCTCGCAGTGGTTGCACAGCTTCGGTACGAAGAAGGCTTTGGCAACGTGTTCCTTTTCAACTTCCCGGAATACATGGTCGTTTTCGGCTGCGACGTCGACATCCACTTCACCGTCCGCCTTGACGCGGAAGCGTTCGATCCACGTGCGGAAATAACTTTCAGGAACATCGTTCTCTGCCTGACAGGCGCGCATGCAGGCGCAGCAGCCAATGCAGCGGGAGGTGTCCACCGCGTAGGCATAATAGGGACCCTTGCCGTTCTTGTTGGTCTTCTGGGCGGCCCGGGCGGGCAGCGGCCATACGAGGATCATTCCCCCCGCAGCGGCCTGGCGCAGCAGATTCCGGCGGTTCATCTGGCGTTTACATGGCATGGGGTTTCTCCTTCGGATAGAGGTCATGGATGTTGAACATATGGCACTCCACGCAGGATCGTTTCGGATCGGGCGGGTCGTCCGACACCTCTCCGAGATGGTCCGGCCAGTCAATCCGGGGCGTGTCGGAGCTCCGTTTGAATTCGGTCTTGCGGTGGCAGAGCAGGCAGAAGCGCGGATCGGCGTTGCGCACAATACGACCCGAGAAACTGTTTTCCTTGATGAACAGATGGCAGGTGGTGCAGCGCACCGTGTGATGTTCGTCTTTTGCAAAAGATGCGGCGATGGATGGATGGCAGTCCGCGCAATGGAAAATCCGCGGATGGCCGGCGGGCTGCGGCATGGTTTCATCGGTGCGGCCAATGTGGCAATCCGCGCATTCCTGGATAAGCGGATGCAGCCGGGCCTTGCGCAGGTCGTGATCCGTAAAGAGCGGCTCGTGACCGGAGTGGCAGCTTACACAGGCCGTGTTGGTGTCGGTTACACCAACAAACTTGAAGTGTTCGGTCCAGACCACCTGCGGAAAAGATCCCGGGCGGGCATCCAGCTGCCGGTGACAGACCAGGCAGTCCTCCTTGCGGTTGGCCGGCTGCATGGGAACATCGCTATCGTCGATGTGTGCCAGTCCCGGGCCATGGCAGGTTTCGCACTGGACTGATGCATGCACATCCTTGGCATGGACGGCGGTGACGTCATCGTGGCACTCCTCGCACGAATCCTGTCCGGCATAGTGTGGCTGCCGCTGCTGTTCATCTTCCATCGCAGCAGCGCGGTAGAATCCGGTTTCACCAAATGTGTCCGGCACAAGCTGCGCCCGTACGATCAGCCCGACGATCACCAAAACAAGGACAATCAGAAATATCGGATAGGCATGGCGATAGTCCGCACGCGAAGGTTCTTTTCCCTGGTGGTCACCATTCATGGTTATCCCCGTGTTGAACACTGCAGGATGGGCGGGCAAACCGCAGACGTTATTGACTCATCAGGCAGGCAGCTGCCCGTCACGTCCTACAACATGACAGTTTCAGTCATGTTGGATAGCATGTACAGGAAAAGTACGCCAGGGGCCCATTTTAGATCTAGTCTTATTGTGCCACCCGCTCACAGGGAGAAGTCGACAATGACGGGGAGATGATCGGAGCCGACCCCGCGACCGATCATGCGGTTGCGGATGGTGATGCCGTCGGAATAAAGCATGTGATCAAGGGGAATGCGCATGAACCACATATTGCTCGGCCAGCTGGGCTGGTGGCCGAATCCCTTCATGCTGTTTTGCAATCCCGATTCCTGGATCAATTGAGTGAAGTGCGTTGACCAAGGTGTTGTATTCAGATCGCCGATCAGGAGAACCGGATGTTTTTGTCCGGCCACAACTGCGGGGAGTTCCGCCAATTGTTGGTTCCGCAGCTTCGATCCAATGCCGCCCACGGGCGGTACGGGATGCGTGCCGATGATGGATACCGCACCGTCCGGCGTGTATGCATCTGCTATGATGGATGGAACCTTGGCTTGGCCGATCTGGATCACCTTGCCTTGTTCGAGCGGAAATTTGCTGAGCAGCATGATCCCGAAACAGCCGGACTGGGGCTCGGAGACGCGATGCGGATAGGCCTTGTTAAGTCCTGCCAGTTCCTGCGCCCATTCGGGAGTCACTTCCTCGAGCAGCAGCACATCCGGGTCGAACTGCTCAATTGAATTCAGTACCAGATCCGTGTTTCCGTTTCCTGCATTGATGTTCATCAGCATGGCTCGGATTGGTTTCCCTCGTGTAGGTTTGGGCTTGCCGAGATAGAGCGGGAGCACAAAGGCGTAGTTTATACAAACCAACAGAAGCAGTGTCACAGCCCACCTGTTCCGTCGCCTCCACATCGCGATAAAAAACGGCACAAGGCAAAGCTGCATGTACTGCACCCGGAAATGGGAAAACAGATCGAAGAACCAACTGATCCGGCCGAGAAACCCGAACAATGTCGCGGTCATAATGCCCAGCGTGAACAGATCGAGTACGCCGTCGAGTGTCGTTCGTTTCTTCGGTTTCTTTTTTCGCTGCTTCATGGTCGGTTTTGTTATTACAAAGCCACCGAGGACTCAATGTAAGCCAGCTTGGTGTTCTTTGCGCCTCCGTGCTTAAATTTATACGTCGATCACCAGTCCGCACCATTGTCCGTCGCCATCGCGCGAAACTTCACGGCATCCAAGCTGAATGAATGTTTCGGCGACTGCGTCGGCCTCGATCTCCCGAATGCCGCTGAGGAGTATTCTTTTTTTCGCGGCGCGTTTGATCAGCGGCGCAGCTTCCAGCAGCACCGAGGTCAGTATGTTGGCACAGACAATATCGGCCGGTTTCGCATTCCATCCGGGTTCGAGCACATCGGCATGGAAGAAGTGGATTTTACCCTCCACGCCATTGCGTGCCGCGTTTTCTATGCATTGGTCGACACAGACGGGATCATAGTCGAATGCGATCACGTCGGGGATGCCAAGCCTGATGGCTGCTATGGAGAGAATGCCGCTGCCGGTTCCGGCATCAATCATCGAGTCGGGGCTAAGGTCGCGCATCGCATCCTCCAGCGCCTCAAGGCAGAACCGGGTGGTAAAGTGACCGCCGGTGCCGAAGCTCAGTCCGGGATTGATGATAATGTTGATCCGGCCGTCATCCGGTGCGGTTTCCCATTCGGGCACGATGCGCAGGTTGTGGCCCAGCTCGGTTATCTTGAAGTGGTGCTGCCAGAATGTGGTCCAGTCCTGCTCCTTGTATTCCCTGGCATCGGCCGCGCGTATGTTGAGATCCGCCGGCAGGGCCTTCCGTGCTATCTCGGCTTCAAGCAGCGTATCAAAATAGATTTCGATCTGTGATTCCTCGCCGAGGGGCTGTGTCACCTCGATCGGTTCCTTGCCCAGGGCTGCGCGGATCCATTCGCACACCGTCTCTGCATCAATGGATGGAACCAGCAGGTTCAGCTGTCCGCCGCAGTGTTGGTTTTTATCGGTCATGTTCTAGTCCTGTATGTGCCTTGCCTGCCGTGGCAGGTGAATGTTCGGTTGTGTCGTTCCGGAATCGTTTCTTTCAAATCCGAATTTTTTCAGGAAGCCGGGCATGTCGGGGCGGTTCCCGCGCCGGTAATCGCGCCAGAGTACTTCGGCGACGGCTTCATCCCGCAGCCCTTTTTCATCGACCAGGAACTGCATCAGCAGGTTTGCGAGGCGCACCATGTGCAGGTTGCCGGTGGTGCTGGTCCGGGCGTACAGCCAGTCGCTCCACTGCATGAAGGCTGCGAACGGGGAAGACGCGCCCTGCCAGATCAGCGGCGCCGTCCGGATAAACTGCCCGTTGTTGACGGTCAGGTTCCAGTATCGAGCGAAGCGCTGGATACGCTGCATCTGTTCGAACGGAATCAGGCTGGTTTGCAGAATTTCGTAGGGCGCGTGCGGGCTGTAGACCATGTCCCATTCCATGGTGTGGCGATCAATCGGTGCGCCGCGCAGACGCTTGAGAATGCCCAGCTGGATCTCCTGCGGATTCAGGGCGAGCAGTCGGTTAAAACCGGCTTCGAAGCTTTCCAGATCCTCGCCGGGCAGGCCTGCAATCAGATCAGCATGGATATGTACGCCGGTCTCGTCGCGCAGCCGGCGCATGTTGGCTTCGATCTTTGCAATGTCAAGCGGTCGCTGGATACGGTGGGCGACTGTTTCGTTAAAGGTCTGGATCCCGATTTCGAACTGGAGCAGGCCGGGCGGACAGTCCTGGACGGCTTCTATAAGCTCCTCCGGCAGGCGGTCGGGAATAACCTCGAAGTGGAGCAGCATGCCGTCGACATGGCGCTCCCTGAAAAAGGCAAGGATCTCCAGCGCATAGCTGATGTCGATGTTGAAGCTGCGATCGACAAACTTGAAAGAGCGTGCCCCGCGGTCGAGCAGTCGCTGCATTGCGGCGAGGAAGCGCTCCTTCGGAAAATAGCGCACGCACGGATCGAGCGACGACATGCAGTATTCGCATCGGAATGGACAGCCGCGCGATGCCTCGACGTAGATGGCGCGGTGGGCGATGTCTTCGTCGGTGTAGAGATCGTACGGCAGCTCGACCTGCTCCACATCCACCGGCTCGGCCTTGATGACTTTTACTGTTTTCTCACGAAAAGGCGCCAAGGCGCCAGGTTCTTCTGCTTCCTCGCTCTCTGCATCTTTGCGACTTCGCGTGATGTTCAAAATCTTTCGAGAGAGGTTGAGAAATTCGGTTTCTCCTTCGCCGCAAATGACATGGTCGGCGTACCGGAAGATTTCCTGCTGTTCGGTTTCGTAACTGATCTCCGGTCCGCCGAGAACGATGACGACCTCCGGCCGAACGCGTTTAAGAAGGGCGGCGGCCTGGGTGGCAAGGTCGATGTTCCAGATGTAGCAGCTGATACTAACGATACGCGGGTTAAGCACGAGGATCCGCTCAACGGCGATGCGCGGCTGTACGCCGAGGTCGAACTCAAGCAGTTCCGCTTGTTCCTGCATGGTCCCGAGATTGGCCAGCAGGTAGCGCGCGCTGAAGGAGCAGTGCGCGTAGCGTGCGTTGAAGGCGGCTATGACGATGTCAGCCATTGCGTCCAACCCATGCGTCCAGTGCGGCGCATTGCTCGTCGTTCAATTCGTGTGTGCTGCCGATGAGGTGCGCGAAGATATTGATCTTCGCGGCATTCTCCAGCACTTCCATGCGGTCGAATGCTTCGAGAAGGGATCGGCCGAGGGTGAGTACGCCGTGATTCTTCATGAGTACGCAGGCCGTATCGCCGGCGACGCAATCGGTAACATGTGCGGCCAGCTCGTCGGTGCCGGTAAGCGCATAGGGCGCCGTGACGGGTTCACCTAGGATGGCGTAGGATTCCGCAATCAACCGCACGTTCAGCGGCCGGTCCGACACCGAAAAAACACTGGCCATCGGCGGATGGGCGTGAACAATCGCGAGCACATCGGGTCTGCGCCGGTAGATCTCAAGATGCATCATCGTCTCGCCGCTGGGCTTTAAGTGCGGGGTGCGGTTCGAGCCGTCCAGTCCTATCTCGGCAATCTGATCGGCCTCCATATTGCCTTTGTCGGTGGCCGATGGTGTCAGCAGGACAAGGTCGTTGGAAACACGCAGCGATATGTTGCCGCCGGAGGTCGTGGTCAACCCCCGGGCATAAAGACGGTTCATGCAGTCGGCTACGGCTTGTTTTTGCTCAGTCATTTCGCCCTTTCCTTCGGTCGCGCTTTGCGGAATGGTATACCGCGATTCTGGAGGGAAAGGAACCTATCTATGCTGGAAACCGTACGCTGGATCACCGCAGAAGGACAGGTGCTGGCAGGCGTTGACGAAGGCGCGAGGCTGCTGCCCGGCAAACTGCGGATCATCGACCAGACCCGCTTGCCG
>JBNLDM010000123.1:0-42027 GCA_050304335.1 Pontiella sp.
TCGGTTTTCCGGAAGCCGGATGGTCTAGAATATTTTTGGTTTTGTTTGGCGCAGGCAATGGTAGGGCGCTCTGTCTCAGAGCGCCGCGGACGGCTGTCCCCGCCGTCCCTGCCGCAGTGAAACGAATCAATGCGACAAATCAAACTAAATGTACACTAGTCTTCCTGCTCTGCCTTCGCGGTCTCGATCACCTTCTGGGCCATGTGGGCGGGAACCTGCTCGTAGCGGTCGAATTCCATTTCGAAGGAACCCTGCCCGCTGGTGATGGAACGCAGCTCGGAGCAGAACTTGAACATTTCCGCCTGCGGTACGTCGGCGGTGATGGACTGCAGCCCGTCTTCCGGTCCCATGCCGAGGATGCGGCCGCGCTTGGTGTTGAGCAGGCCGGAGATATCGCCCATGAACTGGTCGGGCACGATCACCTTCACGTTCATGATCGGTTCAAGCAGCACGGGGCTGGATTTCTCGATGGCTTCGTGCAGGGCACGCGCACCGGCAATCTTGAAGGCGACTTCGGACGAATCGACGTCGTGGTAGGAGCCGTCGTACAGTTCGATCTGCACATTAATAACCGGTGATCCGACCAGCGGGCCTTTATTGAGACCTTCAACGAATCCCTTTTCGCAGGCGGGAATAAAACCGCCGGGGATGGCGCCGCCGACAATCTTATTCAGGAACCATTCATCCTCTTCGGATGCCTTCGGTCGGATACGAATGTAGCATTCGCCATACTGGCCGCGTCCGCCGGACTGCTTCTTGTGCTTGTAGTGGCCTTCGCCACTGCCGGTGATGGTTTCCTTATAGGCGACATGGGGGGTGTGGTGGGTCATCTCCACGCTGCTGCGGTTCCTGATGTGCTCGAGCGTGACTTCGAGATGCATGTCGCCCATGCCCCACAGTACCAGTTCGTGCGTTTCGGTATTGTGATCGAGCCGGATGGACGGATCCTCATCGGTTGCACGGTGGAGTGCCTGGCCGATCTTGTCGGCGTCGGCCTTGTTTTTCGGTTCGACCGCATACGCGGTCACCGGCGCCGGAAAGACGATCGGTTCAAATCGAATGTTGCTTCCGACCGCGCAGAGTGAATCATTGAGGTAGGTGTTCTTCAGTTTGGTCAGTGCGACGATGTCGCCGGCCTTGGCTTCCTGGGCCTCGGTAGTCTTCTTGCCGTCCACATAGAGAATGGCACTGATCTTTTCCTTCTCGCCCTTGGTGCTGTTGTACACCTCCATGCCGGGCTTGAGCACGCCGCTGTAGATGCGGATAAAGGTCATCTGGCCGATGAACGGATCACTGAAGCAGCGCCATACCTGCCCGGAAAAGGGCTGATCCTCCTCGGCGGAGATCTGGTTGCCTTCGGCGCAGCTGACGGGATAGTCGTGCGGGGACGGGAACAGGCGGGAGATCGAATCCATCATTTCCTTTACGCCCATATCGGCCTTGACCGAGGTCGCGAATACCGGAATCAGGTGGGCGTCGTGTACCGACTTGCGCAGGCCGTCGGAGAATTCATCCGCCGTAAGTTCCTCACCTTCGAAATATTTTTCCATGAGCGAATCGTCGGTTTCGGCAGCGAGTTCGATGAGGTGGTCCTTGATGGCCTTGACGCGGTCCTTGAGTTCATCCGGGATCTGGTCGACCGGAGTATTCAAAAGATCGATGGCCTTGCCATCGGAAGTCGGCAGCACCACGGGCACACAGCGGTCGTCGCCCCAGCGCATTTTTATTTCCATCAAGGTTGCTTCAAAGTCGGTGTCGTCCTTGTCGAGGCAGGTGATGGCAATGCCGCGCGGCAGGTTGCGTTTTTCGGCAGACTTCCATGCGCGCTGGGTGCCGACCTGGATGCCGGCGGAAGCATCGACCGTTATGAGGGCGGCATCGGTGACTTCAGCGGCGCAGATCTTCTGTCCGATAAAGTCGGCAAAGCCGGGGGTGTCGATCATGACCAGGCGGCGGACCTTGCGGGAGGCCGCGGTATAAACGCCGTCAAAGGGTTTGGCCCAGATGGAGATGCCGTGTGCTTTTTCTTCGTCGGTCCAATCTGCCACACTGGTACCGTTTTCCGGAGAGCCCACCCGATCCACCTGTCCCAGCTTGAACAGAATGCTGTCGATCAGTGATGTCTTCCCGCTACCAGTGTGGCCCATTAGAGCGAAGTTGCGGACATTATCAATGGGAATGTTTTTCATGTTCCTCTCCTTCATTGCGCGCATTGCGCGCAGTTCCTTGTTATCCGTTATTGGTTATCGGTCACTGGCGGCTGCACCTTCCCATGCATACCTGCGCCTGATAACTAATAACCGATAACTGCTACCCCGGGGCAATCGCCCCGTCCCGACATAGTGACGGGAAGCATCGAAAATACCCATGGCTTTCCGGCTTTTCAATCCATTTCCCTAATTCCCTTCGTTTTTGCCTGTTCTGGGGGATTGCATTCGCACAGGGCTTTTTCCATTGTTCCTGCCCTTCATGAAAAACAGGTCATCCATATTTGATTTGATGGCGCCGGCGGGCTCGTACGAATCGCTGTCAGCGGCAATCCGTGCGGGGGCAGACTCGGTCTACTTCGGGGTCGACAAGCTGAACATGCGTTCGCGCGCGGCCAGCCCGTTCCATCTCGGCGACCTCAAGCGCATCGCACGCATCTGCCGCTGGTGCGGCGTGAAGTCGTATCTGGCGCTGAACGTCATTGTGTACGACGAGGAGCTGGATCTGATTCCCGAAATCTGCGACGCCGCCAAGGCCGCCGGCGTCGATGCTGTGATTGCCTCCGACATTGCCGCGATCGAATATGCCCGTTCTATCGATCTTGAAGTCCATATTTCCGTACAGGCCAACATATCCAACGTTGCCGCCGTCCGCTTCTACGCGCGGTTCGCCGATGTTATGGTGCTGGCGCGCGAGCTGGAGATTGAGCAGATCCAGGTCATAGCCGACGCCATCCGCGAGGAGGATATCCGCGGGCCGAAGGGCGAGCCGGTGCGCATTGAACTCTTTACCCACGGGGCGCTCTGCATGGCCATTTCCGGCAAGTGCTACATGAGCCTCGGCTGCTACAACCAGTCGGCCAACCGCGGCGCCTGCTTCCAGAACTGCCGTCGGGCCTATCGGCTGATCGATCTTGAAACCGGCGACGAGCTGGAGGTGCAAAACCGCTATATCATGTCGCCGAAGGATCTGTGCACGATCCAGCATCTCGACCGTCTGGCTGACGCCGGCGTCACCGTCTTCAAACTCGAAGGGCGTGCGCGCACCGCGCAGTATGTCAGCACCGTAACCTCAGCCTACCGCCGGGCGCTCGATGCCGTCGAAGATGGCACCTACCAGCCCGGGAATTTTGATCCGCTGGAAGCCGGGCTGGCCGACGTGTTCAACCGCGGCTTCTGGGACGGGGGCTACTATCTCGGAAACAGGATGGGCGAATGGGCGGCATCCGGCCATTCTCAGGCCACGAAGAAACGAATCCAGCTTGGCGTCGTCTCCAACTATTTCAACAAGATCGGCGTGGTGGAGTTCACCCTTTGGCAGCAGGAACTGCTGTCCGGCAGCAAAATCCTGATTGAAGGCCCCACGACCGGTGCCGTCGAAACGGTAGCCGAAACGATCCGCGTCGACGGCCAACCCGCCGACCGGGCAGTCAAGGGCGACAAGGTCACCTTTACAATGCCTGCCAAGGCCCGCCGGCAGGACAAGGTGTTCCTTCTTGTTCCGTCCGTCGAAGTTTAGGTGCGCTGAGAATTGATCGAGGTCTGCAATCCGTCCCAAATGGATCGGCAGATTGTTTTTTCCGGAAGTTCCCTGTCTCTGAGCAGAAAAGATACATACCATAACATCAGGCTGGTCATGATCATTTCTCCCCCATCTTCAACGATTTCCAGAAAAACAGTCACATAGCGACCAAGCTTAACGATAAAATGTGCAAGGTCGAAACCGATCCCGCAGAACGCGAGCCCGACTAACAGCAGTAACATATCCTGCGATGCTTTGACAAAGGGGATACGACCTCTGCGATAGGCAATGTCGATTACAATCAATAGCGGCACAGCGACCAGGCAGCTTACAATCACCTCGCCAATATCCTGAAGCCGCAAACCCCATGGCGGAGAAAACATCAAGTGGCTTGCGATCTCCCCTCCGAGTGTTTCATGCACCATGAAAGCGTCATCCAGCAGCAGGTAGGTGATGAAAACCGCCCAACCGAGGTAGTTGGAGTCTTTGCGCCGGATCACCAGCAGCATGAAGGCAATGATAAGCGCGCACCATTTCAGATACTGAAACCATTCGCCGTAGCCACGATCGGTTCCGATATCAAGGTTTTCATTTGTTACTTGTGGAAGGAAAACATAGGCGAGGTGAGCAAGTATGAACAACGCATCGATGGACAACAGAGCTAAGAGGAAGCGCGTGCAGCCTGGTGTATGGAAAATCTTCAGATTGACGGCAGCTTGTTTAAGTCTGGTCAGTTTGATCATCATGCCACCGCTTAAATCTGCATATTTATGCTTCGAAATATAACTAGCCTACCGACAGCAAAACACTTTTCAAGGATGAATACATCATCTTCGACTAGAAGTCGTTTTCATCAATAAGACCATCGGGCTGATCAGTGAAGCGAATCATTTTTATCTTCCGGTTCGCATGGTGCCCCTGGGTTCAATTATTTCTTTCGCGGAACGCCAAGGGCACGGATGCGGGGCATGAATTCGCCGACCTGGCCGAACAGGGGTTGCCCGATTCCGAGGCGCCAGAGAATGCGCACGGTCGAGATGGGCTCGGATTCGCGCACTTCACTGAACTGCGGCAGCATGATGGCAGCGGCGATTGCGCGGGCCAATCCGGATGTGACAAAGACGATCGGCAGCGACGAATGCAGGCTGATCTGGACCTGACCCAGATTGAGCTGGGTCGGGGCATGTTCGGCGATAAACGCACCCACCAGTATGCCGCCGAGCACGGAGAAGCATCCGTTGGCCAGACTGTAATAGCTGAAGGCGCGGGCCCGCCGGGTTTGCGGTACGGCATCGTATATAAAGTTTGTTGCCGCCAGGTTGAACCCGGACCAGGTAGCCCCGGCCATCATCTGAACGAAAAGCAGGAATATATAGTTGGACGAAAAAAGCCACAGCGTGGGAAGAACCGGCAGCAGGCAGCTCGTTGCTACGAGGACGGAACGGTTCCCGTGCCGGTCGCCGATAGCGCCCCACCAGCGCACAAACAGTGTTTGCGAGATCAGGAATACCAGCATGTTGACGGTGAATTGCAGATAGGACCACTCTAGATCCCGCAGCATGTAGACCGCAAAGAAGGGGCCGGCAATGTTGGCGGTTCCATTCATGAGCCCGATGGTGAAGGTAAAGCGCGTGAAGTTGGATTTCCTGAAGCCGCTCAGAAAGTCCCAGAACGAGAAGGAGTCGTCGAACTGTTCGTGTTCGAGCGGGGCATCATAGTGATGCCGGATGAAGATCAGGCTGGTGAAACGGGCGAGCGCAGCAATGCCGAAGAGAAAGCCGAACCCGACGACGGTATGCCCGGCCGTTTCCCAGCCATTGGTGATGATGCCGGCCAGCAGCAGGGCGGATGTCATGGCGTAGAGTGTGATGCGTGCGCGGTTGGAAAAATAACGGCCGCGTTCCGCGGGTTCCACAATGTCACCCATCAGACTGATCCACGGCGGTACCGACAGGCCGAAGAAGAAAAAGTACAGGCTGACGCACGCGATCATGGCCACTATGCCGCCGGCCGGCAGCAATACCGGAAGCAGGAAAAGGGGCACGAAGGCAACGGCCTGCACGGTGACTCCTGCCATAATGATGGGTTTGCGCCGGCCGATGCGATCCAGCAGCAGGGCACCGAAAAGCTGTGCGACCGCGGTGATCAGCACGGGTCCGGTGCCGATGAACGCCATCACCAGATTGCCGGCTCCGAGAAGCAGGGCAAAAGGAGCCAGATAGGATTCTCCAAGCCCCCACATGACCGACCAGAGGCTGCCATCCCAGATGGAGAGTATCTGGGTGCGCTTCTTCTGCGCGTCGGCCTGAACATCGACAGGCCGGGTCAGTTCTCGAAGTGTATTCAGGGGATCTTTCATCGTTAAATGCATGTATAACGTGAGCGGTGCGACTACGAGTCTTTTCCAATCAATTGTAAAGCGGCCGTTTCCAATGGATTCAGTTTGCGCTTGCCATTGAACAGTACCGATTTAGTATCGGATGTGAGGCCGGCGATTAAGCTGGAGAGGAATCCCATGGCAATAACTCCCATAAAATTTCGTGGCAAGACCCTTTCGCCGGGGTTGGGGCAGGGGAATACATTTGTCTATCGGGATATTCTCAAACAGGTCGACGAATTCTATGAAATTGAATCCGCGCAGATTGACGAGGAAATCAAGCGCTTTTCCGATGCACTGCAACATATTTCCGACGAACTGGACAGTCTGGCGGATCAGGTTAAGCGGGAGATGGATTCCGATCTGGGCGATGTTTTTGCAGCCCATTCGGAGATTGTGCAGGATGCAAGCCTCCGCAGCGAGGTGGAGCAGGAAATCCGTGATGGAAAACTGAGTGCGGGTGCAGCCATCCGCAACGTGTTTGAGCGTTGGGAAAAACGATTCCGATCCATGGAGGCGGAAGTGGCCAGACAGAAGGGCGATGACCTGCGTGACCTTACCCGTCGCCTCATATCATCGCTGGCCGGCATTCGCGGGCATGAACTGGAACAAATGCCGATCGGAGCCGTGCTTGTTGCCAACCGGCTGCTTCCGTCGGACACCATTATCCTGGGACGGCGCAATGCTGCAGCTGCTATATTGGAACACGGAGGCGCGGGTTCGCACGCGGCACTTTTTGCACATGAAATCGGATTGCCCTGTGTTGCCGGCATACCCGGCTTACGCGACAGGATCCCCCCGGATGTGCTTGCGCTGGTGGATGCCGGCTCAGGAGAGGTCATCATCAATCCCGACCCCCGGCAGGTTGAAACGTTCAGTGCAAAGATGGATCGGCAGGCGGAGGAGCTGCAGCAGGCACGACAACATGCGGCTGAACCGGCTGTCACGAAAATGGACACCTCCATTAACGTCTACGCAAACGTGGGAGGGGCGGACGATACGCTCGCAGCTCTTGAAAACGGTGCTGAAGGGGTGGGCTTGTACCGCATTGAACGGATCTACCTGGGCCGAACCGAACCGCCCGGCACCGAAGAACTTCTGAAGGTGATACAGGAAACACTTGAGCCCGCCCGGGACCTGCCGGTTTACGTAAGACTTCTCGACGCCGGCGCAGACAAGCCGCTGCCTTTCATGGAGCATCTGGTCGAGACCAACCCGTCGCTGGGCCTGCGCGGCGTTCGCTTTCTGGAGCGTTATCCGGAGCTGTTCGATTCCCAGGTGGAGGCGCTCCTGACGCTGGCTTCAGACTTTAATCTGCACATCATTGTACCGATGGTTACGATCCCCCGCGATATGCAATGGGTTCGGGAGCGGCTCAACGTAGCCGCGGACGAAGCCGGTATTGCCGACGTGCCGAAGCTGGGAGCCATGATTGAAACGCCGGCTGCGGCTATGAATGTCAAGGCCATCGCGGAACACGCCGATTTCCTGAGCATCGGTACCAACGACCTTACACAGTATCTCTTTGCAGCCGATCGCGAAAACGCAGCGGTGGATGCGTACTATGATGACACCCATGATGTGATCTACAGGTCGCTGCAGATGATTACCGCCGAGGCGAACGGATTGCCGGTCTGCCTCTGCGGGGAACTGGCCGCACGCCTGGGCGAGGTCGAGCGCATCCTGCAGTGCGGCATCACGAAGCTCAGCGTTGCCCCGCCATCGGTTCCCCGGGTCAAGCAGGCGGTTCGACAGGTCGAGTCGGCCTGATCCGCTCCTATGTCAGGTTATTCGAGTCCGAAGATCAGGGGATGCCCCATTGTATATACGCCGTTGCGCGGTTCAAATAAGTCCAAGGTTCAGGACACGAATATGAACGATCACGTGATGAATGGAGACGCACCATGAATGCATACGACTACTTGATTATCGGAGGTGGCATGACCGCCGATGCGGCGGTGAAGGGCATTCGCGAGCTGGATCCCGATGGGGCGATCGCGATTCTGTCGAACGAAGCAGATCCGCCCTATAGCCGTCCACCGCTTTCAAAGGGGTTGTGGAATGGAAAGAAGAATGTGAAGGATCTCGACTGCGGCACGCAGGAAAACAGCGTGACCCTCTTCCTAAACCGCACGGCAACGGAGATTCGAAGAGCGGAGCACTGCGTGGTCGATAGCGAAAACGAAGTGCATGGATACAACCGCCTCTTGCTGGCCACCGGTGGTTCGCCGCGCCGGCTCCCGTTCGATAACGGTTCGGTGGTTTACTACCGTACACTTGCCGATTATCGCGCTCTTTCACAGGATATGGGGGATAAGAAACACTATGCTGTGGTGGGCGGCGGCTTCATCGGTTGCGAAATGGCAGCTGCCATGTCGCAGCGGGGAAACGCCGTAACCATGATCTATCCGGAGGATGCACCCGGTGCGGGGATCTTTCCCGAGGAGGTTTCCCATGCACTGTCGAACTATTACCGCGAAAAGGGTATCTCGATGCTGGAGGGTCTCAAGCTGTCGCAGCTGGAACAAAACGGCACGGCCTTGACGCTGCATCTGGAAAACGGCCGCTCGTTAGAAGTCGATGGAGTCATTGCCGGTATCGGCATCGTTCCAAACACCGACCTGGCTGAACGGGCAGGCCTGAACGTAACCGACGGCATCGTGGTGGACCATCAGCTCAGAACCCGTGACGATGCCATCTTCGCGGCGGGCGATGTGGCGAATTTCTACGTACCAGCCCTCAGCCAACGCATGCGTGTCGAGCATGAGGACAATGCGTTGACCATGGGTCGCATGGCGGGACGTAACATGGCCGGTGATGAGGAAACCTACGAACATCTTCCATACTTCTACTCTGATCTGTTCGAAGTCGGCTACGAGGCCGTGGGGCACATGGATGCGACATATGAGACGGTCGGTGTCTGGCAGGGTATTCATGACCCGGGAGCCTGGGCGTATATCCGCGAGGGACAGGTCTGCGGTGTGCTGCTTTGGAACCTGTTTGGCCAGATCGATACCGGGCGCGGACTGATCGAAACTAGACAGCGATTCGCGCGTGTCGAGCTGGAGGAAAACCTTAAACGCATCCTGGACGCCGCAAAAGACTGAGGGCTTGCATTGCGGTGCCGGAGCCCTCAAAATCAACGTATTGGTGGATGAGGCCATCCGATGAACCGAGAACAGAAACAGCACCCCTCCCTGGGCGATCTTGAGCAGGCACGCGAAGCTGCCTCGGAAAACGAGCGCAGATACCGCGAACTGGTGGAGCATGCCAACAGCGCAATTATCCGCATTGATACCGAATTTATCATCCAGTTCGTGAATGAATATGCATTGAATTATTTCGGTTATACCGCCGAAGACCTGGTCGGTCAGCATTTCCTCGAAATGCTGGTTCCCGAGAGCGATCTGAATGGAGCTGATCAGCACGAGGCCTGCCGCCGAGCCGCGCAAAGTCCTGAAATTTATGGCAGCTACGATCAGCAGAACTGTTGCAAAGATGGCCGATGGGTCTGGATGCACTGGTCCATGCGGGCGATTCGCGATCCTCGCGGCCTGGTGCGGGAACTGTTATGCGTCGGTGTTGACATCACCAAGCGGAAGGATGCCGAGTTCCGCGCCGAAAGTTATCGCCGGCGCGCACGTCGTCTCGCCGACCAGTTGATCGCCAGTGAAGAACGGGAACGGGCGCTATTGGCGGCCTATCTTCACGACAACATTATCCAGAACCTCTCCCTGGCCAATATCCGCATGGGCGAGGCGCTTGACGACTTGGGTAATGCCGCCTCCGAAAGCCTGGCAAATCGCCTTTTCTCGGTCCGGTCCCTGCTCTCCGATGCCATCGTTGAATGCCGTTCGGTCATGGATCGACTCGCACCGGCGCTGCTGGACGAGCTTGGCCTCGGTGCCGCGTTGAAGCATCTCATCGAGAAGCAGCCCAGACAGAAAGCAACGGAAATCGAGATTGACGATCGACTGGGAAACCGTTCGCTTACACCGGATCTTGCGGCACTTCTTTTTCGCTCCGCACGCGAGCTGCTGATCAATGCCCTCAAGTATGCCGGGCCGGGCCGCATCTCGATCGCGCTCTGGCAGGATGGCGATACGATCGTCGTCAGCGTGGAGGACAACGGAGTCGGCTTCGATCCCGAGGAACTCGAAGACAGTCACTACGACGATCAGGGTGGATTCGGGCTGTTTGCCATTCGCGAACGGTTGGAGGGCCTGGGCGGGACGGTTGCCATTGATTCCGTCGTCGGGCGGGGTACGGTGGCCTGTATTCGGGTGCCGTATTCAAGCAACGGTGAGTCCGGCACGCTTCCCGAATAAGGTTTTTAGCGATGGCATTTAAGGTCGGACCCGATGGGCGGTTCGAACGAAAGGCCCTTAAATATACGCTGTCGTTGAAACAAGGGAGGACGCGACTATGTATCTTATCATCCTATCGCTGATAACCGCTGCCGGCATCGCGTTAATCATATTCGGACAGCGAACCCGTCGGCGACTATCTATCGTGCTCGGAGCAGCTTTACTGGTCGCTACCGCATTGTTATTCAGTCTGCTGGATTTCTGGGGGGAAATGCTCTGGTTCCGGCAGTTAGGCTATCAACACCGCTTTTGGAAAGTCATTTTATCTAAGGCCGGCCTTGCTGCAGTCGGCGCGGTGGTGGGTGGTTTGCTGACGAGCCTGTTGACACTCTCCATTCCGAAGCAACACAAATGGGCCCGATTAACGCCGCGGCTGGCGGGTGCCTTGTTGGGTGCCTTCGTATTGATGAAAAGCTGGCGTGTTGTGCTCGTATTTCTGAACCGGGTCACGGTCGGTGTAGAGGAGCCGGTTCTCGGTCATGATATTGGTTTCTATCTGTTCAGTCTGCCGTTTTGCGATTTGCTTCATACGTTCATCGGACTGATGGCATTCATTGCACTCGTCGCATCCATTGCGGCCGTGTTCGTGCAGGTTTCACGCGCTGATATACACGTAGCAATACCCGAAGAACGGCGTTCCCTGCGTCCGGTAATCGTGCCGCTGGCCGTCCTCTTTTTCTCTTTCGCATTTGGCCAGTTTCTCAACCGGTACCACCTGATGACGTCCGAACTTGGTATTGTAACGGGGCCGGGCTGGACCGATGTGCACATCCGCATGCCCGGGTACATGGCCACGATGCTTGTAGCGACTGCCATCGGTATTGTGTTGCTGATTTCGCCGTTGCGTGCCGCGCTGGTCAATGCGGTGCAACGGCATAGCCGCGAGAAAAGCCAAGCTGCGCTGCTGGTACCTCTGGTTTTACCGGTTGCCTTGCTCGCGATGGTGTGGGGGCTGTTCCTCGCCCTGGCGCCGATGCTGGCTCAATGGCTTCGCGTGGAACCCAACGAAATCACTATGGAGCACGATTACATCCACAACAATATCCGCTTTACGCGCTATGGTTTCGGCCTCGATCACATGGAAGAAATGGAATTTCCCGCAAGTGAGGTGCTGACCCGTGATGACATCGACCGCAACCGGGATCTGATGTCGGAAGTCCGGTTGTGGGACTGGCGTGCGTTGGCCGACGTCTATGAACAGTTTCAGGAGATACGGCTGTACTACACCTTTCCCGATGTCGACATCGATCGCTACCATATCGGAAACGATTACCGGCAAGTGATGATCTCGCCGCGGGAAATGGATCTCGGCAACCTGCCCGCCGATAGTCGAACGTTCATCAATGAGCGCTTCAAGTACACCCACGGCTACGGTCTGACCATGTCCTCGGTGCGCGAGTTCACCTCGGAAGGATTGCCGAATTTACTCATCAAGGATATTCCACCGAAATGGACCGATCCGTCGCTGGCCGTGAAGCGGCCGCAGATCTATTATGGCATGCTGACCTATCGTCCTGCAGTGGTGAATACGAAGGAGTCGGAATTCGACTATCCGAGCGGAGACGAAAACGTCTATACCCGCTATGCCGGCGACGGCGGCGTTCAACTCTCAAGCCTCTGGCGCAAGTTTGTCTTTGGTTGGAAATTCGACGGCACCCGCTTTCTGTTTTCCGGCTATCCTACGCACGACAGCCGCATTCTGTTTCATCGGCAGATCGAGGACCGCGTCCGGCGCATCGCGCCGTTCCTTCATTTCGAGAGTGATCCGTATATCGTGCTTGATCAGGGACGATTGTATTGGATTATCGATGCCTACACGACGTCGAAGCGGTTGCCGTACAGCGAGCGTTTTGAAGGGGTGAATTATCTGCGCAACTCGGTCAAGGCCGTGGTCGATGCGTTCAGCGGACATGTTGAGTTCTACCGCTTCGACGATGACGACCCGATCATCCGCGTCTGGCAAAAGGTGTTTCCGGGGTTCGTGAAGCCCGGGAGCGAAATGCCGGCAGGGCTGCGGGCGCACGTGCGCTATCCCTCTTCCTACCTGCTCACCCAGTCGACGGTTTATTCAAAATACCACATGACCGATCCGTCGGTCTTCTACAACCAGGAAGACCTGTGGGTTCGGGCCACCGAAAAATACTATCAGCGGACCCAGCCCGTCGAGCCGTACTATGTGATGTGGAAGCTGCCCGGCACGCAGCATCCCCAGTTTGTGCTGATCCTGCCGTTCACACCCAAGAACAAGCAGGTGCTGATCGGCTGGATGGCAGGCATGTGCGACGGCGACAATTACGGCCGCCTGCTGGCCTACAAATTACCCAAGGAAAAACGGGTCCTCGGTCCCCAGCAGGTGGAAACCAAGATCGACCAGGACCGCTTTCTTTCGGGTCAGCTGACCCTGTGGGACCAACGTGGCTCGAAAGTTATTCGCGGCAACGTACTGGCGATTCCCATCGACGACACGCTGCTCTACGTGGAACCGATCTATCTGCAGGCGGAAACCGCGGCCTATCCCGAGCTGCGTCTGGTGGCCGTCATGCATGACGACAATCTAAGCTACGGTGAAACATTCGAAGAAGCGCTTGAAGGACTGTTTTCCGACGACCGGCAAGCGGAACTCGAAACGCCGGAAACACCGCAATCCAAAGTCGGAATGCAAGAGCTGATCCGTCGCGCCGGCGAGGCTTTCGATGCTTATCTGCGTCTGCAGGGGGAAGGGCGCTTTTCCGATGCCGCCGACGAACTGCAGAAGCTCAGCGATGCTCTCAAGGCGCTGAACGAGCAACAGGACTGATTCCCTGAGGGCTGGTGTGGCAACCGACTATACCGAGATCGGTCTGCTGTGGAGCAACGTCGGATATCGCGCCGCCTTATGGCTTCCGGCAGTGACGGTGCCCAGGTCATTCTGCTCGGATGGATTGCCAATGTGTTGCTTTAGATCGTGCAGCTATCAGGAATATCCCATACGCAACTAGGGTTTCTCCCGATGGGTTACAGCAAGGACGCTGGCTTAACATACGAATGTAAAGAAAGGAACATCATGATGAATGTACTTAATAAAACTTCAATGATCACGGCTCTGCTTATGCTAGCGACTGCAGCGCTTCCTGCCATTGCTGCGGATGTGCGGATTGAACGACTTGAGGTGGAGGATAATGTGTATACCCCATACTATCGGGTCGATACCGGTCGGGAAAATGATCGTCCGGGCGTAAAAAAATGGATACGCCTAGGGGTTCACTATGCGAGCGGAGAAGATTGGACTGACGCATTGACCATTCGCTATCTGGCCTATGCCCCCGGCAACAACGAACGGAAAACGCTGCTGTTTACCAGGGACGTAACCTATCTCAATATCGGGCCGGGCGAGCACATAGGATATGCCTATCTGCACCCCTGCTATACAGAACGGTACGATCTGGATGCCTACGATCTGGATTTTTCAGTTCAGATCCTCCCTGGGTCGAGGGGCAACTCGTCCGCTGTGATCACGCCGCTTGCCACGAAGGAAACCACCAAGCATTCCAAGGAAGGATGGAGTGCGCTGAAGGGCGACGCTGAGGAAACCGGCCGTCTCTTAAATCGATCCGAAACCCCGTTCTGGTTCATTGATTACGACAATCGGGAACTCATTGATACCGGGATGTAACCACGGTTTCCGAAGAAGATATTCGCATGACAACTATAAAACAGTCGATGAAGGTGAGTGCCGCCGTAATCGGTGCCGGTAGCGCAGGTATTTCCGCTTTCCGTCAACTCATGCGTGCCCATGCTGACGCGGTCCTGATCGATCCCGGTCCTCTGGGCACCATGTGCGCCCGCTCCGGATGCATGCCCTCGAAAGCACTGATCAGTGTGGCAAACGACTATCATCGCCGATTGGTATTTGAGCGAGAGGGGATCCGCGGTGCTCAGCACATAACATGCAACATCGCTGCCGTCCTTCGACACGTCCGGCAATTGCGCGACCACTTTGTTTCCGGCATGGTCGATACAACAGGAGCGTTGGCCGGCAACCGCTTGATCCGGGAACGGGCTACCCTTAAGGATTGCCATACTATTGAAACGGAGCACTACAGAATTCGTACGGACAAAACCATTATAGCGACCGGTGCCAGGCCGGTGGTACCCGAGGCGTGGACCCATTTTGGCGATCGTATTCTCACCTCCGAGAGCCTTTTTGAACAGACGGATCTTCCACGCCGATTGGCTGTCATTGGGCTGAAGCTTGAAGGGCTCGAGCTTGGTCAGGCACTGGGCCGCCTGGGTGTTGAAGTCGTTTGCTTCGGTCGCAATAAGAACATTGGCGGCGTAACTGATCCGGTCGTGAACGAAGCCCTCCATCAATCGATCGGGGAGGAGATCCCCATTCATTCCAACACCGAAGCACACGTGAAAGGGGCTGATCCGGAAACCTTGTTAGTCGAAGGCGGTGAAGTGCATGCCCGCGCGGATGCTTTGCTGCTCGCTATGGGGGTGCGGCCAAATCTGTCCGGACTAGGGCTCGATGAGATGGATGTGACGCTGGATGAAAACGGGATGCCGCCCTGTAATCCGGAAACCGGCCAGATTGCCGCCCTTCCGGTTTTCCTGGCCGGCGATGCCAATCAATACCGGCCCGTGCTGCATGAAGCGGTGGATGAAGGGACCATTGCCGGAGTGAATGCTGTCTCTGATGAAAAAAAGTATTATGATCGCCGTGTTCCCATGCAGGTATGCTTCTCTGATCCGCAGGCCGTTGTTGTCGGCCGTGCATGGTCGGATTTGAACATGGATGAGACAGCCATTGGAACGGCGTTAATCGGGGACGACCCCCGCGCCGTGCTGGAGCATCGTGATGCCGGATGTCTGCGAGTATATACCGACAGACAATCAGGGAAACTCCTGGGGAGTGAAATGGCGGCACCGGACGCTGAACATCTGGGTCACTTACTGGCCTTGGCCATCGAGTGCCGACTTTCGGTGTGGGATCTTTTGAACATGCCGTTTTATCACCCTTCGCTTACCGAATCCGTGCGGACAGCCTTGCACGCGGCCTTGGAAGATAGCAGATAGCAGCGTCTAGGTTTAGCGCATGAGGACGGAACTTCCCTGAATTGACTGGAGCGAACGATTGTCCAGGCACAAGCCAACGTTGATCATCAAGGATTTCGTATGGCTGCAATGAGTTCCGCCTTGTTCATACCGCTGCGGCCTGCAATATCGAGTTCCCGTGCCCGATTGTAGAGCTCCTGCTTTGTACGTTCCTCCAGGCGGGTGTTGGGATTGCCTGTTCCCTGGGTCGTCCTGTTCGTGGTGCGTCCCTCAAGCCGACGGCGTTTGTTGACCGTGCGCGCCGCCACTTCAACGGCCCTTTCCGCCTTTTTGCCGACATCCTCAAGCTGTTTCTTGATGTGCCGATACTGGCGTTCATCTTTTTTGTTCCATGGTTTGGGCATAATCGTTCTCCTTTTAAAAAGTGTCGGTTGTTTGCATATGCAGGGTCACTGGACGAGTAACCGCAGCAGAATCAGCGCACAGAACAGCGCAAGAAAGATGAAGAACAGTATTCGTGCAATGCCGGCTGACGCCGCCGCGATATCCGTGAATCCGAATAAAGCCGCAACGAGGGCAACAACAAGGAATATAAGCGTCCATTTTAGCATGGGTTCCTTCCTTTTCTATTCAGCGTATGACAGCCGCACGGTCCGGTCTATCGGGCTATGGCGGATTCAGAGACAGGAAATACCTTATCAGTCATGCCTTTTACAGTTTAGCTCGAGTTCATGGTCGGCAGGATGAGGATATGCGCAGGTCTCATTCAGGGTTTGCCCGATAGCTTCCCGGGCCAAATGCTTTATCCTTCCGGGGAACAATAAACAGAAAACAGGAAGGGCGCAGTATATGATCACGGTTAAGCAGCTCCAAGATACCAATGTGCTCATGGTGCAGGGTATCGATCATCTGGTGAAGAGCGATTACAAGCTGCTGGTCTCGAAAACGGACGAAGCTGTCGCGCGGTTCGGAAGGATCAGCATGCCAGTTGAACTACGCAAGTTCAAAGGATGGACCATGGAGGCGCTATGGGAGGATCTGAAATTCGACATAAAGCATTTCAACGACATCGACCGCCTGGCCGTTGTAGGAGAGAAGAAATGGGGAAAAGGCTTGGCTATATTCAGCAAGCCTTTCACGAAGGCAACCGTTCGGTATTTCGACCTCAGCGAATTCGATGCGGCGAAAAGCTGGGTGTGCATATCTTTATAAAGGGCTGCACGGGACCATGCAGGCGTCTGGGTAATCGTTGTTTTAGCTTCATCCACTAGCGCGGATGCGGCATACTGCTGCACACAGGCGTGATACGAAGACTGCCGGAATTTCCAAGGGAGGCAAACATCATGAACATACGATTGCTTCTGGCCGATGATCATCAACTGATGCGCGAAGGATTGCGGGCACTCATCGAAAAGGAAGCCGACATGACACTGGTTGGGGAAGCACATGACGGGTACGAGACGGTTCGTCTGGCTGAACAGTTACATCCACACATCGTGGTCATGGATGTAGCCATGCCCGAGCTCAACGGTATTGAAGCGACCCGCAAGATTATCGCCGCCCAGCCTGACATCAAGGTCGTGGCCTTGTCAGGGCATGACAAAAAGGACTTTGTACGCCTGATGCTGGAAGCCGGTGCGTCGGCCTACATCCTGAAGTCGCGCGCCTACGAAGAGCTTTCACTGGCCATTCATGAAGCCATGAACAATCGAAAGTTTCTAAGTCCGGAAATCGCCCGTGGCGTGGTTGATGAGTATGTCGAACTGAGTGGAGCAAGTAACAAGGATTCCGCCTTCATCCTGCTGACCGATCGTGAACGAGAGGTTCTCCAACTGCTGAGTGAAGGCTATTCCACCAAGGAAATGGCCGGCCAGCTTGGAATCAGCATCAAGACCATCGAAACCCACCGGCGCAACATAATGGACAAGCTTGATCTGCACAGTGTGGCTGAACTCACTAAATACGCCATATCGGAGGGCATCACGTCGCTTGACGAATAGGTTTATGCCAACCGTTCCAACTCATGCAGCCGGTGGGTTATGAGGTAGTCTTGGAAGATCTGGATGAGTCCTTGTCTGGCGAGGGCAGAGCGGTATACCTTGGGTGTATGGTCGGGGCCGAAGAGAGCATGGGCTGTCTGGCGAATGATGCTGTTGGTCGGTTCGACCGGCAGCTTTTTCAGATCAAACCCGGGTTTGCCGGTAGCGGCGCGAAAAGGAATCAGGATATTGGTGATGATGGCATGGGCCCGGGATTTCCCGACCAGCGCCGTTGGTTCGCATTTCGATTTCCAACTGATGTGCGTGTTCCAGAAGTTTTCCGGAAATCCGGTGAGCAGGTTTTCGTCCTGCATCAGCTCATCGATTCGGAAAGCATAATGCGCGGCTGCCATGAGGCGGCGCGCGGGATGGTTGGCGGGACGGATGCCAGACAGGGTCCATTCGGATTTCTGCAGTGCCTGTTCCTTCAGCGCATCGGTTTGTTTCCACCAGAAGTCCCATGCTCTGCGCACAAATTTACGTGTATCGTCAGGCCATGCGGCGTCCGGGCTGGATGGCAATAGCCCTGACAGGCCGAGGAGCAGTGCATAGGCTTCATCAGGCGTAGAGGTCAGCGACCGCAGCCGGGCAAGTGGAAGCCGGGCGGCCAGTTGACGAAACAGGGATTTATTGTTTTTGTAGCCAAGTGCAGCCAGAAGCTCCTCCCATAGCACCTGCTCGGGTTCCCTGGACTGCATGGAGAACGCCAGACGTTCGGCCTTTAGGCGCAGACGTTCCTCACCGGCACTTTCGAGAAGCCGGATCTTGTCGTCCGGATGCATTCCTTTCAACGGAAAGTCACCTGCGGGAATGGAGTGTGGATATGCGGTGACATCGATGTTTTCGAACGAGAACCGCGGATCGGAGGATAACGAATCGTGCAAGGGGATCTGCGTCAGTCCGGGTATTTCAACGCCCTGGTAATAGACCACATGGAAACGGACCCTGGCGTAGCGCGTATCGTCGTCATGGCCATGCTGGTGCCATGCATTGGCATGGATGTGGATTTCCAGGTCCCCGCAGATGTGTCGCTTTTCTTTTCCGATCAACAGGACGGCGTTAAGGAAGTCTGGACCTGCTTCCAGGTTCCAATCGCCGGGGTGTTCGACATACACTGTCTCACCATCGGTTGTTGAGAGTGCAGTGGGGCGGTAGCGCGGATCGGCCCAGAGACACTGCAGGTGTCTTTCCTGATAGGGAAAGGAATGGCATTCAAGTGCCGCTTCCCGCACGCCGGAAAAGGGGGCATCGCCACGATAATCGGCGGATCGTGGAAAGTAGACAAGTAATCTGTGCTGGATAACAAGCATTAACATAGAATAGTAAAATCTTAAAAACAGAGCAAGTCGTTTATAATTACATGGTAATGAGCAATATACAGAATAATTTCAGGGCGTAATTCCGGAGGATTATTCTAATCTAAAGGACTTTTTTTTCAGTATAACTGCTGACCAGAGGCCCCTGGTACGGCGGGTGCAGGAGGGTGATTTCGGTGGTGCGCGGGGTGTTGACCGATAGCTGGATTCAGCCATCTCGTAATCATTTTTTTTTTCATGACAAAATCAGGGTGTGCTGCACAGGGATTAAACTCCCAAGCCCGTTTGACAGGGGCGGAATTCATGAGTTGAAATACCTGCATTCCAGACGCAATTCCATATGGAAAAAAATATCGATAAAAATATTTGACCACCGATTATAGCTACTATACAACCCCGCACTTTCTCGAACAGGCAGGGGTATGTCTGTTGGTGTAAGTCCTTATAAACCAAGGGCGAATATGAACACTTTACCGTGTTGAAAAGAGCTGGGCAGGTAGCGGCTGTGGAGCTCTCATAAATGCGAAAAAAGTGTGTGTATGGATGATCGCACGGCGATTGCGCAGCGAAGCAACTGGAGACCGGAAGCCCGCATCGAGCAGGTAACGATTTCCGAGGATTTGTGAGCGGAACCGTCGATGTCACTACCTTCCTTATGGGAGGAACACAGCGGGTATCCATCACTTCATCACCTACATACTCCTGCAAGACTGGCATATGAAATGCGTATTGCCATTGCGTGCTTTTTAGTTCCGATTGATCCGGCGAGCGGTATCGGAACTGCTCTTGGGGAAGAGCAGGCGTGCAAGAACATCACTATAGGAAGAAGTAGATGAAGAAGAAGTTTTTTGACTCGGAGATGGTGCTCGTTTTGGGCCTATTTATGATGGGGGCAGTATTCAACACCTCCGCTGAATCTTATCCCGCTCCTGAGGTCTCTGGACCAGGTGCCAATGTGACGTTTCCGGGGAGTTTTTCTGCCTTTAAGCCACCATTGACAAACGGTGCACCCGTTGCCGGAGCGCCTGATATCGCTGAGTGGGCTAGACAGAACCAGCCAGGTGACACCATGGCATTGACCTGTGAAAATATTTCCGTCTATTCAGGTGATGCCAAGGGTCGTGACTCGCGTTTCGTATTCTACGGAGAGGGTGCTGGATTCTTCGATGGCCTGATACAGAGACTTGCGGACCGCCAGTGTGCGTTGACCCTGCCAAGTGAGCTGCCGGCTAATGACATGTATTTGATGTGGCCGCGGAATGATAACGGGTTTGGCGAGCCGGTAGCCATCAACAAGGCCGATGCATGGTGGGTCGGGCCGGATCAGGCGACACGCGGTGAAATGATTTCTATCTATGGCCGCAACCTCATACTGAACGGGGGCCGTGCTTATCTGTATGTTGAAAACTATGGTTGGTTGACCAGCGTTACAGCCAATCCCTATAAAGCGGATTTTCAGGTCCCCGGCGACATGAACAATGGAACCTATACGGTTTTCGCCCACAATGGACACGGACGCGAATATGGGTGGTCATCCGGAGTTACACTAATTGTAAACAATGGTTCCAGTTGGTCGGGTGGCAAGACAATCAATGTGAAGAATGCGCCGTATAGCGCAAAAGGGGATGGAGTATCAGACGACTTCAATGCGATCAATTCCGCACTCAATGACGCCGGCTCAGGGGACACAGTATACCTGCCCGCAGGCACCTATCTGATATCCGACTATTTCCGAGACGATTTCAACAATACCCGAATCATAGGGGATGGAATGGACCAAACCATCATTAAGACCCACCCGTCGATGTCTCGCGACTGGATGGTCTATGGTGCGATCAAGAATGCCAGTATTGAAAACCTCACGCTGGGCGCAGGAACCGGCGGAACCAGCGATATGACGCTAATGCGTATCAATGGATCCCAGAACGCGCTGTTCAAGAATGTGCGCTTCTCGCAGCTGGATTATAAGTACACACCGCGCGGCGGCATCGTCTATCTGGGTGGTGCAGCCAATCATGTGGTCTTTAAAGACTGCGAATTTGTTGCATCCGGCAATATCTATCTGGGTGACCTGAACACACGTCAGGTCTTTTTCGACGGGTGCGATTTTTACGGGATGCATGATCTCAATACGGTGATCACGGCCAATATGGACGAATTGAGCATCATCAACTGCACCCTTCAGAACCTCGATGGAAGCAATGCCACCAACTCATTCGGGTGGTGCAAGGGACGCTTTATTGCGGGACAGCCCAGGGTAACGTCCGGACAGAAGAACGATCCTTCAAAGTGGTATTTTGGCGGGAATTCCATAAACGCCGTGTCGCCCCGCAATGCGGCTCCGTTTGCTACAGCCACACTGCGGTCGTTCAGCGGTGCAACTGCCACTGTTGACGATGCATCCGGTTTCGTGGTGGGCAAGCAGATGCTTATCCTGGACGGCCCGTCCGCCGGCAATTATGCGAACATTACAGCGGTTGATACGGTGTCTAACACGATTACCATATCCAAGTCCGGCTGGCTCACCGCGTGGGCTCCTGATCCGACGGTTGGCGATACTATCGGTTGCCGGGATGACGTAGATGGAAATTCGGGCGAAATGTTCATGTGCGAATCGTCCCGAACCCGATATCGCGCTCAACCGGTTTCCGCAACCGCCTCCACCGTTACGTTCTCATCCATTTCCGGATACTTCACAGGCATGCAAGCCTACATCGTGAGTGGGAAGGGGCAGGGTCAGTCGCGCGAAATCACCGGACTCAGCGGCAGCACCATCACCCTGGAATCACCCTGGAGGGTCGTGCCTGACACCGGCAGCGTCATCGCGTTGTCCGAAGGAAGCAGTAAGTTCATTGTTTACGGCAATCACTTCGAAGGTACCCAGGATTCGCTGAATCGCAACGTTGCTAGTACCGGCGTTGAAATCTACGGGACAGGCGCCGATTGGATTGTCGATGGAAATTCATTTGAATCGTTGCGGCAGGGCGTCTGCGAATACAGCTATATGAATGATGTCGGTGGAACCTACGTGGTGTGCCCGATCTTTTTCTTCTATTGTGCCAACAACCTGATCGAGAACTGCTATGAGGGTATCGAGCGGCCATTGCGCATGCCGAGCTCGGGCTCCTCCATCGATGAACCGTTGCTGATCGGCAGTGTTTTCAGGGAGAATTCCATCCTCAACTGCATTGGTGCGGCTATCGATTGTGAACTCGAGACACAATACCGGAATGCCAATGTGATTGAGATGACCGTGTGGGACAAGAATGAGGCACGCAACTCCAGCACCCTCTTCGTTGGACGTGACGGATTCTTCAACCAGGTGTGGATAGGGAACACCTTTGTGGGTCCCGGCAACGGTGTCGGGTTAACGCACCTGAATGAAACCGCTGCGCTGCGGGAAAACTCCTGGCAGAACTTTTCACAGAAATATTCCAGTTCTTCTCCCGGCGGTATCCTGGAAGTGCCCAAGCGGGTATGCACCGTCAATGTGAGCAACCTTAGTGCCCAGGTTGATATATACAACAGCGGTACAGCTGCACTGGACTGGACGGCGACGACCGACAGTACTTGGTTGAACCTTGATCAGACCAGTGGAACGGTTGCCGATGAAAGCAGCACGGGAACGCTGACTGTAACGGTTGACGCCGAGTCGGCACCTACCGAAGACACTTCAGCGATTATCACGGTAACCAGCGACTCCGCCCAGACCCAGCAGATTGCCGTCGAGTATTCTGTTTCAGCCTCGCCGCCACCTCCGGATGGACCGCCGGATCCGGTCCTAACGGGTATTGTGGTTGAAGGTCCGACAAGTATCGATGAAGGGACTTCGGCGCAGTACACCTGCATTGCCAACTGGTCGGATGGAACGACGACCACGGTAACGCCGACCTGGAGCGAAAACTCTTCTTATGCATCCATAAGCGCCGGCGGATTGCTGAGTGCAGGAAATGTGTCCACTGACCAGGCCGTTACGATCACAGCGACGTATGGCAGCCTGACTGCAACGTACAATGTGGATATTCTTTACGTGGCACCCGTTCTGACGGGTATCACGATTTCCGGTCCCGTGAGTGTCAACGAGGAAACGACGGCTCAGTACAGCTGTACGGCGATCTGGTCGGACGGAACCACCCAGACGGTCGTGCCGATCTGGAGCGAAAACTCCTCCTACGCGACCATCTCCGGGAGTGGCGTGTTGACCGCTGGCAATGTTACATCAGATCAGAGCGTAACGATCACCGCCAGCTACGGCGGCAAGACCGACACGCATGCCGTGACGATCAAGTATGTGGCGCCGACGCTAAACGGTATTACGATTTCCGGCCTCGCGAGCATCAATGAGCAGACCACCGCGCAGTACAACTGTACGGCCAATTGGTCCGACGGAACGACGACGACGGTAACACCTAGCTGGAGCGAAAACTCCTCGTTCGCGACCATCTCCGGGAGTGGTGTTTTGAGTGCGGGCAATGTCACTTCCGATCAGAATGTGACGATCACCGCCAGCTACGGCGGCAAAACGGACACGCACGCCGTAATCATCCGGTACGTGGCCCCGGTACTGAGCAGTATCACGATCTCCGGTCCCACCAGTGTCGATGAGGAAACGACGGCACAGTACAGCTGCACGGCCAACTGGTCCGACGGAACGACGACGACGGTATCGCCGACCTGGAGCGAAAATTCCTCGTTTGCGACGATCAATGCCAGCGGTGTTCTTAGCGCGGGTAACGTGACAGCCGATCAGAATGTAGTCATTACGGCGAACTACGGTGGCAAGAGCGACACCCATGCCGTGACGGTCAAGTATCTGGCACCGACGGTCACCAGTATCACGATCGCCGGTCCCACCAGTGTCGATGAGGAAACCACGGCGCAGTACAGCTGTACGGCCAACTGGTCCGACGGAACGACAACGACGGTAACACCGACCTGGAGTGAAAACTCTGCATTCGCCACCATCAGTGCCAGTGGATTGTTCACCGCAGGTACGGTCACCACCGATGAAAACGTTATTATCACGGCTAGTTTTGGTGGCAAAACCGATACGCATGCGCTTGCGATCGAGAATATTCCAGCTACGTTAACGAGCATCACGATTACAGGCCCGACCAGTATTAATGAGGAAACGACGGCGCAGTACAACTGCACGGCGAGCTGGTCCGACGGAACAACGACGACGGTGACGCCGAACTGGAGCGAAAACTCCTCGTTCACGACAATCAATGGGAGTGGCGTCCTGAGTGCGGGCAACGTGACGGCCGATCAAAGTGTTACGATCACCGCCAGCTATGGCGGGATGACCGATACACATGCCGTTACGATCAAGTATGTTGCGCCTACGCTAAGCAGTATTTCGATTTCCGGACCGACCAGTGTCGATGAAGAAACCACGGCGCAGTACAGCTGCTCGGCGAGCTGGTCCGATGGAACGACGACGACGGTGACCCCGACCTGGAGCGAAAACTCCTTGTTCACGACGATCAATGCGAATGGCGTGCTGAGCGCTGGCAACGTGACGGCCGACCAGGGCGTTACGATCACTGCCAGCTACGGCGGTAAGACCGACACGCACTTGGTAACGATCAAGTATGTCGCTCCGACGCTGGACAGCATCACGATTTCCGGTCCCGTAAGCATCGATGAGGAGACGACGGCGCAGTACCGCTGCACGGCGAGCTGGTCCGACGGAACGACGACAACGGTGACGCCGTTATGGACTGAAAACTCCTCGTTTGCGACGCTCAATTTGAGCGGTGTTCTGAGCGCTGGCAACGTTTCGTCTGATCAGGCTGTAACGATCACGGCCAGCTACAATGGCAAGTCCGATACACATTCGGTCACGATCCTGTATGTTGCGCCGCCGGTCGTGCTCACGGGCATATCGATATCCGGGCCCGATACCCTGGAAGAAAACTCGACGGGAAGCTATGCCTGCACGGCCACCTATTCCGATGGTTCGTCTGCCTCGGTGAATCCTGTTTGGTCGGTCAATGATACCTCCGCTTCAATCAGTACGGATGGCGTATTGACCACTGGAAACATCGAAGCCGATCAGGTGCTGAATGTGTCGGCTTCATATTCCGGTGCTAAAGATTCTCATGCGGTCAACGTCCTGATGGTCGGCACGCAGATCATATTTCCATTGAGCGGGTTCGAAGGAAAAACGGTATGGGCTCGTTTGTGGGACGAATCCGCTCAGGAGTGGCACGATTTGGGAGAGATGGTGAATCCGTCCGAGCTAGTCATCGAAAATGTAAATCCGGACCAGTGGTACTGGATTTCCATCAAGGAATACGATGACTCGATCGGGGATTGGGTGAAAGTACACTCAAGCTGGATCAGCATGTAACAACTTAACTTTGAGAGGTTTAAAATGAAGAAATCCATTCTGTTAATACTTGCGATGATGTGTTGTGGAACTGTGTTTTCCGGGACCGTTTCATCTCCGACCGAGCGGGTTGCCCTTCCAGCCGTATCGGGAAATCACCTGGTCTGCATCTGGGATGAAACAGCGGACCAGTGGTATCAGGAATTCGTAAGCTACGATAATGCAGGTAGCTTTACCTTTGATGTACCTGCCTGGGGACGGTGGTACTGGATCGGACTGTGGGATGAAGCGTCGGAGCAGTATGTGTTCGGTAAGTGGATCGGACATTTCATAACCAATTAACGATTTCAAGTTCCCAGTTACTAGTAGGTGCAATGCTATCCGGGCATTGCACCTTTTTTTGTCTGGGACCGGCCTAGGACGCCTGATCATGGCCGACTCGATTTTGTGCAATTCGTTTTTAACAAGTCACTTTTACGGGAATTACAGGTTGATGGCATTATAACTGCTTAAATATGGAGCTGGAGGCTGGACCATAGGCCTTCTCGAAGAAGTAAGAAATCGAGGTGCTCCATGAGTATTATTAAAACCATCAGCGGAATTGCAGCAGTGATCTTGATGACCGGCTGCGCTTCCATGCAGAGTGCCCAGGGGCCAAGAGGACCCAGGCTTGTTGGGTCGGGCCAAGCCACCGAATTTGGACAGTATGCCGAAGTCGGTGTGGAATTCTCATCCATGGGTGATTTTGTAGCGCTTGTCTCGCCCAGTCGTTGGAAGTCTCCCGTTGCCACGGGAGGTAGTCTGTCATGGATCAATCCGGTTGCGTGGAGTGAAGATCCCGGCAGAACCGGTAGAATTTTCCTGGGTGAAGCGGTTGTGGCAGGTGGTGCGGTAGCCGCTGCATCCGCCGGCGGCGGTGGAAGCGGAAGTGATGCTTCCGGCAGTACCACCATTACTTTCACAGGAACGCCCCCGGGGCCTCCGCCTGCCCCTCCCGAATAGGAAGCAAAGTCTGGAATGGCTTGCTCTTCATTCGGTATATGGTTTAAAGAACAGTCCCACGGTTGGAGGGGCTGTTTTTTTTAGGAGATGTCTGAATGCTAAGGTCGATAGTCTTGTTACCCCTGCTGATGCTTATTGCTTTGCTCAACAGCGGCTGCACAACAACCGATGCCACGACGGTCGATACGCGTGATTTTCGCCAAACACCGACGAAGACGGTTGTCGGGGATGCTGTTAAGCTGGTTGCTGGCGATGCTGTAGAGATCTCGGTTGAGGTTGATGGACGCATGGAGGTTCCGCTTCAGCAGGCTACTATTAACCGGTTGGGATTTATTACGCTGCCGCTGGTGGGGGATGTTCATATAGGCGGCGTCGGACTTGATGTGGCACGAGCCGAAGTTGCCAGAAAGTACGGTGCCTACTACGTCAGCAAGCCGGTCATATTGCTTTCTGTTGTGGATAAAGGTGATGCCAATGAGTGGGGGCAGGTATCTGTCATGGGACGTGTTAATAATCCCGGACCGGTAGCCCTGAGCTCATCATCCGGCATGAAACTGTCTGCCGCCATTCAGGCAGCGGGTGGATTTGCCAGCAGTGCAAAAACGTCGGAAATACAAGTCACACGGGTGGGTTCCGGCGGGAACAAAATGCGTGTGAGTGTTGATTTCAATGCAATTGGTGCAGCGGGTAATGCAGACGCCGATATAAAGCTGTTGGATGGTGATATCGTTTACGTACCGGAGCGTATCTTCTAATGAAAACAAAGCATGGATGGGGTTTGATTGTGTACCTGACGCTGCTTGCGTTGACGGCGCCGGCGCAGACCGCTGAGGAGGAAAAGGGATTTGTCCTCGGGATAGTTCGGATCAGGCCTGAACTGGTCACTCTCGGCGCGTATGATAACAGAGTTATCAATACCGCGGGTACCACCGATGATGTGTATGGGCAGGTGGAAGGCTTGCTGCGCATGGACAACACCGAAGCGCGATACGGCTTAAATGGCTGGGCTTCATATGGTTATCGTGCATACGATGAATTTTCTGAAATCAATGATGACTTTTATGGATTGGGAGGAAAGATCGCCTCCGAACAATCATCGATAAAGCTTGTTCTTTCTGGTCTTTACAAGAAGACATTGGACTACGATGTGCAGGTGGACGATCAGAGCGGGGAGAATCTGGGAGCGATCCTGACCCCCGAAACCTCTACGCGATCCCAGGTTCGGTTTCATGCCGGGTATGAAAAGCAGATCACGGAGAAGAGCGCGCTCATGCCCGCATATGATGGCTCATATTACCGTCAGGATTTTGAAAGTCAGCCGGATGCCGAATGGCAGGAGCATGGGGCGAGTCTGCAATGGGGGTACGGGTTCGCTACAAAGACCGTCCTGACGCTGGCTGGCGGTTACGCCGTGCAGCTTTCCGACGAGGAAGACGGTTCGATTACCTCGGTCGCGATCGGTGCCAGGAGCCGTGCCACGGACAAGGTTGACTGGACCGCGTCATTAGGTGTTGCATCAGTGGATTATGAACTATCGGGGACGGACGAAGGTGTGGTGGGTGACATCCAGGTCCGCTGGCGCGCGACGGACAAAATATCCGCCTATCTTTTCGGGGGGAACAATTATCAGCCGGGGTATGGCGGCAGTGAAGCCCGCCGGGTTTATCGGGCAGGTTACGGGATGAACTGGGCAGCTCTTGAAAGAATGAGCATGAATCTTCAAATTCTGCACGATTATCAGGAGGGTATCCAGTCTGGATCAGGCGGTACTCCGGGTGCGCTTGGAAATGTACGACATTTTTTCACAGGAAAAGTCGAATATGGGCTGACAAAAAACGTGGCGCTGTCACTTGTTGGACAATATATCAGCGATGAAGTGCAGCAGGATCGAAAAATCGTTTCCCTGCGCGCTGTTCTAAGTTATTAATCACTGGCGTATACTTGTAATTTACGGGGTGAGAAATCTCTATTTTTAAATGGCGTCTTACGGGCGTTCAGTATATATTGCACGCACTTGATAGCTAGTCCTGCTGAAGGGGGTGCTGATAATGAATAAAAAAATGATTTTCGCGGTGGTTGCGGGAACTGTTCTGTCGGGCGTGTCCGCATGGGCGGTCTCCATCAACGGGGTCGATGTGGTTCCTGTCAGCGGAGGTTCTGAACAGGACTCCGGATTTGGCGCCGTTTCCTATAACTATTGGATGGGTCAGAAGGAGATCACCTATGACCAATTTTCCGCTGCGTCAGGGATATTTGGCGGCAGTGTGTCAGAAGACACCTGGGTTGGCTCGCTGGGCGGCAGCGCACCGGCTGTCAATGTAAGCTGGAACGAAGCCGCCCAATACTGCAACTGGTTGACGAGCGGTAATATTAATAATGGTGCCTATACCATTGACGGATCGGGTAAGGTCACGGCGGCCACCGATCACTCGGGTGCGGGCATGACCACGCTGGTTTCAACCTACGGTTATGTGTTCGTACTCCCGACGGAAGATGAATGGTACCGTGCGGCTTATTTCAATTCAGGAAGCTCGACTTTTTCGCTGTACGCAAACGGAACCGGAACGCCTCCGGTTGATGGTGTGGACTCGGTGTACAATGCGGCGAGTCCATGGGCGGCTGGGAGCGGGAATCCTGAGCAGAATGGAACCTATGACATGATGGGCAATGTCTGGGAACACATGGAAGCAGCCAATTCGATTGCAGATCCAGGTACTGTATCCCGTGAGCCGCTTGATTTTGGCGATTCCGCGCAGGAAATGGTCTACCGCGGCGGTGCCTTCTATTATGGCGAGAGCGGGCTCCGCAAAGACGTGAATGAATTGGCCCAGGGCAGGGAGTTTGAGCTCGATGTTATCGGATTTCGTATTGTTGCCATTCCGGAGCCGGGTACCATCAGCCTCATGAGTCTCAGCACTGTGAGTCTCTTCCTTACCCGTACTATTCGTCGTCGCAAACGCATGGGTATGACGGTACTGCCCATCCGTCACGAACATGTGTGTGACGAATTCTATATGGAGCGCAAGAACGCTCAGCTTGCCGAGTATCAGGAAGAAGATTTTCTCGCGATCTTGTTTGATCTGTCCAAACGGGGCATTTCGAGCGCGTGGACAAGGATTGTCAACAGCTACCAATCCGTTGACAAATCATTCTGGAACTGGATGGTTATCAGACATGAACGAAAGCTTGCCAAACGGATGGAGTTCAGAAAGTCACTCCGCACGAAATTCATCGATGGCATCGATTCTTTCCTCGCTATAATCATGAAATAATGCATGATGTTTTTTACTGAACGAAGGGCTTCCTGAAAGAAGCCCTTTTTTGTATTCTGTACAAATAGTGTGGAAGTAATAAATGAGCTAAAAACGGAAAAGCGGGATCAGAAGAGTGGGTTTTATGCTCTGGCGCTTATCTTGCTTTGCGATAGTCGGGATTGAATATGGAGATCGGCAGCTTGACCGAAAGTGCCGCTGTGGCAGTCGGACTTGATGGGTGACTACAACTATTCCCAGCGGGGACCGTCAGGAAGTTTCATTGCAGTAGACAGAGTAACCAATGAGAAATACCGGGGAACATTCACATCAATCCGGCATGTTCGCAAGATCTGCTGGAGAACAGGGGGCAGGGGGATTCAGTCTTATGTTCCTTCTGCGCGCTGCCTTGCGCAACTGGCGTATCATGCTTCTTTTCGGGATTCTGGGTATCCTGGCCGGTGCGCTTTACATCCAGTTTGCCCCGCGCATCTATATGGCAACCACCGTTGTTGAAATGAATGTCCGCAGACCGCGTGTGATCAACAACGATGCCGTGTACGAAGGACTGGATACGGGCAGGGATACTGATGCTATTTTCAATACCCGTTTTGAAAAGTTCAAATCGCCCGCCATGGAAAAACTCGCTACCAGGGAATTCTTCAAGCGGTATCCCGAATCCAAATCCGAGGACAATCCAGCAGGCATCAACAAGCGTACGCTCCCCCCCCTGATACGCGAGGTACGGTGGAGAAAGGATCCTGATGCAAACATCGTCCGCGTATCGTATGCATGTCCGTATCCTCGATTTGCCGCGAACCTGGTGAATGTGTTGAGCGATTGTGCCGGCATTCTGATGCAGGATGAAAACAAGGCCCAGTCCGATGAGGCGGTTAAATGGCTGGTATCCCAGGTTGAAGAGCAGCGCGAATCCCTCGAGGAATTTGAAAAGCAGTTGGCTGATATCCGTCAGGAGGTTCAGCTGGATTCCATGCAGCAGCGGAAAGCCGCATTGGGACAGGTCATGACCACCGTCTTCGAAGAACGGGAGACGCTTGTCAGTAAATTAGAGGAACGGGAAAATATACACGATTTCCTGTCCGGGTTGCGTGAAGAAGGTTCTGATCTGGAGGTTTTGCCCTCTGGACTACCCAAGGAAGAACAGATGAATGAGCTTCTGCGGGTGTGGCAGGCTGCCCATGATGAATTCCAACAGGCGGCGGGGCGGTACACTGAAATGCATCCGCAGTATCGTTTGGCGGAGGAAAAGGATGCCCGTGCCCGAAAGCGCCTGGAGCAGTTTATCGATAACTCCGTGAAGGCGGTACAACATGAGATCGATCTGCTCAAGCTACAGGTCGAACAAAAGGACCAGCGCATCAGCGACATGAAAAAAGAAGCCGTTGAGCTGGAGCAAGCCCTGGCAGTCGGGATGCAGCGGGTGCAGGGGCTGGAGCGGAAGCGTGATGCCGCAGATAATGCATTTCAGACAATGTTGCGACGAATGGAGGAGGCTCGCGCAGCCGCTGATGAAAACATGGCATTCACCAAGGTGATACGAACGGCCGCGGTACCCAGGATTCCTGTAAGCCCTCAAAAGCCTACTGTGCTGATTATATGCCTTTTTATCGCGGGCATGCTGGGGATGGCAGTGTCCATTGTCAAGGAACTGTGGACCGATTCGGTCGCATCAATATCCGATTTGCGCAATTTGAATTTGAACGTGCTGGGCGTTGTTCCATCGCAGAAAAAACTGGAATCCCGGGCCGAGCTCGCAACGATCGGACTTCGTGACAAGTTCAACCCGGTAGTAGAGGTATTTGCAGGAGTCAACGCACTGCTCTCGTCTGAGAAATACGCGAACCAGTCGAAAGTGCTGTTATTGAGCAGTGTAATGCCCGGGGAAGGTAAAACTATCACTGCGTGCAACCTGGCGATCAGCTCCGCGATGAATGGGTTCAAAACCCTGTTGATCGACGGGGATCTGCGCCGGCCCCAAATGGCCAGTATCTTTGCTATCAGCCCGGAACACCCGTCTCTGCTGGAATGGCTTAGCAGCGGAACCAGCATGTTGGCGTGTCATGAGCTGGTTTCCAAAGATGTAATCAACAACCTCGACCTTATACCCAGCAAATCATTGTCTGATACCAATCCTGCCGAGTTGCTGGGTAGAGGCCGGCTGGCGGAACTGATTGCATGGGCGCGAGAAGAATATGATCGCGTGATTATCGATTCACCACCCATTGGGCCTGTTGGAGATGCGCAGACACTCGCCAACTTTTCAGACGGTGTCGTGTTAGTGGCCCGCCTCGAGAAAACCAGGCGCCGCCTGCTTCGAGTAGCCCTGGCGCGGTTTGCTGAAATCGACGCACACGTTCTCGGCTGCATAGCCAACGATGTTCCCCACTCCCTGGCCGGTATGTTTACGGGTGCCGAAGGGTATGGGTATGGCTATGGATCCTATTCCTACAAAGCGTATGGCAGGAACTGAGCATGAGTAATTAGCAGAGATGTCTTGTGCATAGGCAATTCATTCACCTGGCATCGCGGAGCATGGATGCTTGTATACAGTATAGTCTGATGGTTTGGCACGGTTTCAGCGCGGAGACTGATCGACCGATGGCGGTAGCTTGTCTTTTGGCACAACGGATGGCGATCTGACGTGGGACTTACTGCTTGCGGATTGCCATAACGAAGTATGCAGGGGCTGTTCATTGAGCAACTTGCCGATGATGGTAACGTGTACAATCTAGAAGATTTTCGTAGATGGATTTTAATTGCGGTTTCATGAGTACAGATAAAGCCAGATATAATATCATCGTTTCGGATGATTCAGGATATTCCCTGGACTCCCTGAGCCGTCTGGACCTTGATCAGCTAGGCAAGGTCATACGGATCGGAGGCAAGTATTCGTGGACTCTCCAGACCTATCACCATCTAAGAAACCGGGGGATCGCCGTAAAGCTGTCCCAGGCGCTCGATCCTGACTGCGTGAACATCGCTCACGTTAATGTTTTGCGTGAAATGAATAAGCATTGGACCTATTTCAATGTGTCCATACAGGGCGATTTTCCACATTATCCATTGGCCCATCACCATATCGTGCAAAACCACGATCAGGTTAAGACGCACAGTTCATTCATGCCCTTGTGGCCGCAAGTCGGGCAGATTCCAAGAGATCGAAAGCGGATGGGCGTTCGTACGGTGGCCTTTCAGGGGCGCATCACGTTTACAGATCTTGATCCTGATCGACTGAATGCTGATCTGAATCCGCATGGAATTGAGTTCAAATCATTGGACAACTGGCAGGATCTGAGTGCCGTTGATGTGCTGGTTGGTATAAGGTACTACGGCCGGAAGCGCTATCATCGGAAGCCTGCCAGCAAGCTTGTGAATGCCTGGCATGCCCGTATACCGTTTGTCGGAGGGTGGGACTCTGCATACGCACACCTCGGAACGCCGGGGAAGGATTACCTGCGGGTTGCAACGCATGAGGAGCTGGTGGATGCAATTCTTGATTTGAAGCGGGATAGCGTCCTTTATGAGCAATTGGTGGACGCCGGATCTGTAAGTGCGGAGCAGTATACGACAGAGTCGATCACACAGATGTGGATTGATCTGCTGGAAGGCAAACTGCACCCGATGTTCACGGTATGGAAGAGCAAGCCTAACACTGCAATGCTGGAGTATATGCGCAAGCGCAGTGCCTATAATGTTTCTTCGACGATTAAACGGTTGATGAGAATGACCTACCGTGTACCTGTGATTAAGCGATTCCGAGATCTGTATTATGACCCGGTCAATTAAGGATAAACGTTTTCCATCGATAGGGATGCAGAGAAGGTTGATTCGCTGAGGGATCCCGATCCCTCTCGAATGCAGTGATTATTTGTTCAACCTGTTGCGGTGTTTAAAGGGATGATATGGACGGCCTAAGTTTGAAAGAATGCAGATATGAGCGCTGATACCATTAATATCTACATGGATCCAGATGCCGAGCTGGACCGCTATCCGGACGACCTGTACGGCGACATGAGTGTTTTTAAAGATCCCCGTATTATGCAGTACGAGGTTCAATGGGTGCTTTATCTGCTGCTGAAAAACCAGGGGATGGATGTTCAAGTCTGCCAGGCGTATCCGGATGAAGGAATCATCCTGATTCCGAAATCCGATGTAAAAGGATTTGTGTGGAAGCCCAATCTCTACGTGGTGTCCCTGCAATACGACTACAGACGGGATGATCGTGCCCAGATGCATGTTGTGTCCAATGAATTCAAAGCCACCAAGGCTGCTCTGGGAATTCTGGACAGGGTATCCTTTGCCGGCCTGCAGTATTATGTTCCGTCTGTCATGCATTCCGTAATCATTCCGCGCGACCCGGCCCGCGGTGACCGGTTTGAAAACCTCGTCTTTATTGGTGCCGCCAAGAATCTGGACGATGCCTTTAAGACCCCGGCTTTTCAGGATGAGGTACGTGCGCTGGGTATGAAATTCACCATTGTCGACGACCCGGAAATGCAGCCGGACTACTCGACTTTCGATGTCGTTATGGCCATCCGCAAACTGGGCCAGGTCATCAGTAACAAGCCGCCGGTCAAACTGATAAATGCATGGCGAGGGGGTGTTCCGGCCATTCTGGGGAAAGAAATTGGCTTCATTGAATCCCGCGAGAACGAGTATGATTTTATCGAAGTGGATAGCGTCGATGAAACAGTCGAAGCGCTCAAACGCTTGAAAGACGATGTGGGGCTGAGGCATAAAATGGTTGACAATGGCAAGGTGCGCGCAGTGCCTTACACGGCTGAGGGCCAGCGGAAGATCTGGGTCGAATTTGTCCGGGACAAGGTCCTGCCTGCCAGCGATGCCTGGCGGAAGCAACCTGTCTGGTTGAAATACAGTTTTTTGAGTGTGCGCTGGATCCGTCACATGCTCCGAAAGGGCATGTCCTTCCTATGGCATCGTGTCTTGAGGCGCGGTTACAACGATTATACCTGATTCATGCTTCTGCCTGACCCGTGCAATTATCTTGAATCTCCATCTGTCGTTGTAGTGGTTATTACCCACTTTCGGAGCTCATTTTCGAATGTCTAACAAGCAGTTCAATTCGGACAGCAGCCTGGGCCGGATGGCCAAAAACAGCGCTTATATAGCCTTTCAGTTTGGCCTGTATGCAATCGCCGGATTCTTTTTCATCCCCTTTCTTGTCGAGCATTACGGCAAGGGCTCGTACGGTCTAATTGCTCTGGCCGGAATTCTGACGCAGTATGTCGGTATTGTCTCCCGTTGTGTCGGCAATGCGATTGCCCGCTATCTCAATATTGCCCTTAACCAGAACGATTGGAAGCAGGCGAACGAGATCTTCAGTACCGCCATAGCGGCAAATATCGGCTTGTTCCTGCTGGAAGCACCGTTATTTCTGATCGGTGTGTGGAAGCTGGAGTTGCTTATCGATTTTCCATCCGAAGCCGCCACTGATTTCCGGATTCTTGTTGTATGCAATATTCTTGTCTTCCTGATCTCGGTACTTTCCGGTGTTATCAGAACACCTATTCAGGCGGCCAACCGGTTGGATGTTGGTGCCGTTCTGGATTCGAGCCGATTGCTACTGCGGCTCTTTCTGCTGTTCAGCCTGATCTCGACCCTTGGCGCGAAACTTTGGATCATCGGAGCAGTAGACCTCGCATTAAGCATAGTGCAGTTGGTGGTTCTACTTTCGTTAAGCCGACGGTTTGCAAAGGCGCTTCGTTTTCGCTGGCGGTCCGTTACGCGCAAGTGGATAGGTCCGGTCTTGAACATGGCGGGGTGGTCGGTCGTAACAACCCTGGGGGGGTATTTGCTGATCAGCACGGATGTGTGGATGATCAACCGGTTTGTCAGCGATGAGATAGCGGGTGTCTACGCAGCCATGCTGGTGTGGCCCAACTTTCTGAAGCAGGTCAGCAAACAGCTGGCCTCGATTCTTTCACCCGTCTATTTAATCGATTACGCCAAGGGAAACAACGAGCGCGTTGCACGGCTTTGTCTGTCCTCCGCTAAGCTGCTCGGATGTTTTGCCGCATTGGTGGTTGGAGTCCTCTACGTGATCGCCGAGCCCGTACTCGAGCTGTGGCTTGCTGGTATGGGGGCGCATGTCACGCTGTTCAGGATCATGCTTATCTATGTGGTTTATACCCTCGGCGAGGGGGTTCTCTGGCAGATCTACATGACGCTCAATAAAGTGCACTTTACCGGCATTGTCGGGCTTGTGGCAGGCATCTTTAATATCATCCTGTCATTGAGCCTCATTCATGCGGGATATGGAGCCATAGGTGTGGCCGTGGCTACAGCTGTTTCCGTTTTTCTTGCCTGTGGCGTCGCCATTCCCGTGGGTGTGTGCCGGGCATTCCATATGTCTTACTGGGTGGTCGTTCTGAACCATGTCTATGCCACCTTGCTGCTCGTGCTTGCAGCCACCGCCGCGAAGATCGTTATACAATTCCTGAGCTTTTCCATTATAGCTGCGATAGGGGCGTTTACGCTGCTGCTGATCGCCGGATCAATCCTTGTCTACCGCCTGATACTCTCACGCGATGAGCGAACATTGATACTGCGCATTGTCGATAAGCTTCGTCCGCAGATGGGGTAGGATAACGGGAAATCTTAAATTTAGCTATGTGGATGGGTGAGTCATGTCTCTGATTCGAAAATTCAAGTTGATTCTCGGTCTGATGGATGCATCGGACAAACGCAAACTCGCAACACTCCTGTGTATGCTGATGATCAATGGTTTGTTCAGCATGATCGGTGTGGCGTCGGTCATGCCGTTTATCGGCCTGATTTCGCAACCGCATCTGATGGAGTCCAACAAGTACATTCTGCTCTTCAAGCAGACCACCGGCATCGAATCCTATTCAGGCGTGGTCCTGGCGTTCGGATGCGTCTCCCTGTTTTTGCTGGTCGTCGGCAATCTGCTCACGTTGTACACCTTTTATTACAGTAATGTATTCGGACACAACAAGGACTACGTTTTGTCTGAACGGCTGTTACGCAACTACCTGCATCTCGATGTACTTGAGTTCGAGAAGAAAAAAAGTTCGGACCGGGCCAAGGAGATCATTGCCGATGTTAACCGGGTCATCCTCAAAACCCTGTTCGCCATGTTCGAATTCCTCTCCGGAACGTTCATCGTGTGCTGCATAGTGGGGTTGCTGCTCTTCATAGACTGGAAAGTCACGCTGGTCGTTTCGTGTTCATTGGTCGGCATGCGTCTGATTATCAACCGGTTTACCTCAACCCGGTTGAATGAGCTGGGCAGGGATTTCGCACAGCTGCAGGCGGCCAACTACGGGGATGTACTGGACGCGCTGAAGCTGCACAAGGAAATCAAGCTGAACGGTATTTCCGGTTACTTTCTCAAGCGCTTTGCGGGTACGTATGCCCGCATTGTCCAGAACCGCATCCGGCATACGCTCACGCAACTGGTGCCGAAATACTCGCTGGAAACGTTGACCTATGGAATCGTGCTGTTGATGGCGATCTACTTTGCGGTGTTCTCGAACCGCGGCGCCGGGACGGTTACTATGGTGGGCATCTATGCATTTGCAGCGTATCGTTTGATGCCCGCAGTCGGGAATGTGTTCCGAAGCATGGAGGATATCTGGTACGGTTCCGCCATTCTGGAGGATTTTGTAAAATTCTACGAGCAATTGGATGAGCCGGATGAATCCGTTCCTCCGGAAAGACCGCGGGAAGTCATAGGTCTCGACAACGTGTATTTCCGGTTTTCGCCCTCAGCGGCTTTTCATATCGATTCGCTCTCGCTGGAGATTCCCGTGGGGAAAATGACCTGCATTAAGGGCAGGACCGGTTGCGGCAAGTCTACCATACTCAACCTTGTGGCAGGTCTTTACCATCCTGTTAAAGGTTCGATCACCGCTGATGGAAAACCGGTGGATGCCTATGGCAGTGTTATATGGAAACGCCAGGTAGGGCTGGTGCCGCCCAACGTGAATCTTATACAGGCCAGTTTGTACGAGAATATTGCACTGGGCTACGCCCTTGATGAAATTGATCAGCAAAAAGTGCAAGCGGTCGCAGAATTGGTCGATCTCGATTCGCATATCCAGGGCCTCGGCAAAGGCTATGAATCCGTCTACGGAGAAGATGGACTGAGCTTCAGCAGCGGCCAGATTCAAAAGGTCGGATTGGCCCGTGCACTCTATCGCGAACCCACAATCCTTCTCTTGGATGAAAGCACGGATGCTTTTGACCTGAAAACGGAAAAGCTGGTGCTCGAGCGGTTGATCGGCATGAGTGGACTTACCATCCTGTTTGTGTCGCACCGGCCATCGGTAAGCGATCTGGCGCACAAGGTTATTGACCTCGAGGATCTGTTGTCGTCCTAGGGCAGGAAGAAAAGATGGATGTTGAGAGAGTCGAGTTCGGGCCCTGCCTGATGGATCTGGAAGATGAGTGGGAGTCCCTGGCTCAGCGGAGTTCGCGGCCCACGATTTATTCGACGTTCGATTATGTCTACACCAGCTGCTGCCATTTCAGGAATGATGAAGAAATCTTCTTTCTCCTGTTCAGGCAGAAGGCGCAGGGCCGGCTCCTTGCCATCTTCCCGATGAGTGTATGGCGCGACAAAGTCCACGGAGTCACCCTGCGCAGGATCGAGCACGGCACGGCGCCCGCAGCGAGTGACGCCGACAAGCCCTATCCGATTATCGACCGGGATCATGAAGAGGCCTGCTGGATGCGCTTCAGCGAGTATTTCCGCAGTGAATTCCGGCAATGGGAGCGCATTGCCTATCATGAGTTCTGGGTTCCTTCCGGATTGAACCGGCAGTTGTCGATTTTGTTTCCCAGACCATACTACTGGACAAAAACCAGGCCGGGACCGATATCGCCGATTCTTTCATTCGATGAGGGCTGGGAAGGTTTCTGGAACGCACACCAGCGCTGTCGTTCGAAGAACCGGCGTCTGGAAAAAGCGTTGGGGGATGGGTTCCGATTTGAGGTCGCGACTGATCCTGCCGATGTTGAACGCTGTCTCGACGCATATGTTAAAGGCGAACAGGCGAACGCAAAACCTGAACACGGCGCCATACAAGTTGAGAAACTTCCGTTCTATCAAGAGTTGCTTCCGAAGCTGGCGCGGAAGGGACGCACCTGCTGCGGAATGCTGTACGACCATGACACGCTCGTTGCAGCTGAGATCGCCTATGTTTTCATGGGAACAGTCTATTTTGCACTCTGTATGTACAATGCGGATTACAGTCGCTATTCACCCGGTATGGTTCGCACGTCGCGCCTCATCCGGTACTTTTTCGATCAAAACGTCAAGGAAGGCGATTTCCTGGCGGGGTATTCACAATACATGAATTCCTGGGCCTCCCATACGGAGGAAACCGTTGATATCACCATCGGACGATTTTGCTGGAGAAATCTCTATGTATCAGCCCGCCATGCGGCCGGCCGGCTTCAGTCGCGGTTGTCTGCAGAGAAGACCTTTGGGGCGTGCAGCTAACATTGAAATGGCACTGACTACTATGACAAATGGACGACTAACTGGATGCGGTTATGCCAGCCGGGCCTATGCCGATTCGTTGGCCGGGTTTGGTGAACCGATTCATCTTGCTCGTAGCGGAGGCTTCCTGCTCAAGCGCAGCGTACCCGGAGAACCGGATTTTGATGCCATGGGATGCTATCCAATGTTTTTCTGCGAGGATTGGTCCAGGCTTGCTGCCGATCTGGCAGATCTCCCGGATGATATTGTCAGCGTATCGCTTGTTGCAGATCCGTTCGGCGCCTATACACTGGACATGCTCGAAGTTTGCTTCGATGTCGTGAATCCCTTTAAATGCCACTACATCGTGGATCTGCAAGGCAATCCCGAAGCGATCGGCTCTGATCATCACCGGAAGTCGGCACGTCGGGCGTTGCGAAAGATTCAGGTGGAGGTATGCAGGGATCCCTCCGGCTTCGCTGATGCGTGGATCACGTTGTATCATAAGCTGGTAACACGATATGACATTAGCGGAATCCGCGCGTTTTCGCGCAACGCCTTCATTAGGCAGCTGAGTATGCCGGAGATTGTTGTGCATCAGGCTTTTCTGGATAGTGAACTGGTCGGTGCCCAGTTGTTCTATATACAGGACGGCATTGCTCATTGCCATCTGGGAGCGGTTAGTGACAAGGGCTATTCCGCCGGGGCGTTTTATGCCATGGATTACTTCTCGTTCGAATATTTTTCGGGAAAGGCGCGTAAGCTGGACCTCGGTGGCGGGGCCGGCCTGGATGCAAACGCCGATGACGGGTTGAGCCGCTATAAATCAGGTTGGAGTTCCGAGACCCGCACGATCTATTTTTGCGGGCGCGTCACAAATCAGGATAGGTATGCTGCGCTTGCCCGGTCGCGAAAAGGCGATCAGGCATCCTATTTCCCCGCCTATCGGTGCGGTGAGTTCAGCTGAATGAGGGAGTCCGGTAATGGAATTTGATCATCCGCTGCATGTCGGTGCTCCGAATATAGGAGACACGGATCTGTTCTTTCAGTATGCCGAAGAAATGTTCGGGCGGCGATGGCTGACGAACCATGGGGAGCTGGTGCTCCAGTTTGAAAAGGAACTACGGGAATACCTCGGTGTCAAGCACTGCATTGCCATGTGCAACGGGACCGTTGCACTTGAAATTGCCATCAGGGGGCTCGATCTAGCCGATGAAGTAATCGTCCCGTCCCTCACATTCGTGGCAACAGCACATGCCTTGCAATGGCAGGGTATCACGCCGGTGTTCTGCGATGTCGATCCTGTAACGCTGTGCATCGATCCGTTGGAAGTGGAGCGGCTCATTACACCCCGGACGACCGGTATTCTCGGAGTGCATGTCTTCGGGCAATGCTGCAACGTCGATGCACTTCAATCCATCGCCGATGCGCATGGTATCAAATTGATGTTTGACGCAGCGCATGCTTTCGGGAACAAGCTGGGCGGCAGGAAAGTCGCTAACTTTGGCGAGTGCGAGGTCCTGAGTTTCCACGCCACCAAGTTCTTCAACTCCTTTGAAGGAGGAGCGGTGGTGACGAATAACGATGCGTTGGCCGAAAAAATAATGTTTATGCAGAACTTCGGATTTGCCGACCTGGACCGGGTTGAGCATATCGGGATAAATGGAAAAATGACCGAAATCTGCGCGGCCATGGGCCTGGTCAACCTGCGGAGCATCGATCAGTTTATGGAGACCAACCGCCGCAACTATACCGCCTATGCGCATGAGATAGCGGCCATTGATGGCCTGCAACTGATCTACAACCGGGATCCGGAAGGGCAGGAGCAGAACAACCAGCAGTACGTTGCAGTGGAAGTCACCGAGTCGTTCCCGCTTGGGCGGAACGAACTGATGCGACGATTGCATCAGGAAAACGTGCTGGTTCGCAGATATTTTTGGCCGGGATGTCACAGGATGGAACCGTACAGGACGCTGCAGCCCGATGCAGGCAGGAACCTGCCGGTTACCGAGTCGATCCTCGAGCGTATTCTGCTGTTTCCGACGGGCGTAGCGATGAACCCTGATAAGATCCGGCGGGTTGCCGACCTGATCAGAAGCTGGATGGATTAAATCAAGGAGCCGGATTATGAAGATACTGGGGATTAACTATTTCTTTCACGATTCCACTGCATGCGTTGTGGTGGATGGGCGTTTGGTTGCAGCCATTGAGGAAGAACGGCTTACCCGGGTAAAACACACCGGAGCATTTCCGGTGTGCGCGATCCAGCGCTGTCTGGAGATGAGCGGGCTGGAACCTGCCGATATCGATGCCGTTGCGGTATCCATCAAACCAACCCTGCACCGGAGCGCCAAAGCGGGATATGCCCTGCGAAATGCATCCCGGTCCAAACCATTCCTGCGACACGAACTGCTCACTACCCGGATGAAGCAAAAAGCGTTCTGGGGATGGTTTTCCAAGACCTGGCCCGGCGAACGGAAACGGCCCGCGTTGCACTGGGTACCGCACCATCTTGCTCATATTGCCGGCAGTTTCTATGTATCCCCTTACGAGGAGGCGGCCCTCCTGTCATTGGATGGGTCGGGGGAGTGGGCTACATCGTTCGTCGGATACGGGAAAAACAATTCCGTGCAGTGTTATAATCAGAGTTTCTTTCCCAATTCGCTGGGCTCGTTTTATGAAACCGTCACCGAATTTTGCGGCTTCCGACCCAACTATGACGAAGGTAAAACCATGGGATTGGCGGCATTCGGCGATCCAGATGTCTTTTACAAGCAGGTTTCCGACCTGGTACGCACATCGCCGGACGGATCCATCCAAGTTGATCTATCGCATTTCGGCTACCAGTACTGGAGTTATCCCACCTATAATGCCCGGTTCGTAAGTGCCTTCGGGAAGCCCCGCCGGCGTGGCGAGCCGTTTGAAAAACATCATGAAAATGCTGCGGCAGCCTTCCAGCGGGTTCTCGAGGAGAACGTGCTCGAAATCTGCCGCAACCTGAAAGAAAAAACCAAAGCCCGGTATCTGGTCGTTGCCGGCGGCGTGGCGCTCAACAGTGTTATGAACGGTAGGATCGTCAGGGCAAGCG
>JBNLDM010000124.1:0-6194 GCA_050304335.1 Pontiella sp.
GGGCACGCTGGCCCTGCTGGAAGCCGACACCGAGGTTTGCACTATTTTCGGCAAGACCTGGCTCTTGCATGTGCTCGAAGTGCTGAAAACCACGCCGGAGGAAAATCTGGCGATGATCGAGGATACCTGCCGCTTCCTGAAGGAACACGGCAAGGAGGTCGTCTACGACGCCGAGCACTTCTTTGACGGCTATCTCGACAGCCCGGAATATGCCCTGCAAACGCTCGAAGCCGCCGCCAGGGGTGGGGCGGACGTGCTGGTATTGTGCGACACCAACGGCGGCCGCCTGCCGCACGAGGTGCATGAAATCACCACATTGGTTCGTGAAAAATTTGATGTAGCCATCGGCATCCACACCCACAATGATTCCGAGTTTGGTGTGGCCAATGCCATGGAAGCGGTACGCGCCGGCGCCATTCAGGTGCAGGGAACCATCAATGGCTTTGGCGAGCGCTGCGGAAACTGCAACCTGGTTTCCGTGGTGGCCAACATCAACCTGAAGACCGAAAAGACCTGCCTGGCCGAGCCGGAGCAACTGAAAAACCTGAAACTGGTTTCGCAGTTCGTGAACGAGCAGGCGAACCTGCGCGACAACCAGCGGGCCGCGTTTGTGGGCGACAGCGCCTTTGCACACAAGGCCGGCATGCACGTCGACGGCGTCCGCAAGGTCTCTCACAGCTTCGAGCACGTGACGCCGGATTCGGTCGGCAATAGCCGCCGCATCCTGATTTCAGAACTTTCCGGTGCAAGCAACGTGATGGAAAAGCTGCTGGAAATGGGGCTCGATAATATCGACCGCAAATCGCCGGAGGTTCGCGAGATCCTCCAGACGATGGAAAAGATGGAGAAGGGCGGCTATGTCTACGAAGCAGCCGACGCCTCGTTCAAGATGCTGATCAAGAAGGTGCTCAAGGAGCACAAGAGCTTTTTCGAGCTGGAAGGCTTTCGCGTGATTGTCGAGAAACGCAGCAAGGATGATCCCTGCCTATCCGAGGCGACCCTCAAGTTAAAGGTGAACGGCGATAAGCGTGCCTTCACGGTGGGCGAGGGCGACGGCCCGGTCGATGCGCTCAACGAGGCACTTCGCAAGGCGCTGGCCGAATTCTATCCGAGCATCGCCAACGTGCAGCTGGCCGACTACCGCGTAAGCATCCTTGATCCCGAAGAGGCGACGGCGGCGAAGACCCGCGTGCACATCGAATCGACCGACGGCGATCAGTCTTGGGGCACGGTCGGTGTATCGGAAAATATTATCGAAGCCTCGTGGGAGGCCCTTGTCGCCGGCGTGGAATACAAGCTGTTCCTGGACGAGGAAAAATAGAAACCGGTTCCCTCGCAGAGGCGCAGAGTTCGCAGAGACTAGGCATGGCGGATTTGAATAAAATTTCAGATGATATCATTCAGGCTGCAATTGAGGTTCATAAGGAGCTGGGACCAGGATTGCTGGAGTCCGTATATCGGAAGTGTCTGGCAAAAGTGCTGCGGGATGCGGGGCATGAGGTGGAGGAAGAGATCTGTCTACCTGTTAAGTTCCGTGGCGAAGTTATTGAGGACAGGGCATACAGGATTGATTTGCTTGTCAATGGAAGCGTTGTCGTCGAAGTGAAGTCGGTCGAGGAGATGAAGCCTCTGTTTTCTAAACAGACCGGCACCTATTTGAAGCTGATGGAGTTACAGTTGGGGCTACTAATCAACTTTAATGTTCCACTGTTAAGAGACGGTATAAAACGAATCGTTAACAACTATGAAGAATAGCCCTCTGCGCACTCTGTGCCTCTGCGAGGGATAATTTAGGAGATAGTCATGGGTGGCTTGTCAAAAACCTACGAACCAAAGAATGTTGAGGAAAAGTGGTACCAGAAATGGATGGACGATGGTCGTTTTCATAACGAAAGCACCAACGGGGGCGACCCGTTCTGTATCGTCATTCCGCCGCCGAATGTAACCGGCATCCTGCACATGGGTCATGCGCTAAACAATAATATTCAGGACGTGCTGACGCGTGTTGCCCGAATGCAAGGCAAGAACACCGTATGGGTTCCGGGGACCGACCACGCCGGCATCGCCACGCAGAATGTGGTTGAACGCCAGCTGGCGAAGGAAGGGAAGAACCGCGACGACCTCGGCCGTGAAAGGTTTATTGAGCGCGTCTGGGAGTGGAAAGAAGAGTACGGCAGCACCATCTCGAACCAGCTGAAAAAGCTCGGCGCCTCCTGCGATTGGGACCGTGAACGCTTCACCATGGACGAAGGCCTGAGCGAAGCCGTTCTGGAAATCTTCTGCCGCCTCTACGACAAGGACCTGATCTATCGCGGCAACCGTATCATTAATTGGTGCCCGCGTTGCGAAACCGCACTGTCCGATGAAGAGAGCGAGCACGTTGAGGTCGAGGGTGCGCTCTATCACCTGCGCTACGCCGTCAAGGGAAAGAAGCAAAGGATTGTTGTCGCGACCACCCGTCCGGAAACAATGCTCGGCGATACCGCCGTTGCCGTTAATCCGCGGGATGAACGCTACAAGGATTTGATCGGACAGATGGTTGTTCTCCCGATTACGAACCGTGAAATTCCGATCATTGCCGACGACTATGTCGATCCGGAATTTGGAACGGGGCTGGTGAAGGTTACGCCTGCGCACGATCCGAACGACTTCGAGATGGGGTTGCGCCACGACCTGCCCCAGATCAATGTCATGACCGACACCGGCATCATGAACGAACATGCCGGACCGTACGAAGGACTGGACCGCTTTGCATGCCGCAAGCAGCTGATGGAAGACCTCAAAGCAGGCGGGCTGGTCGAGAAGGTTGACACGCACCTTCATGCGGTTGGGCATTGCTACCGTTGCGATACGGTGGTCGAGCCGCGCCTATCGCCGCAATGGTTCGTCAAAATGAAGCCGCTGGCACGGCCTGCGATCGAAGCCGTCAACGACGGCCGCATCAAGTTTGTTCCCGAGCGCTGGAATAAGACCTACATGGGCTGGATGGAAAACATCCGCGACTGGTGCATTTCGCGCCAGATTTGGTGGGGCCATCGCATTCCGATTTTCTACTGCGACGACTGCAACCACGAATGGGCGTCCAAGACGACGGAAACCACCTGCCCGAAATGTTCGTCGGCGAATGTCCGCCAGGACGAAGACGTGCTCGACACGTGGTTTTCCTCGTGGCTCTGGCCATTCAGCGTCTTCAACTGGCCGGAAAACAATGAGGACCTGAATTTCTACTATCCGAGCAAGACACTGGTGACCGGCAACGAAATCATTTTCTTCTGGGTGGCGCGCATGATCATGTCCGGACTGGAGGTGATGGATGATATCCCGTTCGATACCGTCTACATCCACGGCACGGTGCGCGATGACCAGGGACGCAAGATGTCGAAGAGCCTCGGCAATTCCATCGATCCGCTCGACATCATCGAAAAGTACAGCTCCGACGCATTGCGTTTCTCGCTGCTGATGATCACCGCGACCGGACAGGACGTCTACATCAATGACGAAAAGTTCGAGATCGGCCGTAACTTCGGTACGAAGATCTGGAACGCCGCACGCTTCATGGAGATGCATTCGGAAGGATTTGATGTCAGAGATCTGGCATTCAACGCGGACGATCTGACACCGGACGACCAGCATCTGTTGGCCAAGCTGAACGAAGCGATTGCTTCCGTAAACGACAACCTGCAACGCTACCGTTTCAACGATGCGACATTGGCACTGTACGATTTCTTCTGGCACAGCTACTGCGACTGGTATCTGGAATATGCCAAGCCGATCCTCTACAAGGGTTCGCCGGAACAAAAGCGGCATACGTTGCAGGTCATGCATTTCACGTTCTCGACCGCATTGCGTCTTCTGCATCCGTTCATGCCCTTCCTGACCGAAGAGCTGTGGCACGGCATGGGCTACAACCACGAGGTGGAGAGCATTATGATGGCCGCATGGCCGGAAAAGGCCATTGCCAAGGGAATCGATCCGAGCATCGTCAAGTATGTTGACGGCAAGCACGACCTCGTGCGCGTTGGACGTATTTTGCGGGCGGAGTACAACCTCGCCAACAAGCAGGAGGCCAACTTCTGCGTGCGTGCGACCAATAGCGACGTCGCCCATCAGATCGAAGGCGACAAGGAGTCGATCATGGCGGCGTTGAACGCCGAAAGCATTGTGGTCGACGTCAACTTCACACCGCAGGGCGCGATGCCAAGCGGGATCAGCACGCTCGGCGCGGTTTACATGTCGATCGAGGGATTGGTCGATGTCGATGCCGAAATCGAGAAGCTCACCAAGGAACTCGACGAAGTAAGCGGTCATCTGGCCAATGTGAAGAAGAAGCTCTCCAACGAAAACTTCACCAGCAAGGCACCGCGGGACGTCGTCGCCATTCAGGAAAAGCGCCAGGACGAGCTCCAGGAAAAAAGCGAAAAGCTGATCAAAATGATTGATACCCTCCGCAGTTAGCCGGAGGGAAGGAGACAAAAGCCAAGGAATGGTCTGATGTCTCATGGCCATTCACCTGTTGGCGGGGACGCTGGGTTCCATCACCGTACTGTGACTGGTCGGCATGGTCATCGCAAAGCACAGGCATTCCTCGATGGTAGCAATGTTTTCTTTGACGATTGCACCCGAGGCCGTCGACTTCATGCCGATGATTCCGATGATTCCGATGATGCCGATGATGCCGATGGTTCGCTCGGTGAGCGACGGGATGATTTCCTTCGTAAAGCTTCGGTAGTGGTGATCGAGGGCCGGCGGACCGAATACAACCATGTGCGACCGCACAGAATCCTTAAGTTAAAGACTCCGAAAGGTTTAGCGGGGGTTGCTCAAGATGGGGCGGAGGGCGGCCTCTTTCCGCCCCTCCTTGACAGCACTACTATACTGGAGTGATATTTAACCTATAACCTAGCGCCGGGCTAACACAACGGGTGGGCCAGTTTGGGGCCCAAGTCAGGAGCTGGACCGCGGTGACGAACGGCATTTCATCCGCCGGGGATTCAACCACCAGCGTGGCAATTCCGGTCAGCGAGCGCTGCGGACGAGGGATTCTATCAGGTACAGGGCGAATAACGCTAACAAGATGAGCGTTTCGATTGGGAATGCACGAAAGCATGTTTAATGCGGTCTTAATGGTCCGAGCTGGATCATCAAGGTTGCATTGCCTTCCAGCGGGCGCATAGCCGACGCCCGCATGAAGGAGTACCGATGATGAGCGATTGGGGATGATGGTTGTCCATGACTATAAAGCCGTTGCGTTGATGTGATGAAAGTGAGAAAAATGAGAAATATACATATAAAACCACTACTTTATACAACGACCCTGCCGGCACTTGCGGTCTTGTTGGTCCAGGCGGCTTTCGCGAGCCCTTTGCTTCTCGATGATTTCAGCGGGGACTTGAGCGCCTACACCAGCACGAGGATTCTGGATGCCAACGGGGGAGCGCACAACACCGCGACATGGGAGATTTCCGGCGGCGCCTTGCAACTCAACACCTCCTCGTACGACGGGATTGAGCAGTATGCCTTCATTCGCAGCGGGCTCAGTCTGGCGGTGGAGGAGGAGATCCAGGCGGACTTCAGCGTTTCCGGCAACCAGGATCTCGGACTCTATGTGGGAGGAACCACGCCCGCAACGGACGTGCGCCAGGATTATGTGGCAGTCTATGTCCGCAACGACGGCAGTGTCTACTCGCGTGGCTTCGACGGCACGAGCGAATACGGACTTGTTGGCGCAGGGTCGCCGACGTTTGACAAGCTGTTTATAAAACGCACTGCCATAAACACCTATGAGGCTGGATACTATGACGGCACCAACCGCAGCGTGATCGTGACCCGCACGCCTTCGACACCGAACGATGGCGACGTGGTGGGATTCTATGCCGACGTGCGCGCGGCCGGCATCCTCGCTAGCGCGGATAATTTCACCCTGCTCTCCGTAGCTGTGATCGATGATGATGGCGATGGATTGCCAGACGACTGGGAGCAGCAGATCATCGACGACAACCCCGGCGATTCGATTGTCGATATCTACGATGTCCTGTCGGAAGACGACTATGATGATGATGGACTCACGAACGGGCAGGAATACGAACTGGGCCTCGATCCGACCGTTCCGCTCGACTCCACCACAGACAGCGATGGCGACTATCTCCCGGACCTGTGGGAACTGAACAACTTCAGCAACCTGACCTATAATTCCT
>JBNLDM010000125.1:0-76516 GCA_050304335.1 Pontiella sp.
TCCCCTTTGCACCATGCCCCTTCTTCGGATCGATATACTTCAGGAATTTAGTGAAATTCGCATTTGCCAGCACGATATCAACCTGATAGGGAACCCCTGATGTGGCAGGATCCAAAACCAGTGAAAACGTGCCCCTGCCGGCGCCGTCGTAGATACCGAAGGTGGCATCATGAATCGAAACGTTGGGTCCTTCACCAGACACGGTCGCTGAAAACCGGTCAATCGAGGCCACGGGAAGGTCCATCCGTTCCGCTTCGAGTTCAACGGAGAAGGCTGTATCCCGCATATAGCGCCAATCCACGGTGCCACGCCCGCCGACTTTTATATCGCCAAACATCTTCACATGCCGGCTGAATACGCCATAGCGTGGGTATATCACGTCCTCCAGAGCGTTTGGATTCAAGTTGCCCGATACATCAAAATCGGCCTGTCCATGGCGGAAATCGATGGCCGCCGATCCCTTGAGATACGTGATCTCCTGCTTGGCAACTACCCGATTAAGCGACAAGACGCCCTCTCGGTACTGACTCGTTGCGCTCAATGATGACAAGGGAACGCTGCTCAAGCGAAGATCCGTCGCGGTGCCCCGAAGATTAATATAAAAACTGCGCCAGTTTTCATAATCTGCACCCAGTTCCAGATGGATATCCGGAGCGGGTCCGTCAAATTTGAAGCGGGAAATGACATTGGTGGCGATCCTGACACCGGACAGCGGTTTGATCAGCAGGTTGGGATCGAAGTTGCAATCGCCCGTCACGCCGAATTCATGTTTTGCAGTATCCAGAAACACGGCTCCCGAAGCGGTTCCCCCTATCATGCTGCTGCCCGTTTCATTGGACCTGTATTGCTGGCCCACCAGGTCACCCTTCAATCCGGAAATATCCAGTCGGCTCCCTTTTCGTTCAATGCTGCCATGCAGTGCTTCGAGTTGAAGACCCTGCAGAACCACACTGTTCAAATCAAATGAACCGGCCAGCTTCTGCAGCAGCTGCCGGGGCTGGATAGGACCGGCCTCTATGTCAAACCGGGGAAATGCCTCCAACCGCACCTCGTTCTGCGAGAGTACATTCAGTACAGCCTGGGGCAGCAACAGGAACAAACGCTTAGACTCGATACCGTTGGACGCTGATGCAGTAAGCATCTTTGTGTCCATATCGTATTCGCCCTTGAGCGAAAACTGTTCGTTATCCTTGTACAATACCGCATGGTTCAACCGGAAACGGGACTGCTCATACGAGAGTGCCAGCTCTGCCCCGCTAAACGACACATCGCGGTATTCGAATGTACCTGTTCGGGCAGACAGTGCCAGTTGGCTCGCCAGCGGATTGCCCGCATCAACCGAGAAGCCAATCCTCATCTCGGCCTCTTCACTAAGCTCCAGCGCTTGAAAAGCATTCTCAATTTCATGATATGCCTGCTCATCGAGAACCAAGGGATGCCACGCCTTCATCGGCACGGCCATCTTGCTCTCGAGGCCCGCTTTTTTCCGTTCCAGAAGACTTCCAGAGAAATGGATCGCCACGTTGTTCCACTCAATCAAACCATCCTCGACCAGCACCCGTCCCGTTGTCCGGGCCAGCGACAGCTGAACCTGATCAATTGTTCGCAGCGCGCTATCCTCGGGCAATCCTATGCACCATTCCACCGAGGGCGAAAATTCGATTCCGTTGGCTACCAGCCTGTATCCATTAATACCGGATGTATGCCCGTCCTTCAGTTTGCTTGAACGAACAAAGACTTCCCCGGAATATAAAACGGGCTTAAGATCGTCCGGATGCCTGCTGTAGTAACGAACATTCGTCGCTTTCCAGCCATGTAGCGAGAGATGGATCTCTTCAATATCGACCGGAATTCCGGACGCGTTGATGCGCTCCACAATTCTGCGCAGGATCGGTTTAGGCACACCCAGCAGATTCAGGTAGAGCGCAGCGCCAAGTGCTACGATCGCCCCGCCGCATATCACCGAGACAAGACGTCGCATGATCGTGTAGGCCCGCCTGCTCAACTTTCGGCCTGGTGCGAGCGCGCACATCTATTCCCCGACCTGTGGCGCCACATCCGGCTTGACGACCAGATTCGCCGTCAGGGATTCGACGGCAGATTTATCGAGATAGAAGACCACATCGCGACCCTTGATCATGGAATAGAAGCCCTCGGTGGATTCCCTGCCGATCAGCAGCACCCGGCCGAGCTCGTTGGCATCCGCCAGACCCACATATAATTCGACCGCCGGCTTTGACAATCCATAGGCATCCAGATCGCGGGGATTATAGGCCAGGTATTCGGTGGCCTTGAGGTTGCACAGGCGCCCGATCATGCGTTCGATCGCCAATGCGTCAACCTGGTCGTTACCATTGTTTTCAGCGGCAACAAAGGTGCCTTCTTCAGTGCGCTCGACAACCTGCTTCTCCTGGTTGGCCCGCTGGAGAATCAGCTTCGCTATCTCCTGGCGTTTGAGCGTCCATACGTGCCGGTCCTTGTACACGAGCGGATTGATGATCGAGCCGGGCACCAGAGGCAGGTTGATTTGACAAACAGATAAACTCTGGTTCATCCGAATCAGCAGGCCGTCCTTCCTGTCGCCGCTGGCAAGTACTTCAATCCGGTTGGTTGAACCTGATGTTCTTCCGGAGACAAACTCCAACGTCCAATCGGCAGGTACGCTATTCGGGACATCTACGTCATAGGCCGTGATGACCGCCTTGCTCCATAGGTCGATCAGGTTGTAGACCGCATCGGCATCGGCATCCCACACGGCCGGACTCAGTACCTGCCAGTTCCCTGCATCATTCTCTGACATTATAAGCTGCTGATCGCCATGCCTGATATGAACACCGGTAATGTTGCTCGGGTCCAGGGTCAGGATCCGGGCATCACGGAACGGGTTTTCCGGGAGGTCAAAAAACTGAAGAATATCCGCCTTCATGGCAAATACCGACGTATCATCCGCCTTGCGCGCATAATAGAGACCGGCCCGGCCGGGAATCGGATCGCCGAGGATAAGGGTTTTCGAGGATCCGTCGGAGTAACCCAGTGATATCTGCCGGGTCTCGCCCTGCAGTCCGTAAGCCGACAGGTCCGACACATTTTCCGCAATGAAATCCTCTATTTTCATATCGCGCATGTTTTCGATATAGGTCGTTACTTCCAGCGGATCGGCCTTGGCTTCGATCGGTTGCTGAATTCGCCATCCGCTGGACGCTTCCTTCACCAGCCGGACAAATCCGGCGGTTGCCCCGCGAATCTCAAGCCGGTTGATCGCGGCCGCTTCGCCGGGGAAGAGCGCGCGATTGCGCAGATCATCCGCAGTGGCCGGAACAATATCCCACAGTTTGCGCAGGATCGTGAATATGTCCTTGCCGCCGGCATCCCTGACATACACTTCGAGTCCGGTAGGAGCATCCCGGCCGATCTGCCAGACACGGCGGCCGCGGTTGTCGACGGCAATGATTTCGAGAACGGGCGGAACAAAACCGTATTCGGCGGCCCCGAGCCCCCTCAACTTCAATTCCTTCTCTGTAATCGTGGTTCCTTTCCCCAGTGAGTTGAGGCTCGATACCAGCTCGAAGATACGTGCCTCATCGGCCCGCCCCATTCCCTTGTCCGGATCCCCGACCATCCAGATTCCGTTTTCCTTGATACACTCGATGCGGGAATCCCCCCGCTTGAACGTCAATGAACTCAGGGACTGGGGGTAGAGATCAAAGACCTTGCTCTGGTGGTATTCGCGTTTCGGTTGCTGGGCACGCCAGGTTTCCTGGACGACGATGAACAGGCCGACCACCAGAATACAAACCAGCAGAACAGGTATTGAACGGTCTTTCATGATCATCACTTTCTTCTGCGGGACCAAACCAACAAACCCAGCAACACCGCAATGCCGGGTATGCCGGCCAGATTAATCCAACCCATCAGTTTAAACTCTTTTCTGGACAGCCCCAGCTTTACCTCTTCGATCGGCTTGGGCGCGATGGACATCGTTTCGTCGCGATCCAGCAGCCAGTTCAGCGAGCTCATAAACAGATCGGCATTACCGCCAACCATCGCGCCGTTGCTTACAAAATCGGAATCCCCCAGGACCACCATCTTGGCGGGTTCGATTTGAACATCCAGCGCATCCTGGGGCGCACCGCGCTCGACGGCGACACCCAGCGAGATCGGGCCTCGACGGTCCCCTGTATTCGCATCGAATTTGGCGGAAGTGTCGCCCACCTGCATTTCGGACCAGCTCTTTTCCGACGTGTAGAACAGCGGGATGACCGTCTGCAGGTTGTTTTGTATGATCGGCTGGCCATTCTCGTCAAATGGCGGTTCGACGGAACGCGGGAGGATAAACTGAACAATGGCGTTCATCTTCATGCAGATGGGATGTGGATTGTAGCGCCGAATGTGCACATCACTCCCGCGCAGGGTGTTTTCCGGATCCAGTACGATATCATCGCGCAATGAGATCCCCCATCTGCGCAGCATGCTTTCCATCCCGGTTTCCTTGAGTGCATCCAGCAGTACGAGCAGCCGGCCGCCCTGGCTCAGATAGTCTTCCAGCATTTCCACTTCTACCGAACTCATCTTCTGCATGGGTCCTGCAATAACCACGGCGGCGGCATCGTCGGGAATATTCTTTTCGCCGGTCAGCACCAGTTCCTTGATTTCAATATTATCGCGGAAAATAATGGAACCGATATCACTGTAGCCGACCATCTGGTCAAAGTCGGTCACACGGTGTTCACCGTGTCCCAGGAGGAAATAGACCACGGGCGTCTCTCCCTCAACCAGTGCCTGGATTGCACTGGAAAAGGCCTGTTCGCCCTTAAAAGCCGTCATGACCGGGTCCTGGCGTCCCTGCACAACCTGCATGTCCGCCAGATCGGAGAGGTACAGATCCTTGCTCTTGTCATTGATTTCGAAAACGACCACCTGGGCAGGTGTCACGCCATATTTATTGGCCAGTTTTTCGGCACGTGCAGGATCACGCAGGGCATCAACCCATTCGATATTAAAATGACGGGATCTGTATTGATATTCCTCCAGCAGGTTCTCGATATCATCGTACAGCATGTGCTCCTGCTGGAAGAACACCGTGACCTGCACATCCTGATCCAGCCGGTCGAGCAACTGAAGCGTCTTTTCAGAGAGCTTGTAATAGCTACGGTCGCTCAGATCCAGCCGAACGCGGTTGCGCAAGGCAGCAAAGCCGATCAGCATCACCAGAACCAGGGCCAGCAAAACCGCCACGACAGAATTCAACTTGTTAGCAATACGCTTCATACACTCCCGATCCGTTCGCACTATCCCCGCTTGTTTTCGACGATTCGCCCGGTAACAAACAGGAACCACGCAGTATTGCACAGATACATGATGACGATTGGGCTATCCAGAATGCCGCGAGAGAAATCCATCATGTGTACAAACGATGAATAATACTGACCCAGTATCCGCACGGAACTGCCCTGCGAGTTCGAGGCCATGAAGGCCAGCACCAGCGTGCTGCCAAACAGCAGGGCAAACGATGAAATGGCTGCAACAATCTGATTCGATGTGATTGCGGACATGCAAAGACCGACCGCGATATAGAGACTTCCGACCAGCACCACGCCCAGACCCGCGGTCCACATCGCACCTCCATCGGGAAAGCCGACAACATCCGGGGGGCAGAAATGGATCAGTGTACCGACGTACACCACAACCGGCAGCCACAGCACCATGTAGAACATCAAGGCCCCCGCGAACTTGGCCAGAACAAGCTCGGGCACGCGAACAGAGGTTGTCAGCAGACTCTCAAGTGTGCCCAGCTTGCGTTCTTCCGCAAACAGCCGCATGGTGATCAGCGGCACCACGAACGGCACTGCAAAAGTCAGAACCAGCCCGCCGAAGATGCCCTGCGTGGCAAACGTGAGCGACTCGCCGTCGGTCATCTGAATCAGCAGCCAGATAAAATTGCCGCCCGTCAGAACCCAGAAGAAAAACATGACGACGTAAGCGATGGGCGACAGGAAGCAGGTCCGCAGTTCCTTCTTGAACAGGCTCAGAAAAACACTCACGACTTCGCCCCCTTGTTCTGCGTAATCTGGACGAAGGTGTCTTCCAGCGAATGCTGCTGCTCGGTCAACTCGCGCAACACCCAGCCTTCCGACACGGCCAGGTTGAACAGCTCTATGCGCATGGACGGCGAATCGGCTTCGATCTCCATCCAAAGCCATCCGTCGGCCAGTTCACTCGCCGTACGTACATCCATGCCGGCCATGCCGCCGACTTTTGCAAGGGCCGCATCCTTATCGGCCATGATTTCAACTTCGATTATTGAACATGCATGCAGGTTGCGGTGGAGGTTTTCCTCGGTATCCGATGCCACGATACGCCCGTCGCTGATAATCAGGATCCGTTCACAAATGGCTTCGACCTCCTGCAGGATATGCGTCGAAAGCAGGATGGTATGCTTCGTTGCCAACTGAATGATCAGTTCCCGTACCTGCCGGATCTGGTAGGGATCCAGACCGACCGTCGGTTCGTCCAGGATCAGCAGATCCGGATCATGTACCAGGCTGTCGGCCAGACCCACCCGTTGGCGGTAGCCCTTGGACAGCTGCCCGACAATGCGCTTGCCTACATCGGTCAGTCCGCACTGCTCCTTGACCTCATTGATCTTCGCTTTGCGGGCCGACGCCTTCACCCCCTTGAGCTCGGCCCGGAACTGAAGGTATTCATCCACACGCATTTCCGGATATAGCGGGCAGCTTTCCGGAAGATAGCCGATACGACGACGCACCTCCTGGGCATGCGTCGACACGTCGAACCCGGCGATCTCGATCGTGCCCGAGTTCATGGGGATATAACCGGCCAGCATCCGCATGGTGGTGGTCTTGCCGGCTCCGTTAGGACCGAGGAACCCGACGATTTCGCCGCGCGCCACCTCGAATGAGATGTCGTCAACCGCCAGCCGTGCCGGATATTTTTTTGTAACCCCGTTGACTTTGATCATAGTTCAATCCGAATGTGTGAGCGGCTCATTATGCCCGAACAGTAAATGCAGTCAAGCAGACGCCCCGTTTGTCAAAACGCCGGCAAAATGCGCTGAAGCGCTGACTGCTGATACGGCATTCATGAGTCACTGCCACTTAGAATCGCCTCGGTTTCGTCAAGAAACTTCAACATCTCGGGCGCCGTTCCAATGGTTACCCGCAGATAGTCGGCCGTGCGGCTGTCGTTCGCAAAGTAGCGCACGATGATGTTTTTCCTGCGCAGCGCTTCGAACAGTTGTTTCGCGCTGATTCCCAACGGCTTGATCCACAGGAAATTGGATTGGGAATCGCACACGTCGAAACCCAGCTCGGACAGCTTGTCCGCCACCATATTGCGTGTTTCCACAATGGCCTGCACATTGGCGCGCATCGTGTCCTGGTCAAGGATCGCCACACGCGCCAGCTCCTGCGTCAGGTAGTTTACGTTGTAGGAATCCTTGATCTTGTACATCGCGCCGATCAACGCAGCATGCCCGATACAGTAACCCAGACGAATGCCGGCCAGCGAGTACGATTTCGAAAGGGTCCTGGCCACGAGTACATTCTCGTGCTTCACGGCCAGATCCATACAGTTTTGATTCGCAAAATCCGCATAGGCCTCGTCGATCAGCACCACACCGCTGAAACGCTCCACAAATCCTTCTACGGCTGCCTTGTCGTACACGAGACTCGTCGGTGCGTTTGGATACGTCAGGAAAAAGAGTGAAGCCTGGTAGTCTTCCGGCATCTCCCATCCGAATGCCTGATTGAGGGCAACCGGCCGCTGTTCAACATCCTCGATATTGGCCAGTACCGGATAGAGGGAATACGACGGATCGAAATAGCCGACCGATCCATCCCTTTCCACGAATGCCCGGATGCATAACGCCAGCAGTTCGTCCGATCCGTTGCTCACAAACACGTTTTCGATCCCGCATCCATGCAGCTCGGCAATCACCTTGCGCAGCTCGATGCAAACCGGATCGGGATAGCGCGACAGCACCGCTATGTCGATCATGGAGAGGATGTCCTGCACGTCCGGTGACGGAAGGTATGGATTCTCGTTGGTATTCAGCTTGATGATGCCTTCGCCGCGGGGCTGTTCACCGGGCACATAGCCGTTCATCGCCTGCACGGATTTTCGGATAAGATTACTCATAACTCCCCAAAATTCTCCGGCCGCGCACACGGCTGCCGCCGGCCTGATTAGTTTTCTTTAACATATCGTCGCTGAAGCTCCGCACCCCCATGCAATGGGCTCACCAGAATAATGTTCTCGGTCCTGAAATACATGGTGCCTTTATGGTTCCCCCAGCGGCCTTTACCCAGTTCGACCACCTGCCGCTTCTCGCTCGCCCATTCCGATTCCTTCTCCGTTCGAGTCCAGAACACATGATCCAATCGAAGAAATCCAGGTGCACCGTCGCCGCTGCTTTCTACAATCCGGTCAAGCTGCTCTTTTTCTGCCAGGCCGCTGTAGCAGTTTAAGCCGTCATCGTCCTCTTTAACTTCGATTTCAACCCAGATGTTCGCAGGAACTTCCTCGGAAAAAGCAGGATTCATATCAGTAATGCTCATGGGTTGTTATTCAAAACGGATGGCCGCGGAACGCGTGTGTCCGTCGAGGGTTTCAATGCGACCGAAGGCCTCGACCACAGGCAGGGTTTCCTGAAGATCCTCCCGCGTAAACTGGATCAGACTGATGCGGCGGCGGAAATCCTCTACGGTCAATCCCGAAAAATATGCGGCCGTACCGCCGGTAGGCAGTACATGGCTGGGACCGGCTGCAAAATCACCGACCGATTCCGGGGTCCATTCGCCGATGAACAGCGCGCCGGCATTCATCACCTTGTCCGCCCATTTTTCCGGGTTCTTTACGATCAGTTCCATGTGTTCCGGTGCAAACAGATTGCACAGTTTCATCCCGTCGGACAGATCCTTGACCACCACCAGCAGCATGCCGTTGGCCAGCACTTTCTTTATCGGTTCCGAGCGCGACAGCAACGCAGCCTGTTTCAACACCTCGTTCCGGACGGATTCAGCATGCGCCTGCGAAGTGGTCACCAGGAGCGATTTCTCCGATCCGGTCCCATGCTCCGCCTGCGACAGCAGATCGGCCGCAACATGAGCCGGATTGGCCGATGTATCGCACAGCACGGCGATTTCACTGGGGCCTGCAACCATGTCGAGCGCCACATCGCCGTAGACCTGCCGCTTGGCGGCTGTCACATAGGGTCCGCCCGGTCCGACAATCTTGCGAACCTTGGCGATCGACTTGGTGCCGTAGGCCATCGCACCGATCGCATGCACCCCCCCGACTTTGTAGATCTCGGTGGCACCGGCCAGATCAAGCGCATAAATGATGTAGGGATTCAGCTTGCCGTCGGCATCGGCCGGGGAACAGGCTACCAGCTCCTTGACACCGGCCACTTTGGCCAGCGTGAGTGTCATGAGTGCGGTCGAAGCCAGCGGTGCGGCACCGCCGGGAATATAAGCGCCGACGCGGTCGTAGGCCACAAACCGTTCGCCCAGCATGCCTCCCCTAGGCGTTGCCATCTTCCAGTCGTCGCGCAATCCGTTCCGGGAGAATGCTGTAATGCGCTTGTGCGCTTCCGCAGCTGCCTTCTTGAACGCGTCGTCCACAAAAGCCGCTGCTTCGTCGATCTCCTCCTGGGAAACACGGATACGCCGCGTGGACATGTTCGAACCGTCAAAGCGCCGGGCGCATTCGATAACGGCCTTGTCGCCCCGTTCCTTGACATCGGCCAGAATCGTGGCCGCGGCCTGCATCGCCTGTTCCTCCACAGACGGCCGCAGAAGGAAATCCTCTACTTTCTTGTATTTCTTATCGGTGCCCCATTTGACGATCGGTGCCAGATTCCTGCTCATGTCCTTATCCCTTAGTTGTGCAAAGCCTGCAAAATCTACCTGTAAACGGACCTAATTCAACCCTTATTTGCCGATGCAGAATCGCGAGAAAATGTTGTCCAGCAATTCCTCGTGATACACCCGGCCCGTGACCTGTCCCAGGTATTCCAGCGCCGAGCGCAGATGTTCACAGGCCAAAACGGCGTTTTCCTCCACGTTTTCGTTAAGAAATGCCCTGGCCTGCTTCGCTTCGAGATGGGCTTTGACCAGCAACTGCCGGTGGCGTTCGGAAATAACCGCATGGGGCGGCGCATTCAGGTCCGATCCCCGCTCCAGCGTTTCCGCCATGGCCCGCTTCAGCTCGTGAATGCCCTGGCCGTTTATCAGGCTGGCTTCAACGGTTGCCAAACCGGCAACGCCATGCTCCATGCGCCCTGCGCCCTGCCCTCTGAGATCGGTCTTATTCAGGACGACGATGCTCTTTTCCGGCGCCAGTTTTTCCAGCCGGACGCGATCCTCTTGATCCAATGGCTGCGATGCATCGATCAGGTAGATTGCCAGATGGGCTTCCTCCCCATGCGCCTCCGCCCTCCGAATGCCTTCGGCCTCGATTTCACAATCCGTCGCACGCAGGCCCGCGGTATCAATGATGCGCAACGGAATTCCGTCTAGTACGAAGCCTTCTTCGATGGTATCGCGTGTCGTGCCCGCCGTGCTCGAGACAATGGCGCGGTTGAATCCTAGCATTGCGTTGAGCAGCGTGGACTTGCCGGCGTTCGGCCGGCCCAGGATCACGACCCGGGCCCCTTCGCGCAGGAGGCGGCCTTCATCCCAGGTATCGAGGAGTTCATCCAGCGTCCGGAAGGTCCGGTCGAGCAGGCCGGCGATACCCGAGAACACGTCGTCCGGCAGTTCGTCCTCTACAAAGTCGAGCGTGGTCTCGAGATTGGCGGCCACCTCCAGAAAAGCGTCGTAGATGGCATCAAACTGCCGGCTTAGCTTTCCCTCCATCTGCTCCATGGCGGCGCTGGCCGCACGGTCGGAGCGGGCCCGGATAAGGTCAAAGATGCCTTCGGCCTGAAGGAGGTCGATGCGTCCGTTCAGAAAAGCGCGCTTGGTGAATTCGCCGGGCTCAGCCATGCGGGCACCGGCCTCGAGCACCCGGCGCAGGATGCGGCGCATGCCGACGGCCCCGCCGTGTCCCTGGATTTCCACCACATCCTCGCAGGTGTAGCTTCTGGGAGCCCGCATCACCAGCGCCAGCCCGGTATCAATCTCGCCGCCGGCTGCGTCCACCACCTTGCCGTAGGCAAAGGTTCCATGTTCACGTCGGGATACCGGAACCTGATCCAGTGCGGAAAACAGCCTGTCGGCGATCGTCCACACATCCGGTCCTGAAATGCGGACGATCCCCACCCCGCCCTCGCCGGGCGGCGTCGCGATAGCCGCGATCGTATCTGGTTCATACAAAGACATGGGCGGACGTTCAGGGATTGTAGTACTGCATCGCTTCGGGCAGATGCTGCTGGATGTCGCGGATGCGCCGCTCATCGGATGGGTGGGTACTCAGGAATTCCGGGGGCTTGCCGGTCCCGGAAGCAGCCATGCGGCTCCAGAAGCCAACCGCCGCGTTCGGATCGTATCCGGCCATTGCCATGAAGATCAGGCCCAGCCGGTCGGCCTCGCTTTCGTGCAGGCGGGAATAGGGAAGAATGCCGCCCAGCTCGCTGCCGATGCCGTACACCGCCATGATTGCACCATGATAATCAGAATCCCTGGAAAAAATATTCAGGAGGTATCCGCCGCCCTGCTGGATCATCTGATGGCTGATCCGTTCGGCACCGTGGCCGGCCACGGCATGCGCAATCTCGTGTCCCATGACGACGGCAATCCCGGTATCATCGCGTGTGTAGGGCAGGATGCCGGTGTAGAAGGCCACCTTGCCGCCGGGCATGCACCAGGCGTTGGGTTCATCTTTATCGATCAGGTTGAACTCCCAGTTGAAATCCTTGAGGAGATAGGCCTGGTTGTGCTCGGAAAAATAACGCTCGACCGCGGCGGAAATGCGCCGGCCAACACGCCGGATCTGTTCCGTCTGCTGCCGGTTGGTCGAGAGCGGTCCCTCGGCGATCACCTCCCGGTAGCTGGCCGCACTCTGCGCAATCATCGCGGTGTCTGAAACCAGTTTCACCTGCTTGCGCCCGGTGATCGGCGCCGTCGAGCACCCGACAAACAGCAGCGCAGCCGTCAACAGTGCGGATAAAACGAACCTTTTCACGTAAAACTCCCGATTTGAATTGGAAACAGACTAGCTCTACATTCCGTAAAAATCCATTTCGATATCTCCCTGAATCGTTTGGCTGAGCGGTTTTTGGTTTGCTTGTGCCCAGTCACGGCGTATTTTCCATTGAAACGCTAAGGACGAACTCTCAAAAGCAGGAAACCATCCATGAACAAAGCGAACCGGATTCCCATGCGCATCGCCGAGGCGCTGCAGAAATTCCCCCCGTTCTCCATGCTCCCCCCCCCTACGGTCGCAACCCTTGCAGAAAAGGCACGCGTAAAGGTGCTGGTGAAAGGCGACCACGTCTGGGAGCAGGGTGATCCGCCTGGTGACGAGGTGCTCTTTCTTGCAATCGGGCGGGTGGAATACTATCAGGAAGAAAACGGCGTCTCCGAGCTCGTCGATGTGCGCGATGTAGGCGATGTACTGGGCCTGTCCGCCCTGCATGAAGGTGAATCCTTCCGCGTCACGGCTGAAGTCCAGGAGGACAGCGTCCTCTATGTGCTGCCGTGGGCGGATCTTAAATTCATCCTGGAAGTCAACGATCCGGCCCGCAACTATGTCCGCCGCCACCTCTTCTGGGGCACCCGCGTGGGGCGGGCAGCGCCTTCCGCCAGCTTTGACAGCGGGGATGCCCGCAGCATCATGGAGGCCCACATCGACGGTGCGCGGTTCATCCAGCCCCGCCCGCCCGACCGGCTGCTGTCCTGCAATCCGGATACACCCATCCGCACAGCCGCCGAAATGATGGTAGAGCGCAACCTGTATTCAATCCTGGTAGTCGACAAAAACGGCCACCCCCTGGGATACGTCACAGACATGCAGCTGGTCCGGGAAGTGGTTGTCGGCAAGACGCGCCCCACCAGCCCGGTAGCCAGAATCATGCATTCGCCCGTTGCATCCGTCTCGCCGAAGACCAATATCATGGCCGTACTGCTCACCATGCTGCATGAGCGGATCGACCACATTTGCGTCACCGAGGACGGCACCCCCGGAAGCAAGGCGATTGATGTCTGTACTCCGAACGACCTGCTCTCCCAGAGCAACCTCCATCCCGTCGGCATTGCACGCAATATACAGGGTGCCCGCACGTCGGCCCGTCTGCGGGAACTGTGCGACGACATTGAGGAAGTGGCGCGGTCCTATCTCGAAGCCGGCATTTCAGGCATCGTCATGGGTCAGATCTGCGCGCAGCTTTTCGACACCCTGATCGGCCGAATGATAGAAATGGCGGAGGAGTCGCTTGCCGAGCAAGGCACAGTGCTACCCGAGATCCCCTGGGCTTGGATGGCGGTGGGCAGCGATGGCCGACGGGAACAGATACTTCGTACCGACATGGATAATGCCCTTGTTTTCAAAAGCATGGGCGATCCCAGGACAGATGAGAGAAACCGGGGCGTTTTCCTGCTGATGGCCACGCAGGTTATCAATCTGATGGTAGAGGCGGGCTTTTCCCGCTGCCAGGGAGGCGTGATGGCGTCGAATCCCCGCTGGTGCCGGACCGACGCGGAGTGGATCGCGGAGATCCACGATCTCGACAGTCTTTCCGTCGGCGACAACCTGCTCCGCGCCCTGGTGCTGTACGACCTGCGCTATGTGGCCGGCGACAAGGATATCTGCAGTCGTGTCCGCGATGTGGTCTTTGAAACATCGACCACGGCCGCCCGTTCCGGTTCGCTGCGGCAATTGGCCGAAATGGTGGTGGCAACACCGCCTCCGCTCAACTTCCGCGGAAAATTCATTGTTGAGAAAAAGGGACTCAACGAAGGCGAGTTCGATCTGAAAAGACGTGGCCTGAGCCCGTTGCGCGATGCCGCGCGGGTGTTCGCCCTGCACTATGGGCTGAAAAACCACCACTCGACCGGCGGACGGTGGGATGAACTCGCGTCGACCCATCCGGAACTTGCGGAAGTGGCCAATCTGGCGCGGAGCGGATACGACCTGCTGCTGCGGTTCCGAAACCTGACCGGGTTGCGCCGGCATGACGATGGCCGCTTCGTCGATCCCGCTACCCTCGACCGGCTTGAGCGCGAACAGCTGGCCAACGTGTTCGATGTACAGCGCATGGTTCAGAATACCATTCGCCGGCACTTCAACATGGAACTGCAGCGATGATTGCACGCAAAACCCCCAAATTCCCGGAATTCGTTCAACGGTACCGTGACCAAACGAACCGGTCACTGGTCCGCAGAAAGCCGTTCGAGGAGGTTCGTCTGGTGGCGATCGACACGGAGTGCAGCGGATTCGAAATCGGCCGCGACCGCCTGCTGTCCCTTGCCGTGATCGAGCTGGACTGGAAACACATCCGGCTGGAAACAAGCATCGAATGGCTGATCTACCAGCCCAACATCGTCGCCAACCGTGCCACGGAAATACACGGCATCCTTCCTTCAGATACTCTGCAGGGCGTACCCGAACGGCAGATGCTCGCCGAACTGATCCCCATGATTTCCGGTGCCATCCTAGTAGGCCACCAGACATGGTTTGATGCCAACATGCTCAACGAAGCGTTCCGCAGAAATTTCGGCATTGGCCTCAGCAATCCCACCGTCGATGTAGGCCTCATGGCGATGAACGAACTTCAGCCCTTCCGGAAGAGCGGATACATCAACCAGCGCCCCCCGTCGCTGGAGGATCTATGCGCTCACTTCGGACTGCCGCTGTTCGACCGCCATACCGCCGAGGGTGATGCCTATATTGCCGCCCAGATCTTTCTACTCATGTGCGGTCACGTACGCATGCGCAAGGGTTCGGTCACCCGCAGGGACCTTCCAATCAGGAAAGCGTAGCCATGCGTGCAGGGACGACCAGGTGCAATAGCGACCGCCGTCAATACGATCCAGGGCAGGTCGCGATTGTGTATGGGAGCCGGCTCGCATGACGATTGACCCATCCATCATTGATCTATTCATCCAGCTTCAGTGGCCGGCCATTTTTCTGGGCGCGTTTTTTTTCGGGGAAAGCGTCATCATTACAGCCGCCTTCATGGCGGCTCAGGGTTTGTGGAGCCTGCCTTCCGTCTTTGCACTCGCCTTCGCGGGAACGCTGGCATCGGATGCAGCCTGGTATCTTCTTGGCACCGGCATCTATCTTCATTTCCGTCATAATCCAGCGCACCGGGCAAGACAGGAACGCGTACTCACACTCATCGATCACTATGCCGGCAACAATCTACTGCTGTTCATGCTGTGCATCAAATTCGCCTATGGAACCCGCATACTGACGATCATGTATCTCTCCATGCGCAAGATGCGGTTTCGGATCTTCATTGGTTTCGACGCCATAAGCACCCTGATCTGGCTGCCTGTGATTTGTGCAGTCGGATGGCTGGCCGGAAAGAGTCTGGCCAATTTAGCTCCATTCCTGAACACAGTCGAATACGCAACCGTGCTATTGATTTTCGTCATTGTCCTGTTCAAACTGATCACTGTATGGATCAGCCGGAAGATAACCAAAGGGCAACGGCAATAGTTCCCGCATACAATGAAGGGACGCGCATCGGCAGCGTGCTGGAAATCCTCGCGTCGCACCCTCTTGTAACACAGGTCATCGTGGTCGACGACGGTTCGACCGACGACACCGCCAAGCAGGCTCAGCGCTACGACGTTCAGTATGTGCGCAACAGAGAGAATCGAGGCAAAGGTTTTTCCATGAATCGCGGAGTGGAACTTGCCCGTAACGAGATTATCTTTTTCTGTGATGCCGACATTACCGGCTTGTCGCACGAAATCGTTGAAGAAATCATCCGTCCCGTAATCAACGGCAATATCGATATGTTCATCGGGATGCGCAACCGGAAGTGGTATGCGGTGCACCAAATCATTTCCTTCGTTCCGCTGCTCGGCGGGGAACGCGCGCTGACAAAGGATCTGTGGCAACAGATCCCGGATCACTACAAACACTGCTTCCGCATCGAAACAGCACTGAACTTCTACGCCCTGTATTACGGAAAAGGATTCCGATACAAAATATTCAAGCAGCTCTCGCAGGTGATCAAGGAACGCAAGTACGGCCTGTGGGACGGCTGCCGGCAACGTGCGTCCATGATCGGTCAGATCTTTGCCGCCCAGCTGAAGCTTCAATTCATTCAGATCCCGGAGTCGGCGAAGAACGGACGCCTGCTGGCACTCATTTCGCTCCAGAGTCTGATTGGACTGATACTGGGCATACTGGTCCTGGTCGCCGCGTATTACGGTCCGAGCCGGTTTATTGCGACGATCTTTTCCAAGGAACTGCTTGAGGATCCTTCTGCACCGGTGGCGCGCTACCTGCTGAATCTGGCCAACGTCACCGCCACAAGCACCATCATCGGCGTCGGGGCCATCATCCTGATTCCCAACGTCTTCACCTTCATCCTCACCTTCAAGAAACTCGGCTTCCTGCTATACGGTCTGAAGTACAAAATCAGAAACAACCTGTCATAGCGCGGTTGCAGTGTAACACCAGGCGGATCAGTCAAGGGTATTAACGAGCAGGCCGGAACGCAGCTTAGGCTCGAACCAGGTGCTCTTGGGCGGCATCAGCATGCCTGCATCGGCAACGGCGAAAAGCTGATCCATGGAGGTCGGGTACATCGAGAAGGCCAGCACGGCACGCCCCTCATCCACCCACTTTTCCAGTTCCTCCGTTCCCTTGATTCCCCCGATGAAGTCAATGTCGTTGCTCTCGCGCGGATCAGCAATGTTCAGGATCGGAGCCAGCACCTGGTTCTGCAGAATACTGACGTCAAGTGCCGCCACCGGATCGGTGGCCTCGGGCAGCTGCTTCGGTGTCAGCGTGCTCCACTGGCCGTCGATATACATGCAGATCTCGCCGGCATGGCGCGGAATCTTCATCCCGTTTTGTTCGACCGTAAACGCAGCGTTCAGCGCCGCATGGAATGCATCCTTCGTTCCGGGCAGTGTCAGGATCACACGGTTGTAGGCCAGTATCTTCAGTTCGCTTTCCGGGAACATAACCGCGAGGAACCAGTTGTACGGCTCATCGCCCGTATGGTTCGGGTTGGCCGCGCGGCGCATGGCGCCGACCTTTGCCGCCGAAGCGGAACGGTGGTGCCCGTCCGCGACATAGAAGGCCGGCACCTCGCCGAAGGCCACCTCCAGTGCAGCGGGATCTTCAAACCTCCAGACCGTATGCGTAACACCGTCCTCGGCGGTAAACCGATAGAGCGGCTCGCCCATCCGGGCAGACTCGACGAGCTTATTGATTACTGCACTGTCGCGGTAGGCCAGAAAAACAGGTCCGGTGTTGGCATTCTGCGTATCAACGTAGCGGATGCGATCCTCTTCCTTCACGCGGCGCGTCTTTTCGTGGATCCTGATCTTTCCCGTTTCGTAATCCTCCACATGGCAGGTTGCGACAATGCCGTACTGGATATGGTCGCCCATCTGCTGGCTGTAGAGATAGATGGAAGGCTCGATCTCGCGTTCGAGGATGCCGTCGTCCATCAGACGCCGAAGATTGGCTTTCGCCTGCGCGTAGACCTCGTCCCCATAGGGATTGGTGCCTTCCGGCAGGTCGATTTCAGCACGCACCACATGCAGGAAGCTGTCGGGATTGCCAGCCGCGAGCACCGCGGCCTGTTTCGTGTCCACCACATCGTACGGGACCGAAGCCACGGTTGCCGCCTTGTCCGCTACCGGACGCCATGCCTTGAATGCCTTTACTCTCATTGAAATTCTCCCTCGGTTGGAAATTGAAGGGGCGCACTCTAATGCGCCCCCTCGCTATTGTCAAAAAATGCCGTTTAAAAAGGTATGAATGCGTCAAAAGGCAGGGACGCCCATCCTTAGCCGTCCGTGCGGCGGTTATTCCTGCTCCGGCCTCGGGGCGCGGGACATCAGGTCGATGACCGCCTGGCGGGGATCCTTGCCTGCGTGTACAACGGCGTTGACCTCTTCGGTGATCGGTACGGGCACGCCCAGCTCGTCGGCCAGTTCCTTGGCAGCCTGGCAGTTCCAGACCCCTTCGGCGACCATCTTCATGCCGGCCATAATGTCCTCCAGTGTTTCGCCCTTGCCGAGGCGTTCGCCAACGCCGCGGTTGCGGCTATGCCGACTCATGCAGGTTACCATCAGGTCGCCGATTCCGCTCAGCCCCATGAAGGTTTCAGGTTTTGCGCCGAGCGCCGTGCCCAGCCGGGTGATTTCGGCAATGCCGCGGGTCATGAGCGCGGCCTTGGTGTTGTCGCCGAAACCCATGCCGTCGCTGATGCCGGCGGCCACGGCAATCACGTTCTTGAGCGCACCGCCCAGCTCGACCCCGACGACGTCTTCGAGCGTGTAGACCCGGAAGGTGTCGTTCGTGAACAGATCCTGGATCTGCACGGCGATGTCGTGGTCACGCGCTGCGATGGCGACGGCACACGGCACACCGCGCGCCACTTCCTCGGCATGGCTCGGTCCGGACAGCACGGCCACTTCGTGGTGGACGATCCAGCCGGCCACCTCGCTCATGCGCTTGTGTGTCTTTTCATCAAGCCCCTTGGTGGCGCTAACCACCAGCGCGTTGTCGGGAATAAACGGCTGGAACGCCTCAACCGTCGCCTTGTAGAAACGGGACGGGACCACCAGCACCACCAGACCGGCATCCTTTACTGCTGCTTCGCGGTCCGAGGTCCAATGGATCGAAGCGGGGATCTCGACCCCGGGAAGGTAGGATTTGTTTTCGCGGTTGGATTTGATTTCCTCGATATAATCCGGGAACGGTCCCCAGACCGTGGCATCATGCCCGTTCCGGTTCAGCACCATCGCCAGCGCCGTACCCCACCCCCCATCACCAATCACCGTTACCTTCATATCGTGGTCTCCTTCTTCTTCCCGAACCGGTTTTCCGTGCCGTTGAGCAACCGTTTGATATTGGCACGGTGCAGCCAGATGATCAGCAGCGACAGGATGGTCAGGGCAATATTAATGACCAGGCCTCTGTCCTGCACCCATACCGTGATGGCTACGGCCACAGCGGCTGCGATCGATGATAGTGAAACATAGCGGGAGAGCACCATGCAGAGCACCCATACGGCAAAACCGACCCCCACCGCCAGCGGAGCCACCCCCAGTAACATACCGGCGCTGGTAGCCACGCCCTTGCCCCCCTTGAACTTCAGGTAGACCGGGAAGCTGTGCCCGAGAATGGCCACGATGCCAAAGAGCACCCCCCACTGGGCCTCCAGGCCAACCAGACGGGGAAACACGAAGGCAGGAACAAAGCCCTTCAGCGCGTCGAGCGCAAATGTGAAAATGCCCCACCCTTTCCCGAGTACGCGGAAGACATTGGTGGCGCCGATGTTGCCGCTGCCGTGCTGCCGGATGTCTACGCCGCGCGAGCGGGCGACCAGCAGCCCGAAGGGTACCGCGCCAAACAGATAGGCAACGATGCATAAAACGATTTTTTCCATATGATACCCTAGTTCCCGAACAATCTGTTCCCGAGCTTCTTCAATCCCTTCTCCAGGTTTTCCGGAGGTTCGTCGATGCCCATCTCCTTCGCTGCCGAACCCTTCAGGAAGGCGTTCAGCAGCGATTTTGTATTCCCGCCCAGCGACCTGATCAGCGCTTCCTGTACATCCACCGAAGGCTCCTGCAGGGTGCCTTTTACCGGCACGGGAAAATGCAGGGAATCGATCGATCCCATGCCGCCCAGCTGCTTCGCCACCTTGTCCTCCAGCAAAATGTCTTTGAGGTTGAGCGCAAACGAAGAATCCTCGAACCTGTTTTCACGGCAGTGCAGCTGCGGATCGAATCCGAACGGCGCCGATCGAATGCCGATACGCTCGTAGATATCCTGCATGATCCGCGGATCAATCTCCATGATTCGCCCGTGCAGGTCGAACGACAACGATTCGGGATCCGCCACCGGTGCCAAATCGAGATGCAGATCGGTAATGAAGCGGGTGCTATCATCGCCCAGCGAGCCGTTCACATCAAGAGCCCCCCAGTCGGCCGACGGATCGCGCTGCGTGCCCAGATTCCGGCCGGTCAGACTTAGATCAAGCGCCAGATCGAGCTGTTTGAACCTCATGTCGACATAGCGGATCTCTGCCTGGCCACCGATGGTTTCTATCAGCACCTCCGGCAACGGTTTCGGCTGCTCGACCTCCGGCGCTCCTTCGGCCGGCACCGGCTTTTCGCCTGGTCTTCGGGGTGATGGTGCCGGTTCGCCGCCGGTCGCTGAAGGCGGCAGGGGCAGCCTCTCCCTAAGCTTGTTGATATTAAATTCGCCGGCCTCGTTCCGTACTACGTTTACGAGCGCACGTTCGACCGTTATGTGCTTTACACGGATCAGTTTCTGTTTCAGGAGAGATGGAATATCCACCACCACTTCGATTTCTTTGACGGAAGCGAGGTTCTCCAGCATGAAACCTTCCGGGTTCCGCACGGCTATGCCCTTAAGGTAGAGACGGCCGTTCGGCACGTTGATCGACAGGCCCTGCACCTGGACATCGATTCCGGTCTCCTGCCTGATGCGCGGCAGCACCACGTCACGCATAGCCTTCGTCAGTCCGTATTGCAGAAAGATGTGCAGTCCCAGCAAAACAACCACCCCCAGTGCGAATATCGCGGCTATCACCTTGAATGTTGTCTTCATGCTATTTCCGGTTTACGGGCAGGATACAGAACTGGGTCTAATATTCCACGGAACGTTGCACAAAAAAACAGCCCGTGAAATTGCCTTGTCACCCGCGAATGCCTATCTTCTGGCGCATGGGTCTATTCGGAAAAAAATTCACCATCGTCGTCGCCTGCCGTGCCAACATCACGCGCAGCGCCTATCTGCATGGCTACATGGAGCACTACCTCAAGGAACACCTGCCCTATGCCCGCAAAAAAGTGCGCATCCTCTCCGCCGGCGTAGAGGCCCGTTCCGGCAGCTCGGCCAGCGATGTGGTCAAGCACGTGGCCCGCATCCACGGATTCCACCTGCGCCACCATCGTTCCGATCCCTTTTCCAGCAAACTTATCAGAAAAGCCGACGTCATCCTGGTCATGGAACAGTGGCAGAAGGATGCGTTGCTGCAACGGTTTCCGCAGGCCGAAGGAAAGACCTACCGGCTTATGGAATACATGTGGCACGACGATCCCGAGGAGATCCGCGACATTCCCGACCCCACCGGTCAGGACACCGCCGATTACGAGGAGTTCATCGATGCAGCTCACGCTGAAGTAGACCGCATCTTTCGCGAACTCGGCCGTGAAGGCATCGTTTAGAATGAGCTGTCCTGCGTGAAATAACCATGATCCACGGCCTGTCCGCCATACCGCTCAGTCCGGAATTGGCGGCACGCCCGCAGAGCTCGCCCTGCCCTGGGCATATCCCGGCAAGGATTAACTTTGCGGTCACAACGATTCCCCTGTACAGTCGTGGACGTTCACGAAGATGAGATGCCCGCATTGCGGCAGAAATAAATACGGCCTGAACGGACTGTTCCCGTGCGGCAAGTGACGAGGTTCCGCCCGAAGGATGTACAACGAACAAAACAATACGAGGAGAAACCATGACCATCAAAAGCGCTTCCCCCGACCATCCCATTAACAATCTACTGGCTGAGCGTTGGAGTCCGTACGCCTTTGACAGCCGACGGGTTTCGGACGACGATCTTCGTTCGATCTTCGAGGCGGCCCGCTGGGCGCCGTCGTCCTACAACGAGCAGCCGTGGAGCTACATCGTCGCAACACAGGATGATCCCACAGAATTCGAGCACCTGATCTCCTGCCTCGTCGAGCCGAACCGGGCCTGGGCCAAGGCCGCGCCCGTTCTTGCCCTTGGTGTGGTCAACCTCCGCTTCCGGCGCAACAACAAGGAGAATCGTGCCGCCGTCCACGATCTCGGCCTTGCATCCGCCAGCCTCACATTCGAGGCCACGTCCAGAGGGCTGCATGTCCACCAGATGATCGGCATCTATCCAGACCGCGCTCGCGAGCTGTATCACATTCCCGAAGACGCCATTGCCTGGACCGCGCTCGCCATTGGTTACAAGGCGGATCCATGCGAGGCTCCGGAAGCGCTGCGGGAGCGCGACAGCACGCCGCGCACGCGCAAGCCATTGAGCGAATTTGTCTTTTCCGGCGCATGGGGCACTCCATCATCAGTCCTGTAGACGGCATCGAATCAGTAGTCTATTAAGAATAAATCTGCTATGAACCGGCAAACGATAGAGAAGGACTGGGCGGCACGCGGATTCAGTTGTGATTTGTGGGTGGATCCGCCGGGACAGCGCTGGGAGGACTATGTGCACGCCTCCGACGAACTGGTGATGGTACTGGAAGGCGAAGTGGAGTTCGAGATCGACGGCCAGGTCCACCGCCCCGCCATCGGCGAAGAGCTTTTCATTCCCGCCGGCGCTACTCATTCAGTCCGCAATCTCGGCCAATCCACCTCCCGCTGGCTCTACGGATATAATTAGCACGTCAGGATTGTCCACTTTCGGCGCGCTCGTCGAGCACGCCCTCCCCACTTCATCCTGGGGTTGTATCAATTCCCTAGCTTCTCGGTTTAAGCTGCGGGAACAGGATGACGTCGCGGATGGCGTCGGAGCCGGTCAACAGCATGAGCAGGCGGTCGATACCGATGCCCATGCCGCCTGTAGGCGGCATCCCGTATTCGAGTGCAGACAGGAAATCCTCATCGATCTTTTCACCATCGCCACCGGCCTGCTCCTCGAAGCGCTTACGCTGTTCAAGCGGGTTGTTGAGCTCGCTGTAAGCCGGGGCAATCTCCTTGCCGCCGATGATCAGTTCGAATACATCGACCAGCTCGGGATCGTCCGGACAATGGTTGGCCAGCGGAACAAGTTCCTTCGGCAGACGCGTGATAAAGGTCGGCTGAATCAGTGTGCCTTCAATGGTCTTGTCGTAAATCTCGTGGGTGACCTGCTTGAAATCCATTCCGTGCTCGATGAATACTTCCAGCTCCTCGGCTTTGGCGACGGCTTCATCGAGGCTCTTGTCGAACCAGTCGTCGCCGAGGTGTTCTCTGATGAGATCATGGTAGCTGACCTCGCGCCAGGGCGCCTGCAGGTTGATGGTGTTGCCCATCCAGTCGAATTCCATCCTGCCGAAAACGGTTTCGGCCAGATGCATAAACAGGCTCTGTATGAGTTCCTGCATGGAGCGCATGTCGCCGTAGGCCTGGTAGATCTCCAATGCGGTAAATTCGGGGTTGTGCGTGCGGTCGAGCCCTTCATTGCGGAAGTTGCGGTTCATCTCATAGACACGGTCCATGCCGCCGACGATGAGTCGCTTGAGATAGAGCTCTGGTGCGATGCGCATGAAGACATCGATATTGAGCGCGTTGTAGAACGACTTGAAAGGCTTGGCGGCCGCTCCGCCGGCAATCTGCTGAAGCATCGGCGTTTCCACTTCGTAGTAGCCGCGCGCATCGAGAAAGTTGCGGATCTCGCGCATGACCTGCGTACGCTTCTTGAAGACGTCCATCACCTCCGGATTGGAGATGAGATCGAGCGATCGCTGGCGGTAGCGCGTTTCGACATCCTGCAGACCGTGCCACTTTTCCGGCAGCGGAAGCAGCGCCTTGGAAAGCAGGGTCCAGCTGGAGATGCGGATGGTTTCTTCCTCTGTGCGTGTAATGAAAAGTTCGCCTGCCACACCGACAATATCGCCGAGGTCGAGAAGCTTGAACGCATCGAAGACATCATCGCCCAACACATCCTTTTTCACCATGAGCTGAAACTTTGCTGAACCGTCGGATATGTGTGCAAAGGCCATTTTCCCCATCTTGCGCATGGCCACGATCCGGCCGCAGGCCTTGACCACCCGGCCCTCTTCGAAGGTGGCGTGCAGCTCGTCGAGGCGGGCGGTGCGCTCGAACGCCTTCCCGAACGCGGGAAAGCCTGCCTCCTCCAGCTTTTCCATGTTCTGGATGCGCTGCTGGCGGTATTCGTTGGTCGACAGTTCTTCGCTCATGATGATCTCCTGAAAAATTGGCCGCAAACCTTAGGCATTCGGCATGGGCAAGTCAACCCGCCAAAGAGGTCCATCGGAAGGAAGTTCCTCCACAAAAGGCACAAAAGACACACAGGCCGGATACGTTGACTAGCTTTTGTGAATTCTGTGAATTCTGTGGTTAATAAAAAATCATACCCAATCCGCTAATCGGAGGTTGGGATTGACGTCGATGGGTTCCGGACCGGTCTTGCTCTGCCGGATCTTTTCGTAGGCCACGCCCGCGATCATGGCGGCATTGTCGGTGCAGTATGCCGGAGGACATAGCAGCAGCGGATCGCCGGTCTTTTGGGAAAGATCGGTCAGCTTCCGGCGAAGCACCTTGTTGAGCGAAACCCCGCCGGCGCAGGCAAAGCTCTTGATCGGGTACCGCTCCAGCGCCCTTTCGACACGTGTGGCCAGCGCATCGCAGACCGCCTCCTGATAGCTTGCGGCCAAATCGCGCAATTCGTCGCCTTCCGGTTTATGGTCGAGATTCCTGACGTGGGTCAGCAGCGCCGTCTTGAGTCCGCTGAAGCTGAAGCACAGATCACGGTCATACTTGTAGACCCATTTGCCGCGATCGACATTATCGAGCCCGCGAGGAAAACGGATGTAGTCGGGGTCACCGCCCTCGGCGGTCCTCTGAATAACCGGTCCCCCGGGATAACCGAGATTCAGCACGGCGGCCGCCTTGTCGAGTGCCTCGCCGGCGGCATCGTCGATCGTGCACCCCAGTATTTCGCGCTGGCCGGGACCGCGCATCAGGATCAGACTGCTGTCACCTCCGGACACCAGCAACCCCAGCATCGGAAATACGTCATCCTCGGATGGCGCATCCTCCTTCATGAGCACGGAATGCAGGTGGCCATCATGGTGGTTGATGCCGATCAATGGTTTGTGCAATCGCTGCGCAAGGGTCTTGGCGGCGGAATAGCCGATCAGCAGCGAGCTGGCGAGTCCGGGGCCATAGGTCACGGCGATGGCATCGATGGAATCGTAGGTTTCGCCGGAGGCCTCCAGCGCCTCGGTGATGATCCCCGGCAGTTTGGCCACATGGTTGCGCGAGGCGATTTCCGGCACCACTCCGCCGTAGGGGCGATGCTTGGCGATCTGCGAATAGATGGCGTTGGACAACACGTGACGGCCGTCTTCCACGACGGCGGCGGCGGTTTCATCGCACGAAGTCTCAATGCCCAGAATTTTCATGGCGCATATAAAACGGGGCCTGAATGCTTAATTCAAGCCCCGTTTCCCCCTTTCAAAGGAAGGCTGTTACATGCCGAGGATGCCCTGCCGCTCGGCCTCCTCGTATTCCTTGATCTCCTTGTCGAGCTCCTCGAAGGCCTTGGAGGCACGGAACCGCTCGTAGAGATGCTTCGCATTGCTGTTCTCGAGCGAAGCCGGAATGATGTCGGGATTGAGCACCATCAGGACATAGGCCGTGGTAATTCCGTCTTCGGTATCGTATTTCTGGATTTTCGGCGTCGTGCCCTGCAGGGTCTGGGACGTGATCTGCTTGGTGGCCGAACTGAATAGTGTGTTCATTTCCGAGGTCTCGGCTTCGCCGATTTCCTCGACGAACGCCTTTTCGAGGTTTTCAATTTTCACCTGCACCAGCTGGGCGAGGTTCTTGCGGGCCTCGAGCTTCGCCTTGGCAATCGCCACGTCAGGCTTTCTGGATTCGCCGATGCCGACGGCTGCCATGCCGCCCTTTTCGCCGATATCAGCAACCTTTTCCTGCAATACATCGAACATCGATTTGTCGGACGATGCGGGCGGGGTGGATTTACATCCGCTGAACCCGATACACACCGCAAGGGATAGCAAACCAAGAATACTGCGCTTCATTACAACCTCCTGTTAATCACGTTGCCACGACACCGGAACACCCGTTCCACAATTCTCACAATGTGCGGGGATTATCCAAAGAACGGAAAGCGTCCGCAATGTTTTTCTGGACGCAACTGAACCGGCTTCCCGCCAGCGACTATGAATCCCTCTGCTATGAAACTAGACTTTGCCGCCAAATCACCTATGTTTATCGGCATATGCATGGGGGAACAGGAAATGGCCACGGGGTTTCAGGGAAAATTTCATCGGCAGCACATGCTTTCGCGCTTCGCGAAGGACCTGGTGCGCCGGTCGCGCTCCCATTGCGAGCTCTGCGAAAAGCACGGCGTAAAGCTTGAGGTCTACGAACTGCCCCCGCTCGATGAGGATCCCTATGTCGATGGATGCATTTTTATCTGCGATGGCTGTCGCAGACAAATCGTTGAACCGAAAAAGATGATTCCCTCGTACTGGCGCTGTCTCAACAACGCGCTCTATTCCGAAGTACCAGCCGTGCAGGTGATGTCGTTCCGCCTGCTCAAGCGCCTGGCCAACCACAACGAACGCTGGGCGGAGGAACTGCTTGAGATCGCCTATCTGGAACCCCACATCGAAGCGTGGGCGGATGAAGCGGAATAATCCCTGCATTCATTCACTTCGATTCTTTTATCGCGCCACTGAGCCAACTTATCTATTCTGTAAACGGTTGTAGGTTACGCGTGGCGGTTTTGCTGTCCGTGAGTGTTCAATACGGAAAGGATATCGGCAATCATGCAACTGACAGTCCTTGCGGGTGTATTGGTTTTGCTTGCAACCGACGCCACGGCGCAGACTCTCGACCTGCTGACCGCCTACCGCCAGTCGGCCGCAACCAGCCCGCGGATTGCCCAGGCCGCCGCACGACTTCATGCCGAGCAATCGGGTAAGGATATGGCCCGGTCGGGGTGCTGGTCAACGGCGTCGATGCCAACACGGCACGCATTATACAGGGATACGTCAACAGAGCCTGGGCCGGCTGGCTCCGGCAGCGCGCTGAACAGAACGCCCGGCGGATGCCTCTACCGGACAATCTCGAGCAACGGATCCGGTACAATGCCGAGATGCGCAGCCGCAACTACCTGATTCCCGGACTGATCGCCGTGATCATGACATTGATCGGCAAGCTTCTGCCCTACTTCGTGCTCGGCATGGGGGGGGTTGGCCATGTCCGTTGCCATGGCGGTCTGGCTGTTCGGCGTGCCGCTGCGCGGTTCACTGCTGCTGCTCTTCCTGAGCTCCGCCCTCTTCCTCATCGCCGCGTTGGGCATGGGTCTGACGATATCCACCGCTGCTCGCAACCAGTTTGTCGCCGGTCAGATCGCCATAGTCGCCACCTTCCTGCCGGCCTTCATGCTTTCGGGATTCATCTTCGACATCAACAGCATGCCGACCGTGATCCAGTATCTGACCTACGCCATTCCCCTGCGCTATTTCCTGATCATCGTCCGCAGTGTATTTCTTGAAGGGGCAACGGCGGATCTGCTGATCCCGCAATACTGGCCCATGCTGGTGATTGGATGCGGCTGCCTCATCATGGCTTCATTTCTGTTCCGCCGCCGGATCAGTTGAATATACGGTCGTCCTCGTTCTCGATTTCATGACTGGACGAGTACGATGCGGCAATGCTCCAAATAAGCCCGCCTAATCAATCCGCAAAAATATGCGCGAACGGGCCGCCGAGCTTTGAACCGTCTACCTGAACCGCATCGAGCAGCATCTTCTTTTCCTCTTGAAGCGCGACGGTGCTGCAATGGGCCACCGACAAACCGTCGCGGCTCTCTGCGTGCACCAGAAGGATGTCAGCCGCGTCAGCCGTGTCCATGAGCCTGGCCGTTGCCTCGGCGATGTGGATGAAAGCGTAGGCATTTCGTTCGGCCAGCATCGTCTTTAGCTCACGTACAATATCGTCCTTCTCCATACCGACAATCGGAACAACCTCGGCCAGGCCTTCGTCGCCGAAAATGAAGAATATTTCCAGATGCGTGCCGGCTTCAAGAAACTGCCGACGGGCTTCGGCGTTCAACTCATCGATCCAACGTTGTAGCGAGCCCGGCTTGTCGTTTGCGTCCCATTCTGGTGCGTTCATGCGGTTCTCCATTTAATTCTGTCCGGGTGTGTACAGCAGGAATATCCGGGTCGGCCCGGATGTACCCTGCACACCCCGGACCTCCACGGATGCACCATTGTGCGAAGCGATGATCCGGAACGACTGGCGGCCGATCTCCAGCGCGTCGGTATTCCACTCGTGTAGATAGAGTACATCGTTGAACCGCCCCCGCACGGTTGCCAGATCGAGATCCGCCGACATACCGGCGCCTATCAACCGTGTGTTTGGAATATGTCCGTGGTCGTGCAGTTCAAATCCATCCATCAGGAAATAGTCGGGGAAAAGGACGGACGGCTTCTGCGGCACGTCAAGCGGCGTGTTTTCCAGGAACACCTTCTTCGAGTCATGGGAGACACATCCGGCAATCATCACCATGCTGCAGCACAACCAGGTTATCCATGACATCTTCATCCAGCCTCAACACATTGCGGTTTTAATCGAGGCGGGATTATTAAATGAAAAAAGCGCGGGAAACAAGGGCGACCTTGCTTCCTCGCGCCTGTCATGATTTTGCGGAACGTTATTCCTTCTCGCCGACATCGCAGATGTTGCATTGCCGACAGTCAAGGCCCGGCGGTGTGTAGCGCTTCCCCTCCCGCCTGGCCTTGCGCATGTTCATGCCGTTCATGCCGGCCAGAAAAAGGCCCAGAATGATGAATGCGCCGGGTGCTGAGGTCATCAGCATGAAATCCGTCGACCACGATGGAATCATCTTGATCTCGAACAACGAGCCGCCGGCCAGAAATTCCCGGGTGCCCCCCAGTGTCACCAGCGCCAGCGTGAAGCCCAAGCCCATTCCAAGACCATCTGCCAGCGATTTGACAATGCCGTTCTTGGAAGCAAACGCCTCGGCACGTCCCAGAACAATACAATTGACGACGATCAGCGGAATAAAGATGCCCAGCGCGTCGTAGAGCGATTGCGGCGCATACGCCTGCATGACCAGATCCACAATCGTTACAAAGGTGGCAATCACGACAATATACACCGGGATGCGGATCTTCTTCGGAACAAAGTTGCGGATAACGGAAATCACCAGATTGCTGCAAAGCAGCACACACATGGTAGCCAGCCCCATGCCAAGGCCGTTGGTGGCGCTGGAGGTCACCGCCAGCGTCGGACACATGCCGAGCAGCAGCACCAATACCGGGTTTTCCCGCCAAAGCCCCTTGGTAAACTCCTTCATGACGCTCATTATTCGGCTCCCTTCAAAAGTTCTTCCCGATGATCCACTGCGGTCTGGCTGACGGCATAGACTGCGCCGCAGACCGCGCGGCTGGTGATCGTGGCGCCGGTTTTCGCATCGACATCCCCGCCATCCTTGACCACGGCCCATTCGGTGCCATCCGCCGTTTTTCCATCATACTGATCGAGGTAGCTGTTTGGTGCCAGGCCGACGATTTCGTCGCCTCCCTTGATCACATCGACGATCGTCTTCTTGATTTTCCGATCGGTGATGGCGGTACCCAGACCGGGTGTTTCGGTTTGCTTGGTCACGATGACCTTGCGCACGGAGCCGTCGGCATTGAGACCCACCATAACGGTAACGTCGCCGGAAAAGCCTTCCGGCGTCACCACTTCACCTGCGAAGCCGACGGTCTGATTTGCCTTGCGTGCAATGTAGAATTTGACGGGCCATCCCTTGCCGGATTCAAGCGTTATGGTTTCCTCGCTCGGGACATTGTCGAATTCGGGCAATACCTGCTCCAGTGCTTCATTGGTTTTCTTCAGCTGGTTGATCGATATGGCTTCGGCCGTGGAGGTGTAGACCAGCGAAAGCAGGCCGGCGGCGACGGCGGCAACGAGACCGAGAAATATGCCCAGCTTGGGGATATTGATCTTCTGTTCGCTCATTACGCCACCTGCCCTTTCTCCGGCACCACGTAGCCGAACGGCTTCTGGATCGTGGTACGGTCAATCAACGGCACCAGCGCATTCATAAAGAGAATCGAGAAGCTGACCCCTTCGGGGTAGCTCCCCCACAAACGGATCAGGCTGGTCATGATCCCGCATCCCAGACCGAATATCCACGCCCCCTTTTTCGTCATAGGCGACGTCACCATGTCCGTGGCCATGAAGAAGGCGCCCAGCAGCAGGCCGCCCGAGAGCACATGCACCAGCGGCGAATGGTATGCCGCCGGATTGACCCAATGGGCAATCCCCGTAATGACGGCCACCGAGCCGATGAAAGCCACCGGCACCTGCCATTTGATGAGCTTGAAGATCATGAGAATCGCACCGCCGAGCAGCAGAGCGATGGCGGACGTTTCGCCCAGACAGCCGCCGGTATTTCCGATCAGCATCTGTTTGATTTCAACCGCACCCGGCGTCATGCCCAGCGGAGTGGCCGTAGTGACGACATCGACCATCATTTTCCCGGCCTGCGGCTGGTTCCAGGTGGTCATGATTTCCGGCAAACCGATCAACAGGCCGACACGGGCCACCAGCGCGGGGTTGAACGGGTTGTAACCCAGCCCGCCAAACAGCTGCTTGGCGAGAATGATGGCCAGGAAGCCCCCCAGTATGCAGACCCACCACGGCACACCAGCGTTGAGGTTCATGCCCAGCAGGATGCCCGTAATGATGGCGCTGCCGTCCTTCCAGGTTGAGGGCCGCTTCGCCAGCTTGTTCCAAAGCTCTTCGAACACCACGCACGAGAGCGTGGTCAGCAGCAGAACCTCGAGCGCGGCAAGACCGAAATACCAGATGCCCACAGCGCAGGCCGGCAGCATCGCTCCGACCACGGTGAACATAATGCGGCGTATGTTTTGTCCGGACCGCATGTGCGGCGAATGGCTGACAATCAGCTTGGCTGGATCCGGCAGGGAAATGGATGGAGATGCTTCTTGTTCCGACATGGTTCCGCCTTTAATCGTTTCTTCTTCTAAGTTTGGATTGGATCTCGACCTTGGCCCACTTGAAGTGCTGGTTCAACGGCCGGTGCGACGGACATACATAGCTGCAGGAGCCGCATTCGATACAGGCCGTGACATTCAACTGGTCGGCCCAGTCAAAGCGCCTGTTTTCAACCGCCTGGCTGATGGTTGCCGGAAGGATGCTCATGGGGCAGACCTCCACGCACTTACCACAGCGGATACACGGTTCGGATGTAAAGAGCGATACTTCGTCGGAAGCGATCAGCAGCACGCCGGAGGTGTTTTTCATCACCGTCACTCCCAGCGAACTTTGGGCGATGCCCATCATCGGTCCGCCCAGCAGCAATTTGGCAGGTTGTTCGCTGATTCCCCCGGCCAGCTCCAGCGCCTTCGAGACCGGCGTACCGATCCGGAATCGCCAGTTGCCCGGATGAACCACCGGTTTTCCGGTTACAGTCGTGACGCGCTCGATGGAGGGACGCCCCTTGACGACAGCTTCTGCGATCGCGACAGCGGAAGCCACGTTCTGAACAACGCACTGGACGTCCATCGGCAGTTTGCCCACCGGCACCTCGCGCCCCGTGATGGCATAGATCAGCTGCTTTTCAGCACCCTGCGGATAGTTGACCGGCAACGACTGCACGGTAACATTGTATTTTCCGGCCACCTGTTCCAGGTTGGCGATGGCATCCGGCTTATTCTCCTCGACTCCGATGATCGCGGATTTTAATCCGAGAATGCGGGCGATGATCGCCGCACCCACCACCACATCCTCGGCCTGCTCCAGCATGATGCGATGGTCGGCCGTCAGATAGGGTTCGCATTCGGCCCCGTTGAGAATCAGTGTATCGATTGGCTTATCTTCCGGCGGAGACAGCTTGACGTGCGACGGAAATCCCGCACCGCCCATACCGACCACACCGGCATCCCATACCCGCTGCACAAGATCTTTCGGTGACGCGTTCTGCCAATCGGCGATCGGATCGAACGGCGCCCCCCATGCGTCTTCACCGTCGGAGGTGATCTCGATAGCCGGCACGGCAATGCCGGTCGGGCCGGGGCACTTGTCAATGGCACTGACGGTACCGCTGGTGGGTGCATGCAGCGGGACGGATACATAACCGCCCGCCTTTGCCAGCAGATCGCCCTTCTTGACCGTGTCGCCCTTCTTGACCAGCAGTTCCGGCGGCGCGCCGATGTTCTGGTGCATGATCACGGTGTACTTATCGAGCAAGGGCGCGTCCTGGATCGGTTTGTTGGCGGACAGCGCCTTACTGTCGTTTGGATGCACGCCCCCCTTGAATTTGCGCGGCTTTTCACTCATTTGGAAACTCCTTGATATTCGTTGGCGGCGTGCTTGCTGCCCAGACGAATGGCCGAGGTGGGACAGGCGCAGGCCTCGACAACATCAGGCACCGGCGGGTTTTCATAATTGGTGTGCACGAGGAAGCCGTCAACAGTCATCTGGCCCTCCTCGGAAGCCTTGACGCACTTGCGGCAGGCGATGCAGGCGGTCTTGCAGACCTGCCGTTTTGCCGCGCCCTTTTCCGGCGAGTTGCAATAGATGTGCACATCGACCGACGCCGGCACCATGACGATCAGGTTTTTCGGACAGGTTGATACACAGTTTTCGCAGCCGACACAAAGCTCGGGATGCACCACCGCCAGTCCATCGCGCATTTCGATGGCACCGAATGGACAGGCGTTGGCGCAGCTGCCGAATCCGAGGCAGCCGTAATCGCATCCTTTCGCGCCACCGGCCACCACGACCGCCGAACGGCAGTCGCGGATGCCGTTGTAGAGTGTCCGGACCGTGTTGGGAATATCCCCGCTGCAGCGCACCAGCGCGACTTTCTTTTCGCCCTGCTCCGCCTCGATACCAAGATACTCGGCAATGTTGCTCACATCGGCAGCGGAACAGACCGGGCATTGAGCCGGTGCGGCATCTTCGGCCACAACCGCTTTTGCGAAGGCGGCGCACCCGGCAAAGCCGCAGCCGCCGCAGTTGGCGCCAGGCAGCAATTCCTCCACTTTTTCGATGCGTTCATCGACATTCACGGCAAAGGCCTTTGCCACGAAGCCGATCACCACGCCGAGTAGTACGCCGATGATGCCGGTCGATATGATCGAGATAAATATAAACTTAAGATCCATTTCCTACCCCTTAAACCAGTCCGGAAAAGCCCAGGAACGCCATGGCCAGAATGCCGGCCGTCACCAGGGAAATAGCGGTACCTTCGAACGCTTTCGGCACCTGGGCGAGATCGAGCTTTTCGCGCAGGCTGGAGAACAGTACGAGGGCCAGCGCAAAGCCGACCGCGGAACAGAAGCCATAAATCGTGGCACCATACCAGGTTGATTGCAGCGAGCCGGGCGCTGCTTTGGCGTTCAGCACGACGCACCCAAGTACGGCGCAGTTGGTAGTGATGAGCGGCAGAAAGATACCCAGGCTTTCATAGAGCTTGGTACTCAGCTTCTGAAGCATGATCTCCACCAGCTGCACCAGCGAAGCGATCACCACAATGAAAACCAGCGTCTGCAGGAACTGCAGCTCCATCGGAACCAGCAGGAATGTGTTGATCAGCGATGTTACCAACGAGGCCAATGTCATCACGAAGATCACAGCGCCTGACATACCCAGCGCTGTATCCAGCTTCTTGGAAACACCGAGAAAAGGACAGATTCCCAGGAACTTCGACAGCACGAAGTTGTTTACGAGAATCGCCCCCACCGTAATCACGAGGAATTCACTCATCATAACGCCCTACACCCTCCTGGCCATACAGACTCAAATAAAGTGGTCACCATACCAGCCCCATCGTTCACTGCAATCCAGTTAACCGCAACGGACGTATTTATAATGGGTTTCAATAACGCATGCTTTACACCCGCCCGCGGACGGTTATCCTGTCGGCATGCTTGTACTGCATTCATTCAAAAATACGGATGTACTGGTTACCAATACCACCGAACTGCTTCGTGAAACCCTCGCGAAACCCGGCAACCTGATGCTCAGCGGCGGCTCCACACCCTATGTGGTTTATAACCGGCTCGCCACCGACCCCGGCCCCGTGCATCCCGACCGGAAACTCTTCCTCAGCGACGAGCGTATGCAACCGTTTGAATCCGAACAAAACAACGCCCGCAACCTGATGCCCATGCTCCACGCACTGCAGTGTGAAGGCCGGTTCATACGCGTCGACACGTCATTGCCCATCGACAAAGCAGCGCAGCAGTTTGCCTGCGAACTAGAGCCGTTGGAAACAATCGATCTGGGACTCCTGGGCATGGGAAGCGACGGCCATACCGCCGGTTTCTTCACACCGGCACAGGCCATGCAGAAAACCGGCCCGCTGACGCTTTACACGGACCGCCCCGACGGCATGCAGGGTGTCAGCGTGACGCCGGCCTTCCTGAAACGCGTGGAACGGATCATCCTGCTGGTCACCGGCGAATCCAAGCGCACCATCATCAATACCCTGTTCACCGCCCCCGAAACCATCGCGGCCGGCATCGCCCTCGCCGACCATCCCAACGTCGAGCTCTGGACCGACCTTCCGGAGTCGCCGGCGAATCCAGTATAAACGGTTCAGAACTCGCTCCAGATCGTGCCCTCGCCTATTCTGCCGGATCCCGCTCCTGCACTATTCCGGGCTACCCAGCACACCCGCTTCAGATTCGAATGACACTGTCGTTGTTTGTCGCAGTGAGAACCAATGCGTATCCAAACCGTAACATGCATGCGGTAGCTTGATCGTCGAACATGAGGGGCAGTGAACCGCATGGAGGTGAGGCGATGAGTGATAAGAACTACAGAGTCGTAATGTCCATTCTGCTGGCAGTCATTGTCGGTGGCATGTTGGCCGTGGTACATCAACTGTCAGACATCGGGCGCTATGAATGGAGGAAGTCCCCTATTCCGGCCCCTCTGGCTTTTGATACGCGCACCGGCAGAAACATCCGGACATTCCCGCTCGATTAGGAAAGGAGGATTGAATGGAACAGGATACCTACAGGGTTGTGAAAGTCATACTGCTGATCGTCATTCTTGCAGGCGTCTTGATCGAGCTCGATCATTACACCGACAACGGACGGGACCAGCAGCGCGACAACTTCGGTCAGCCGCTGCTCGTGATAGACACGAAGACGAATGAACCGGTGCCGTCCCCTCGCTAACGCGGCACCTGGACGGTGCGATCCGGGCACCGGGGTCGCGCCGGAAAGGTGTTGAAAGAAAACACCAGACAACGGCATATTGATCTGCTATTCATGGAGTTGCATAAAACAGGGGGATATCATGAAGAAACAGCTACCAGCCATGATGCTCGGCATTGCATGTATTGCCTTGCTGGCCGCATACATCAACACAAACAACACCGTCAAGCAACTGCGCCGGGAGATCGCGCAGCTCAAGCAGGAAGCCAATCCGGACGCTGGAATAGCGGAAATGGATGAGCCATCCGACGCAGCAGTCGTTGCTGCCGTTCAGACCGGTTCCGTCGCACAGACCGCGCAGGCCGTTCTGGAAGACGTGAAGCAGACCAGGGACCGGCGCATGATGGAAAACATCGCCAGGATGATGGACAATCCGACCATGAACAAGGTGATGGAGGCCAGCCAGCGCGGAGCAGTAGGTGCGCTTTACACGGACCTGATCGAATATCTCAACCTGAACGACGAAGAGACCAAGTATTTCATGGACCTGTTGATGTACCGCCAGATGAAGCAGATGGATCTGGCCATGAAAATGATGTCCGGCAGCTTGAGCGATGAAGAGAAGCAGGCTCTTCAGAGCGAAATCGAGAAAGCGCAGGAAACCGTCAGGGAGGAGATGAAGAAGTTCCTGAACAACGACAAGGATTTCGACGAGTTCGAGTACTACGAAAAAACCATGAGCGAGCGGATGATGCTTTCGCAAATGGACAAGGATCTTACCGGCAGCGGCGCCGAGCTTTCCGACACCACCTATCGGCAATTGCTGGGCCTCATGCACGATGAGCGGGAAAACTTCGAGTTCACCGGCAATCTGCAGGATCAGGAAAACGCGGACATGAGCCCCGAGCGTTTTTCCAGGGAAAACGTGCAGAACTTTGCGAATGATATCGAGAAACTGAATAGCTCCATCTGCCAGCAGGCGCAATCCCTGCTGACGCCTGAACAGTATGAAGCCTTTGTAAACAGCCTCAAAACATTCACTGAGATGCAGCTGGCGCAGCTGGAGATGGCCGCGCAAATGTTTGGCGGAGATGAATAAGGGCTGCACCTTGAAGGATGGATAATGAAGAAACCTGCGCTCCTCTGCATGGTGATCCTCGCATTGGCCTTTGCATGGGGCATGACATCGTCCAATGTGGCCGTCACGATCAATGGACAGGCCATGACGGGTCCGCTTGGGGCCATGGCGGGCGGATGGGGACTGGTTATCTCTACGGTAGTGTTATTCTGCGCGGCCATCCTGCTGGCCCTTGTCCTTGCCGGTGTCGGCCTCATCGTTCTGGGCATCATGGCCCTGGCAGGCTTTCTTCTGCTGGCAGCCGCATTCCCCTTTCTACTGCCGCTGCTGATCCCCCTGCTCATTGTTTGGGCATTCTGCGCCGGTATGCGGAAAAGCGAACGGAAATAAAACACGGCAAATCCTGCGGATCCATGTAATTCCATCGGTTTCAATTCGCTCCATGCGGACGAATCCTGTAATTCTCTTGTCATTTAACGCATGGAGCAGGAATGAAGAATTTTGAACTGATACGAACCGAGGAAATCAAGGAACTGAATACACTGGCGCGGATCTACCGCCACACACCCACGGGTGCGGAGATCCTTTCGATGGAGAACGACGACGAGAACAAATGCTTCGGCATCGCGTTTCGAACCCCGCCCTCTGATTCAACCGGTGTGGCGCATATCCTGGAGCATACGGTGCTGTGCGGATCCCGTAAATATCCCGTCAAGGATCCCTTCGTGCAACTGCTCAAGGGCTCGCTGCAGACCTTTCTAAACGCCTTCACCTATCCCGACAAAACCTGTTATCCGGTAGCCAGCCAGAACCTGAAGGATTTTCACAACCTGGTGGATGTCTACCTCGATGCCGTATTTCATCCACGTATCACCAGAGAGTTCTTCATGCAGGAAGGCTGACACTATGAACTGGAGTCACCGGATAGCGAGCTGAAGTTCAAAGGAGTGGTATACAACGAGATGAAAGGGGTCTATTCCTCTCCTGACTCACTGCTGGCGGAGTCATCGCAGCAGTCGATCTTTCCCGACACCACCTACGGCCTGGACTCCGGCGGCGATCCGCGGAATATTCCCGATCTGACCTATGAACAGTTCACGGCATTCCACGAATCTTTCTACCACCCCTCCAACGCACGCATCTTCTTCTACGGTGACGACCCGGTCGACCAGCGGTTTGAGATTCTCGAAGAATACCTGAAGGATTACACCCGCACGGACCCCCAATCCGAAATCACCTTTCAGCAACCCTTGCCGGAGCCGGTACGGGTTGAAAAACCGTATGCCGTCTCCGCCGACGACGAAGATCCTAAACCGATGTTCTGCGTAAACTGGCTGCTGCCGTCCCCTACGAACGCGGAGCAGGTATTCGCGCTGGAACTGCTCGACCACATCCTGCTGGGAACACCGGCCTCCCCGCTGCGGAAAGCCCTGATCGAATCGGGCCTGGGCGAGGATCTAACCGGCGGGGGAATCGAAACGCATATGCTGCAGATGGCCTATTCCATCGGGCTCAAAGGCGTCGAAACCACTCATCTAGGCCATGCGGAGGAGCTCATCTATCAGACGCTCAACCGTCTGGCAACCGAGGGCATCTCACGAGACGATATCGACGCCGCACTCAATTCCTTTGAATTCGACCTGCGCGAAAACAACAGCGGCGGCTTCCCGCGCGGATTGTCACTGATGCTCAAGTCGCTCAACTCGTGGTTGTACGACGCCGATCCACTTGAGCTGATTGCCTTTGAAAAACCGCTGCAGACGGTCAAAGAGAATGCCGCCAGGGACGGATTCTTCGAAAAGCTGCTTCAAGAGAATTTTGTTGATAACCGGCACCGCTCCACCGTAGTCCTGACGCCGAGTCCGGAGGCTTCGAAACGGGAGGAACACGAAGAAAAGGAACGCCTGGCCTTGATCAAGAATCATCTCGACAGCGTCCAGATCGATGAGATCATTGCAACCACCCAACGCCTGCTGGAGCTGCAGGCCACGCCCGATTCACCGGAAGCACTGGCCACCATCCCCCTGCTGCATAGAGACGATCTCGACAAGAAGATCCGTATCCTGGAACGAGGAGAAACCCGCATCCACGGGGCTACTGTTCTTACACACGACCTCTTCACCAACGGAATCCTATATCTCGATATCGGTCTGGACCTGCATGGTCTCGACCAGGCAGACATTCCCTACGCTGCCCTGCTGGGCAGTGCCCTGCTGGAGATGGGCACCCGCAAGGAAGACTATGCCTCCCTTTCGCAGCGCATCGCCAAGAAAACCGGCGGGATTTACGGATCGCCGTTTTTCTCGGCGCAGGAAAACTCGGCGCAGGGCATCTCCCGGTTTTTCCTGCGTGGAAAGTGCATGATCGATCAGACCGATGAACTGCTCAGTATCCTGCAGGATATTCTTCTGGAGCCCAATTTTGACGATCAGGCCCGCTTCCGGCAGATCGTACTGGAACACAAGTCGGAGCTGGAAACGGCCATGATTCCCCGCGGACACTCTGCAGTCATGACCCGACTCAAGGCCCGGTTCCACGAGGCGCACTGGATCGCAGAACAGCTGGGCGGCGTAGAGGCCCTCTTCTTCATCCGCAAACTCGCCGACGATGTTGAACAGGACTGGCCATCCGTATGCCAACGGCTTAACAGCGTGCTTCACACCTTACTGGATCGAAACAGTTTTGTGATCAATGTGACGGTGGACGGCGCCGCCTTGCCCGCCATACTCGAGTCATTGACACGGCTTCTGGCGGCTCTGCCAGCCGGCACCGGTTTTACGGCCAAAACCTGGGACCCCGTATCATTCCCGAAAAGTGAGGCGCTGTCAGCCCCCTCCCGGGTCAATTACGTGGGATGTGCCGCAAACCTGTATGATGCCGGCTACGTGATGCACGGTTCGTCGCTGGTAATCACGAGATACCTTCAGACTGCGTGGCTGTGGGAACGCATTCGCGTCCAGGGCGGCGCGTATGGCGGCATGTGCGCATTCGATCAGCGTTCCGGAGCTTTTGTCTTTGCCTCCTATCGCGATCCGAATCTGCTGGCTTCGCTCGAAACGTACAAAGCTACCGGCGACTACCTTAAAAACATCCGGCTCAGTGACGACGAATTGACCCGGGCCCTGATTGGTGCCATCGGCCAGCTCGATGCCTACCATCTGCCGGATGCAAAGGGCTATTCCAGCTGCATGCGATACCTGCTCGGCTTCAGCGATGCAGAACGGCAGAAGCTGCGGGACGAAGTCCTGGCGACGACGCAGGAGCACTTTAACGCGTTCGGCGACATCCTGAACCAGGCATTCGAAGACGCCGCCGTCTCCGTACTTTGTTCCGGCGATGCCGCCGGACAGGCGGGCCTTTCCACGCTCACCAAGGTGTTGTAACCAGACTCATCATAAGGAGAGCAAAAAAACGCGCGGTCCCGGAAGGACAGCGCGTTTTTCGCACACGGTATCGACCGGTTACATCGACATACTGAACGAGGTGTTCTTGACTTGCGCCGCAGCGCACGCATCCATGACGTTGATAATCCGGCCGTGCTGGGCCTTGTCCGCAGGCAGAATGTTAACGATCAGTTCGCTGTTGGAAGAATCAGCGGCCTCCTTAAGCGACACCAGCTGTGCGATCAAATCGTTCAGATCGCTTGAATTCTGACCGAATACCATGCCGTCGACGAGAATGTCGCCAAGTTCCGACACCTCGATAAGCACCTCGATCGGCAGCGAGATCGGATCCGTGGTTTCAACCTTGGCAGGAAGCATGAAGGAGAGGTCGGCTTCCTTTTTGACCAGTGAGGCCGTCACCATGAAGTAGATCAGCAGCAGAAAGACCACGTCGATGAGCGGCGCAATCTGCAATTCCGCCTTCTTGTTCATCATTTCGTCGAGCAGTTTCATAGCTATTCCTCGAATGCAGCGTAAATAAGATCTGTTGCACCCACATCACCGCAGGCGATCATGAGTTTCTTGCAGACCTCGTATTGAGTGCGGTAGTCGGCACGGATCAGAATGCGCAGATCGGGATTGATCTCGAGCTCCTCCGCGATCAGGTCCTTGAGTTCGGGCAGTTCCACCGGCGTCATACCGGCATAATAGTTGCCTTCGGCATCGATGGAGACCATGAAGCGGTCCTTGATATCCTCCGGAACCTTTGCATGCTTGGATTCGGGGATTTCCACCTTGACCTTGACCTCAGTCACCACTGACGCCACCATGAAAAAAATCAGCAACAGAAACACCAGGTCGATCATGGGTGCCATGTCAACCGTGGCATCTTCTCTTGCAGGCAATTTAACTTTCATTCCGCACCTCTCTTGGGACGGGTTTACAACGCATTGCGATCAATCCGGGGGACGCCTAGCCGCCCATGTTTTCATGTCCCAGCGGGAGCTCGCCCGTTTCCATCGTATCGAGCAAGGCACCAATGCTGCGGCCCATGCTGGCGGTAGACTTGATGAAGCTGTTGCGGAAATAGTAGTAGCACAGCATGGCGGGGATGGCGATGATCAGACCGGTAGCCGTCGTGATGAGCGCTTCCCCGATATTTCCGGCGAGATCCTGCGGCTTGCCCATACCCACCTGGCCGATAGTCTGGAAGGCCTTGATCATGCCGGATACCGTACCCAGCAGCCCGAGCATGGGAGCGGTCGCGCCGATGATGGACAGATAGTCGATCGGCTTCATGTAGGCCGTGACCTCTTCGGTACTGGCTTCCTCGATCGCTTCCTTGACCTTGTCATAATTGATTTCGCGCTTGGTGGAGCAGCGTTCAAGTCCGGCGCCGAATACGTAGGTGAAGAGCGTTTCGTTTTCCTTGCACAGGGCGTGTGCCTCAACCACCTTCTTATCCTTCATCATGTTGATGAATTCCGGCATCAGATCCGGGCGCAACAGCACCTTTTCGCGCAATGCCAGCCCGTTTTGAACAATAAAATAAATCATGGCGACCGACATCAATCCCAACGGGATCATCGCCCACCCACCTTCCAGAATCAGCGACATCAACGTCGTTTTTTCAACTGTTCCTGCCGCTTCGGCCGTATCCTGCGCAAATGCAGAGACAGCGGAAAACACACTCAGGAAAACCGCCATTTTAACTATTTTCTTCGTCATTTTCGTAGTCCTTCTCCTTCAGTTAAGCTAATACTAGTTCCCAAACAAATCCTATTGCTCGCGCTCGGCTTCCATTTCAATGCGCAGCGCATCGACACGCAGTTTCAGGCTTTGCGCCTCATCCGCTTCATCGGTATCCCGATAGAGCAACGAAATCTCGCGGATGACTTCATCGGCCGAGTCCAGAAAATCAGGGTTATTATGCGCCTTGGCCATTCCCATGTAGATTTCCGCACACAGCAGCTCGGCCGGGCGCATCCAATCGGGATCCTGACTGTGGAACGCGATGATTTTGGCCGCGGTTTCCATGGCCTTCACATAATCCTTCTTTATGAACAGGAATTTGGCGGTCGTATAGAGGTCTTCCGCCGCGGCATCCTCGGGCATTTCCCCGGTCCAGCCCTGTGCGGCAAACAGCGCCTCTGCCTCCGCGAGTCGGTCCGCACCCAGCAGCGACAATCCCTGATAGATAATCGCTTTGCGCTGAAGCGCCGGATCACGGTCGTCCTTCAGGAGTGTCGATGCGTACGACATGCACTTTTCGTAATTTCCAGCCTTGTAGTAGAGTTCCATCAAAACCCCTTGGTACTGGGTCAGGTTTGACGGCAAATCACTGTACTCCATGAAGGGTTGCAAAGCGGTTTCAAGCGTTGCGGCCAGCTGTTCATGCATCCGGTTCTGCATCATGTTGCCGACTGTCGCTTCATCGACCTTTACCGGGAACACCACTTCCTTGATGGCATCGACCGGATAGCTGACATCGCCGCCCATTCCTGCAATCCGAAAGGTGATCAAGTCCTTATTGCGACTCACAATGAAACCACTGGAAGTTTTACTGCCGACTGTTATTTTTGCCTCAACGGGCTTCGCTTCAAGGGCACGGCCCGACAGCAGCAATGTTACAAGCAGAATGCTAAACAAAGTTTTCGTCATTACTCTCCCCCGTAATTGTTGAGCATATCGCGAACCTTCGCCGCGAGGGTGTTCGATTTCGTGTAATCATCTTTAAGCATGGCATTTAGGGTCTTTACTGCATCGCTCTTGCGGCCCAGCTTCATCAGGCAATCCGCCGCCGCCAGATAGCCTTTGGCGGCCCAGTCACCATCCTCGTACGCTTTGAACAGCAGATAGGTTCGCTGGAAAAAGCTATGGGCGCCTTCAAAATCGCTGGTAGCCATACGGCATTCCCCCATACCATACATGGCTTCGGCAAAAACCGGTCCGCGCCATGACGGTACATTCAAGGCCATGTTGTATTCGTTCTCGGCTTCCTCAAAGTCACCCATGGCAAACCGGGCTTTTCCTTTCTGGATCTGCGCCCATCCCATGAAGGGCTCCACGCCAAAGTTCTGCTGGGCTTCGTCGATGGCCGCCAGGGCGCCCCGGTAGTCCTTTTCGCTCATCAAGGCCAGTGTCCGTGCCTTGTAGGCTTTCCACAGGTTGTCGGATTCCCCAAAGTTTTCGATGTAATAATCGGACAGGCGTTTCATCCATTCCACATCGCCCGTATCGATTGCCACATCGCACATGAGCGCCAGGGATTCCGGTGTGGTGATGGAGAGGTCTACCTCCGACTTCATCAGGTCGGCGGCCAGTGCAGTAGCCATGTCCTGGCCTTCAAGCAGCGCCTGGGCGACGCGCAGGCGCAACCGAAGTACCTCGCGGTTCTCCTCAATGTTTGACATCTTCACCTTGAGCCGGACCACGAGTTCCGCCCGCTGCTCAGGCGTAAGATACTTTTCGGAAATGGCAACCAGACCATCGATGATCTTTTCCACACCCGTCCGCTGCGGATCGTTTCCATAACGCATGATCGCGTTGATGTAGGCGGGAATCGCCTCTTCCTCAAGCTGTCCAAGCTCAATCTGGGCCTGTCCGATCCAGTAGATCGCCTCGGCTACATCGGCCATATCCTCCCACCGATCCATGTAGTAGTGCATCAGATCGATGATTTCCTGCCACTTGAACTCCATCTTGTAGACTTTGGCAGCCTGGAAGGCGGGATAGGAAGCCTGCAGCGGTATCTTGGCCGTGTCAATCGCCCGTCGATAGTCCGCCTGCGCCCGGTCGAGCGTCAAGGGATCCTCGTTGCTGGCTTCCTTGGCGGCCTCGATATCGCCTCGCATGCTGTAGGCTTCGGAGATAACGGGATGACCGGCGTATCCATCAATGAACTTGGTAAAGGTCGCTTCGGCTTCCGGTATGCGTTCCAGACCATACAGGCATACCCCTTCGCGGAAGATTGACTCGGCATAGAGATCCCCGCTCTCGTTCTCGGTCTGGTATTGCTCGAAGTCAGCCAGGGCATTGTTGTAGTCGGCCTGCAGCATGTAGCTCATTCCGCGGTAGTAGAGCGCATCGTATTTCTGTTGGCTGTCGGGATACTTTTCCAGCACAATGCTGAACTGCTCTCCGGCTTCGCGCGGTTTGGTCGACTGCATGTAGGCAAAGGCAAGCATGTAGTGCAGATCAGCCTGCAGCATCTTCTCGTTGACATCATCATCCTTGAGCGGCAGTCCGTCCAGATACTTGCGCAGGCCGATGACCTTGTCGAAATTGCTGCGCATGAGGTTGTCGCGCATCATCATCGACAGCAGCGTTCGGGCATACTGTCCGTCCGGCTTTTCATCCAGATACTTCACGATACGCGTTTCGGCCCGGTCGTATTCCTTGACCGCATAGAGCACCATGACCGACTGCAGTGCCGCCGCTTCCCCGATTTCCGTATCCGGACCTTCACGGTAGAGCTTATCGAACAGCACAAAGCCCTCAAAGTAACGTTTCACATCCGAATAGATCTGCCCGATGCGGAAGGTGACTTCCTGCTCGTACGGCGCCAGATCCTTCAGGATATCCACGGCTGCCTGTATTTCATCCACTTCGGTCTGCAGCTGCTTGTTCTCGAGTTCTGAATTCGCGCCTACGATCTGGTTCTTCAGATTGGCCATCCGCTTGTCGGCGAAGTCGATAAGAATCTCGCGCGGAAGCACCATGCGGTAGAGATAGAGTGCGTTCAGGTACACGCCCTGATCATACAGCTTTTTCGCCCCCTTCATCAGGGTCAGGTTCAGGGATATGTCGTAGCGTCGATCGGTGCGGTTGACACGTAAAACCCATGCATATAGCTGTTCCCACTGCTCCAGTTCAACCAATGCACGGGCCACCATTACCTGGCAGACCCCTTTTATCCGTTCATCCTTTGTGGTCCGCTCGGCGTATCGCAGCGGTTCAAGGCTCTCCTCGTATTGTCCCAGCTGGAAATAGGCCTGTCCGGCCAACAGGTTCATATTGAACAGGACATCCTTGTCCAGGTCCTTGTAGCTGAGCAGGCGCTGGTAGAGCTCAATAATCTTTTCCCAGTCACTTACCTCGAAGAAACCCTGGGCGAGCATTCCCAACGCCCGCCGTTCCTGGGGCCGAGGTTCATTGTCGAGGTATTCCTCGATATAGGTCATCCCACTTGCAATGTCGCCCATCTGGTAGTAGATGCGTGCAATTTCGAACCGGCAGGTCTGCGCGGTTTGACGCCCCTGCGTGTCGGTCAGACCCTGTGTACGGTTGAGCACCTCTTGCAATGCCGGAAGCGCTTCCTGATAGTTGGCTTCCTGCATGCGCCGGTTCGCAACGGCAAACACATCAGAAATACTCAGAGAACTGTAATCCTGCGCCCAGGCCGTGCCGTCCAGTAGTGTGAATGCAGCGAACAGCACCGCTACCCATACCTTACGACCACCTTGATTGAAACTCATGCTATCTTCCCTCGCTACACATAAAAAATAAATGGGTGGCTATATGCCATCCCGACCGTGCCATCCACTCCATGTAAAAAAAATTACGATGACAATCCCAGAGAGACTATCCACCCTCTAAATCAATTCAAGCCTAAAAGGACAAAACACATACAGATCGCAGGAGAATTGTTGAATCCGCATTGGGTGAGGATTGAGTAGAAGGTGCCTCAAAACGGTCGAAGCAGATGGAGGGGAGGTGGGAATATGCACATCATGCCATCATTCAGCGTCTTTAGGCACCACCTGCACGACGGAAGCATGAAATTGGCGCACTATACGGGTCATCTGCTGCATGAGAAGACCTTTTGGGCCTTTGTCGGCATCGTCACCATCATCGTAGTCCTTTTCTCGATACTGCTATTGCTGGGCAACGATGCAGCGATCGAGCACCAGGCCTTTCCATATCCCATGTAGCGCCGCGCTACAGACTTTCGGAGAGTGCGTCGAGGGCGGAATGTTCATCGCCGGCGGGCGGCGACAGGGTTTTATCACCCACCAGCCTGATCGCCAGTGCGCCAAGCGGTGCGGTTATTACTATACTGAGCACCGCCACCGCGAGGATGACCTCGCCGGGAGCTGTATTCATACCGTTCAGTTTCATCGCCATTAGCGGAACCGCTCCCATGGCTGCCTGGACGGTTGCTTTCGGCCAATATGAAACAACCGCAAAAAACCGTTCGTTCCGGTTCAGCGGACTGCCAAGCAGGGACAGCAGTACGCCGGCACTGCGCGCAACCAGACCACACGCGATCAAACCCAGTCCGGCCAGCCCCGATTTCCAAGCCAGTGACACATCGACCTGCGCCCCTACCAGGGTAAACAGCATGATCGAAGCGAAAACCCACAGCTTGCCCAGTTTAGAGGAGATTTCGTGGGCCATATGCTCCCGTTTCTCAAGAATCGTGAAGCCGGTCGCCATCACCGCCAGCAGCGCCGCAAAAGGAACACCGACCCCTTCAAGCATATGCTGCAACCGCACGAGCAGGACTGAAACACCGATTACGATCATCGTGCGTTTCGTGGCCCGCGGATCGAACTTTTCAAAGAGCCTGAGTAAAAGCCAACCCACCAGGAAACCACATGCCACACCGGAGACGATCGACACCGGGATGCCGGCGAATTTCAGCCAGATTCCCCCAGAAGTTCCCGTGTACAGACCTAGAAAAACAGAAAAAACAACGATGGCAACCACGTCATCCAGAGAGGCCGCCGCCAGAATCATCGTGGGAATGCCCTTATCCGCCCCTTTGCGTTTTTCAATGAATCCGATCATCATCGGCACAACCACGGCTGGTGAAACCGCCGCCACGATAAAGCCGAGCATGGCCGATTCCAGATGGGTCAATGACAGGAAACATGGTCCGAGCAAGGCGATAGTCGTCCCTTCGAGCACGCCCGGGATGAAAGACATCAACAACGCCTGCAGGCCGACTTTGTTCAGGACATCACGGCTCAGCTCAAAACCGGCGCGCAGCAGAATGATGATCAACGCGATCATCCGCAGATCGGAAGAGGCTTCCAGAAATCCCGGCTCCAATAGATTCAACACATAGGGACCGAACAGCACACCGAGCAGAAGCATGCCGAGCAATCCGGGCAGGTGCAGCTTGCGGAACAGCCAGTCCGCCAGCAATCCCAGCAATATCATCTCTGCTATGCCTACTGCCATGTTCTGCTCCACATTGATCAATCCACCTTGCCGAATTCACCGGTTGATGGAAAGCGGAGAAAAGAAAAAGGCGCCCTGGCAACAGGACGCCTCTCTTCACCAGACACAACCATCGTTACTTCATCTTCTTGAAGCAGATCGTGGCATTGTGCCCCCCGAATCCAAGCGAATTGCTCAGTCCGGCGTTAATCTCCATCTCACGGGCCATGTTGGGTACGTAGTCCAGATCGCAGTCCGGATCCGGTGTGGTGTAGTTGATCGTCGGCGGTGCGATGCTGTCCCGTATGGCCAGCGCCAGGATGGCCGCCTCGACCCCTCCGGCTGCACCGAGCATGTGGCCGGTCATGGATTTGGTGGAACTGACGGCCACCTTGTAGGCAAGGTCTTCGCCCAGCGACCGCTTGATCGCCTTGGTTTCACCCTTGTCGTTATAAGGCGTGGAGGTTCCATGCGCGTTGATATAGTCGATATCCTCCGGCATGAGACCGGCATCGGATATCGCGAGCGACATACCGCGGGCGGCTTCGAGCGCTTCTTCGTAGGGGGCTGTTATGTGGTATGCGTCGCAGGTCCGGCCGTATCCGGCGGCTTCGCAGTAGATCGTTGCGCCACGCCGGAGCGCGTGCTCCTTCTCTTCCAGCACCACAATGCCGGCACCTTCGGACATCACAAAGCCGTCGCGATCCATATCAAACGGACGGGATGCACCCTTCGGGTCATCGTTCCGGCGGCTGGTGGCCCGCAAGGCCGCAAAACCGGCCACACCGAGCATGGCAATGGACGCTTCAGCGCCGCCGGCAATCATCACATCGGCATCTCCGTACTGTATGATCCGCATGGCTTCGCCAATGGAGTGCGTACCGGATGCGCATGCGCTGGTTACACAGAAATTGGGCCCCTTGAAGCCATATTTAATGGCCACATAGCCGGACAGGATGTTGGTGATCATCTGCGGAATGAGCTGCGGGGAGATGCGGCGCGGTCCCTTTTCATAGGCCTTGAGGCATTCGTTCTGCATCATCTGCATGCCGCCGATGCCCGAGCTTGCAAGCACGCCTACGCGCTGCAGATCGAGAGCATTCAGATCCAGCTTCGCGTCGTCGACGGCCATGCTTGCAGCGCACATGCCATAGACGGAAAACGGATCCATCTTGCGGGCATCCTTCGGGTCAATGTATTTATCAACCTCGAGATCATGGATTTCCCCGCCAATGGTCACGGGATATTGATCAATGTCGGGCATGTTTCTGACATGATCGATGCCCGATACGCCGGCTTTGATGCCTTCCCAGAACGGGTTCAGTTCGTTCGCAAGGGGAGTCACAACTCCCAAACCGGTTACCACTACTTCACGCCGACTCATATTCCGCACCTCATATCGAAATCAAAAGCTGAAATGGCCGGGACAGCCCAGCGAGCAAGTCCCGGCCATTGAAAAACCATTCAGCTGGCTTACTCGAATCCCTTTTCCTTCAGGTAGCTGATGACACCACCAACGGAGGTGAGCTTTTCAGCGTCTTCATCCGGAATTTCAGCACCGAACTCTTCTTCAAAAGCCATGACGAGCTCGACCGTGTCAAGCGAGTCCGCACCGAGATCTTCGATAAACGAAGCGTCGTTGGTGACCTGATCGGCGTTAACACCGAGCTGCTCGACGATGATGTCTTTTACTTTATCTTCAAGTGCCATTTTATTCTCCTTTTCCTGGGTTTACACTTGCTAACACTACATTACCATTCCGCCGCATGTCGAGAGCACTTGCCCTGTAACATACGCGGAGGCATTACTTGCCAAAAAGAGTACTACGTTGGCCACATCCTCCGGCTCGCCGAAGCGGCCCAGCGGAATCAGTTCTTTCATCTTATTCTGGACGTCTTCATCCAACGCATCCGTCATGGCGGTACGGATGAAACCCGGTGCCACGGCATTGCACCGCACATTGCGGGATGCCAGTTCCTTTGCCACCGTCTTGCTGAAGGAAATCACGCCGCCCTTGGACGCCGCATAATTGGCCTGGCCGGCATTGCCCATCAGGCCGATGACCGAAGCGATATTGACGATGGTTCCCGACCGCTGCTTCATCATGCCGCGCATCGCGGCCTTGGTGCAGAGGAAGACGCCTTTGAGGTTGACGTTCAGCACGGCATCCCAGTCCTCTTCGCTCATGCGCATCAACAGGCCGTCCTTGGTGATACCGGCATTGTTGACGAGTATATCGATCTTTCCAAAATCCTTTTCGATGGCCTTGACGCCCTCGGTGACGCTGGCGCTTTCCGCCACATTCACGCCATAGCATTCGGCACGGCGCCCCAGGCCCTTGACCTTGCCAGCGGTTTCCTCAAGCCATTCGGCGTTGAGGTCGCACAACGCGATATCCGCTCCTGCTTCGGCCAGTTTAACGGCGATCGCCTGTCCCAAACCTCGTGCGGCACCCGTCACCATGGCTACTTTATCACTCAATTCAAACATAGGACTTCCTTATTGGTTTTCAATATCTGTAAGCAATCCGATGTTACGAACCGCCACGGTGTTGTCAATACGCTTTATCAGCCCCGCAAGCACCTTGCCAGGCCCTACTTCAACAATCTCTTCCACACCATTGGCAGCGAGCTTCTGAACGGAAGCCACCCACTGTACGGAGGAGGTAATCTGTTTCACCATGTTGTCCCGGATCGATGCCGGGTCGTGCACATCGGCGGTTACGTTTGAGAGGACGGGGATACGGGGTTCACCCAGCTCAACATCTGCAAGGAAGGCGGCCATCCGGTCGGCGGCGGGCTGCATCAGGGGTGAATGGAACGCACCGGCAACCGGCAGCCGAACGGCACGCTTGGCTCCGGCTTCCCTGACCAGTTCCTCTGCCTGGTCGATCGACGCCGCCGTTCCGGACAGCACGGTCTGGCCCAGCGAGTTGAAATTGGCGACATGGCAGCCGGCTTTTTCGGAAATATCCACGAGCACACCGCCATCGACATTCATCACGGCCAGCATGGCGCCGGGATTCACTTCGCAGGCGGCCTGCATGAACTCCCCGCGGGCCTTGAGCACCTGGATGGCGTCGTCGAAGCTCACCACACCGGCAATATACAGCGCGGTCCATTCGCCGAGACTGTGGCCGGCCAGCATGTCGAATTCGAGCGGATGCTGCAATTCCATTGCTTTGAATGCGGCGGCGCTGGCCACGAAGATGCCAAGCTGGGCATGGTTCGACTTGTTAAGCTCCTCCTGCGGGCCTTCAAAACAGATACCGGCCAGGTCGTAACCAAGAATTTCGTTGGCCTGGTCAAACAGCGCCTTGCACCCGGGAATGGCTTCCGCGAAGTCCTTGCCCATGCCGACGGTTTGTGATCCCTGTCCCGGAAAAACGATGGCTCGCTTCATTATTTCCCCCATTCCAAAACATTTGCGCCCCACGTGAAGCCGCCGCCGAAAACGGTCAGTACGACCAGGTCGCCTTTCTGGATCGTGCCGTCCTTAACGGCTTCATCCAGCGCGATCGCCAGTGCGGCGGACGATGTGTTCGCATACTTGTCGATATTGCAGTACATGCGGTCAGCAACGCCCAGCCGTTTGGAGATCGCATCGATTATGCGTATATTCGCCTGATGCGGTATGAAACATTTGATGTCGTCGACCGACACCTTGTTTTTCTCAAGCGCCTGCAAAACCGTATCGCCCATGCGCACGACGGCATGCTTGAAGACCTCCCGCCCCTCCATCTTGAGGTATTGCTGCTTCTGGTCGAGCATTTCGTGGGTCATCGGGTTGCGACTGCCGCCGCCGGGCGTCCAAAGCGTGCTGGCCAGGGAACCGTCGGAACCCATGACCGAGTCCATGATGCCGCGCCCCTCGCCTCCCGCGCGCAGTACGGCCGCTCCGGCGCCGTCGCCGAATAAAATACAGGTTGAGCGGTCTTCCCAGTCCAGGAAGGTGCTCATTTTTTCCGCACCGATCACCAGCGCCGTATCGATGGCACCGCTGATGATCTGGTTTCTCGCCGAGTCAAGGGCGTACAGGAAACCGGAACAGGCGGCACCGAGGTCGTAGCAGTAGGCATTGCCGGCACCGATCTTGTCCTGCACAAAGCAGGCGGTACTGGGAAAAAACATGTCGGGAGAAAGGGTCGCAACAATAATAAGATCGATATCCGCAGCACTGATTCCCGCATCGGCGATCGCCTTTTTTGCCGCTTCGGCACCCAGGTCGGAAGCGGCCTGGCTATCGTCGGCGATACGGCGTTCGCGCATGCCGGTGCGGCTGTAGATCCAATCGTCGGAGGTTTCAACGATCTGCTCGAGATCCTGGTTGGTCAGCACTTTTTCGGGCACGTACGCACCCGTCCCAATGATTGAAACTTTCCGTTTATGATCCATGCCACCGTACCGCGAAAAAACTAGGTTTTGGAATTAATACTCTTAAGCTCAGCTTCAATCAAATGGTTTACATCATGATCTATCGCTTCGGATGCGACGCGAATCCCGTTGAACGTCGCAAACGCGTTCGAGGAACCGTGCCCGATGATCACGACACCGTTGGCACCCAGGAGCGGCGCCCCGCCGTAACTGGCCGGGTCGGCATGCGATCTGATTTCCCTGAAGACACCGATGGACAGCAATGCACCCAGCTTGCGAACCAGATTGGCGCGGAACATCCGCTTAAGCCAGTTGGAAATCATTTTGGCGACCGCTTCGCTGGTTTTCAGCACGACATTGCCGACAAATCCGTCGCACACCGCCACGCTCACCTTGGCCTCGAACAGGTCGCGGCTTTCAACATTGCCGATGAAGTTCATGCTGGATTGACTCAACAGGCTGAAGGTTTTCTTGGTGCTTTCATTCCCCTTGCCCTCTTCCTCACCGATACTGAGCAGCCCTACGGTGGGATTTTCGACTCCGAGAATCTCGCGTGAATAGATGCTGCCCATCACGGCATACTGCAACAGCATCTCGGGTGTGCTGTCAGGATTGGCGCCGGCATCCAGCAGAACAAAGGGATCCTTGGAAGTCGGCATGACCGTGGCGATCGCGGGGCGGTCGACCCCTTCGAGCGTGCGAAGCTTGAGCGTGGCTGCCGCCACGGCGGCCCCGGTATTGCCGGCGGAGAAGATTGCACCCGCCTTGCCTTCCTTGACCAGTTCGATCGACCGGGCAATGGATGAATCCTTTTTACGTCGAACCGCGACAGCCGGGGATTCCCCCATGCCTACGACTTCGGAGGCGTGCACGACTTCGATGCATGCCGGCACCGGACCCTTGTGTTTGGCCAGTTCGGCCTTGATGGCGGTTTCGTCGCCTACGAGATACAGCTTTTCAATGCCCCGGATCTCCTCAGCGGCCTGAAGCGTCCCGGCAACGATCTCCTGGGGCGCGAAATCGCCCCCCATCGCATCTATCGAGATACGCATGGTTTACTCTTCGGTAGCGACCGTGAGTACCTGGCGACCGTTGTAGTATCCGCAGCTTGTGCAGGCACGGTGCGGCATGGCGGGAGCTCCGCACTGGGGGCAGGAAGAAGCGCGCGCAATCGGCTTCTTCATGTTCTGGGCCTTGCGGCTTGCAGTCTTGCTCTTCGAAGTTTTTCTTTTTGGAACTGCCATCGCAATCCTCCTTCATCTATAAATTCAAACTGTCCAGCGCCGACCACGGGTCTGGACCTTCTTCCTTGCTGCACGTGCAGGATCCTTCATTCAGGTTGGCTCCGCACTGGGGGCATATGCCCTTGCAGTCATCGCTGCATACCGCAAAAACGGGAACATGCAGCAGAATCTCCTCCCGCAAATCGTCCGTAATATCGACCGTGTCGGTACCTTCCGGGGCGGGGTAAGCGCGTAGAAAATCGGAAACACCCACCGTTGTCGAGAAAATTTCCGAACATCTTGCACACCGCATTTCAGCCTTTGCAGACAGCGTTCCGCGCACCACCAGCTCCCCCGAAACCCGCTGGGCGTACAGCTGGTAACCGATATCGCCGAAGGCATTGATCAGCGGGTCGTGTTCAATCGCCATGATCGACCCCGGATCGCTCCCTTCATAGTGCGACCCTTCCTCCGGAATCCTCGCCACCAAAATCTTCATTTTCGTGCTCCCTGGCGTATTGCCTTGCTGCGTAATGCGTATTACCTGGCAAAAGCATTCCAGTTTCAAGTTTGAAGTTTCAGGTTTCGTGCCTCAATCACCAGGCCGCTTCTTACAGAATGTGCTTTGGGGTTTTTTGTGCCTTTTGTGGTTAAATAATTCCCGTCGGCACGCTATTTTCCCATCCCATGCAGTTCGCCGACCTCAACCTCAACGAATCCATCCTGAAAGCAGTTGCCGAAGCCGGATTCAAGAAACCGACCCCGATCCAGGCCGAGGCCATACCGGCTGTACTGACCGGGCGCGACCTCATTGGCTGTGCCCGCACCGGCACCGGCAAGACCGCCGCATTTGCCCTGCCGCTGATCCAGAAGCTGGTGGAATCATGGACGGCCGCACGCGAACTCCGTTGTCGCGCCCTGATTCTTTCCCCCACCCGCGAGCTGGCCATCCAGCTGCATAAAAACCTTCTTGTCTTTGCAGCGCACACCGAACTCTCGTTCCTGCTCGTGCACGGAGGCACCGGGTACGAAGAGCAGATCCTCGCGCTGCGGGAAGGTGTCGACATTCTGGTAGCCACCCCCGGACGGCTGCTGGACCTGATCGACCGAAAGGCCGCAAGCCTGGATCAGGTTGAGATGTTCGTGGTAGACGAAGCCGACCGCATGCTCGACATGGGGTTTGCACCCGACATCCGCCGTATTGCCAAGTTGCTGCCCTCCTCGCGGCAGGCGCTCTTCTTTTCCGCCACCATGCCGAAGGAGGCGCTCCAGCTCGCGGGCAGCATCCTGCACAAGCCGACGCAGGTATCCAGCGATCCCCTGTCGGCGGCCGCCGAGAATATTGCCCAGTCGCTCTTCTATGTGGAAAAGAACAACAAGTTTGCCCTCCTCGAATGGGTACTGAAGCGACTCGACTACGACCGCGTGCTCGTTTTCTGCCGCACCCGTCGCGGGACCGACCGGCTGGCTGAGCGCATGCAGCAGGCCGGACTGCCGGTGGAAGCGCTCCATGCCGACAAGGCCCAGCTGCATCGTCAGGAAATCCTCGAAGCATTCCGGTCCGGCGAGATGCCGGTATTGATCGCCACCGACCTCGCCGCCCGCGGAATCGATATCGAAAATATTTCCCACGTCATCAACTTCGATCTGCCCGGCGAGCCTGAAACCTATATTCACCGCATCGGCCGCACCGCCCGCGCCGGAGCCGCCGGAACCGCGCTGAGCTTCTGTGATCCCACTGAAAAAAACTACCTGCGCAATATTCTCCTTCATCTAGGCGAGGAAATGGAGACCGAAGAGAACCACCCCTTCCATAGCGAGCAGGTCCGGCACTTTTCAGGCAGCGCCAAACCGAAGCACACCCCCGACAAGAAGAAACACGTCAGCAGTATCCGCGAGCAGACCACCTGGCGCCTTCCTCCCGGCGAAAGCAAGCGGCTGCACACTCCGACCGACTCGCCGAAAAAGAACGCCCGCCGCAATCCGAAGAAAAAAGGCAAGTAGCGCGCAGATTGAAGCGTGGCCTGCTTATAGAAACTGCAGGTTCAGGGCGAAGAAGAGCTGCCAATCCGGCCAGGTTCCTTTAACGGTAGAATCATTCGGTGTTTCATCATCATCCCCCTGCACCGTTGTCACCATGCTTTTGCTCCTCGCTATAAAATTCGCAGTGCTTTAAATGAGAATTATCGGGAGCATATTGCCTCCCGAAAGTTTCTTAAGAAATCATAGTACAGTAATTCAAGGGCGATGCCTTCGCGAGAAGACCCGCAGGTATGGGGCACCCAATGTGATCGCCGTCCGGATATCTGCTACTACCAAATGGATGCGCCTATCACACCGCCTACCGACTGCATCAGGCGTAGCCGAGCTTCTTGAGGATCCAGAAGTTCTTGCGCCAGTTTTTTTCGACCTTGACCCAGAGCTTGAGTTTGAAGCGGACACCATACATTTCGTACAGCTCCTTTTCGGCCTGCTCGCGGACCCATTTGAGCAGGCGGCCCTTTTCGCCGATCACTATCCCCTTCTGGGAATGGCGTTCGACATAGATGGAAGCATCGACCACCCACTTGTTTTCCTGCTCGTCGATCTCCTCGACCCACACGGCCACGGCATGAGGGAGCTCCTCATGAAGTCGGTGAAACAGCTTTTCGCGAATAACATCGGCGATGTTGAGCTTGCGGGGATAGTCGGTCAGGATGTCGTCGGGAAAAAGCGGCGGACCTTCCGGAACGTTCCCGAACAGCGTGTCCAGCAGTCCGGTCATGCCGTCGCCTTTCAAGGCCGAGACCGATGTCCAAACGGGCTGCAGCACGCTCTCCTTCTCGGTCCTGATCTCCTCCCACAGCTTTCTGTATTCATCCGAGCGGTCCGGCTTCCGATCGATTTTGTTAAGTGCGAATACGCAGGGAACGTCTTCACGGGCCAAGCGGCGGAGCCAGCCGTCATCCTCCAGCTCCGGTTTGGTGGATGCATCGAGCACCAGCAGAATAGCGTCGACGCCCTGGACAGCGGACCGGGCGGCCTTGTTCAGGTTCCTGCCCAGCTCCCCCTGCGCCTTGTGGACACCTGGCGTGTCGAGGAAAACGATCTGGCCGCGCGGTTCGGTAAGGATGGCGCGGATCAGGTTGCGGGTGGTCTGCACGGTGTCGCTCACAATACTGACCTTCTCGCCGAGCAGATGGTTCACCAGCGTCGATTTGCCGACGTTCGTTCGTCCGACAATCGCCACGATCCCGGCGCGGCCCATATCCCCGATCTCCTGAATGTCACTCGTCATGGGCGCGGGTTGTAGCACATCGTGACCCGCGGGCGTAAAGAATATTCGCGGTTATGCTTTTCGGCGTTGCGCCGCCATGGTCCTTTAACTAGAGTGTTTGGATTATGAGAAAGCTAGTTACACTCATCATTTTCACAGGTTCGGCAGCGGTCATGGCACAAACCAATGCCATGACGCAGAACATCGCGCCGTCGAATACACACGCAGCGGTTCAGAGCAGTGCGACGCAACAGCCCCTGGCCACGGTGAGAACCAACGCACCTGCCGAACCCGAGTCGATTGAAATCGATGGCTACGCAGCCAAGGTGAACGACCGGATCATCACTATCGGCGACGTACGCGCAGCCATGGCGCCGATGCTGCCGGAACTGTACCGCCTGTATCAGGGTCCAGAGCTGGAGCAGGCCCTGCAGAAGGCGTTCAGGCAAACCCTCGACGAGCTTATCGGCCAGGCGCTGATCCTCGAAGTCTTCAAGAAGAAGGGCGGTACGATTCCCGATCAGTACGTCAACGATGAAATACGACGGATCATCGACGAGCGCTTCAAGGGGGATGAAGCGCAATTCGAACAGGTGCTCGCCAGCGAAAAGAAAAGCCGTTCGGAGTACATGGATGATATTCGCAACCAGATGATCGTAGGCATGATGTCCAACGAAGAAGTCAACCAGCGTGCACGTGCCACGCCGGAAGAGGTACGCAGCTACTACGAAACCCATAAGGACAGGGACTATTTCATTCCTGAGAAGGTGAAATACAGCGTCATTGTACTCAACAAGGGTGAAACGGCGGAGGAACAATCCGTCAAACTGGCGGAGGCCCGGAACATCCGGCAGAAACTGCTCGATGGCGCTGATTTTGCGGAAACCGCCCGGGAGGAGTCGGAGGGCAGCCGCGCAGCCGAAGGCGGTGAGTTTCCCTGGATGCAGCCGTCGGATGCCCGCTCCGAACTGCAGGAGACACTCAAGACCCTGCCGGCGGGCCAGCTGAGCGACATCATCGATACCGGTTCACAGCTCTATCTCGTGAAAATTGATGCACGCCGCCAATCCGGCTATAAAAGCTTCGACGAGGTGCGCGACGACATTAAAAACGCGCTGGTTGCCAGGGAACGCCAGCGGCTCCGTGAACGCTGGATCGAGCGGTTGAAGGCGGAAAACTACGTCAAGATCTACGAAGATTGATAGGCATAAGAACTTAACGCGCGTACGTTCTTTTGATTGAATAGGAACAACCAAGGAGATTGCTGTGAAAAGAAGCCAACTGATGATCGCTCTCGCACTTGTATCCGTTCTTGCCGTAACCGGCTGCAAGACCAAGGTTAAACGTGTCGCCGTTGATGAAACCATCGATTTGTCGGGCCGCTGGAACGATACGGATTCCCAGCTGGTTTCCGCGGAAATGATTTCCGATCTATCCAGCCGATCGTGGGTCGAGGAATATACCTCGAAGAACGGCCGGAAACCCGTGGTGATCGTAGGACCGGTCCGCAATCTCAGTTCTGAGCATATTGCCACTGAGACCTTCACCAAGGATCTGGAAAAGGAACTGATCAACAGCGGGCGCGTCACCTTCGTGGCCAATCCCATTGAGCGCGATCCGCTCCGGGAAGAGCGGCGGCAGCAGCAGACCTGGGCGAGTGAAGAAACCCAGAAGCGGCTTGCGGCTGAAACCGGTGCCGACTACATGCTGATCGGAAGCATCAATACGATCATTGACCAGGAAGGCAAGGAATCCGTGAAATTCTACCAGGTCAATCTTGAACTCATCAACCTCGAGTCCAGCGAAAAGGCATGGATCGGCGACAAGAAGATCAAGAAGTATGTCAAGAAGCGCGCCCTGAAGCTGTGATGACACACTGGAGAGCTGCGTGAAGCTACGCACCTCAATCCTCCTGTCCGGCGGGTTGCTGCTCGCAGGCTGCGCAAATCTGCGAACATCCAAGTCGCAGTACGCGGGTACCGATTCGATGCTGGCGCGGGCCGATTATCCTGCCGCGATATCCAGGATCGAGTCGGCCCGCGAGAAGGCCTACCCGCCCAAGGACCGGGTGGTGTACTATCTCGATATCGGCATGCTCCACCACTGGAACGGAGACTACGACACGAGCAACGAATACCTCGAACGGGCCGAGCGCGCCATCGAGGAGAACTTTACGCGAAGCGTCACACGCGCCGCGTCCTCGCTGGTGCTCAACGACAACGTCCTGGCATACGCAGGTGAAGATTACGAAGACATCTACCTCAACGTTTTCAAGGCGCTTAACTATCTGGCACTCGGCCAGAACGACGAGGCTTTCGTGGAGGTGCGCCGGATCAACAACAAGCTCGTGCTGCTTGAAAGCAAGTACGACCAAATGGCCCGGAAACTAAGCGAAGCCGAGGAGGCGCATGAGCATTTTCGACCGGGAAAAAGCGAGTTCCAGGAGTCCGCTCTGGGCCGCTACCTGGGCATCCTGCTCTACCGCAACGACTACAAATGGGACGACGTGCGCATCGACCTCGAAAAAATCGACAAGGGCTGGAAGCTGCAGCCGGACATCTATACCTTTCCGATGCCGGACTTTTCCGCAGAAACCGAGCGACGCGTGGCACCGCAGGCCCGGCTCAACATCATCGCCTTCAGCGGGCTGGCCCCGGACAAAACGGCGTCTACATTCTATATCCATACCGAGAAAAACCTCATCGTGCTCGCCGGCACCTCGGAGAACTATCTCGGTAAACAGAGCCTCTCCGGACTGAATACTATTTTCTGGCCGGATATAGAGGAAGGCTACCACTTCAAGTTTCAGCTTCCATCCATGCACAAACGCCCGTCGCGGGTGCGGGATATAGAGGTCTCCATCAAGGATGGAACGACCATGCCTCTCCAACGACTGGAGAGCCTGGAAAACGCGGCGATGGAAACGTTCTCGATCAAGAAACCCATCATCTATCTCAAAACCCTCACCCGTGCCGTCATCAAGGGGCTGGCCTCCGAACAGGCGAAGGCAAACATGACCAGGGATATGTCGGAAGGCGGATCCTTCTGGACCCGCATTGCAACCGACCTGCTCGTGGACCAGACCGAAAACGCCGACCTGCGCGTATCCCGCTTCTTTCCGGGCGACGCCTATGTGCGCGAGCTTCATCTCGACGAAGGGGTCTACGACATTGAAATCAAGTACTACGGCTACGACGGCAGGGTGCTTTATGTCGACGAAAGAAGCGGTGTGCGTCTTGAAGCCGGGCACTTGAATGTGATTGAATCCGCATACCTCAACTAAAGGGAACCACGAATGAACGCGAATGGATGCGAACCACCGATCAGGATTAGTATCCGTGCAGTTCTGTGCCTGTCCATCATGCTCGTCGCGGGTTGTGGCACATTCAAGTCGGCCGAGCCCGAATGGGTGAGAAACCCCAAAACGGCCTACCCCGATAAGACGTATCTGGTCGCGGTTGGCGAAGGCGATACGCGCCGGGCGGCCGAAAACGCGGCAGATGCCAACCTGGCTCGGATTTTTGAATCGCATATCGAATCCGACGAGCGCGTTGTCGATACGGTGCGGGAAAGCGGCAAGGAGTTCACGCGCACGACGGACCTGAGCACCGACATCAATATCCTATCCTCCCAGACCCTCTTCAATATCCAGCATGCGGAAGCCTGGAAGGATCGCAGCGGGCGCTATCATGCCGTCGCCTATCTGAACCGGCGCGACACGGCCGCACTCTATCGCGACAAGGTGGCGGATCACACCGATCGAGTAGCATCCCTGCTCCGCTATGCTGAACAGGCAAACGGTCCCCTCGAGAAATATGCCCTGCTGCGTGCGGCCGTACGCACGGCGCTCGAAAACGATCTGTTGCTGCGACAACTGAAGGTGATTCATCCCGCCACGGCATCGGCGTCTGCCCCGCCCTATTCCCTGGACGAGCTTCAGAAGGCGACTACCGACACTGCCAAACGCATTCTGGTCCGGATTTCAATTGAGGGTGATTCTGCCGGACAGATGACGGCCTGCCTGCAGGAACTGGTTACAAGCTATGGATTCGTAATCGGCGAACCGTATACGCTCGGAATGACCGGCAGTGTTTCCATTACCGACACGGGCCTGCGCACCGCCGGGCTCGTTTTCTTCCGATACAACCTGAACGTGCGGATCCACGATGACGAAGACCGTGTGCTCACGACGATCAATGCGAAAGGGCGCGAAGCGGTGGGCTCACCGGACGAAGCCCCGGCGCGCTGCTACCGCACCATGGAGAGCACCGCCCTGCGCATGGGCGCACTCAACATGGACACCTACTTCAACTCGCTTGTCGAGCACGTCGAATAAGTCATGGATGCCGGCCTATACATCGTGGGAACCCCTATTGGAAATCTGGGCGATATTTCATTCAGGGCCATCGAAACCCTTAAGGAAGTCGATCTGATTGTTGCAGAAGATACGCGCCACACGCGTCGGCTGACCGAACGCTACGGGATCACCACCCACCTCCAGAGCTGCCACAAATTCAACGAGAAGCAGCGAGCCGAACAGATCATTGAGCGCATTCAGGGCGGCCAGTCGGTTGCCATGGTGACTGATTCCGGCATGCCGGGCATATCCGATCCCGGCGCCCGGGTCGTGGCCCTCTGCCGCGAGGCGGGAACCCCTATTACCGCCATTCCGGGGCCGGCGGCCGTCACTACCGCCGTGGCGCTGAGTGGCCGGGGTGAAAAGGGGTTCATCTTTGCGGGCTTCCTGCCCCACAAGAGTGGCGGACGCAGAAGGGATATCGAAAAGTGGAAGGATGCCGAGCTCCCGGTGGTGCTGTACGAATCCCCTTATCGCCTGATTAAGCTCATGAACGAGATCGAGGAATACCTCGGAACCGACCGGCAGCTCTTCGTCGGACGCGAACTGACCAAGAAATTCGAGGAGTGCTCGTCGGGAACCCCCGCAGAAATCCGCTGCGTCTACGAAGCGAGAACCGTCAAAGGTGAATGCGTGGTAATAATTAACCCCGCCGCCTGAAAGCGACCACCATTTATCGAACAAACGCGTTGCACTCATAAAGTGCGGTGCTAATATTGCCCTCGATTTCCAATAGCAGCCAAGGGTTCCGGCAAATATATGGGTTCTGAAAGCAACAGCGACAACCTAACCGCGGCTTACGTCGATCATACGGCAGTAATCCGCGTCGAAGGCAGAGGCTCCTTTAAAATCAGTCCGCCGCTCAAGCAGTTCATCCACCAGGTCATCGGCAACGAGTCGGCGGACAGCATCCTCATTGAAATGTCGCACTGCAGCGGCATGGACAGCACATTCATGGGTGTGATCGCAGGCATCGCCTGCTTTATCAAAAGCAAACCCGCTTTTAGATTCCAGCTGGTCAACCTGTCCGAAAAAAACAAGAAGCTGCTGGTCACACTCGGGGTAGATCGCGTCGTTGACTACTCCATGTCCGCCACCGAAGCACAGCAAACGCTCCTGGACCAGCTGGAAGGCTCGACACGAGCCTTGAAGGCCGACCTGTCGGACAAGCTGGAAGCGGCCAAAACCACCCTGGAAGCCCACGAAACCCTGGTGGACATCAACCCTGAAAACCTTGTGAAATTTAAATCGGTTCTCGAATACCTGCAGGATGATGTCCGCAACCTGAGCAACGAATGAGCTATCCCGACCCTCAAGGATTCAACAACCGCCAATCGGCCGTTTCGAAATAGGGTATGCTTCGGTTGAGCGCCGTTTCCATTCCCTGGAATGCCGTCTGCAGCATCCGCAGTGGATCACCATGTGAAACCAGGACGATATCGCGACCCGAGAATTCAGCATCCAGGTCCCGCACCACTTCGACCATCCGTCCGCGTACCGCGTTGGCGCTCTCCGCACCGCCCATTTCCTGGTCAGGATCAATCTCATCCTTTTTCCAGGTGTCGGAATAATGCAGATAGCAGGCGCCATCCCATTCACCGAAGAAACGTTCGCGCAGACGCGGCTCCAGCCGGACGGATCTGACGCCGAGCGTTGTACGGATAATCTCCGCCGTCTCGGCCGCCCGCAGAAAGTCGGAGGATACGATCACGACGTCGCCATTCAGACTGCCCAGTCTGGCAGCACTCTCCGCCACCTGGCGCCGGCCTTCTTCGGACAACCCGTATTGAACCGTTCCGATTTCCGGATTGCTGACAATGATGCCCTCAACGTTGGCCCGGCTCTGGCCGTGACGAAATCCATAGTATCGGTTTTTCAGGGATGGGACATTCAAGTACATGCCCCCACTTAAGAGGAAACCCGGCGTTCGTACAAGACAGACCCGTCACGAGCTGGGGGTCAACGGCGGCCGGCGGCCTGATTAGCGAGATAGCTCTTGGGCCGCGAGGGGAAGGCCCGCATACAGGTCTTGTCCATGTAGTTGCCGATTCTGCGCGTTTCAAGGGTATCAAGATGGTCCGCCAGCCAGTTGTTCGAGGCGTCCACCGCAACCAGCTTCCCGCGCTTGTCCTTGACGGTGATGATAAACCCATAGTACTGCTCACCCCTCCGCGAATAGGTCTGGCTGGCATCCCACAGATCGGTCATCCGAACAAGCCGGTTGCTGTAGAACTCGACCGATCGCTTGTTCTCCTTCGTCGGGGTGAACGTCTTGCTCATGCGGTCAAGCAGAATGTACCTATCGCCCTTGATCTCCTGCCCGATGGCAAAGTATTCCACCGTCAAGGGATGGTTGTACTCGGCAGTACTCTTCTGCACCACCTTGGCGCCAAACGAAGCGCGCTGTTCGGGCGGGCGGTTCTCTGAACCGCGTATCATGGAAAAGTTTTTCCGTTCGATGGACTTTCTAAACAGCAGATCCAGTTTAGGGAAGTCCTCGAGCTCCAGGTATTCCCGATCCGCAGCGGAAAGAGCAAACTCGTCCTTTGGAATGGTCACGTCCTTCCCGTCGGCGGTTTTCAGAACCAGCTTATCGAACAGGACTCGCTCAAATGCCGCCTCCACCGTCTGGCCGTTCGCGAGATGCCAGGTCCGCAATTCGACGGTTTCGCCCTGGCCTTCGGTACTGTCGTCAGAAACGGAATCCGGCGTTTGTACAACAGCCTTAATAGCACCGAAATCGTTGAATATCGGTCCATTCGTGCAGCACACCTCGTCTTCGGGCAGTTGTGCGTAGATCTGGTCCAGCATCGCGTGCGACAGCTCCGCCGTCCGGAAGATGGGATAGATCGGATCGCCGTACTTGTCCTTCTCGTATTCCACGCCCTCTTCCTCGACCGCGATGATCCAGCCGCACTGCCCGTTTTCATCGCCGATGACAATGTCGATATCCTTGGCCACACCCGGCTCGAGCGTGATCCACTCGCCCGCCATGATCCGGTCGTTGCCGATGAACCGCTTGCGGGTTTCAAAACGGGGTTTGTACATGCCGGTGATCAAATACGAAAAGTCGTTGAAGCGATCGGGCGTATTCCAGACCCCGGCCCATACGATTTCGCCATCCACACTGATGACAATGAAGTAGTCCGCCTGGCAGACAAACCGGAACTTGATGCCATCCTTGTTCACCAGTTTGCCCTTGTAGTGCACCATCCAGTAGCCCCCGCCGCTGTCGATGGTGTCGAACGCACTTGGACCGATGGAGGTCCACATCGGCGGCACCACGAGACAACTGGCGTACAGCTGCCGTTTTGATTGGTAATACTTCCTCACGCTGGACGGATCAAAGCCGCTTTTGATGAACTTGTTCACTTCGCCCAGCCAGATTGGGCGGAAGTAACCGTCATTCTCAGACAGCCCGCTCCATTTGCCGCTGCTGTTGCGTTTGAAGTCATAGAACGTCCCGACCAGGTCACTGCCGATGGACTGCTCGGAGCCCATGATACTAATGGTCGGGATCTCCGGCAGATCCATGAACTCTCCGCCGAATCCCGTGCCGCCCAGCAGACCTTCGCCCGTACCCATCAGGTCGGGCAGCTGGATTTCAGGCATATCGCGGGTCTTGACCTTGGCTACGATGCGAGAGGACGGTTTGGGCTGCGAACTTTTCTTGACCTTTACCTTGGGCTTCTTGAGCTTCATTTTCGGACGCTCGATCGGCGGCGGTGCCTCGAACTCCGGTTCCGGCGGATTCATGACCTTGAACACGACGAAAAGTCCTGCCATAAAAAATATCGCCGCATGAAAGACCAGGCTGACCACCAGTCCGCTGGGGGCACCCTTGTTGACCCTGCCTCTTTTTGCAAATGGATTCCTTGCCACGTTCTAACCACGCTTCCGTTTTAATACTATACGCCGGTGAACAGCCGCTTCTTTCACATAAAACATGAAAACAGGTCACTGTATAAATGCAAACATAAAATATGCAGTGGATCGCGCAGCCTGAGGGGAACAGGCGTCGTACAGCATAGGACGTCAGGTTGAACTGCGGCATGTTTCAATGAAATCACACCGTCAGCGGAATTGAGACGGAAGGATTCCATATCGTGACGGGAATGGTCAGCGTCTGTCCCGCACTCTCCAGTGCCAGGCTGGACATTACGGACTCCCCATGCGGAGCGGAAAGCCAGCACCGTCAAGCCGGCCAGGAAACGGGAAGAAACTGCGCACCAGCTCGCCGACCGGGAACAGGAAATCCTGCAGCTCCTGGCGGAAGGATACTACGTCAAACAAATCTATGACCCGCTCGGTATCAGCAGCCGGACCGTAAAGATCCACTGCAGCAATCTATATAAAAAACAGCATGCGCATTCCCAACGTAGTGCCGTATTCGAGGCACAAAGGCGCGGAATCCCGCGAACGAAGTATATTCAAGAGAATCATATATAATTCCTATATTGCATATCATAAAATAACAACAAAGACTCGATGAAACTGTACTGCCGGATTGTGACAAATAAATTTAAAACACTAATCCCCATAGGCTTGCGTAACGAGTACCGCGCAACAATCAGAGACCTTTCGGCTCCTACGGATGCCTGTGAAACAAAAATATCCCGAAAAAAACGTCCAGCCGGTAGCAATCAGCCTTAGTAATTCGTACTAATAATCGACGCCCGTAACCTTTGATTTTGCGTGGTGTAATTTGCCACTGTTTAGGGGATTTGAGAAGGAGTGCAGCTGAAGGGGTGAATAATGTACAGCATCGATAAAAAAACGGATCATCTGCTGGTACGATTCAAAGAGGATCTCGATTTCAACACGGTCCAGGCTGTCATACACCACCTGATGCTCATGAAGGAATATGCCGACACGAACGATATATGGCTGATCGGCAAGCACCGCGCGCACATTCGCCTTGGCGAGATCGAGACCATGGTACGCGAATTCCAATGCCATTGCCCCAAGGATAGCTCCAGGACCCGGACCGCCATCGTAGTCAATCAGGGGCTGACCTACGCCATCGTGGAACTGTGGGTCCAGGGACTCCGACGCCGTGTTTCATTCGACATCCGCATCTTTGAGACCCTTCCGGAAGCGCAGGTCTGGCTGGGTTCCGGAAAAGCCGAAGTGGCATAACAGGGCTAGGACGGTCGCACCCTACCCCATATTCGGATAAATTTCAGGCGCCACCGGCTCCCTTTCAGGCATGGAGTCAGCGCAAGCTTGAATATTTCCTGTCTAACATCCATGCCATGCCGGTATCCTCGGTTCTCCCAAAGATTGACGCATCGCAAAATCCGCAATATACTCCATCCTGATTTCGGGGGATATGCAGGCTAATCCAGGTTTCAACATGAAACTTAGGCGCCTGATGGGGTATGAGTAGTTTGGAGGTGTGGGATGAACGAGGGGAATTTCCAGCACGAGGAGCTCCCATTACATACTACTGCCAGCAACATTCTCAGGAGTCCTAACCCATTTTTTGCACGCGTTGTATACAACCCCCGCCGCTTACCCAAAAACGCACAGGATCGCAGATCCTACATCCACTTTATGTTAAATGATTTATGTAAATTGGTTTGTGCTGGCACAGTCGATGCGCCTCTATTGCTAAGTACCGATGATTTACAGGGGACCGGGTAAAGACGATGACATCGTCATCGGATCGCGGCTGGGAGGGTACAATGAAAGATCTGCGATTAAACATTAAAAGCCGGGAGGATTGGGTGCTGCTCCAGCAAGCACAACCGGAAAGCAATCATTAGCCTAGACTACTGAAGGGCTTGAAATGGATATTCAGCCATACCAAACACCGCCGCGCTGGTGGTCTCCGATGCTGAATCCTACGGCGATCCATTTCTGGAAATGGATTCGCGAGAAGATTCGATTGCAGCACCACCATCTAGAGGAGATCGAAATCCGCGGTCTGGAGAACCTTCGTAAATGCATCAACGAAAAGCATGGAGTTCTGATTACACCGAACCACTCCTGTCACGCCGACCCCACCGTGCTATACTGGGTGGCCGATCAACTGAGTGTCCCCTTCTACTTCATGGCAACCTGGCAGATCTTTCAGCGCGCCAATTGGCTTCGCCTCCTGATCATCCGGCAGCATGGCTGTTTCAGCGTGGATCGGGATGGAACCGATATCCGGGCATTCAAGCAGGCGGTTGATATACTGCAGCACAAGCCCTACCCCCTGGTCATTTTCCCCGAAGGCGAGATTTACCATATCAACAAGCGCGTAACACCTTTCAGGGATGGGCCCGCAGCCATTGCCCTGATGGCGAGCAAGCATGCCGACCGGCCCATCAGCTGCATCCCCTGCGGAATCCGCTATCAATACATCAAGGATCCGGAGCCGGAACTGCTCGACCTCATGGACCGGCTGGAAGAACGCATAATCTGGCGACCCAAGCGCCATCAGATCCTGCAGCAGCGGATTTATCATTTTGCAGAGGCCATCCTCGGAGTCAAAGAGTATGAGTACTTTGGGCATGCCCAGGCTGGACCAATGCCTGAGCGGATCAAGTCACTCGCGGAATACATTCTATCACGACTGGAGGGCAAGTATGGTCTCGCAGCCCGGACTTCGACGCTTCCGGAGCGGGTAAAACGGTGCCGCCGCCACGCCATCCAGCTGGTCGAACAAAACGATCTGTCCGAAAACGAACACATGGCAGCCCAGATGGACCTCGATGATCTGTTTGTTGTCACGCAGTTATTCAGCTATCCGGGCAATGTAAGTACCGGTACACCGACCATCGAGGAAATGGCCGAGACCATGGATAAATTCGAGGAGGATGTGCTAAGAGCGCCCTCGGCATCTATTCGCGGCACGCGGCGCGCTTTTATTTCATTCGGCGATCCGATCCCCGTTGCGGCATACAACGAAGGCAAAGGCCATACCCATGAGCTGACAGAGGTGCTGGAAAGCCGGGTTCAGGAACTGATCGATGATCTTTATCAGACGTGAGGTATCATCATGCACACATCGGATTCAAGGCACTCGTTTGCATGGCTCAATGCCACGCAGTTTTTCGGGGCATTGAACGATAATGCATTCAAGCTGCTGATCATATTTTTCCTTGTCGACCAGCTGGGCCTGGACCAAAAGGCCACCATCGGAATGGCAGCGATCATATTCGTGATTCCGTTCCTGCTGTTTTCGCATGCGGCAGGTATTCTCGCCGACCGCTACAGCAAGCAGCACATCGTGTTCTATGCCAAATGTGCGGAGCTGGCGCTGATGATCCTGGGACTGGCGGCCGTGCTGCTGCAACTACCCTATCTTCTGTATCTCCTGTTGTTTCTGATGTGTACCCAGAGTGCATTTTTCGGACCCTCGAAGTATGGAATTATTCCTGAGCTGGTACGCCGGGATCAGCTATCAAAAGCCAATAGCTTTCTGATTGGTCTAACCTATCTGGCTATTATTATCGGAACGTTTATTCCTTCCCTGTCGCTCAAGGTGTTTTTCAACAATTCGTTTATCGGCTTGGCATTGGTCAGCGTCGGCATTGCAGTCGCGGGACTTGTCTGCAGCACACGCATAGAGGAAACAACGCCAATGGGCCGCAGTGAACAACGCTTCACGCCGCTCTTCTTCGTGGAAATCTTCAAGACCCTGTTCAGTCTCCGGCATGACCGCTACCTCTTCCTCACGCTGCCCAGCGTCGCCTACTTCCTGTTCCTCGGTGCATTCCTTCAGCAGAACCTGCTCCTGCTCGGCCCCCAGCTGCTGGGGTGGGACACCACGACCAGCGGCTACCTGTTTCCTATGGCCGCGGTCGGAATTGCCGTGGGCGCCGTGGCTGCCGGCAGACTCTCGGGGCGGAACATCGAATTCGGGACCGTCCCCATAGGCGCTGCCTGCCTTACGGTTTGCTGCCTTTTGCTGGGCAGCGTTTCCGCATCTGTTTCCGCTATCATCACCATTGTCTTCTTCACGGGACTGGGTGCAGGTCTCTTCATCGTTCCACTCCAGGCTTTCATCCAGCAAAGAAGCCCGAGAGAACGATTGGGTGAGATCCTCGCCTGCATGAACTTCCTCAGTTTCCTCGGTGTCGCTATCGCGGCCCTGATGTTCATGCTGCTCACGAAGGGATTTGGCATGAGTGCTCAGGGATGCTTCATCTTCACCGGGATTCTGACGGGAGTGCTGGCCGCTATCGCCTTCCGCGTTCTGCCTGATTTTACGATCCGCTTTGCGGTGCTGGTGCTCACCCGGATCATCTACCGCATCCGGACCATTGGAAACGAAAATGTACCCCTTGTGGACCAACCGGCCCTGCTGGTCTGCAACCACGTAACCTGGTCGGATGCGCTGATTCTCTCAGCCACTCAGCAGCGGCGCATCCGCTTCATCATGGAAAGGCGCATCTACCGTAACCGCTGGATGAATCCGCTGTTCCGTCTGATGAGGGTCATCCCGATTTCCGCAAACGATCCCCCGCACGAGCTCGAGGCCTCGATCCGACAGGCCCGGCAGGCGCTGGACGAAGGCGCGCTCGTATGCATCTTTCCCGAACAATGGCTGACCCGCAACGGCAATATGCAGCGATTCAAGGCGGGCATCGGGCATATCCTCACAGGAACCAATCACCCGATAATTCCTGTCTATATCGGCGGAGGTTGGGGAAGTGTACTGAGTCACTATTATGGTCATCTGATGACACATCTTCCCAGGCGACGCTGCAGGATAACGGTCGCATTCGGACCGCCGCTGCCACCCGACACACCTACCTTTAAAATACGGCAGGCCGTGTCCGAACTGGCAAATGATTATTTCGGATCCAGGAAAAACGGGAAGCGCACGCTCCCCTACCGGTTTGTCAGAACAGCTCGGTTGAACTTCAGACGGGATGCGATCGCCGACACGACCGGCAAGAAACTGACCTTCGGAAAAACGCTCATTGCATCGGTTCTCCTCGGAGACGAAATCAAACGCATAAGTAACGGCGCGGACAGGATCGGCATCCTGCTGCCTGCCAGCGTCGGCGGTGTGCTTGCCAACCTTGCCGTGACCCTCGTAGGAAAGGTTTCGGTGAACCTAAACTTTACGGCATCAGCCGGCGCTTTTACTTCCGCTATCCGGCAATGCGGCATCAAGACCGTTATCACCGCAAAGCCCTTTGTGGAAAAGATCAGAGACCGGTGCCCGGTTCCCGAAGATGCAGTCTTCATCGAAGACATCCTCGCGGGTATTTCGCAGGGCGCGAAACTCCGTGCCCTGGCAAAGGCGCTTATATTCCCCGCGAAGGTGCTTGCACGCACGCGCCAGGTTTCACCCGACGATATCGCCACCATTCTCTTTTCATCCGGCAGCACGGGTGAACCCAAAGGAATCATGCTTTCACACCACAATCTGCTCTCGAACTTTGAAGGTTTTGCAATGGTCCTGCGGCTTCAGAAAACCGATCGGCTCTGCGCGGTTCTGCCGCTATTTCATTCGTTCGGCTATACCGCCACTTTCTGGACGCCCCTGCTCTCCGGCTTCCCGGCCTGGTACCACCCCAATCCCGTCGAAGGAGCCGTGATAGCCGAAATGGTGCGGGAAAACCGCCTGACCCTGCTGTTTGGCACACCCACCTTCCTGCTGACCTACATGCACAAGGCCACGGAAGCCGATTTTTCCTCGCTGCGTTTCGTTGTTGCCGGAGCGGAGAAACTGAAGAAGAAACTGGCTGATCGGTTCGAGGAACGGTATGGCATCCGGCCGATGGAAGGTTATGGGGCGACCGAGCTCTCGCCGGTCGCTGCGGTCAACCTGCCGGATGTTGATATTGACGGAATAAAGCAGGTCGGCTGGAAAGTCGACAGCATCGGCCACCCCATCCCGGGCATCGCCGTCAAGATCGTCCACCCCGATTCCCTGGAAGAGCTTGGAGAGAATCAGGAGGGACTGCTGCTGGTGAAAGGACCCAACGTGATGCAGGGCTATCTCGGCAATCCGGAAAAGACATCCGAGGTATTGAAGGATGGATGGTATGTGACCGGCGACATTGCCCGGATCGACCAGGACGGCTTCATCTTCCTGCTCGATCGCTTGAGCCGCTACAGCAAGATCGGCGGTGAAATGGTTCCGCACCTGGCCGTCGAGGAAGCGCTGCTTCAGGGACTGGAGGCCACCGGTCAGGTGGTGTATGTAACTTCGGCGCCGGACGAAAGAAAAGGCGAGCAGCTCGTCGTACTGTATACCGCCGATGCCGGGGATGCAGATGTGCTCCGGGATATCGTCAAGCACAGCAGCCTGCCCAACCTCTGGCATCCGCACCACGGCAACTATTTCCTGATCGACGAAATGCCCGCCCTTGGCTCCGGCAAGCTCGACATGAAACAACTGAAAATCCTGGCAAGGGAACTGGTTGAATCCGCTTAAGAAGATTCATTGAAAATACTACATCTGAACCGACTTTGAACAGTAAGCAATATTGACCTGACTAATTGGAGGAAGGTTCTCAATGAAGCAACGATCCCTGATATTACTGACCATAATGATTCAGGCTGCAAGCGCAGCAACCGCAGAATTTGTACTCATGAGTACAACGGACAGACAAAATAACAGGCGGCTGCGATATGCTGTTGACCTGGACCATCTCAACCAGACTCCCTCATGGAAAATCGGAGAAGAGATCCCCTTGGAAAAGGAACAACTACTAGCTGTTATTCACGATCAATATCCGGAACTGACAAACGATGCTATCTGCGGAATCGAACTGAAAAGGTCCTTGAGAGCCGGTGGTATTACAACGTCTCGGGGTAAAGAACATGAGGGTGGAGCGAGTCATCGTACTGCTGGACGGATCGATCGTTGATCCCAAAACGGAGCCTTACGGCCCATCCGGATCCATACGGATTATTCCCGCAGCTGCCAATGGATTATACATTGGTGATGATCCGAGAAGGATTAAGGAGCGGAAGCGGCGGGCGGACGAACAAATGCAGCAGATTGCTCCCGGACCCTGTCCGGGGGGATAACAACCCATATCCTGTTAATCTTCGTGATCAAGATGCAGAAGATCGGCACCCTTTCCTGATTCCCGTTTCAGACGTTCATACTTCCGGGCAAAGGCCGGATCTTCTTTTTCTATGGCATCCCAGAGGCGTGTTATATAATCGGGCGGGAATGAATAGATCGGCATATCTTCCCGCATGATCAATCCGCGCTGACCGGGTTTCAGATCATAATACAGAGTCATCAGGACATCACTGCTGACCCAGGGACTGCTCCTGAAATATCCGTGCCCTTTCCCTTTGGTCGACCCCTCGGCCTCGCCGACGCTGACGAAACTCAACTTGTCCTGCAGTTCCACCAGGGCTTTGCGGCCGGCGGCCTCCATTTCGTGCCCCCCCGTCCCCCACACTTCTCCAAGTCTTTCGCGGTGCGTTAGAAAGCGTGCCGCACCCAGGGCCTTGTCGGAGGAAGATACATAGATGGTCAGGTGCTGTACCACATCCAGCAGGCCGTCGGCCAGGTAGGCCCCGAATGTGTTCCGTTCAAGATCGCTTCCGACGAGAATCACATTATCGATCGGCACGCGATCCTGCGCCTGCCGTGCGGGATTTCCCGCGTTCATCAGCGCCAGTTGCTCCAGCGACCGCAGCACCAGCCGCGTACCGTTGCTGTAGCCGATGATGTGGATCTTTTCGGCATCAGTCTGTTCCCCCAGAAACTCAAGCAGCAGACGCAGGTTCCGGGCAAAGCCAACGGACGTGTCGCTGTCCTTGATATAGGCATATTTGCTGGGCGTCGAGGGCCAGGAATAGGCGATGAACGCCCCGTTGTAGCCCAGGAAATGCCACAGCTCGGCCGAGACCAGCACCGGATTCTCAAAAGCCACCTTGTAGCCATGCACATAGATGAAGACATCTTTCTTTTTAGAACGCGCCAGTTCGCGGTTGATGGCGTTGGCAAACTCCCGGGTGGCATCCTGCGGCCGCTCCGCCAGGCTCACCAACGACGGATCCAGCCAGAAGGGTATGGTACTCTCGATCGCCCCCCACTCCTCTACGTTCGTGATCTTAACGGGAAAATGGTCGGCCCGTGATTTCAGGAGGGAGACTTCGCGCGCCATCTCCCAGGTAAAGTCCTTCTTGCCAAACTGGATTTCAGCCTGCCCCACACGAAGTGCAAAACCCGGATCACTGAGATAGTATTGTTCCTTATCGCCTGCTTTGCTGGGTCTTCGGTCCGTTGCATACAGGATTCCGTTGCGGGACATCACATTGGATTGCACGTCATCTGTAAACGGATTCAGCAGCCCATCGCCATAGACATCCGGGGCCGGCATCAGATCAATCTGATCGACCGGCGGGCTGGAACAGCCGGCCAGAATCATCAGACCCGCCACGGCAATTCCGGCATAACGAAACATTCGAAAAACATCCAGCATTGTCTCACCCCTGCTAACATGCGGAATGTACTGCAGACTGCGCATTGAAGGCAACGCTAATGCGGATGAAGCCGAACCAACGCATGTTCTGAATTCATCGCGTGAGCGTATCCAATCGTCTAATGTAGACAAATGGACTGTACACCATTGGGACAAGCATCATACTATCGTTCTTGGGGAAATAAGATATGACATGTGTTCTGCCACCATTAGGATCAAGAGGAGTCCAATGATCAAATCGCTCTGTCTCATGCTGCTGGCCTGCGGACTCTCAGGGTGCGCATCGCTTTCGGTGGATGAACGTGCCGAGCTGGACGCCATGGCAGAAGCCAACCTTCAGGGCATGACCACTATGACCCCCGGCATTAAACAGAAACTGAAGGACTGCAAGGGGTATATGGCACTCGATGTACGTCTCGTGAAAATCCCGTTCATCGGCTGGGGAGGCGGGAAGGGCGTTGTGGTAGATCATGCATCCGGACAAAGAACCTATGTCAAGGTTTCACGGATGGATGTCGGCGGCGGCGGTGGAATACGCGAATTCGACGTGTTGATCGTGATATACGACGAGAAACTGCTGCGCTATGCCAAAACCGGCAAATGGGTTTATGGTGCAGGGGCGGAAGCCTCGGCCGGAAAGGCCAGTGCCGAAGGGTCGAGCAACCAGCTCCAAACAAAGGCGAAATATGAAATGTTCGTCCGTTCAGAGCGCGGAGCCTCCGTCACGTGGACCCTGCACGCCATCCGCATCAAACCTTATAAGAATTGATTTCTGGAAAACACCCCTGCGCGTTTCATTAAATCAATATGATTCATGAATGGACACATTCATCTTTTCCTCTATGATAACCACTGGTGGGTTAACTACCAGGACAGCAAAACATTAAGGGAACGGGGGAATAGTCATGAATACCAAAGCTAGGCTGATAGTCGCATTGTGCACATTGTGCGTGGTCGGATCGTATGCCGAACCTCGGGGATGGGGCCTGGGTCTGGGCACGTTTGACGGTGACTTCGGGGGCCAGGCGCGAAAGGATCTTGTATTCGGAGACGAGCTGCAATATTCAGTTGACCTGCAGGCCGGATTGTATCATCAGCGGAAATGGACCGGTCGGGTTGACGTTGATTTTCATTATCTGTTGAGGCCGGATTCCACATTCAGCCTCTATCCGCTGGCAGGAATCGACATTGCCCTGCGGAATAAAAGCTACCGGGCGGGTGCCAACATCGGCGGCGGTGCTCTCATTGACCTCAACGCGGATACCAGTCTGTTTTTCGAAGGCAAATATGTCGCCGGTGACTGGAGCGGATTTGCCTTTACGATCGGCGTCTACTTCTAAGCGACGCAGATCAGCGCTGTTGGGAATCGAGCGTCCGGTCTGCCAGGCGCTTGTCCGAAATCTCGTTCTAACCTGATCTATTCATAAACCCATCTAAGCAAGGCTGGACTCGATCGACGCGGTGTATTTCATCGCGATGAGACGGCCAACATCCATGATTCGACGCCTGTTCCGTCTGATCCGGGCACACCTCCCCCTTGCCCCCGGTGTCATTGCGCGGGGGACGCTGGGTGGAGGTCAGCTAGAGAGGATGGCTGCAGCCCGGCGCAGGACGGCGATGTCGGGGCAGGCATGGGGAAGATGGAACAGGATGCGGGTTTTGCCGTTTTCGACCAGCACACCAATCTTGAGCAGCCGCAGGCGGATGGTCTGGAACTCGGCGCGGGCGTAGGCCGTTCCCGCCAGGCAGACCCTGCGCAGATGGTGCATCACGAAGTAGGAGGCCGAATGCAGGAAAAGCCGGAACTGGTTCGCGCCGAACCGGTGGCAGCTGGTGCGGTCGGAACGCAGGGCGTTCTTGTGGTCCTTGATCATCAGTTCCACGGCCCCGCGGCCGCAGTCGACCGTTTCATACCCACCACATTTAAGAACGTAAATATTTTATATATAATTGAGGCGATCCCGAGAAGAAAATCACCATAACGTGCGTGCACGACATCCATGAACAACCACAGACATCGTCGCACTCATTGTAACCTTCATTGTAATTTGGGTACAAAAAAAGGCCGCGAGTTGTGTAACTCACGGCCTGGCAATGCCTAAAAAACTGGCGGAAAGGGGGGGATTCGAACCCCCGGCACCGCTTTCGCAGCACAACTGTTTAGCACTTGGATTCCCGGACAGCTCTTGAAAAGCGCAAAAAACGTCCTGAAATCGCATATTAACCCTGTTTCCATTGTCCATATTGATTTCAGGATATCGTCTTGCTTCGTCTCAATTCGTGCCACTTCATAGTGAGTTAAGCCACGAAACCTGTTGATCCGTTGGTCGATTTTCAGGCGGCTTGGCAGGCCGCTCAAATCGGGCTGATTCAGATCTTGGCAACTATGACTATAAGCAAGGTTATAACCTCCATATTAAATAGCTGGGTACTCATAGTATGTTAATACTGCTCTGCCATTATGAGTATGTGCAAACCAATCGAGGACAGGATGCGAATTTTGTTCCTTCGCCCCCACCTTAACAACCCCGCTAGACTGTATAACTTGCTTCACGGACTGGGTCTCCTTAGTGGATCCGGAAGGCCTAGGCAAAGCGCGTCGGGTCGTCCAAACCTTCTATTTGCCGGTCGTCCTGAGTTTGTCTGGCTGTAGTTTTCTGGGCACCCGGACTGTTACTCTTGGATCAATCGGTAGGACCGGTTGGTGAAGACACCGGTTGGATCGACGAAGAAAAGGTTGGTGTCGCCCCCTTCAAAATACAGGGGGAGCGAGGTCCAGGTGGCGTCGGTTTGTTGCTCGGTATACTGGAGACGATAGACGGTACCGCTCTGGGTGGCGCCACCGCTCAGAGCCACAATGTTGGTCACCTGGATGCTTGTAAGCATAAGATCATTCGTATTCGTTGGAACCTGATCCAAAACCCGCAGGAACTGACTGGTCGAAAGAGCACTGTCGCTGAGGCGGACGTCATCAAGGAACCAGTCGAGATTCGGTACGTTCTGGGCACTGCTGATACCAAAACGTAGGTCTTGGTTGCTGGCATGGGTAGTTTGGCCGATGAAATTCGTGCGGCCCACACTCACATAGTCCCTATACAGGGTGACCGTCGTATTGGTTCCGTCATAGTCCGATACATATGCAAGATGGTGCCAGCCTCCATCCTCGAAATTGCTGGAATAATCATTGATCGTCTGACCACCGCAAAGGAGTTTAAGAAGCGTGGTGCCCCCGCCGGTCGCCCCCACGCTCCCATTGCAGGATGAACTTCCGTCGAGATTGAATACACGGTTATACGCGTTATTGAGCCAAGTCGCCGCACCACCATCGTCCTCCACCTTCACAAACATTTCCAGTGTCCATGATCCTGCCAGAGCGGACATGTCGTGCACCAGAATCTGGCTGTTATCAGCACCTGCGGTGGCGGGCGCAAGCATGGAGCCCGTATTTGTACTATACTGAGTAGTCAGAGGGTCGTAGATATAGGCACCAGGCACATCGCTGCCATACAATACGTTGGTCCCGTTATTGTTCCATTGCTCCCCATCCATGGCGGGACTATTCTCTTCGCTCGTGGCTACAACAATCTCGTTGCTGTCCGTGCCGCCTTCAAAACGCCAATACCCCAGCGTGCCCGCATTCACCGACGGGACCAGGCCGGAGCCGACCACACATGCAAACACCAAAGCAGGTCCGATAGCTTTGTCCTTCATTGTGATCGCCTTTCGCCGGTAATGATTCCGCTAAAATTTTGCAACGTTTCTATTTATGAGATCAACCGCGTTCTGTCAACTGCAGAATGGTGAATAACCAAGAGGCGGTACCTTGCGGAACCGCCTCCCTCGCGATCGATCAATTTATGATCTAGTTGCTTTCCAATCTATAGAACAGGCTGGATTCGGCACCGATCATGTTGGTGACCACAAAGCTTCCGCTGCCATTGTCATAGGCTGACAGACCCGCATTGCCCCACCCGTTCGTATCGGTCAGGTCAGCATTGGTCATCACATTGAATGAATCCACCGCACCAATGTTGGACGGCCATGAGATCGTGATCAGGCCATCGGCCGAAACCGAGAGGGCAATCGTCGGAGAATCCAAGTCCGGACCATTCCAAACCTGCAGGAACTGATTGGTCGCAAGAGCACTGTCAGTTAGGCGGACTTCATCAAGGAACCAGTCGA
>JBNLDM010000126.1:0-25427 GCA_050304335.1 Pontiella sp.
GGTAGTTCGAATAGGCCGTGGTCCACAGGTCCGCAAAATCGAGCGTTCCGTTGTAGCCGTAACCCTGAGCGCCGTCGCCGTCGTCGCCATCCAGACGGATGACCTCTTCGCCGATATCCATGAAGATGCAGTTGTGATACTGAACGCGGGCACCGTCGCGCCACGTCGTGGCACCATCGCCGGAGTACGGGTTGCCGATCACCGTGAAGTTGGCAATCCTGGTGGAGGTGCAGGGCTGTGCATCGGAATCCTCGGCACCGTCGTGCTCGAAGCAGTTGTCGCCGAGTCCGGAACCCTGGTCCGCATCAATCGAATAACCCTGAACGATCAGACCGAACTGGGCCTTGCCGCGCCAGCCCTGGTCGATGTCCATGCTGTCGTCACCGACATTCCAGATGCTGATGTGCTTGTAGTTGACCGTGCCGCCCCAGGTTTCAATGCCGTCGTCGACGTTGTTCATGATTTCAACATAGTCCACATCGGTTTCACGGCCGATGCCGCCCATGGAGAGACCGTTCAGTTCGTTGGCCAGACCAATCACCTTGCCGCCGTAGCGCAGGGAGAGATACTTGATCGAGCCGCTGTCGTCGTTGTCGTCGTTGCCGCCGTAGTAGGTGTCGTTGGTGCCATCGGATACGAGCCCTTCCATCTGGACCGTATTGAGACCGGTCGGATAGGGCGTGTTGCCTGGACGACTGCGTTTGGTGTCGGAATAGGCGCCTATCAGGGCGCGCCCCATCAGGGTCAGGTTGCCCCACTCGTTACACCCTTCGTGCCAGCTCGTCAGATTATCGGAGGTCGAGGTCATGATGACCGGCGCATCCTTGGTGCCGTTGACATAGATCTTGGCACCGCGGGAAACCGCGAGCGATCCGCCGACACCGGTCGTGCTCTGTACCAGTGTTCCGGGCTCGATCGTCAGCGTGGCGCCGGCGCGCACGTAGACCTGCCTGGTCAGGTTGTAGACATTGTCCGATGTCCAGGTCACCGAATTGGTGATGTCGCCGGTTATATCCACATTGGCAGCCTGGGCGGCAATGCCGGCAGACAACATGGCTGTCGCAATAATGAACTGCTTCTTCATTCTATTCATCTCCTTTTGTTTTAAATCCCGCTGCGGTCACCCGCAGATCTGATTCCGAATTGAAAGCCAAAGGGCGGAACCGGCGGCCTTTTCTATTCTTGTCCGTCCGGTTTCCGTTCAAACCCGCTGAAACGTCAAAAGTGGTTGGGTTCGTTCTGAATCAAGTTCCGCTCCAGCAGATTTGTTCCCTTTGACGCAGCCCATTTGGCGTTCCGCATGTTTGGAAATGATTAGAAGGTGTTATGGATGCCGTTGGGTTTGTATGAGCAAACCACGAGCAGAATATTATTAGTCCATTAGCAGCAAAAACGCGCCGTCTGGAAACAGGGCGCTGTCAGCGTGTTACAAACAGGATGCTTATATAAGGTTTTTACAGGTATTAGAACCTCAACGGTCGCGCGGTCGAAACAGTTATATTGTTCGCGCTCATGTTCGCTGTATTCGACCAGCTGTTGGTCAGCGATTCGGCCTGCCGCAGGTCATCTCACGACCCGCTTTCGATATGTACATGCGTTATCATCAACGCGCGGTTGAATACCGTGCTGAAATAAAATTGACCTATCAACCGCGGTTCTTTAAACACATCCCCTTCTCGAACAGATAGGGGTATGTCTGTCGGTGCAATTTTTAGTCAGGTATATTGTTCGGATATAAGAAGGCTTTTTTATTTCGTACGTCTACAAATTCATGTCAATCAACGGCATGGATGCTTGGCCAATCGATATCGCTATAAGAGTGGGTCGATTGCCTCCTGCAGATTCTATTGCAACGTCCGGGTTCCGTTCAGCGTTCCGCTGAGCAGACCACGCTACTCCCGCAATCTGACACGGCCGGTGCCGTGTACAGGATCCGTTGCGCCCGGTTTGATCCGGGTCACGGTGAGCGAGAAACCGAAATCGCGAAATACAAGGGGGTATAATGAGGATGAAGATTCTGGTGCTGGGGGCATTGATGCTGTGCGGAAGGATTCAGGGAGGAGAGGTTGGTCTGCCTACCGAGTGTATTGCCCTTCCGCCCGTTGAGGGCACGTACCTGGTCTGCGTGTGGGACTACGAGAATGAGCAATGGTTCCAAGCGCACGAAATCTACGATCACGCCGGCTCGTACAGCTTCCATCTTCCGGCGCGCGACCAGTGGTACTGGATCGGCCTATGGGATCCGGAGGTGAACAAATATATCCTTGAAAAGTGGATCGGCCATTTCAACGAAGGCCCGCCCAAATCCCCGACCCAGCAGTTTCATGCTAAACGCTACCGGCCTGATACGCCGGATGGCTAGACAACAGGCCAGTTTTCGAAGCAATCGCCAATGATGGTTGTGTTGTTAATGCCCGCGTTCGATGCGGCGGTGGGCGTCCATGAGTTCGCCGGGGTTGGTCTGGGCGGCGAGCAGGGATAGTTCCCCGCACAGCACGGTGGCGGCGCATAGACAGGCGAGTCGGCGGGCGTTCTCGCCGGGTTCTCTTTCCGAATCGAGCCCCATGCGCTGCATGTTCTCAAGCACGAAATCCAACCCCTTGCCGTTGCCGACGGTGCCGACGATCAGATTGGGCAGGGTCACGGAAAAGGAAAGGGCCCCTCCCCGCTCTTCGGCCATGGTAATGCCCTGTGAACCTTCGACGATATTGGCGGCGTCCTGCCCGGTGGCGAGATAGAAGCCGAGCAGCATGTTGGCAAAATGCGCGTTGGCGCTGCGCAGCCCTCCGGCGAGCATGGTGCCGATAAGGTTCTTGCGGATATTCAACTGGACGAGCTTTTCGGGCGTGGTCTTGAGATAGCGCTTACAGATCTTTCCGGGAATAATCATTTCTGCCACGACATACTTTCCGCGTCCGAGGATCCCGTTGACGGCGGTGGCCTTCTTGTCCGAGCAATAGTTGCCGGAAATGGAGCCGTATTGCAGCTCGGAATGATACTCGAGAATATGGTTCATCAGCGCCTCTGCGGCCTGGGTGCACATGTTGTGTCCGGAGGCATCACCGGTGGTAAACTCGAAACGGATAAAAAGCAGATTTCCGGCAATCTGGCTGTGCAGATCGATCAGCCGCGCGAAACGGCTGGTTCCTTCCACGATCTCCTTCAGCTTCGGCAGGCCGGCCCTGATGCTGTTCAGGGCCAGCAAGGCAGTCGTAGCATCAGGCGCCTCGAACAGGACGGAGCGGGTCATGCGGTCGTCGACCACCGTGCATCGGATGCCCTTTTCGCAATTCAACGAAACGCGCGCACCGCGGTTGACCGACGGCCACAGCGGCGTTTCATAGGTGGCCAGCGGCACTTCATACTCGCCTTCGATCACTGCGCCGGAAACCTTTAGCGGACCGACGAACTGCATGGGGATCTGTGCAAAATCACTCATTAACTGCTCCTGGAATCACAGGAAATAATATGCGGTGCGGCGTGACGATGTCAAATATCCTCTGCCGGGCGCTCCAGCGCTGCTGTAATGCACAGATAGAGTGCCAAATGATGCACTTTTCTGCATTTAACCCATCCTTTGGAGATGGCATATTCAGCGGGATTTACAAGGAGCGTCCATGCGCAATAAAGTCGGTCTTGGTTTAATACTGCTGTTTATCGTTGTCTATCTGCTGCCACTCAACCTGCGGCCGTTGTCGATTCCGGACGAGATGCGCTATGGCGAAATCGCCCGGGAAATGCTTGAAACCGGAAACTTTATCTCCCCCCGCCTCAATGGACTGCGCTATTTTGAAAAGCCGGCGGGCGGCCATGCGCTCAATGCCGCCGCCATGGCACTGTTCGGCGAAACCAATTTTGCGGTCCGCCTGATGTCGGCGCTGGTCACCGGCCTGGCCGCGCTGGCGCTGTTCGGACTCGTGAAACTTGAGCGCGGCCGATCCATTGCGGCGCTGGCAACCTTTATCTTCCTCACCTGCGCCGAAGTCATGGCAGTCGGTACGTTCAGCGTGCTCGACGCCATGGTCACCTGCTTTATCACGCTCACGCTCTGCAGTTTCTACCCCGCCCTCGAAACCACCGGCGCGAAACGCGCGGGCTGGCTGGCGCTGACGGGGGTATTCGCCGGCGGAGCCTTCCTGATCAAGGGCTTCATCGCCTTTGCCGTGCCGGTGGTAGTGATCGTCCCTTATATGCTGCTTCAGCGGCGCTGGAAGGATCTTTTCATCCTGCCCTGGATTCCCCTCGTGACCGCTGTATTGGTGTCGTTGCCATGGAGTCTGGCCATCGCCGCGCAGGAACCCGATTTCTGGCGCTATTTTTTCTGGGTGGAGCATATCCAGCGCTTTTTCTCCGAGACGAAAGCCCAGCATGATAATCCCATCTGGTATTTTGTGCCCGTGTTCATCGTCGGCGCCATTCCCTGGATACTGATTGCAGTCCCGCCGCTGCGCGACCTGTTTCGCACGCGGCTCAAGGAGCCGCTGGTGCGGTACGGGCTCTGCTGGATGGTCATGCCCTTTCTGTTCTTTTCCGCCTCCTCCGGCAAGCTGGGCACCTATATTCTGCCGTGCTTCGTGCCGTTCGCCCTGCTGCTGGCCATTGCCCTCACCGACCGGTTTGAACGCAACCCCGTCAACCGGTCGGTCCGGTTCGGCGTGTATGCGTTCACCGCGATCGTGGCGGCGCTCCTGGTGACGCTGGTCGTGGCCGGCGGACTTGACGCCCTCCACAAGCTGCCCGTGCTGGATGCGCATTTTACCCTTAAATTAATCGGTGCGCTGATCGGGGTGATCGTCGCCCTCGCCCTGTTGATCAAGGCCATCCGTGAACAGCAGGACCTTCAAAAAACAGTTCTGCTGGGGCTTTCCACCGCCGTTGTCTTCGTTACCTCCATGGCCTGTATCCCCACCGAAACATCCGGTACGATCGGCATACAGGGCTTTCTCCAGGCAGAACGCGGCCGCGTTGACGCGAACACCATCCTGGTCGGAGATTCGCGAACCGCCCATGCCCTCTGCTACGAATATAAGCGCGACGACGTCTATCTGGCCGGCCGAATGGGCGAATTTGAATACGGATTGACTTTCCCGGAAGCCGAACACCGCTATCTTGAACTCCCTCAGATCGACACGCTGATCCGGGAGCGCGGCAGCCACCGCGTCGTGCTGGTCTTCAAGGCCTCGCAGGGCCGGTACGTCAAGGAACAGCTGCCCCCTCCGGATTATGAGGTGCAGCGGGTTAATATCTGGCTTGCCGTATACGAGGCGAAAACCGCACAATAAATGCGGTTATTGTTTGAGAAGGATTGTAGATACTATGCGAAACCGATTTCTGCCGTTTTCAAGTCCCTCCATTTCGGAGGAAGAAATTGCCGCGGTGAGTGAGGTGCTTCGCTCCGGATGGATCACCACCGGCCCCAACTGCGCCCGGTTCGAGGAGGCCTTTTCCGCCTACACGGGCGCAGCCGGTTCCGTGGCCGTCTGTTCCGCTACCGGAGGCATGCACTGTGTATTGCAGGCGCTTGGCATCGGACCGGGCGACGAAGTGATCACGCCTTCGATGACCTGGGTCTCCACGGTAAACCTGATCTGCCTGCTGGGGGCCACGCCTGTTTTTGCGGACGTGGACCGCGACACCCTGATGGTTTCACGCGAAACGATTGAACCGCTGATTTCGGATAAAACCAGGGCCATCATTCCCGTCCACTATGCCGGTGCGCCCGTCGACCTTGATCCGCTCCGCCAGTTGGCGGCCGAACGCGGCATCGCGCTGATCGAGGATGCCGCCCACGCCGCAGGGACGGATTACAAGGGCGAACGCATCGGCAGGACAGGCACATCCATCTTTTCGTTCCACCCCATCAAGAACATGACCACTGGAGAGGGCGGCATGGTCTGCTCCGATGACGCAGAACTGCTCGGCAAGGTCAAGTCGCTCAAATTCCACGGGCTCGGGGTCGATGCCTTCGACCGCCAGACCCATGGACGCGCGCCGCAGGCGCAGGTTATCCAGCCGGGCTTTAAGTACAACCTGACTGATATCGCCGCCGTACTCGGCCAAGGCCAGCTGGCGCGGCTCGACGGCTTCAACGCCCGCCGCACGGAACTGGCGCACCGTTATCACGAACTGCTGGCTGACATCCCCGAAATCCTGCCGCTGGCCCAACCGGACCATGCGCATGTGCATGCCTGGCATCTGTTTATCGTCCGCCTCGATATAGAGCAGGCAGGCATGGACCGCGACGCATTCATGACCGCGCTCAAAGAGCAGAACATCGGAACAGGGCTGCATTTCCGGGCCGTCCATCTCCAGAAATACTACACCGAATCCCTTGGTATGCAGCGCGGCATGCTGCCTGATACCGAATGGAATTCCGACCGCATCCTTTCGCTGCCGCTCTGCCCGTCCATGGACGATCCGGATCTGGACGATGTGATCGAGGCCATTAAAACCGTTCTGAAAAAAGGATAAGCCATGCAAACCTCCGTCGTCATCCCGGTCTATAACGAACAGGAAAACCTGCCCGAGCTGATACGCCGATCGCTCGAAGCCTGCGATACACTTGGCACACCCTACGAAATCATCCTCATCGACGACGGCAGCCGCGATGATTCCGCCCGGATGATCACGGAAGCCGCCGCCAGCCATGAAGGCAAGATCGTCGGTGTCCTGCTCAACCGCAACTATGGCCAGCACGCCGCCGTCATGGCGGGCTTTGCCCATGTGCGCGGCGAATATGTCATTACGCTCGACGCCGACCTGCAGAATCCGCCGGAGGAAATCCCGAGTGTAGTGGCCAAGATGCGCGAGGGCTACGACGTCGTCGGCACCGTCCGCCAGAACCGCCAGGACTCCTTCCTGCGCACCCTGCCCTCGAAGATGGTCAACAAGGTGGTGCAGAAATCGACCGGCGTACTGATGCACGACTATGGCTGCATGCTGCGCGGCTATACCCGCGAAATCGTGGAAACGATGCGTCAGTGCCGCGAACGAAGCACGTTTATCCCGGTACTGGCCAACACCTTTGCGCACAAGGTAACCGAGATTCCCGTCGGCCACAGCGAACGCACCGAGGGCGACTCCAAATACAGCTTCTGGAAGCTGATCAACCTGCAGTTTGATCTGCTCACCAGCATCACCACCTTTCCTTTGCGCGTTCTGAGCGTGATCGGCGGCATCGTATCCGCCTTCGGGATCGGGCTGGGCATTCTGATTATCGTGATGCGCTTCATACTGGGCCCGGAGTGGGCGGCGCAGGGCGTTTTCACCCTCTTTGCCATCCTGTTTGTCTTTGTCGGGGCGCAATTTATCGGACTCGGCTTGCTTGGGGAATACATCGGGCGTATCTATCACGATGTCCGTGACCGCCCCCGCTATTTTGTCCGCAAGGTGGTCGGACGCGAAATTTAACTCGAAACGTAAGGAATCATCATGAAAGCAGTTGTACTGGCCTATCATTCGATCGGATGCGAAGGCATTGAAGCGTTGATCAAATGCGGCTACGACATTGCCGCCGTCTTCACCCATACCGATGACCCGCATGAAAACCTCTGGTTCCGGTCCGTGGCGGAGCTCGCATCCGAGATGGGCATTCCGGTCTATGCCCCGGAAGACCTCAACCACCCGCTGATCGTCCAGAAAATCCGCGACATGCAGCCGGACGTGATCTTTTCCTTCTACTACCGCAACCTGGTCAAGCAGGAGATTCTCGACATTCCGCCGAAGGGCTGCATCAACCTGCACGGCTCGCTGCTGCCGGCCTACCGCGGCCGCTGTCCCGTCAACTGGGTGCTGGCCAACGGCGAAACCGAAACCGGCGTTACCCTGCACTACATGACGGCCAAACCCGACGACGGCGACATCATTGCCCAGCACCGCATTGCGATTGACTATGATGATACGGCCAAATCCCTTTTCGAAAAAATGGCCACCAGCGCGGAAGCACTGCTGCTCGACACGCTGCCGAAAATCAAGGACGGGACGGCTGCGCGTACCCCGCAGGACCATTCGAAGGCTTCTTATTTCGGCGGCCGCAAACCGGCCGATGGCGAGATCAACTGGGAAATGGGCGCCGAGCAGGTCCGCAATCTTGTGCGCGCGGTTACACGGCCCTACCCCGGTGCCTTTTCATTCATCGGCGACCGCAAGTTCCTGATCTGGAAGGTTTCCGTCGAAACCGACATGGCCTCTGCCGCTCCGGGCACGATTCTCAATTCCAATCCGCTGATCATCGCCTGCGGCGAAGGCGCCGTCCGCGTGGAGGCCGGCCAGGCTGAAGGCGGCGTTATCCTGAACGGGGCGCAGTTGGCCGAGGATGCACGCCTGCTGCCCAACATGAAGTTCGGCCCCAACCCGAAGCAGAAGTTCGAGGCTGAACGCCGCAAAAGCGTCCTGATTCTAGGCGTCAACGGCTTTATCGGCAGCCATCTCTCCGACCGGCTGCTGGCAAGCGGAAAATATGATGTGTACGGCCTCGACCTGCGCAATACCTACATAGAACACCTGATGGACCACCCCGACTTCCATTTCCGCGAAGGCGATGTAACCATCCACAACGAGTGGATCGAATACCACATTCGCAAGTGCGACATCATCATTCCGCTCGTGGCCATCGCCACTCCGATCGAATACACGCGCAATCCGCTCAAGGTCTTTGAACTCGACTTCGAGGAAAACCTGCGCATCGTCCGCAGCTGCGTGAAGTACCGCAAGCGCATCCTCTTTCCCTCGACCTCCGAAGTGTACGGCATGTGCCCCGACGAGCAGTTCAATGAAGAGGAATCGCCGCTCGTACTCGGTCCGATCAACAAGCAGCGCTGGATCTACTCATGCATCAAGCAGATGCTCGATCGCGTCATCTGGGCCTACGGCGAAAAGGAAGGGCTCGATTTTACACTCTTCCGGCCGTTCAACTGGATCGGCCCGCGCCTCGACACCCTGACCTCCGCCCGCATCGGCTCTTCCCGCGCCATCACCCAGCTGATCCTGAACCTGTGCCAGGGCACCCCGATTCAGCTGATCGACGGCGGTGAGCAGAAGCGCTGCTTTATCGATGTCGACGAAGCGATCGAAGCCCTCTTCCGCATCATCGAAAACGAAGGCGGACGATGCAGCGGCAGGATCGTCAACATCGGCTTCCCCGACAACGAGGCCAGCATCAGGGAAATGGCGGACTTGCTGATCAAGCAGTTCGATGCCCACCCGCTGCGCGACAAGTTCCCGCCCTTCGCCGGCTGCATGGAAGTCGAAAGCGGAACATACTACGGCAAGGGCTACCAGGATATGCAGCGCCGTGTGCCGAGCATTCAGAACGCCAAGCGCTACCTCGACTGGGAGCCGAAAATCGGGCTGGAGGAATCCATCGCCAAGACCCTTGATTTCTTCCTCGAGCAGGCCATCGAGTCCGGCGAATTCATCAGCGAGGAATAGCCCGTTGAAACTGGGGCTGCGCATCGATGTCGACACGTACCGGGGCACCCGCCTCGGGGTTCCGGCGCTGTGCGACACGCTGGCAAGGCATGGGATCAAGGGCTCGTTCTTTTTCTCGGTCGGGCCGGACAACATGGGGCGGCACCTGTGGCGGCTCCTTAAGCCCGCCTTCCTGATCAAAATGCTGCGCAGCAATGCGGCCAGTCTCTACGGCTGGGACATCCTGCTGCGCGGAACCTTTTTTCCCGGTCCGATCATCGGCAAAAAGCTGGCGGAACCGATCCGGCGTACGGCGGATGAGGGGCATGAGATCGGACTGCATGCCTGGGACCACCATGCCTGGCAGGCCAGGATCGACCGCATGACGCCCCCCCAGCAATACCGCCATCTGGACCTGGGTTTTCAAATGCTGACGGACATCTGCGGAGCGGAACCGACCTGCTCCGCCGCGCCGGGCTGGAAGGCCAACGAGGAAACTCTGATCCAGAAGGAGTTGTTCCCCTTTACCTATAACAGCGACTGCCGGGGGGATTCGATCTTCATGCCCGAAGTGGATGAACGGCTGCTGACCCAGCCCCAGATTCCGGTCACCCTGCCGACCTATGATGAAATAATCGGCAGCGAAGGGATCACCAACGACAACTTCAACGAGCATATCCTATCACTGATCAAGCCTGGTCAGCTCAATGTCCTGACCATCCATGCGGAAGTCGAGGGCATTGTCTGCCGCAACCTGTTCGACGACTTTCTCGGTAAAGCCGCCGCACGCGGCATCGAGGTGGTTCCCTGCGGAGGGCTCATCGGTGCCGGAACGGAACTCCCTCGTGGCAGGATCGTTAAACGCATACAGAGCGGCCGCGAGGGATGGGTTGCACTCCAGAACACAGACCCGACCTAAACCCTTTCTAAACAAGGGAATAACAATATTCTAACATTTTAGGGATTGTTAGGGTTCGGTAAATGATAAAGATTAACCCCATGGAAAAAATGAAGATTCTGGTGGTTGAGGATGAAGCGCCGATTCAGGAACTGCTGCAGTTCAACCTGGAGCGAAGCAAGTATCGCGTGAAGGTAGTCGACTCCGGCGAGGAGGCCATGGGCCAGGCGGCCCATTTCAGGCCCGACCTGATCCTGCTCGACATCATGCTGCCGGGTGCCGATGGGCTGGAGGTGTGCAAAAAGCTTAAAGCCAACTCCCAAACGGCATCGATCCCGATTATCATGCTCACCGCCCTGTGCGAGGAGGCGGATATCGTGACCGGCCTGGAGCTGGGTGCCGATGACTATATTACCAAACCCTTCAGCCCGCGGGTCCTTCTGGCGCGTGTGAAGGCGGCGCTGCGCCGCATCGAGGCCTCCAAACCTGTTTCCAATGATGGCGAACTGATAAGCAGCCACGGTATTTCAATCGATATCGGCCGCCACAAGGTGGAGGTCGACAGCGAGGATGTATCGCTCACCTTCACCGAATTCAAGGTGCTGCAGCTGCTGGCCAGCCAGCCGGGCCGTGTATTCACCCGCTACCAGATCGTCGATGCCGTTCACGGCGAAGACTATCCCGTGACGGACCGGTCGGTCGATGTGCAGATTGTCGGCCTCCGGAAGAAGCTGGGCGATGCCGGGCAGTTTATTGAAACGATTCGAGGTATCGGATACCGGTTCAAGGAAGAAGAATAGGCGGAGCTGTTAGCCATGAAAAAAAGGCACCTATTCTGGCTGCTGCTGCCCTCCTACTGGCTGCTGACCGCGATCGCGATCCTGGTCGTGGCCCTGTATGCCTTCCACTCCATGAAAAGCCTCTATTTCCAGACCCTGGAAACAGGCATCCAGACCCGCGCCGTCCTGCTGGCTGAGCAGGTATCCCCGCTGATCGTACGCGGCGATATGGAAGCCGTCGACATGTTGTGCAAGAAGCTCGGCAAGTCGGTCGGCACCCGCTTTACCGTGATCCTGCCCGACGGACAGGTGGTGGGCGATACCGAAAAAAACCCCGACGACATGGAATACCACGGCAACCGTCCGGAAATCCGTAAGGCGCTGGGAGGTGAAACGGGCATGGACCGCCGCTTCAGCCGGACCATCAAGCAGGAAATGATGTACATGGCCGTACCGCTCAGGGATTCGAGCCGGGAGACGCTGTGCGCCGTCCGCGCGTCCCTGCCGATGACGGCCATCCAGGCTGAACTGAATGCCATGACCGTTCGCGTTGTCGCGGCCTCCCTGCTGACCGGTATCCTGGCCATGATCGTCTGCATCATCATGGTACGCCGCATCACCTATCCCTTGCGCGGCATGGGTGACGCCGCCCGCCGCTTTGCCGAAGGGGATTTCCACCACCGCATACCCTCGCAGCAGGCCCATGAGCTCGACCAGCTGGCGGAATCACTGAATTCAATGTCGGACCAACTTAACAAGACGCTCTCCACACTGAGCGAGCAGCGCAACGAACAGGCCGCCGTGCTGGCGAGCATGGACGAAGGCGTGCTGGCCATCGACAAGCGCGAACGCATTATCCATATGAACCGCGTCGCGGGAGAGATTCTGGGTGTGAACCATAAGGAAGCCAAGCATACGCTGGTGCAGCAATCCGTGCGCTTTGCCAACCTGCAGGAGTTTATCAAGACGGTGCTGGGCTCCCAGAAACCGCGCTCGCACGACCTCACCCTGCGCGGCCAAACGGAAAAGCAGGTGCTGGCAAGCGGTACAGTGCTGCAGAATGCCGCAGGTGATTCCATCGGGGCCCTGATTGTGCTGCGCGATGTTACGCAGCTTCGGCATCTGGAAACCGTCCGCTCGGATTTCGTTGCCAACGTCTCCCACGAACTCAAGACACCCATTACATCCATCAAGGGCTTCGTGGAAACACTGCTGTCGGATGGCTGGGAACATGATCCGGAAACTCAGCGGTTCCTTGAAATTATCAGCCAGCAGGCCGGCCGTCTCAACGCCATTATCGATGACCTGCTGACCCTTTCACGGCTGGAGCAGAAGGAAGGCCGCGTCATGGTCACCCGGACCAGTCTGGCCGCTACCCTCGAATCAGCCATCTATCTCTGCCAGCTGCAGGCCGCGAAGAAAAACATCAAGATCGACATGGTGTGCCCGCCCGATCTCACTCCCGCCATCAATGCCCCCCTGCTGGAGCAGGCCCTGGTCAATCTCATCATCAACGGCGTGAAATATTCGGAGCCGGACAAAAAAGTGCTGGTTCTGGCCGAAAAACAGGCTGATAACGTGGTTATCTATGTGAAAGATGAGGGGTTCGGCATCGAGCATAAGCACATAGACCGGCTGTTTGAGCGCTTTTACCGCGTCGATACGGCCCGCAGCCGGAAACTTGGCGGTACCGGCCTGGGATTGTCCATCGTAAAACACATTATCCAGGCCCATCAGGGCACCATCCGCGTGGAAAGCAAGGTCGGCGCAGGCAGCACGTTCATTATCACCCTGCCGTTGGATCCCGCCGACACCCTCACCAAGGAGTAATCCCCCGCCGTCTGTTCACCTGATTATTTGGTGGAATAGAATATTAGCATTCTGTTAGCGTCCCCCTGCTTTTTTATAACCAAATACAGGGGGAGCGGATGAATGCTGGTTTGTTCTTGCAGATAGTAGCGGACGTGATCGGGGGGCTGGGGATTTTCCTGCTCGGCATGAAAAACATGTCGGAGGGTCTCCAGGCCGTGTCCGGCGACCGGCTGCGGAAAATGATCGGTGCGGTGACCAACAACCGCATCATGGGAGTTCTCGTGGGCCTGGCTGTTACCTGTCTGGTCCAATCCAGCTCAGTAACCACGGTGATGGTCGTCGGATTCGTCAACTCCGGCATCATGACCCTGATGCAGGCGGTCGGCGTGGTGTTCGGCGCCAATATCGGCACCACCATCACGGGGTGGATCCTGGTCCTCCACATCGGCAAGTACGGTTTGCCCATGCTTGGCATTGCGGCCTTTCTGTTTCTCTTTTCAAAGAATGAGCGAGCCCGTTACATCGGCATGACGATCATGGGCATCGGCATGGTCTTCTTCGGGCTCGAACTGATGAAGGACGGATTCAAGCCGTTGCGGACGCTGGATGAGTTCGAGGGCTGGTTCCGGGCATTCCAGGCAACCTCCTATCTGGGGATCATCAAGTGCGCATCGGTCGGAATGATCCTGACGATGATCGTCCAATCCTCCTCCGCCACCCTGGGTATTACCATCGGCCTGGCATCGACCGGGGTGATCGAATACCAGACGGCGGCCGCGCTGGTGATGGGTGAGAACATCGGGACCACTATCACCGCGTGGCTGGCCTCGCTCGGCACAACCACAACGGCTCGGCGGGCGGCCCTGGCCCATATCATGTTCAATGTCCTGGGAACCACCTGGTTTATCGCCTGCTTCCCGCTGATGACGAAACTGCTTTGCCGCCTGATCACGTGGAAAACCGGATTCAATCCCCTGGATATCCATATCAGCGACATGGACGAAGACCAGTATGGGCAGATCATCACGGCGGGGATCGCCTTGACCCACACCTCTTTCAATGTAATCAACGTCATTGTATTTCTGCCGTTTGCCGGCCTGCTCGCCAAACTGGTCACCCGGCTCATCCCGGAAAAGGGTATCAAAGAGGTCGGGCACCTCACCTATCTGGATGTCCGGATGCTCGACACCCCGGCGCTGGGTATTGTCCAGTCCCAGGGCCAGCTCAATTTCATGGCTGAAAGCATCGAGACCATGATGGATAAACTGCGCGTATGCCTCAACGAAGGCGCGGGCAACGCCAAGCTGGTGTCCAAGCTGTTCCGCCGGGAGGAGATCCTCGATAACGTTCAGAAGGAAATCTTCATGTACTTGAGCAACATGGTGGCCGGCCAGGTTCCTCACGATATCACCATCAAAGGTCATAAACAGATGCGCATTGCGGACGAATATGAATCGCTTAGCGACTACATTGTCAACGTGCTCAAGGGCATCAAGAAGATGGAGCAGAACAATCTGCCGCTGGACGGCCCGGCGCAGGAAAAGCTGCTCACGCTCCACGACCGGGTGACAAACTATGTACTGCGTGTCAATAAAGCCATGAAAGCCGAAAACAAGGAAGACCTGGCCTGGGCCACGACCGAAGGCGCCGCTATCGGCGAACTGATGAAGGAATTCCGGCGCCAGCATCTCGAACGGCTCCAGAAGGAGGAGGTTTCGCCCTTCTTCAGTCTGGCCTTTACAGACATGCTGAACTACTACCGCCGCATGAAAGACCATGCCCTCAATATTGCCGAGGTGGTCGCCGGCGAAAAATAGTCTGTGATCAGTGAAATAGAACAGGGCCCATCGGAACTTAGATGGGCCTTTTTATTTGCACATGCGTGCCAAACAAACCGCTCATCCATTACTAATATTTAACCCGATCCTCATAATTTCCTAACAGACAATGACCAAACATACGGTCAAGTTTTGGAAGAGAACCAACCATACAAAAACACCGGTGAAACAATTAGACAAGAAACAGCCGTGTTTTAAGCTCTTCCGGAAGAGGTGCGGGTGTAACCAGCGGTTCTGGATACATCATATCCTAACAAACAAAACATGGAGGATGAATAGATGAATAAGACGTTCGTATATGGCTTCGCCGCGGCGGTTGTGGCTTCCACGGCGGCTGTTGCAGTGGCAGACGATGCAGGCGCAAAAACGCTGGAAGAACGCGTGGCCGCGCTGGAAGCAGGCAGCGAGAAGAGCAACTGGTCGGAAAAGATCAAGATCAAGGGCGACCTGCGCTACCGCTACGAGAACATCAACGATGACAACGGCTCGATCGATAAAAACCGCCAGCGCATCCGCGTGCGCCTGGGCGCCTACGCCGACGTCAATGATTTCACCACGGCCGGCATCCGGATCCGGACCGGCCAAGGGGCCAATTCAGGCAACCAGACCATCGGCGGCACATGGGACAGCAAAGGCGTCTATTTTGACCTGGCCTACATGACCATTGCACCGGAAGACAGCAAGTATGGCGCCGCCACGCTCGGCAAGATGAAATATCCGTGGAAGACCATTACCGACCTGATCTGGGACAGCGACGTCAACCCCGAGGGCCTGGCATATACGTATTCCACTGACTTCGATTCCACCGCGTTCTTTGGCAGCGCCGGCTATTTCAAGGTCGAGGATGATAACCTTGCGAACGACCTTGATATGGCATCACTCCAACTCGGAATCACCCAGCCGCTCGGCGAAGACACCAAGCTGACCGTTGGCGGATCGATATTTGCCTACAACAATGCCATCGACTACGGCGCTCCGGTCGACTACACGGTGAATGAACTGTTCGGTGAAATCAGCTTCAAGGATCTGATGCCCGTACCGTTCAAGGTCTACGGCGATTATGTCAACAACTCGGAAGAGAGCGTCGACAACCAGGGCTTCTGCGCGGGCGTCAAGTTCGGCGATGCCAAGAAGGGCAAGTGGGAAACCAAGCTGGGTTACCGTGACCTGGATGCCAATGCGGCACCTGACGCCTTCGCCGACTCCGACTTTGCCGGCGGCGGCACCGACATCAGGGGATTCCGCATCAAGGCTGCCTGTAACATTGTCAAGCACCTGCAGGCAGGTGTCACCTACATTGCCGGGGAACAGAAAAGCACGGACAACTCGGTCGATACCATCCATCTCGACCTGATCGCAAGCTTCTAAACAGCGTGAAAGGGCATCCTCTGGATGCCCTTTCCATATTTGCGGTTTATTAGAATTAACCCTTTCCAAACATTTCCGACACACAAGCCTAACCGAAACCAGGCAGATTCAAGCTGTCTTTGAGGAAGCACTGTCAGGAAATCAACAACGAAGGAGAATATGATGAAGAAGATTATCGCACTTGCCGCCGTTGCCGCCACGCTGGGTACGGCTTCTGCACAGGAGAAGATCGTGATCGACGGCTCCACCACCGTGGGCCCGATCGCCAAGGCATTCGCTGAATACTACATGGCCGCCCATCCTGAAGTGAACGTGACCGTATCCGAGTCCGGCAGCGGAAATGGCGCCAAGAGCATTATGAACGGCACCTGCGACATTGCCGACATGTCCCGTCCTATGAAGGAATCCGAATTCAAGGCCTGTGCCGAAAAGGGTATCCAGCCGGTAGCCCATGTGGTGGCCCTGGACGGCCTCCCGGTTCTCGTCCACCCCTCCAACCCGGTTCAGGATCTGACGGTTGAGCAGGTACGCAAGATCTTTCTCGGCGAAATAACCAACTGGAAGGAAGTGGGCGGTCCTGATCTGGCTATCGTGGCGGTATCGCGCGATACCAACAGCGGCACCTATGAAACCTTCGAAAACATGGTCATGAACAAGGGAAAGATGGCCAATACCGTTGAAACCGTAGGCTCCAACGGCGCCATCCGCCAGAAGATACAGAGTACTCCGGCCGCCATCGGCTATGCCGGTCTGGGATTTGTCGACAAGACCGTCAAAGCCCTGAAGATAAACGGTATTTATCCGTCAGCTGAAACGGTGCAGTCCGGCGAATACCCCATTGCCCGCCCGCTGTTCATGTACACCAACGGCTATCCCAAGCTCGGAAGCCCGGTCTACCAGTTCGTTACCATCTATCTGTCCGAAGATGGCCAGGAAATGGTTGAAGAAATCGGATTCGTTCCGGTTACCGCCTACTGATGAACAGGTAACGCGAAAAGAATAAGGGCGTGACCTGCGGGTTGCGCCTTTTTCTTGTCTCAGGGCGCCTCTGTTCTGCGCCTTCCTTGACCGAACGTTAACCTTCTCCTCATCTTATCCTAACAATTCACGCCCATCGTGCGCACGGTCTTCAAAGGATCATTTTTATGGGCAGAAAACCCTCGCAAAGTCTAGTTATGAGCGATGCCGCCAGCTTCCGCCAGCGCGTGGGCGACTGGATGGGACAAGGTATTCTCTTCACGATCACATCGCTTTCGACCTTTGCGGTTTTTTTCATCTTCTATTTCATCCTCAAGGATGCAATTCCGTTCTTCAAGCTCGAAGGGTTTCGCGAGTTCTTCACGGGCACCCACTGGTATCCATCCGCCCAACCCGGCGAATTCGGGGCTCTGCCCCTCTTTGTCGGAACAGGGCTCGTCACGCTTGGAGCCATCATCGTGGCTGTGCCGCTGGGCATATCGGCGGCGGTCTGTCTGAGCGACCTGCTCCCCTTCAAGATGCGGCAGATCGTCAAACCGCTGATCGAGATTCTCGCGGCCATCCCCTCGGTGGCCTATGGTTTCTTCGCGCTCGTCGTCTTTGCTCCGGCACTGCAAAACCATGGCGGAACCATCCTGTCAGTCGGCGCATGGCTGATTCTGGGTCCGCTTTTCGCACTGCTGGTCGTCATCATCGGCGACCTGCTGCTCGACAAGCTCCGGACCAGGATCCGCAATCCAAAGCTGGCCGGAGCCCTGGTCTTCCCCGTGCTGGGAGCAGCCGCTTATTTAATTATTCACCGTACCGCCGCGCATCTGGCAGGCCTTGAAATCAGCAGCGGCACCAACGCGCTCAATGTTTCGATTATTCTGGGGATCATGGCCCTGCCCACGGTCGTCAGCGTTTCGGAAGACGCCCTGCAGGCCGCGGGCCGGGAACTGCGCGAGGGATCCTACGCGCTGGGCGCAACACGCGCCGAAACGATCATTAAAACCGTCATTCCCGCATCTATCAGCGGAATTCTGGCGGCAGTCATTCTCGGCGTGATGCGCGCCATCGGTGAAACCATGGTGGTCTGGATGGCCTCAGGCAACGCCGCCCGCATCCCCTCCCCGTGGTACAACGTACTTGAACCGGTCAGAACCCTGACCGCAACCATCGCCGGCGACATGGGCGAGGCCGACCATGTAACCGGGTCGGCGCGCTTCCACGTACTGTTCGCCCTGGCCGTTTGCCTGCTCGCCTCCTCATTTATCATGAACCTCGTCAATGAAATCATCGTGAACCGCTCCCGCAAGAAGCTGGGAAAATAACCTATGCGACTGGAAACACGCAAAGTTCTGGACAAGGCCTTTTCCGGCTTCGGGCTGATTGCCATCGCCGTCATGGCCATGGCGCTCGTGCTGATTCTCGCACCGATCATCTGGCGGGGATCGAAAGCCTTTATCTTCAAGGGTACGATCGAGCACCGGCGCGTCATGCTCGAGCAGTATGACCGCGGCCATCCGGAAGCCTTCAATGCGGAAATGAAAAAAGCGGCCGAAGCCCGCGCACCCGTTTACCGGATGATGGAAGACTTCAAAGCCGAAATGAAGGAGATGCCCAGTTCCGAGAGGCGGGACTACAGATCGGCTTACAAGGAAGTTGAAAAGGCGGTTGAAGTGCTGCTCGGCCCGGCCCCCGGTGAACGCACGCCGGTGCTGCTGCGTCAGCGGTACGGCCAGACCCGCTGGGACCGAACCCAGGTCAAGCTGCACGAGGTGCTCTATTCAGAGGAATGGGACTATTCGAATCCCGATGCCATGGGCGTTCTGGTGGAAAAACCCCGCGCCGACCTCTTTAAAGGTACCGGACTGGAACCGCTGTTTGACTACATGCAATCGCACATCGAACAAATGATGCTCCCGAAAACAACCTTCTACTGGCGGTTTATCACCGACACCTCGAAGGATTCACATATCTTCGGCGGTATCTGGCCCGAGGTGCTCGGCACCATCTATCTCACCCTGGGCGCCATGCTCTTCGCCATTCCCATGGGTGTGATTGCCGCCATCTACCTGTGCGAATATTCCAAGGAAGGCCGGATCGTCAGCTTTCTGCGTATCTGCATCAGCACACTGGCCGGCGTTCCCAGCATCGTGTTCGGCCTGTTCGGCCTCGCCTTCTTCCTCAACACGATCCACGTGTCAGACTCCAAAAGCGTGCTGGCGGGTTCGCTGACACTCTCGCTGCTGATCCTGCCCACGATCATCCGTTCGTCCGAGGAAGCCATTCTGGCGGTACCCCGCACCTACAAGGAGGCGGCCTTCGGTCTCGGAGCCGGACGCTGGCGGACCGTATTGACCGTTATCCTGCCTGCCGCCCTGCCGGGGATACTGACCGGGATCGTTATCAGCATGGGCCGGGCCGCCGGCGAAACCGCTCCGATCATCTTTACGGCCGCCGTCAGCGTGGGTCTGCCGCTGAAGCTGTGGGAAACCCTCAGCCAGCCGACGCCGGCTCTTCCCTGGAACATCTACAATCTTTGTACCGAACATGAAGCCGTGGACGAAATCCGCCACGTTCAATATGGCATGGTATTCACACTGGTAGCCCTGGTACTGCTCCTCAACCTGTTTGCCATTCTGATGCGCGCGCGCATCTCCAAGAAACTGAGAGGCTGATATGAACGACGAAATCACCCTGAGAAAATTCGACCAGTTTGCCGAGCACAGCGATGTGGGCGACTGGGATCCGCATATCGAGGCCAGAGAGTTCTCGCTTTTCTATGGCGACTTCGAAGCAGTACGCAAGGTCAGCCTGCAGATTCCCAAGCGCATGGTCACCGCCATGATCGGTCCCAGTGGATGCGGCAAGAGCACGCTCCTGCGCTCCATCAACCGCATGAACGACCTCATCCCCTCTACCCATGCGTCAGGCCAGATGATCTTTGATGGACACAACATTTACGACCGCAACATCGACGTGGTCACGCTGCGTTCCCGGGTCGGCATGGTCTTCCAGAAGCCCAACGTCTTTCCCAAGTCGATTTTCGACAACGTCGCCTACGGCCCGCGACTGCAGGGCATCACGAACAAGCAGGCATTAAGTGAAATCGTCGAAACCAGCCTGCAGCAGGCCGCGATCTGGGACGAGGTGAAGGATCGGATGAACACCAATGCGCTGGGCATGTCGGGCGGACAGCAGCAGCGTTTGTGCATCGCCCGCGCGCTGGCCATCAAGCCCGAAATCCTGCTGATGGACGAACCGACTTCGGCGCTTGACCCGAAGGCGACCGCCAAGATCGAGGACCTGATTGGCGAGCTGCGCGAAAACTACACCATCATCATCGTAACCCATAACATGCAGCAGGCGGCGCGCGTTTCCGACCTAACCGCTTTCATGTATGAAGGGGTACTGGTAGAATTTGGAAAAACCAGGCAATTGTTCACCAATCCGGACAATCCGCAGACGGAAAACTACATTACAGGACGATTTGGATAGGGAAATACTGCGTACAGCGTATTGCGTACCGGATGGCCGGTCAGACTTCAGCAATCCGCAGTAAGCAATAAGCAGTAGGAATTACGGAGGTACTCCCATGGCAAAGCATTTGGAAAAGGAACTCGACCGGCTCAAGAAGCTGATCTACTCACTGGGCGCACGCGTAGACGAAAGCCTGGAACTGGCGGTGAAATCATTGCAGGAAAGCGATGAGGAGCTGGCCACGAAGGTCATCGATGGCGACCACGAAATCGACGATCTGGAAGTGGAAGTGGAAGAGGAATGTCTCAAGGCACTCGCCCTCTACCAGCCCGTGGCCATCGATCTGCGCTTCATTGTCGCCGTCATGAAAATGAACAGCGATCTCGAGCGTATCGGTGATCTGGCGGCCGACATCGCCAAGAACGGCATCTTCATCAACAAAGCCTCCAAGCCCCGGATTCCGCTCGATCTGCACCAGATGACCTATCTGGCCAAGTCCATTGTCCGCAAGAGCCTCGACTCGCTTTTGAACATCGATGCCTATCTGGCGCGCGAGGTTCTGAAGGATGATGAGGAAATCAACGCCATGAAGTCCGAAATGAAGACGGAAATCGTAGAGGCCCTGAACCGGGAACCGGAACATGCTGAAGCATTGATCACACTGCTGGCGGTGACCCACCGGTTGGAACGCATCGGCGACCACGCCTGCAACATTGCCGAGGATGTCATCTATATGGTCGAAGCCGACATCGTCAGGCATCAGTTCGATGAGTAGAAATCCGGAAAACCATCAGTTATCTGGTTTTAGTTGTTAGCTGATGAATGTTGGTTGTTAGGAGTCTGCCTTCTGGTTCCAGAAGATCGGTGCAGGAGCCCTAGCAGCCAACAACCATCAACTAATCCCGCTAGGCGATGACCGCTTTCTGCATTTCGATCAGTTCACCAATGCCTTTTTCGGCCAGGGTCATCATCTCGAACAGTTCATCCTTGCTGAACGGCGCCCCCTCGGCCGTACCCTGCACTTCGATGATCTTTCCCGATTCGGTCATGACAAAGTTGGCATCCACCTCTGCCGAGGAATCCTCCAGGTAGCACAGATCCAGAATCGGCACGCCTTTGTTGATGCCTACGCTGATTGCCGCCAGGCCCTCCACCACGGGATCCTGCTTGATCAAGCCCTCCTGCATCAGACGGTCCACGGCCAGCTTCAACGCCACATAGGCGCCGGTGATGGAGGCGGTTCGGGTACCGCCGTCCGCCTGGATGACATCGCAGTCCAGATAGATCTGCCGCCGGCCCAGCTTTTCCAGATCCACCACCGCCCGGAGCGAACGGCCAATCAGACGCTGGATCTCCATCGTGCGACCGCCGACCTTGCCCTGCGTGGCTTCACGTTTTGTACGATCCTGCGTAGCCCCGGGCAGCATGCTGTATTCCGCCGTCACCCATCCGCCGGGAACATTCTGGAACCGCATCCAGCCGGGCACGCTTTCGTCTACGCTGGCGGTGCAGATCACCCTCGTATTGCCCATTTCAACCAATACGGAGCCCTTGGCCGAGGTGATAAAATCCTTGGTAAACCGGATGGAACGCAGTTCATCGGGCTTCCGCCCGTCGATCCGTTTTTCCGCATTGTTGACCACTGTATCGAGATCGATTCCGCCGCTGAGATTGATTTCCTTTTTCATAGACCGATGATGGTGAAGGAGAACACCGACGATTGCAACGGGAAATGAGGCGTGAGGATGGGATCCGAATCGCCAAACCTGCGTCAGCGGATTATCACGGCTCAACCCCACTTTTCATTCCATATTTCACACCCAATTGGGTTTGACAACCAGCGTATTGTTGGTAGTTTAGCGTGCTTTTTAGAACAAACAGGGAATCTACCGATGAAACGCACATATAATCCATCCAAACTGAAACGTGCCCGTAAATGCGGATTTCGCAAACGCATGAAAACCGCAGATGGACGCGCGGTGCTGAAACGCCGACGCCAGAAGGGCCGCAAGCGCCTGACGGCCGTGTAACCAGGTTTTAGACATGCCGAAGCCCCACCAGAGGGAGTCGGACTATTCCATCGACTCAAGCCCGCCATCCAGCGGGCTTGATCGTTGTTTACGGAAACAGCAGCGCCTCGTACAATCGGCGCTTTTTGCGGAAACCTTTTCCCAGCACCGCAAGCGGGTGGGCCGCTACATGGTTCTCTGGCTGCGCTGCGGTGAGGGGGCTTCGCAGCGGCTGGGTGTCGTAACCAGCAGGAAGGTCCACCTGCGCGCCAACAAGCGCAACCTCGCCCGTCGCCGGCTGCGGGAAGCCTACCGCAACCTCCGCCCCTACTTTACCGGCGATTTCGATGTTATACTCGTGGGGCGCAGGGCCATCCTTGAAGCCGACTGGAACGATATCCTGCGTGAGCTGCTGCAGCTGGCCTCGCAGTCGGGCATACTCACCGAAGAAAACCTCGTACTGGCTGAACATGAGTATGGACTGGAATAATCATATGGCAGCGCATGCTCGCTCCGGCGGGCGGATCGGAAAACCGTCCCTGCCCTCCCGGGCGGCCATCCTGCTGGTCAAGCTGTACCAGAAAACCGTCAGCCCGTTCCTGGGGCAGCGGTGCCGCTTCCATCCGAGCTGTTCGAACTATTGCATTGATGCACTGAATCAACATGGTATGGTTCACGGTCTTTGGCTCGGACTCAAAAGAATCTGCAAATGCCACCCGTTCCATCCCGGGGGATACGACCCCGTTCCCGAGCCCGGCAATGAATCAATCGAAGAGAAACAGACATGAATAAGAAAGATCTGATACCCGTCATCATTCTCGTCCTGATGATCCCGTTATGGCTGCTCATCGATCGCACCTATATCGCACCCCATCTCGCTTCCGCGCCGGCGCCTGCGGCGCAGACCAATGCGGTTGAAACCACGGACGACACGCCGGCACAGGATGCCGTCATAGCAGCAGAACCCGTGGTCGAACCGGTCGCGCCGGAAGAGCAGCAACCACTGGCCGAGGAGGTCGTTGCCACGCTGGGGAACGATAAGGTCGAACTGGCGCTGACTTCGCTCGGGGGCGGCATCAGGTCGGCCACGCTGCTGGGCTATCCGGAGTTCAATGAAGAGGATAGCGACCCGGTGGTGCTCGACTTTACCAATGCCCCGGCGCTGACCTATGAAGGGCTGAAGGGAGCGGGAACGCGATACCCGTTCAATCTCAACGTGTCTGCCGACGGCATGACCGCCACCCTCTCCCGTGAACTCGAGGGCTGCACCCTTGAACGCACGATCACGATGGGCGACGGCTATGTGGTGACTGTCAGGGATCGTTTTATCCCTTCCGCATCCGAATCCGTATCACTGCCCGCCTTCCGGATCCTGACCGGCCGCATGCAGAATCCGCCCGACATGAAGGCGATGAAGGGACTGAGCATTCTTGGCGTCGACTCCTATACCTCGGCAAACGGTGTCCAGTACTGGGGCCGCAAGCTGAGGAAACTTTTCAAGCAGGAAGACACGCCGGACGTGCTGGATACCGTACCAGAGGAGATGCGCGACACGGTCGTTGACTGGGTCTCCGCGAAAAACAAGTTCTTCACCCAGATACTCGGTCTTCAGGAACCCGTCGCAACCATGGCGATACGCTCCACCCGCGACACCTCCCAGAAAGGCGCGGTGCCGCACGATATTGCCGCCGCCCTGGTTTTCAAACCGGCCACGATTGCCGCCGGTGATGCCCTGCAGCTGGACTACACCTACTACATCGGACCCAAGCAGTATTCCGTCCTGAAGGCTGCCGGAAACAACATGGAAAGCGTCATGGAGTTCGAGACGATCGGTTTCTGGTCGTTTATGAACTGGATGATGGAACCCGCGCGCAAGGCCCTGCTGTGGACCCTCAACAAACTCGACGGCATTTTCCATAACTATGGCGTCGCCATCATTCTCCTGACCCTGCTCGTCCGCACCATCTTCTGGCCGCTGACGCACAAGAGCACGGAGAAGATGCGGGAGAACTCGGAAAAGATGCAGGTGGTCCAGCCGAAGATCAAGGCCCTGCAGGAAAAATACAAAAGCAATCCCAAGAAGCTTCAGGCGGAGACCATGAAAGTCTATCAGGAGCATGGGTTCAATCCCATGGGCATGATGGGCGGATGCCTGCCCATGATCCTTCAGATGCCGGTTCTGTTTGCACTGTATTCTGTAATCCGCAATGCGATCGAACTGCGCTATTCGAGTTTCCTGTGGATCGCCGACCTCAGCGCACCGGAAAACCTCCTGATGGGCAAGGTGCCGATTGCCGGCGCCCTCAATATCCTGCCTATCGTCATGGCAGCCTCCATGGTCTGGCAGCAGAAGCTGAGTTCCCCGTCCACATCGGCGGCTACCCCGGAGCAGCAGCAACAGCAGAAAATGATGATGGTGATGATGCCGCTGATGATGCTGTTCTTCTTCTACAGCATGCCATCCGGGCTGGTGTTATACTTCTCGGTCAGCAACATTTCCATGATTGCCCAGACACTGATCCGCAACTTCCGCAAGAAGATGAAAGAGGCGTAACTTCGGCCTCTGGCGTTGGATCGTTGTTTATTGCTGGTTGATATAGAATTGCAGGGCGGGAAGGCGTTCAGCCATTCCTGCCCTACAGCAATCGGCCTACCCATCTGCGTTCATCTGCGGGCACGGAAATATCACGCCCTCCGCGATCGGGATAGCCGACACAAAGGGAGCATAGCTACGGATATCTCGCATCGGACATGCGAGCCACGGCTGCACGGTCGTGGCGCGCCGAGAGCAAAGCGACCGATAATTTCCGAATGGAAATAATGACGAAGTCATGGTTCATATCGGATCCGCGTTTCCCGGAAGAACTGAAGT